>CALCCD010000047.1 GCA_937899645.1 uncultured cyanobacterium | reverse complement strand
GGCGGTTTTCCGTACGCAGCTTCTCTCTTACCCTAGCTCAATTCACCAACGCCCGTCGATGATGAATTCGAGGCGGCTACCGTTGACGAGTTTGAGGTGTTGGCGGATTTCGTCGGGCAGGGTGATTTGGCCGGTGTCGGTGATGGTTGTGGTGTACATGACACAGCGATGTTTTTGGTTGATTTTGCCAGGACACGATCGCGGACGAAGGCAGAGCGACTTTTGAGGTAGACGACGCATACGTTGGTATCGAGAAGGTAACGCGGCATTCTCAGTCGAAGGCTCCGGTGAGGTCTTCGTCGAGTGTTTCGCGGATGCCTCCGTCGTCGATTTCCAGTGGGTCGTCGGCGCAGATGCCGTAGAGGTCGGCGAGGGGAATTTCGGGGGAGGTTTCGGGAGCGGCGGGCTGGTAGGTGATGGCGATTTCGAGGTCGCGATCGGCGATCTCGGTTGGGATTTCGAGTCGGAGGATGCCGTCTCGTCCGACGCGCTGGCGGATTTTGATGCTTTTCATGGGCGGTGGCTCAGCGGGCGGGGGGTGCGGTGGGGTCGCCGGGGCAGGGTTCGGTGTCGGCGAAGTGATCTCTGAGGAGGGCGTGGACGAAGCGGTAGCCGCCGCCGACGCGCTGGAGGAAGCCGCGTTCGGTGCAGTAGCGAAGGAAGCGGCTGTAGTCCAAAGATGCGAAGCCGAAAAGCCAGATACTTACACGCAGGGATATATGGGCAATAACCCTATGGAGGCCACCACAAATAGCCCCCAAGAAAAATCCGCAGGTGAGGCCAAACTGGAAGAACTCCAATAAATCAAGATCGGTATATGTAAGGTATTGAACGTAGAGCGCACTCGATATCGTGAGGCTGAATGGAGCAATAACACTTCCCAAGAACAGCGAAGATATGAGGGATTGGTACAGGCGTTGATTGTCCGACTTACCTTTAGATATCTCAATCTGTCTAATCTTACTAGTATATTGAATAAATCTACTTGCGATTAATGAGAAGAAAATCACCGCAATACTCGCTTCAAAGTATCCAGGAAGACCGCTCGTGAGCAGTTCTAGTTCCAAAATAGAGAAGCCAGCATAGAACATCGCAACCAAGACAGCAAAAAAAGAGTTTCCTTTAGGATTCTTGTAGAAGTGACTCTGTAAATCTCCCATAAATGCCGACAAAGCCTGGAAGAAAGCATTGTCGTCTTGTTTATATTCGATAATGCAAAAGGAGAAGGCCATAATAACAATCATGACTATCCCCGCAAGGTGGAATAAGCAAAGTATGAGAATGGCCGTCAACACAGTGACGAAGATGAAAGCTGACTTCTGCAAATTTGAGATGAGGAAATCTGTTTGCAAATCCTCGAAGAAGAATTCGGTCTGACCTCGCTCGCGCAATCTTCGGGCTAACCATCCTAGCCATCGTCGCCTGTCGGCATCGCTGCGATACGAGACGCGCGAATTTTCTCCGCTTTGTGCGAGTAAACTCGATCCACGTAAATACTGTCGTTTAAACTGCCTCTCCACATAGAACGTAATCAGCGATCTCTGACTTTGTGTGGTGTCCCTCTCCCCTAGCCATCGCTCCAACTCCGCCCCATGTAACCCATCACTCACCAACATAACAATTGTCAACATCAGCGGCGATTGCACCAAATCCATTACCTCCAAATCTTTCCTCACCGCATCCCATAACCAATCACACCCCGCCCCCCGCAAATACCGCTCGATCTGTCCATCCGACAACGGCAACAACGTCACCGACCCATTCAGCCCCAAATTCGTCGGATACGCCCCATACTCCTCCAACCGCGAACACACCACCAACGGTCTACCTTGAGGCCACTCGCGGTTTAGAAACTCATTCAACACCCGAACGCAAGTCTCCTGCCGCTCCGACATCAACTCATCCAAACCATCCAACAACGGCAAAATCCGCCGCTCCTCGATCCACTCCAACGCCTTCGACTTCTTCACCCCATACTTCAGCTTCAGATCCGCCACCATCCAGCCGCGAATATCCTTAAACTCCTTCTTCCACGCCGACAAATTCAACAACACCGGAACCGGCGCATCCCCATCCGCCAACGCCCGCTTCACCAACTCCTCCGCAAGCTGAAGCAACACCGTCGTCTTCCCCGAACCGGGTGCACCCAGAATCAACAGCCGCCCGCCGATCGCCTCGCGATCGAACACCTCTACCACCGACATCCCCGCCGGACACCGCACCGCCGCCGCGCTGCCCTCCTTCACGTCATACTCCCAGGGCTGCACCACCTGGCTCGGGTCTTCCCGCTTGTCCAGCTCGATATAGACCCGATTGTGCAGCGCGTACTCCTGCCGTCCCGCCACCTCCGTCTTCACCGCGTCCAGCAGGATTTTCTCGATGCGATCGCGCTTCGCAGCTCCTGACTGGTTGATAACGACATTGCCGCCAAAAACTTGCGCCACGTTTTCGGCATTCATCTTCGCGTTGTCGTTAAGGTTGATACCCTGCTGATTGCGCTCGGGCGGCTGTTGTTTGGTCACGGTTCCAGCGGCGATCGACGATGCCCCAATTCTAGTCCGCCCCGCAAAGCCTGAAATAATGGAAGCGATCGCCAACCACTCCACTGCGATGGCCGACTTCACCACCGCGATCGAACTACCGACGCAACAGATCGCCGAATTCTGCGAAAAATGGCACGTCACCGAATTCGCGCTCTTTGGCTCGGTTCTCCGCGACGACTTTCACGCCGAGAGCGACATCGACATCCTCCTCGACATCGACCCCAACGCCACGCGCGGCCTCACCGAGACGATGCAAATGCGCGACGAGCTGGAAGAGATCTTCGATCGCAAAGTCGATCTGATTTTCAAAGCCGCGATCGCCCGCAGCAAAAACTGGCTGAGACGACAAAACATTCTGGGTTCCGCCCGCGCGATCTATGAAACGCGATCGAGAATCACTCATTGATATTGTGACCGCCGCCGAGTGCGCCCAACGCTACGCTGACGGCTTCAGCCGTGCCGAACTCGCCGACAACGACGAAAAACTGTCGGCCATTCTGTACCAGATCGTTATCATCGGCGAAGCGACGAAGCGCCTCTCGGCGGAATTTCGCCAGCAACATCCAGAGATTCCCTGGCGAGAAATCGCCGGAATGCGTAACGTTATCGTTCACGAGTACGACCAGCTCGATTTGGATGTGATTTTTGATGTCATCGAGAATAAATTGCCAGAGCTAATTGCCTTGCTTCGGCCTCTTCTTTAGCAGAGGCTAAACTCAGTCGCGTTCCCAGGCTGGAATAATGGAGCCGTCCCGATCGCCAATTCTCGTACCACAATGACCGACTTTTCTCTCTGCTCGGCGATCGTCGTGACCTACAACGGACGCGACCACCTCGATCGCTGCATCGGCTCGCTGCTCGCGCTCGACTATCCGGTGTTGGAGATCCTGGCGATCGACAACGGCTCGACCGACGGTTCGGTGGAATACCTGCGCGAAACCTACCCGAGCGTCACCGTCACCGAAAACACCAGCAACAACTTCGCCAGCGCCATCCAGCTCGGCATCGATCGCAGTCGGGGCGAGTTCGTCGCTTTGATTAACAACGACACCCAGCTCGATGCCCGATGGATGCGTGTCCTGGTCGATTACCTGCTGGAGAAGCGCGCAGTCGGCGGCGTCACGGGCAAAATCTGCTTCCCGGACGGGACGATTAATAGCGTCGGGCACGTGCAGCTCGAGAACTACTACTGGGCCGATCGCGGCATCGGCGAGCGCGATCGCGGACAGTACGACAAGGCCGAGCCGGTCGAGGGGCTGTGCTGGGCGGCGGCGCTGTTTCGGCGCGAATGCTTGAACGAGGTCGGCCAGGTCGATCGCGATTTCGTGATGTATTTCGAGGACGTGGACTACGCGCGGCGCTGCCGGGATGCGGGCTGGGATCTGCACTACGTTCCCGAGGCGATCGCGACTCACGAGGGCGGCGCGTCGAGCCAGGGCAGCAGCCTGACGGACTATTTTTGCAATCGCAATCGCTTTCTATATTTGGCGAAGCACGAGCCGGACGAGCTGCTGGACGCGATCGCCACATCGGGCTTTACGTTGCGGCAGCGCTGGGACTGGCTGCTGGAGGCGATGGCGATGGCGTGGCACAAGCTGCTATTGCACCACGACGCAGCAACGGTGGAGCGGGTGCTGCCAGCCTTAGCGGCGCGGGTGACGGAGCTGTGCGGCAGTGGTGGCGCGGATTTGGCGCTGGCGCGGTTGGGGGCCATTCATGGCGGCAGACCGCTGAAGGTGGCGATTTACGACCATGCCCTGCACGCGATCGGCGGTGGGCAGCGCTATCTGGCGACGCTGGCGGCGATGCTGCAAGCTTGGTTTGGGCAAAAGCACTTTGAGATTACGTTTATTACCAACAAGCCGGTCGAAATTTCGCAGCTCGAAGATTGGTATGGCCTGAGCCTCGATCGCTGCACCGTCGAAGTGATTCCGCTGCCGTTTTTTGAGAAGCAGAACGCTGCGATCGACGGCACTTGGGTGACGCCGGAGACGCCGGAAAACCCGTTCGAGCCGATCGCCGAGCGCAGCGCCGACTTCGATATTTTTATCAACGCCAATCAGCTCACCCGCGTCGAGCCGCGATCGGCGGTGTCGCTGTTTTTCTGCCACTTCCCCGACTCTTGGCGCGACAATCGCTGGTTCGTCGATCGCTACACGCTGCTGGTCGCCAACAGCGACTACACCGCCCGCTGGATTCGCAAGCTTTGGAACATCGAACCCAGCCTGCGGATTTACCCGCCGGTGACGCTGCAGGATCGACTGGCTAAACCGGCGAGCGAGCCCAAGCGTCGCGAGCCGATAATTCTGTCGGTGGCGCGCTTCGATGCGGGCGGTAACAAGAAGCAAATGGAGCTGGTGCAGGCGTTTCAGGCGCTGCGCGATCGCGATCCAGAGCGGCTGGATGACTGGACGCTGGTGCTGGCGGGGGGCTGTGCGGGCACGAATGTCTACCTAGAGCGGCTGCTGGATGAGGTGAAGAGCGACGCGACGATCGAGGTGCGTCCGAACCTGTCGCTGACGGAGGTGGACGAGCTCTATCAGCGCGCCAGCTTGTTTTGGCATCTGTGCGGCCTGGATGAATTTTTACCGGAGCGGGTCGAGCATTTCGGGATGGCGACGGTGGAGGCGATGCAGGGTGGCTGTATCCCGATTGTCTTTGACGGCGGCGGGCAGCGCGAGATCGTTGAGGATGGCGTCTCGGGCTATCGGGTCGCGTCGATCGAGGCGCTGGTCGAGCGCAGCGACAGGCTGATCCGCAATCCGATCCAGCGGCAGGCGATGGCGCAGCGGGTGCAGGCGCGCGGCCGCGAGTTCGGGCTATATCGGTTTTCGTCGCAGGTGAGTGAGCTGTTCGAGACGATCGCCCGCGAGCTAACCGCGATCGCGCTGCCCGATCCGGGTCGGATATATCAGGAATGCAAAACGATCCCCCTCGAAGAGATCCAAACCGATCTCGACGCCACTGCCGCCGAAGCCCCGTAGCACCGTTGTTTCGTGGCCGACGGGCAGCCTAGATGGCGCGATCGCAGGTCGCGCGAAAATTACCGCCGATCTGCCGCTACAGCCGCCGGGGGTTCGCGGACTGAATCTATAATTGTGGGGCCATCAAGCGTTGTCGAAATCCAGCGCGACGAATGCGGCTCGGACGATTGCGGATCGACCTTGGGGTTGCCGCGGGATCGCCCGAAATTTCGACTGATATTAACCAATCTATTTAGTAACGTAGCCCTTTGCGGGGCAATGGAGGATTTTAAGAGTGGAAGTGGCGTGGAAACTGAAAGCAATTCGTGGAGCGACGACGGTTCCTGAAAATTCCGCAGCGGCCATGCGCGAGGCGGTGACCGAGCTGCTCGATGCCCTCGAAGCTAATAACGCGATCGACTTCGACGAGGTCGTTAGCGTGACGTTTTCGGTGACACGCGACCTGACCGCAATTTTCCCGGCGGCGATCGCGCGGCGTAGAGCGGGCTGGGACGGCGTGCCGCTGCTCGACGTCCAGCACATGCACGTCGATGGCGACCTGCCCCGCTGCATTCGCTTCTTGATCCACGCATACTTGCCCGCCGATCGCAGCGCCAGCCATATCTATCTGCGCCACGCCCGCGACTTGCGTCCCGATCTGGCCGACCTGCCCGCCCTTGCCCACCACTCCACCTAGCCGTACCGCCCGTCCATGCTGCAACGCCTGCGCATCGAAAATTTCGCCCTCGTCGATCGCCTCGAACTCGACTTCGGCAAGGGTCTCAACGTCCTGACGGGGGAGACGGGCGCGGGTAAATCCATCGTTCTAGACGCGGTCGATGCCGTGCTGGGCGGTAAGACGGGTGGGCGCGTTATTCGAGCCGGGGCCGATCGCGCCTCGATCGAGGCGATATTTTCGCGCGTGTCCGACGAGCGCGTAGGGGCCGTCGCGCCAGTCGCGACCGGCGACGCCGAGACGATCGTCCTGCGCCGCGAGCTGATCGCCGGAAAGCGCGGCAGCCGCAGCAAGTACGCGATCGACGGCCAGAGCGCGACCCAAAAAGACGTGCAGGCGCTTCGATCGCGCTACCTCGAAATTGCCGCCCAAGGCCAGAGCATCCAGCTCCTGCAAACCAACCACCAGCGCGAGCTGCTCGACCTCTATGGCGGTGAGGGGCTGCTGGCAGAGCGCGATCGCGTCGCCGAAGCCCACGCAGCGTGGCAGACCGTCACCAAAAAGCTCGAAACCCGCCGTAACGATGAAGCCCAGCGCTTGCAGCAGCTCGATCTGTTTGCCTTCCAGCTCGAAGAGTTGCGCGCCGCCGAACTCGAAAGCCCCACCGAACTCGACGACCTGACCCAGGAAGCCGCCCGCCTCAATCACGTCGTCGAACTCCAGCGCCAGAGCTACGAGGTCTACCAGTTTCTTTATCAAGCCGACGAGGGCAGCGCCGCCGCCGACACGCTGGGCACGGCAGAGGCGACCCTGAGCGAGATGGTGGAATACGACACCGAGATCGCGCCGATCCTGGAACTAGTTAGCGAAGCACTGGTTCGCGTCACCGAAGCGGGTAAGGCGATCAACGCCTACGGCGAGCAGCTCGAAGCCGACCCGGAGCGTTTGGAAATTGCCGAGAGCCGCATCCGCCAGCTCAAGCAGATTTGCCGTAAGTACGGCCCGACGCTGGGTGATGCGATCGACTTGTTCCACAAGCTGCGCGACCAGGTCGAAGGGCTGACCGGCGAGGGCGACTCGCTCGAAGAACTCGAAGCCAAAGTCGAAGCTAGTAAAGACGCCTTAGACGCGGCTTGCGAAGCGCTGAGAACCGAGCGCAAAGCTGCTGCCGATCGCCTCGAGGCCGGACTGCTGGCAGCGCTGCGTCCGCTGGCGATGGAGAACGTGGTCTTCCAGGCGGCGATCGAGTCCGTCACGCCGAGCGCTACGGGAGCCGATCGCGTTGAATTTCAGTGGAGCCCGAACCCCGGCGAGCCGCTCCAGTCCCTAGCGAAGACCGCCTCGGGCGGAGAGATGAGCCGCTTTTTGCTAGCGCTTAAAGCCTGCTTCAGCCAAGTGGAGCGCGTCGAGACGATGGTCTTCGACGAAATCGACGTCGGGGTTTCGGGGCGCGTCGCCAGCACGATCGCCGAGACGCTCTACCGTCTCAGTCTCGATCGCCAGGTACTTTGCGTCACGCACCAGCCCCTCGTGGCCGCGATGGCCGACGGGCACTTCCACGTCGATAAGCAGGTTGTCACTGACGGCGACGGCGAGCGCACCGCCATCCGCGTCACCCAGCTCAATGCCGACGATCGGCGTCTGGAACTGGCTCAGCTCGCCAGCGGCGATGACGTCGGCGATGCTGCCAGCGAGGCCGCCAACGCCTTCGCCGAAGCCCTCCTCGAGCAGGCGCGCGCGCTGCGAGGTGTCTCCAGCACCGAGGCTGGAGACGCTGCCGGATTCAGCGCGAGCGAGACTGACGCCGCCGAATCGGACACGCCCGCCAAGCCCGCGAAAAAAGCGCCCGCCGAGTCGCGCCGCGCCAAATCCAAGAAGCGATCGCGCCGGGCGACCTCGGCAAAGCCCTAGCACTTTAGGAAAGCTTCGTTGGGACATTGTCAGGCATGGGAAATTGGCAGGCAATAGAAGAACTCCGGTTCTGCAGTTAATAAAGCTCGCAGGATTTTTCGAGTCTTGCGCCAAAGCAGAAAATTAAGGCTTCTGGTCGCGGCGCACCACTATGCGCCGTGGCTGCGATCGCAGCAAACCTCAGAAGATGCCCAACCCTAAAATTTCGAGCTGATGCTGTAATGGAGCGCGTTATCGACTCGTTCCCAAACCTCTACAGAGCAGACGGTCGCAGAGCCGAACCGGCTCGAGACCCCAGAGCCTGACATGCCGACTGGGCGATCGCCGTTCGTTGAATTGATAACAGCCCCTAGATGATTTCCGAAAACCTAGTCCATAATGTGGAAGCGCATTGCACTTCAATGCAAATTGCGACCTCTGCCGCGCGAATCTTGGCTCGGTGAACTCGATTCACTGACTTTATTCTCGCTTCGATCGATCCAAACTGCCGCAGCAGACGGAGTTCTGGCCCTCGGGCATCGAGCTTCCGCACGCTTCCAATCTGTGCGATTTGCCTAGCGAACGTGCTGTCGTGAAGTCCACGGCCCCCCGATCGAGCAACGCGATGCTATTCCGCATATCCCCGTTCTGATAGCGATCTATGAATTCTGCATCTCCGAACTCCCCCGTCGAAGCCGACGTTATCGACGTTGCGGTCGTCTCTGAGGACGGACGAGCACCCAGTGCGCGAACGGAAGCGCCGAAAGCCAGCAGCAGCGCCCTCACTGTCGGGTCGGGGAATTTCAACGCGTTCCTCGCCCCGCTCAACCGCCAGGACTTCAAGAGCGTTGTCACCGGGGTCGAAGAGAAGCTCCAGGTGGTCAACCAGACCCTGGGAATGCTCGATAGCCTGCTCGACAGCCAGGGCTTCGATGCAATTCTCGACGAGATGTTGCAGTCGATTACGCTGAAGACGGGCGAGCTGCTCCATGCCGATCGCGCCACGATCTTTTTGCTCGATGAAGACAAAAACGAGCTGTTTACGATCGTCGCCAAAGATGAGAAAGGCAACGCTCTAGAAATCCGCTTTCCGGCCAATATGGGGATCGCTGGGGAAGTGGCCACCAGCAAGCAGCCAATCAGTATCCCCTTCGATTTCTACGACGATCCGAGGTCGGCAACCGCCCGGGATCTCGACAAGAAAAACAACTATCGCACCTACACGATGCTGACGATGCCCCTCCTCAACGAGGAAGGCTCGCTCGTCGCCGTCGTGCAGCTTATCAACAAGCTCAAGCTCGACGCCCAGCCCTACGAAGAACTCGCCGATCGCATCGACATGGCGGGCTTCACCACCGATGACGAAACAGTATTCCGCGAGTTCGAACCCTCGATCCGCCTGATCCTCGAGTCCTCGAAAGCGTTCTATGCCGCCACGCAGAAGCAGCGCGCCGCGACGGCGCTAATGGGCGCGGTGAATTCGTTGAGTAAGAGCAGCCTCGATCTCGAAGACACCCTGGCTCGGGTGATGGAAGAGGCAAAGAACCTGATGAATGCCGATCGCAGCACACTCTGGCTGCTCGACGAAGAGCGCGGCGAACTGTGGACGAAGCTCACTATCAGTGATGGTAGCGTGCAAGAAATCCGCATCCCGCGCAATGCGGGCTTTGCGGGTGAGGTTGCGAAAAGCGGCGAACCGCTGCTGCTGCCTTTTGATATTTACGACAACCCCGACTCTGAAACGGCGAAAAAGACCGATAAAAAGACGGGCTATCGGACATGCAGCATGCTTTGCATGCCGGTCTTTAATGCCGACGATGAGCTGATCGGCGTCACGCAGCTGATTAATAAGAAGCGCCAGGGGGAACACCCCGAGTACGATTCGTCGCAGTGGCCGGAAGCGCCGGAGATCTGGAGAGCGAGCTTCAACCGCAGCGACTTAGAGTTTATGAAGGCGTTTAACACCCAAGCTGGTGTGGCGCTGCAAAACGCCAAGCTGTTTGCCACGGTCAAGCAGCAGGAGCAGCGCCAGAAGGATATACTTCGTAGCCTCAGCAACGGTGTGATCTCCACTGATAAGTCCGGCAATATCATCGCAGCCAACGAGAGCGCCACGATTTTGCTGGGTATTTCGGAAGCGGAAGCAACCAGCCTGGAAGGCCAGCCCCTGGCCGATCGCATCATGCTCAAAGAAGGCCAGTTCGACGGCTGGTTCGCGGCGGCGCTGAACCCTGAGGGCGACAAAGACCGCCAGCAGTACTATCCCAACCAGATGCTGGTTTACGGCGACGAGCGCGAAGACCAGAGCATCAATCTCTCGATCAACACGATGGCCGACGCGCTCGACCCCGATCGCGTCAACGGCGCGCTGGTCGTCATGGAAGACATCAGCGACGAGATGGAAGTCAAGAACCTGATGTACAAGTACATGACGCCGGAGGTAGCCGAAGCGCTGCTCGACAGCGGCGATACCGGTCTGGGTGGCCGTCGCCAGCAGGTGTCGGTGCTGTTCTCGGATATCCGCAGCTACACGACCCTGACCGAGCAGCTCGAGCCGGAAGAAGTCGTCTTGATGCTCAACGACTACTTCGAGGAGATGGTCGATGCGGTCTTTACCTACGGCGGCACGCTCGACAAATATATCGGCGACGCGCTGATGGCCGTGTTTGGCTTCCCCGCGCCGCTCGAAGATCACCGCTGGTCGTCGATCCAGTCGGCGATCGCCATGCGCCAGCGCCTCGCCGAGTTCAACGCTCACCGCGAAGCCCAGGGTAAGATGCCGATCTCGATCGGGATGGGCATCCACTCCGACAAGGTGCTCAGCGGCAACATCGGCTCGAGCAAGCGCATGGAGCTGACCTCGATCGGCGACGGCGTCAACCTGGCCTCGCGCCTGGAAGGCACCAGTAAACAGTACGGCACGGATCTGATTATCAGCGGCTCGACCTACGAACCCCACGCCGACAAGCTGGTGGTGCGCGAGTTGGACTTTATCACCGTCAAAGGCAAAACCCAGCCGGTGACGATTTACGAACTGATTGCCGTCACCGAAGGCGAGCTGGCCCGTCCGGTGACGCCCGAGCAGCAGGAAATCATCGATCGCTACGCCGCCGGCCGCGATCGCTACCTCCAGCCCGCCCGCGAAAAACTGAGCAACGAAGAGCTGATCGAAGGGATGCACGCACTCTCGGCGCTGTCCGACGCGGAAGTTTCGCAGCTCAGCTACGACCCGCAGAAAATGCTCAAGGACATGCTCGGCAGTTGGTCGCGCGAGGCGCTGAGCGATGCGCTCGGCGAAGAGGCGCTGCTGCGGATGCTAAATGCCACGAGTTGGAGCGAGATCACCGACGCGGAGTTCCGCCGGACGCTACCGTTCAAGGTGAAACAGCTCACGCCGCGCTTGATCGAGCGGATGGCGATCGCCAAACTCCAGCAGTTCACCGGCGACGAGATGGCCAAACAGATGCTGGCTGAAGAGGCGCGCGAGATGACTCTGGCCCAGATCGAGAAGTTAATCGACCTGTTGCGCCCGGTGCTCGTAGCCAAATCCAAACAGGCATTCCGCCAGGCCCGCGAAGAGTTTAAAGCGGTTTTAGCGGTCGATCCGAAAAACAAAGCCGCCAAGCTGCACGTCGAGCGCTGTATGCTCTTCGAGCAGCAGCCACCCACCGAAGATTGGGATGGCGTGTGGAAGTTGACGGACAAGTAGGCCGGGGCGCAGTTTCTCCGTCGGTGAATACGGGGGCGCGCCGCCAGCGCAGTGGCTATTTCGGTTAACCCTCTCCCTATCAGAAAAAGACTCATCCAATGACAGACCTACACTGGAGTGCTGAAGAATTTGAGTGGGTCGCTCAGGTGCGTCAGGTGCTTCTCGATTTGGCTCGGGCGTGTTTGGGCGACAGCCCGATCGTGCCGATGCCGCTGGCCCAAAAGGCCGTCCCGATCGCCAACCATGCTAGAGGACTGCTCGATCGCGCCCGTCAAAACGGCATCGTCGAAGCCAGTTGGCCCGACTACCCTGCGCTCCAGTGGACTGAGCAGGTGCGCGCGCTCTTTCTCGAAGTCGCCGAGCTGTACCTCTCCGATCGCCCGACCGTACCGGAAAACCTCTCCGAGCGAACCTTGGGCCTGTCCGAAGTCGCCCAGGAGATTCTCGATAGTCCCGAGCCTTCGCCGGTCGAGCGCGCCGCCAACTCCGAGCCGGACTCTCCCGCCAGCGACGCCGCTCGCGAGACGTCAGGTACGAAAGAGGCGACGGACGCACCGGCGGACAGCACCAGTATCGACGTGCAGATGAACGAGCTGCACCGATCGCTCAAGCAAGCCTGGAGCGATCGTCCCGAGGCCGACGTGCGCGAGTGGCAGCAACTGCTGACGCTGCTCGAAGTGATGCAGGATATCCATGCCCGCATCGACTAAACGCTTTACCAAGCTTCGGCCTGTCCTCGGCCTATCTCCAGCAAATTTCGGGCAAATCTTCGGCGACGCAGCCTACAGGTCGGCGGACATCAGTCCCCGTTCCAGCGCGCCCGACTGTTGCACTAGCCAGCGAAACTTCGTACGCACGAGTTCGAGGGCGGCGGAGTCGAGCCGCTGCGCGCCGCGATCGCCCAGGACGACCTCGACGCCGTAGCCCAAGCGCCCGACCGTACCGCGCATGCGATCGGCGAGGCACACCGACAGCCCGAGGTAAAAGCGCGAGGCGAACCCCGAATCGTTGTTCAACTTTTGGGTAACCTGGAAGCGCGGGATCTCCAGAACGATCGCATCGGCGATTGCCGTCACCGTTGCCAGGGGCATCTGGCTATCGACAAAGGAAATTTCGCCGACGATTTCGCCGCTGGAGACGCGGGCGAGTTCGCGATTGTCGATCGAGGCGAGGCGCACGCTCAGCGTTCCCGAGAGAATAAAGTACAACGCTCCGATCTGCTCGCCTTCGTAGATCAGCGTGTCGCCGTTTTTGAGCTGGCGCAGCTGTCCGCGCTTCGCGAGCCAATCGAGGTCTTCGTTGTTGAGTTCTTTAAGTAGGAGAAGGGTATTTTTCAAGGGGGTAACGAACCTCCGGGACAGGCAGTCTAGGGGCCGGATCTGCGCCCGCGTAATTTTCTAGCTTAGCCCGCTACGCTCAGCGATGAGCGAGACGGGCGAGCTGGGTCGGGCTCGCGGGCGCGCAGGGCGTTGCGATGCAGGACGCGAGTGGCTTCTTCGAGGGTCGTTTCCCCGGCGACGATCTTTTCGATCGCCGAGGTGCGAAACGAAACGAAGCCCGCCGTCCGCAGGTACGCCTTGAGCTGCGAGATCGTCCCGTCGTAGATTAGCTCCTGCACCCGCTCGTCTATGTCCAGCAGCTCGACGATCGCTTCGCGTCCGGCGTATCCCGATCCGAAGCAGTTGGCGCAGCCCTTGCCTTTGCGAAAGCGATCGACGGGGATTTCGCCGGGGCGCAGCCCCAGCACGCTCAGCTCTTGGGGCGTGGGGGTGTAGGGCTCGGCGCAGTGGGGGCAGACGCGGCGTACGAGACGCTGGGCGACGATGCCGAGCAAGGCGTCGCCCAGCGAGCCGGGATCGGCTCCGAGATCTTTCAAACGCGGGATCGCCCCGACGGCGTCGTTGGTGTGGAGCGTCGTAAAGACCAGGTGGCCGGTCAGCGCGGCGCGGATCGTCGTCTCGGCGGTGTCGCGATCGCGGACTTCGCCGATCATGATGATGTCCGGGTCTTGGCGCAGAATGGCCCGCAGCCCTGCCGCAAAGGTCATCCCTGCTTTTTCATTCACCTGGGTTTGGGTGATTCCGGGAAGTACGTACTCCACCGGATTTTCGACGGTGACGACGTTAACCGACTCGCGGGCGATCGCCTGGAGGCTCGTATATAGCGTGCTGGTTTTTCCCGAGCCGGTGGGGCCGGTCAGGACGATCGTCCCCTGGGGCTGGGCGAGCCAGCTTTTGTAGGTCGCCAGCGCTGTCGGCGTAAAGCCCAGATCTTCGAGATCCGAAAACGGGTTGTCCTGGGGCAGCAGCCGAATCACGGCCTTCTCGCGATTGTCCTCGATCGCGGTGATACAGGGTAGCGTACTAACGCGCATATCGAGGTTCCCGATGCTGCCGTCGGCAATGTACTGCTCGCCGATGCGGCCATCCTGGGGTCGGCGACTGTCGGCGATATCGATATCGGCCATCACCTTCAGGGCGACAATGACGCGGCGGGCGATTTCTGGCGGCAGCGTGGTGATATCGCGCAAGATGCCGTCGATGCGGTAGCGCACCTTCAGGCTGTCGTTTTCGCCTGGTTCGAGGTGAATATCGCTGGCACGGTTGCGCAGGGCGGCAGAAATCAGGGTTTTAATCCGACCAATCTGATCGACGGCGAGATCGAGGAAGTGCGGCGTCGTCTCGGTTAGGTCTTCGCTCTCGACCAGGCCGGTGATCGGGTTGACCAGCGGGGCGGCGTCGATCGCGCGCGGGTCGAGGGTCTGGGCGTGGTGCCAGGCGCTGTGGCTCTTCTGGGCGATCGGCACCACCTCGATCTCGGTGAACGTGCGATCTTTAAGCTCGCGCTGCTGGGCGGGCGAGATCTCGACGGGCGATCCGAGATAAAAGCAGTTGCGCCAGAGCAGCAGCGGAATCACCGGCGGCAGGCAGTTCTTGTCGGGAAACTCGCGAAAAAATCGGTAGCTTACGTCGCGATCGAGCAGGGACAGGTTGACGATGCCGTGGTCGTCAACGAGCAGATCGAGGGCAGTGCGGCAGTCGATGCGATTTTGGCGAAGCTGCTGCCATGCCGACTGGGTAGCGGGAACGGCACTCATAGAGACGCCTCGCGACATCGGAATCTGGGGCATGCATTCAGCTTAGCAAGTCTGCCCGAGCGCCTGCCTTGGGAACGGGCCACCAGCGGCGCGCCACAGAAACGAATCGCAACGAATCGCACGGAGCGGCCCACGGACGCAAAAGCAAGTGCAAGTACGAAAAAAGCGGCCCTGTCGAGCCGCCTTGGGGGTGAAGTAAACCCGGAGCGCGTCCGGAGAACGGGCGATCGCCAGCGGCGAACCCCCAGAAAATTAGCGCAGAACTAGCGCTTGATATCGCGCGCCATCGAACGGAAATCCAGGTCGCCGGTCGAGGACGGGGTGCGCTTGGGAGTCGAGGTCACAGGAGCTGACGAAGAACTCGAAGTACTGCTAGACTCACTCGCGGCGCTCGTGGTGCTCGTGCTGTTGCTCGGCTTGCCGTCGCCATCGTAAACGAGCTGTTCGCCATCGGAGGAGAACTGCGAGATCTTACGCAGACCACCGACGTTCATACCTTCCACTTTCGGGAAGGTGCGTTCGACGGCTTTCGGCTGACGCATGTAGTCGATGTTGCCGAAGGTCTTAGAGGAATCGGAGTCTAGGAAGTACGCATCCGAAGGCTGCTTGCTTTTAATCGTATTGCCTTCTTCTTTCTTCTCCTTGAGACCAAACAAACGCTGTAGTAATCCCATAGCCGAAATACTCTCCTTAATAAAACAGAACGATTCGTTGCGGTTATTAAAACAATAGCAAAAAATGGAGGGACGCGCTCGAGCCGTGAACGCGCCAGCCGAGGGCATAACGCTCGGCGCTCGACAGGCGCTGTAACGTTCCTTGGAGGCGCGTTTCCAGCGAATACAAGATTGCCTGCCAAGCCCGCTACGATCGCCCGATCGAGCCGAAAGAAATATCGCATTTCACGCGGCAGATCGGTAAAAAAATCGCCTTTTCCTGAGGGAAAGTCGTATTTCTTTACAAGTGGCTGGGAATCGCGCCGCAGACTGGCAGCAAAACGTCAAAATACTGATAGGCGATCGCCCGGTTCGGAGGTTCTCGGCGGTACGTTCGGCTCGCGCGATCTGGTAATCGACGGCACTCGCGGTGTAGCCGCCCTGGGGCGCGTAAGCGAACCCGGTGCTGTTTTTCGTAAATCGATGGAGTGACGAGTAGCGATGTTTCCAGGCGATTCGCATTCTGGCGATCGCGTCGAGTCGCGTCCCCCCGATCCGGAGTCGATCGACCTGACGGCCTTTGAGATTTCGCCGGGAGAGGTGCGGCGGCTGTGCGGCTGCGACCCAGACGAACTGTGGCGTCCGAGCGCGCGACGGCGCGAGCGGCTGCTGTTTTGGGGGCAGGAGCTGATGTTAGCGATCGCCCTGTCGCCGATCTTCACCGGCGCGATCTATCTATTCGCGATTCGTCCGCTGCTGGGCGAGGTGCTGTGGTTGGCGGTGCTGTGCCCGATCGTCGTGACGCTGGCGATCGTCGGCGGGCGCTGGGCGTGGCGGCAGCACTCGACACCGCTGGGGCTGGTGGCGCTGCTCGACGACCTCGATCGCTATCACGATGCCGTGCGGGCGGTGGCGATCGCCGAATCTTTGGGCGAAGCGCGCCGTCGGTCGGGCGATGATGACGATCTGGGACAACGGCAGGCACTACGCTGCGCTCTGTGGCTAACCCGCGAGGATCTGGTGCGCGCCCTTTCGACGGAGCGAATTCTGCGGGAAAACCGAGACTTTCTCGGCGTCGATCTCGAAGGCTTTTCTGAAAATCTGACGGCCATTCAGGCACTGAAGACCGACGTGCGGGCGCGCGAATATCAGGCGATTGTCGGACAGACCGTGGCGATCGGGGCGAGTATCCGGGAAGAGATGCGAAAATTGCAGGAATAATTCGATCGCCCCCAGGCGCTACACCCGATAGCCATGACCGAGATTGACGTTCGCCCTCGCCCGAAAATTATTGCGATCGACGACGACCCCACGGGATCGCAAACCGTCCACGGCTGTCTGCTGCTGATGCGCTGGGACGTGGAGACGCTGCTGCTGGGCCTGCGCGACGACTCGCCGATTTTCTTTATCTTGGCGAACACGCGATCGATGACGCCCGAAGATGCCGACGCCACCACCCGCGAAGTCTGCCGCAACCTCAAGCAGGCGATCGCGATCGCCGGAATTCGCGACTTTCTGGTGGTCAGCCGCTCCGACTCGACCCTACGCGGCCACTACCCCACCGAAACCGACGCGATCGCCGAGGAGTTGGGCGACTTCGACGCGCACTTTATGACACCCGCCTTTTTTGAAGGAGGCCGTTTCACCCTCGACAGCACCCACTATCTCGAGGTCGGTGGCGAGCGCGTGCCGACCCACGAAACCGAGTTTGCCAAGGATTCGGTGTTCGGCTACAGCACGGCCTACCTGCCGGACTACGTGGCGGAGAAAACGGGCGGCAACATTCCCGCCGATCGCGTCGAACGCTTTTTGCTGTCGGACGTGCGCAAAGGCTGCGGCGATCGGCTGGCGACCCTAACCGGTAACGTTTGCGTTGCCGTCGATGCAGAAGTCCAAGGTGACCTCGATCGCTTCGCAACCGACGTGCTGGATGCGGCCGCCACGGGAAAGCGCTTCCTGTTTCGTAGCGCCGCCAGCCTGCTGACCTCACTAGCGCAAGTGGGCCAGCAGCCGATTCCCGCCGAGGAAATGTCGAAGTTCGTCCGGGGTGGCAAAGCGGGCGCAATCCTCATCGGTTCCCACGTCCAGAAAACCACACAGCAACTGAGCGAACTGCTCGAAGAGCCGGGAACCGTCGGCGTTGAAGTGAACGTGGTGGAACTACGCGACGGCGTTGCGCCAGAAGTGCTGCGCGATCGGGCCCTGGAGACTGTACGCGCCGCCCATGCTGAAGGTAAAACCCCGGCAATCTACACCAGTCGCGGCGAGCTGCAGTTCGACGATATCGAAGCGCGGCTGAAGTTCGGCGTGGCGGTCTCGGCGCTGCTGATGGATATCTTGCGGGGTCTGCCGGACTCGATCGGCTTCCTGGTTAGCAAGGGCGGCATCACGTCCAACGACGTGCTGAGCGACGGGCTGGCGCTGCGATCGGCGCGTCTGCTGGGTCAGATTTTGGCGGGCTGCTCCGTGGTGACAACGGCGGACGACCACCCACAGTTTCCGAACCTACCGGTGGTGCTGTTCCCCGGCAACGTCGGCGGCGCGGACGGGCTGGCGACGGTCTATCGACGCTTTAGCGGTAAATCGTAGCTTTGGTAGAGTGCGTCCGTCGGCGACAAATTTGGTGATATCGCGATCGCTCCACGCTCCGACGAACGCACCGCGATATCGCCCCAAGCCCAACACCAGCGCTGCGTTGCGGTTCGAGCCCATCGAGCCCATCGATCGCGCTTTGCAAGAACGGATCGCGACGCTCCCTACCAGACTCGATTGGAGATTCAGAGGTGAAGTTAACAAGATCGAAGCTTTCATTACTGCTCTCCCTACCGATCGTCCTTCCGGGATGTTGGCTGCAATCGGCTGAGTCCAAAGTCGAGAGAAGCGGATCGATCGTCCCCCGCAATCGCCGCGAGCAGCTCATCTTCGAGCACTTCGAGGCGCTGCGGAACCAGCAGTACGACAAAGCACACCAGCAGATCGCCTGGCACGCGCTATCCGCAGATCCGGGGCCACCGCTAGAGGACTTTGCTGAAGAGCGATCGCGCAATCACTCGCGTCTCCCCACAAAAATCTCCATCGGAGAAGAAGTGAAGCTAAATTCACCGGAGGACGAGCCCTGCGACTACACGTACACCGTGTACGCAGCGGTATCGGGTAAATCGACGCTCTTCAGCGGGCAGGTGGGCTTGCACCTCGACCCCGATCGCCCGAATACCTGCGTCATTGGCTACAACTCGGCGTTTGGAAATTAGCCCGCTTCGCTGAGTTTCAAGACTTGGAGGAGCCACGATCGATGGCAATGCCCAGCCGCAGCGCCGGGTTGTTCTCCCAGCGATCGCCGACGTGAGCGTAAATGCAGGTCGTGCGCGGGTCGGCATGGCCGAGCAAATCCTGCACCTGGCGCAAATCCGCCCCCGATCGCAGCGCTAGCGTGCCCGCCGTATGCCGCAGGCTGTGGGCTGAAATCGTCCGACCCGCGCCGTGCTTGAGCTGGGTTTTGGTCAGGTAGCGATCGACGATCGCTCGGATTCCCCGCCGCGAGAGGCGCTTGCCCCCAGCGCGATTGCCGACGGCCACGAATAGCGGATCGCTCGGTCGCAGGTCGCTCTTTAGCTCGCGGCGCATCATGTAGTCGCCTAGGAGCGCCGAGATCTGCGGCGTTAGCGGCACGATGCGGATATTGCGTTTACCTTCGACGCGGATGCCGGTATTTTGCCCCTGGCGGATAATGTCGCTGATGTTGGCGCGGTGCATCTCCACGGTGCGCGGCCCTTCCAGGGACATGATCGACAGCAGTGCCAGGTCACGCGCGGATTTGAGGCTGTCGTTGCGATCGACCGCTGCCAGCAGCCTCTCCACCTCCACTGACTCTAGATAAGTAATACGCTCGGCGGGGTCGCGCTTTTCGCGAGGAGGCTTCACGCCAGCGGCAGGGTTGATCGGTAGCAGGCCACGCTCGACAGCGGCTTGGTAGAAGCGGCGAACCACCGAAAGCTTGAGGGCGATCGTGGCGGGTTTGAAGCCGCGCGCCTCGATCGCCCAGCGGCGGTAGCGCTTGATATCGTCTTTGGTGGCCGTGGCCGGATCGACGCCGAACTCTTCGCACCACTGCACGTACTGCACGAGCTGGCGGCGGTAGGTGTTGAGGGTATCGCTGGCCGCGTCGCCCGCACTGACGTCGATCTCGAGGAAATCGGCGAAGACCTCGAGCAGGCGATCGGTGGTGACGAGTTCGCGTGGCGGTTGGGAGGCTAGCACGGGGGGATAGATCGAGCGGAGCGGAGCGAAGCGGGCCGGGCAAGCGGCGTCTTGCTTCTGATTGTATCGAGCGACGTGCCGAGCGATCGCGGGTAGACTAGACAGACTGACCCGCGACCCGTCTGTCGGGGTTCGCCGACACCCGAACGCACTCCAACACCTATGCAGAAACGCAACTCGATCGAAACTTCCCAGCTGATGATCCGCGCCGAGGAGCTGATCTCCGCTGCGTCCAACCGCTACCGCATCACCGTCCAAGTGGCCAACCGCGCCAAGCGTCGCCGCTACGAAGATTTTGAGAATATGGAAGAATCGACCATGAAACCGGTGATGCGGGCGATCGTCGAGATGTCCGACGAGCTGACCCAGCCGGAGATTATTGGCGATTAGAGCGACTAGTCGTATTTGGCGTGGGAGCGCACCGCTTCAGTGCGCTTCAGCTAAATTCTGCTAGGCCCTGCGCCTTCCGCCCCTGCCACCACTCCCGTTAATCCTTCACTTAGCTTCATGGCCCGCTGGCTCAACCGCATTATCACCTTCACCTGCACGATGGCGATCGTGGCTTTGCTCAGCGCCCTGGCGCACGGCGGCTATGCCGCGACCCCCCGTCAAGCCGCTACGACCGCCAGCTCGACTGCTAGCCCGGCCGCCAGCTCGACCGCCAGCCCGACCGGCGATCGGATTGCGCAACTACTGCTCCCCAACCGCATCCAGACTCGCTACCGCATCAACGATATGTGGCGGCTGGTGTACCAAGAGATGCCCGAACTGCCCCTCGAAAACCAGTACGCCAACCTGGAAACCGGCGAAGAGGCCGACGAAGATTTCACGCTGCTGCGCCGCCTGATTCGCTACCACGTCTACGTGCAGAATCGCCCGCCGCTGTTCCGCCTGGACTGGAAGCTGACCCTGGCGGACTATCTAACGGTGACAGACCGTAACACCGGTCAGCCCATCAGCGCCAACGAGCGCATCACCTACGGTACGTATCCCGGCGCGAACGTGCTCGACCCGCACCCGCTTAACGGCGATCGCGCTGCGATCGCCAGCCTCAGCCGCGAACAGCGCGATCGCCTGGTGGAGGTACTGACGACGCTGTTTAACCCCACCTACCCTACTGCGGTCGAAGCTCAGGCGGCCTTCGAGGCTGAAGCACGTGCTGTCGAACCCAGCCCGGACGACAGCGATGGCGGACGCAATATTCCCCGCCAGCCACAACCGGGCGACGCCGACCTGCTGATTCCCGGCAGCAGTCCCCGCTGAGCAACGCGACCCTGCGACCTTCTAACACGCGACCTTTTAACAACCCCCCGTGACCACACTTCGCGATCGCTACTTCGCCACGATCGACACCCTCGTTGAGATGACCCTTGCCGGTCGCGTGCGTTCCAAGGAGCAAATTTACCGACGCCTGGAGCGCGACGTGGATGCTGGGACGGGCGAAATCTTTGAGGCGTGTCTGAGCGAGCGCGCGGCTCAATTCGAGGCGGAGTCGGGCATGAAGGCCACCCGCAAGCTGCGCGCCACGGCGACGATTTCCAGCGAATTCGAGCGCTGGCAGCAGAACAATCGCGACAGCGGCGATCGCCGCAGAGCCCTGACAGACCTCCAGCGCACCGAACCCGAGGCGCGGCTGATGGCGATCGTGCGGGCAATCGACCCCAACCGCGAAAACGCCTGGAACGCCGCTCGCGTCGCCGAGTTCGCCCAGCAGCTCCTCGACTTTGCCGAGTCTGGCGAGCCTGACGACGTTACAGGTGACACGAACCAACTGGCCGAGCTGGGCAACGGTCTGCGCGACGGCCTGCGGGTTTACCGCGAGCTAGAGGACGTTATCGTCAGCTGGATCTACGAGCGTACGGCGGGCAGTCTCGGCTTCGGGGAAACCGCCCAGCGCGCCGGGCCTTGGGCGATTTGGGCGAAGCGCTGCTCGAGCCATACGATCGCCGAGCTGTTCGCCACCATCGATCGCGGCGAGCCGATCGTGGACTTTATCCGGCGGCGTCGGGACTTCGACGAGCGAGCGTGGCTGGAGCTAGCCCTGTTGCTTCAGGGGCTCCAGCGCGGCTTGGTCTCGTGGTTCGATCGCCAGCCTTACAGCATCGACGCAGGCAAGCAGGTCTCCAGCAGCGCCTTTCTGGTGTTCGGCGCGATCTGGGGTCAAATCGCCGAAGGGTTTGCCAGCGGTGACCGCAGCGGTCTCGCCGACGCCAGCTTTACGATGTCGATTCAGATTTTGCGCGCCTTTGCCCGTCGCGACACCTTCCCGCTTTACGGCGGCGTGTTTGCCTCCTTCGGCGGCGACTACCTGAGCGACACTCTCGACTACCTGGAGCGCCCCCTCCAGCGCGTGCCGGGAACCCAAGAGAAAGCCCGAATCCTAACGCTGCTGGGCTACTCCCAGGCGGCGATCGGCAACTACGATCGCGCTGCCGCCTTCCACACCGACGCCCTCGACACCGCCCGCACCGCCGCCGATCGCCCGTGCGAGGTCGCCAGCCTCAATCACCTCAGCCGCCTCTGCGCCACCCAAAAGCAGTACCAAGACGCTATCGATCGCGCCCAGCGCGCCCTGATAACCGCGCGGCAAATGGGCGATCGCCTCGGGGAAGCCAACGCCCTCGTCAACCTGGGCTACAGCCAAGTCCTGCGGCAGCAGCAGACCGAGCGCCCCGACGCCGAGCTGTACGAGAGTGCGATCGCCTATCTCAACGACGGCCTCGATCGCGCCGAAAAACTCGACGACCGCCAGAGCCTCGCCCTCGGCTGCTACAGTCTTGGCGTCGCTCTCGTCACCGTCGATCGGCCCAGTCGCGCGATCGACGCCCTGACGCGCGGCCTCAAATTTGCCCGCGAGTCCGGCGATCTCTACCTTCAGGGCAAGCATCTACTGTTTTTGGCCGAAGCCCACTACGCCCTCGACGACGAACTCGCCGCGATCGCCACGGCCAGCATCGCCGCTTTCTCGCTAGAGCGCATCGACGCCCGCGAATGGCGACAGGCCGCGAGTCTGTTAAGCGCACTGCGGGGTCGTCTGGGCGCGGAGGCTTTCGCGGAGATCTTCGAGCGCGCCCGCAAACAAGTCGTCGCCGCGATCGGTGTTGAAGGCTACGAGGCGATCGACGACCTGCTCGATCGCTAGCCCCTCGCCCAGCCGACAGCATCCCACCCGCGACCCGACTCCGCCCGCAACTTTTTCCACCACGATTTTCGATGAATCTCCTCGCCGCCGCCGAAGTTATGCCGTTACTCGGTAGCGTCTGGCTGGACTTGGTCGTTTTGGCCCTGATGCTGCTGCTCTCGGGCTTTTTCGCCGGTTCCGAAACCGCCCTCACGGCTCTGGACAATATCAAGCTGCGATCGGTGATGCAGTACGAGTCGCCCGCCGCGCGTCCGATGCTGGAACTGCTGCTGGCCAACCGCACGCGCTTTATCATCACCCTGCTGGTCGGCAACACGCTGGTCAACAACGTCTCGGCGATCGTCACCAGCAATCTGTTCTCGCTGTGGCTGGGCAACAGCGGCATCGGCATCGCCACCGCCGTGGTTACCTTCTTAGTGCTGACCTTCGGCGAAATCGTGCCGAAATCCGTGGCGATCGCCAACGTTATGCCGATCTTCCGCGCCGTAATCCGCCCGATCTACTGGCTCTCGCGGCTGCTAGAGCTGCTCGGCATTATTCACCTGTTCGAGGCGCTGACGAAGATCGTCCTGAAAAGCGTCAGCTCCCAAGCTGCCCAGGGCGAGTCCGTCCGCGACCTGCAAACGATGATCGAGCTGCTCGGCGGCAAGGGTAAGCTCGACATCCGCAAGCACAATATGCTCAGCAAAGCACTGGCGCTCGATCGTCTCAGCGCTAAGGACGTGGTCAAGCCCCGCGTCGATATGCGGACGATCGCCCACAACGCCACGCTCCAGCAGCTCGTCGATCTTTGTCTGACCACCGGCTACTCCCGCGTGCCCGTCCAGGAAGAGTCTAAAGACCGCATCGTTGGCATCATCCACCTCAAGCACGCCCTGCGCCAGCTCCACGGCAACCCTAACGCCCAAACTGAAGCTGTCACCGGCATCATGTCCGCGCCGACCTATGTTCCCGAGACCAAGCGCGTTGCCGACCTGCTCAGCGAGATGCTCCAGCAGCGGCTGCATATGGCGATCGTCGTGGACGAATACGGCGGCACGGTGGGCTTGGTGACGCTCGAGGACATCCTCGAAGAACTCGTCGGCGAAATCTACGACGAAAGTGACCCGATCGCCACAAAGCTACCGAAAAAGCGGCGGTAAATGCAGAAGAGCAATACGGGCGAAAACCCGAGTGAAACGCCAAGAAAAAAGCGCCTACCCGTTCGGCAGAGCGCTCTTTTCTCATTGCTTTTGCGATCGCGATGCGGACGGGAAATTCAGGACGTTTGCAGGCCAAAACTCCTATGGGATCGCAACAAGTGAAACCTAGATGTACTTTTCTAGGGCATTTGCCAGCGTCGTTTTGGGAACGGCACCGACGACCATATCCACGCGCTGTCCGTCTTTGAAGATCATCAGCGTCGGGATGCTGCGAATGCCATATTCGCTGGCAACGCCGGGATTCTCATCGGTATTGAGCTTAACGACCTTGACCTTACCTTCGTACTGACCGGCAATTTCTTCGACAACGGGGCCGACCATCCGGCACGGGCCGCACCACGGAGCCCAGAAATCGACGAGTACCGGAAGCCCTGATTCCAATACTTCAGTCTTGAAGGTATTATCTGAAACTTCTGGGGTTGCTGCCATTATTTTGAAATTCCTAGTAAAACAAGCGTTTTCTCGCCCTATGATTCAAATTCTAACATAGGCAAGTTTGCAGCCCACCCGATCGCCTGCGACACAATTCATATCATATTGCTCGCCGCGACTGGGGCCGCCGAAATTAGTGGCCGCGAAAACTGCGGACTGCCGAACTCGGGCGCGGCAGGGCCTCGAGCAAGGCTCCCAAACGCAAACAGTGGCGCGATTGCATGGTCAGATCGCGCCACCGCTATTGATGCGCTTCTCGATTCGCGACGGAACTATGCCGACGGCTCGATGCGTCCGTAGAACAGACCGCGCAGCTTCACGTCGTCGGGCTCTTGGGAGCCGAGGTCGGTGTCGGAAGGCTGGACAGCCTCAAAGACGCCAGCGACTTCGCCAGTCTCGCTGTTGATTTGCGACACTTGCAGCTCGATTTCACCCGAGAGCACTTCGGTAGTCTTCACGTTCTCGCGAGCGATCTCTTCGTTATCGAAGGCGGGCAATGCCACGGCGTTGTCGTAACCGGTGGACTGACCGCGACCCTTCGGATCGAGGAAGGTCGCACCCCGGTAGGACGGTACGCGATAGGAACCGCGCAGGTCTGTGGAAGTGTTGATGTTGCGCTGTCCGGGCGCGGTGCTCGCCAAGAGGTTCTTAATCGTGAACAGCAGGGGAACCTGCTCGCCGCCGGGTAGCAGGACGGTGATGGCTTGGAAGTCGATGCCGAACTGCTCTTGGAAGCTGATCGTGCCGTCTTCGCCGAGGGTGAGGTCGCCGGTGATTTGCTCCAGCGAGGAAGTGTAGCGCGTCAGCGAACGACCGCCGACAAACTCAGCTTCCTTGCGCTTGTTGACGGGGTCTTCTTTGACGAAATAGGTCGTCGGCTGGAGGCAGAGGTCGGTGAGGATGTAGGGCGAGCCGGTTTCCAGCTCGTAGGTGCCGCGCGCAGTTTCGGGCAGACGCGGGCAGCTATTTGCCAGACCGGTGTTAACGATTTGCTTGTAGGTGAAAGGCTGGTCGCTCAGAAGGCTGACTTCTTCGCCGCCACAGGCTGTTAAGACACTGAGGCATAGTGCAGCGAGCGCCGCCACTAACGCGCGATATCTCATGGTTGTTTTCGTAGAATTCCGTATAAATCCAGACCTGCGCGGCTGTATAAAAAAGCTTTGAAGCGCGCAAGAGTTCGGCGATCGAAGGCCACAATGGGCCGAAGATACCGGATTAGAGGATACCAGGACGCGCGACTGGGATCGACGCCGATCGCAGCCGGACGCGTTAAGTTTTACGAATGTCCTGCGGCCCGACAGCGCAGACGTTGGCGAGTCGCAGCAGCAGCGATCGTCATCTGCGCGATCGCGGGCCGGAAAGAAGCCTTACGTATACTCCACGAATATTGAGAATGTTTGTCCAGAAGTAACCGATGAAGGCCGACCGTGTCGTTGGCGTAGCGTCGGCCTCGCCGATCGCCTAGGTGTGCCGCACGATTCGCTTCGCGAAGGCGACGCCAACGACGACGCTCAGTGCCGGAACCCGGAGAAGCGAGCGCTTATTTCCGTGGAGTGATTGTAAGAGCTGGTCGGGGAACGGCCAGACAACAAGCCGGTATCCCGACGCAGCCCAGACTCACGACGCAGCCCAGACTCACGACGCCCCATTTACGACCCACTACCAAAGATGCTCGCCGCCAGATCGCCGAGCACCTGGGGCAGCGCCACGATCGCCTCCGCTAGCATGGGGGTATCGATGCCGAAGCCGATCTGGAGTAGCATCACTAGCGCGGCCAGCATCACCGCTGTGGAGACCGTGGTTTTAACGACTTTTATCAGCCAGGTAAACACCAGCCAAGAAATGAGAATTGCACCTAAGAAAAGAATGAGTTGAGTCATGAGGCCGTTGGTGAAGCAGTGTATTAGTCATGCAGCCGAAACTGATGCGTCGAACGTTCTAGTTCTACCCGATCTCTCCGAGATTTCCCTCGGTTTTTACGCATCCTCAGTAACCACTTGCCGCACCGGCACCGCGCGGATCGACTGCACCGACTAGTTCGGTCTCGTCCGATGGGTTGGTGGCGGGGACGACCTCGATCGCGTTGGCGTTGCCCCAGCGCCCGCGCACGGTCGGGTCGTGGCCGAGGTTCTCTAGGGCGCGGACGATCGCCGGGTTGAAGCTTTCCTCGAGGCGCAGGCGATCGGGCTGCCACTGATGGTGAACGCGCGGCGCGGCCAGGGCTGCGGCCACGTCCAGATCGCGCGCCAGCACCTCGAGCGTCACCTGAAAGACCGTCGTAATAATCGTGCTGCCGCCAGGGGAGCCCACCGCCAATCGCAGGTTGCCCGCGCCGTCGGTGACGATCGTCGGGGTCATGCTCGAAAGGGGCGTTTTACGCGCGGCGATCGCGTTGGCTTCGCTGCCGATCAGGCCGTAGATATTGGGCACGCCGGGTGCGATTGCGAAATCGTCCATCTCGTTGTTGAGGACGATGCCGGTTCCCGCCGCGACGACGCCCGCGCCGAAGCCGCCGTTAACCGTAAAGGTGAGGCTAACGGCGTTGCGATCGCGATCGACCACCGTCAGATGTGAGGTCTCCGGCGACTCGGGTCGCAGGTTCGACAGAAATTGCGGATTGGCGGGCTGGACTTCCTCGGCGCTACGGGCGCGATCGGGCTCGATTTCGGCGCGGCGCGCGTCGAGATAGTCCGGCGAGAGTAATGCCTCGGTTGGGACATCGACGAAATCCGGGTCGCCGAGATATTCAGCGCGATCGGCGTAGGCAATTTTCATCGCCTCAATAGTCAAATGTCTTCGCTGTCCGGGATCCAGGCTCGCCCACCCCAGCGGCTCGAGCAGTTGCAGCATTTGCAGCAGATGCACGCCACCTGAAGATGGCGGAGCCATCGCGCAGATCTCGAAGCGCTCGTCGGCGGGCTGGAAGTAACCGCACACCGGGTCGCGCCAGATTGGTTCGTACTGCTCCAAATCTTCTACGGTCAGGAGTCCGCCGAACTCGGCCATGTCCGCCGCGATCGCCCGTGCTGTCTCGCCACGATAAAAGTCATCTGGGTCGGCGGCGATGCGCGTCAGGGTTGCGGCCAGGTCGGGCTGAACGAGACGATCGCCCAGTTCGTATTGCTCGCCATCGCGGCTGAATGCGTCGCGGGCGGCAGGATTGGCGAACAGCCGCTCGGCGCGCCAGTTGACCGATCGCGCGAAGCGCTCGCTAACCGGGAAGCCCGACGCGGCCAGCTCGATCGCGGGCTGCACCACCGTTTCCCAGTCCAGTTCGCCGTATTCCCGATGCGCCTCGTAGAGCCCCGCCACCGTGCCCGGAACCGCCACGGCGAGATGGCCGGTGCGGCTTTTATCGGTCGCTTCGCCGTTGGCATCTAGATACATATCGCGGGTCGCGGCGATCGGGGCGCGTTCGCGGAAGTCGAGCGATCGCACTTCGCGGCTGTCGGCGTCGTAAACCAACAGGAAGCCGCCGCCGCCGATGCCCGCCGAGTAGGGTTCTAGGACGGAAATCGCCAGTGCCGTCGCGATCGCCGCATCGATTGCGTTGCCGCCTGCCTGCAAAATCTCGACGCCCGCCTCGCTCGCCAGCGGGTGCGCCGCCGTCACCATGCCCGTGGCGTGGCGCGCAACTTGCCTTGGCTCCGATCGCGCCGATTCTAATGGCGCGAGTTGGTTCGCCTCCGGTTCGGCGGCACGTAGGGGCGAAAAGGCTTGTAGCGCGATCGCGATCCCCAAAAGCGAAACGCGGCGAACTGAGCTGGAGAAAACGAACATTGAAATCTCGACGAAGGAAATGGAGTCGTCCTCCTAAAATAAGTTCTAGCTTCCAATCGCGCCGTTCAGCCCCTCGTTTTCCTGAGCCCCATGCCTTTTTCGCTCCCTTCCCTGCGACGCATTACTGCAACTGCGCGCGCGCTCTGGCTCGGTCTCGGACTCTCGATCGTGGCGATCGCCCCGGCGGCGGCATCGAGCATCACGATCGTCCGCAGTGACGACAACGACGGCTACTGGCGCGAAATCGAGCAGCGCCTCCAGTCCGCAGATGTGTCCTACCAAACCCTCGACTGGGACGACATCAGGGAAGCTAACGACCTCGACAGCGACGACATTGTCTTTTTACCGAACCTGGAGGACGTTTCCAGACGACAGGCAGCGGCACTCGAACTCTGGCTGGCGCGTGGCGGGCGGGCGATCGTCAGCGGCGCGTTTGCCGACGATGCCTCGCGGCGCGTCCGCGAAGAACTCCGCACCCTTATCGGCATGCAGTGGCTCGACGAACTTCCCAGTCCGGCTGCGATGCGGCTGCTCTCGACGAACTGCGATCGCGACCCGGCCTGCCGCACGGCCTGGATGCCCGCTGACGCCCTCGATCGTATCCCCGAAGGCGGCATCCTCAGTCTTTCAGGAGCAGACAGCCAAGCGGCAGCGGCATGGCAAATGGCAGGCAGCGCCACAGCCGTCGGCGTCTCGCCCCAGATAACGTTCCTGGCCTGGGAGTGGGGCAGCGACGATCGCAACCTCGAAGCCGACGTGGCGTGGCTAAAAGCCGCCGTGCGCCGCTCGGAAGAACTCTCGCCGCGCGATATCACCGCTGGCGATACACCCTCCACGGGTATGGCCTCCGAGCCGCCGATCGACTGGGCGCAACCCCTCGATCGCGATCGGCCGATCGTCATCACCGATACCACCGCCGACCCCGACACACCCCCGACCCGACCCGCCCCGATCCGCACGGAACCCAACGATCGACCCAGCGCCCGCCCGCAGCCCCGCCCTCCGACCAGTCCGCAAGCGAGCCAACGACCGTTCATCGCCGTCCAGCCGACTCAAACCGGCGATAACCTCACCGGCCTGCGCGTCGCGCCCGCCGGTCTGAACGTGGAGCGCGGTAACGCCCGCATCTCGCGGATCGAGGCGCTGAAGATGCAGCGCGAGCTGGCCGAGCTGATCGGACGAGTCCAGAGCGCAACGCGGACGGCGCAGGCGATCGGCGGGCTCGATGCCGCTCGAATCGCGCGTGAAGCCGAGACTGACGAACTCCTCGTCGCCGCCCTGCCCGAAAGCCCGATCGCCCTGGCCGCTACCGACGACGCGCTCGATCGCGCCCGCGCCACCCTCGAAGCCTTCCCCGGCCTCGTCGATGCCGGAAACTACAGCGAAGCCCGCGATCGCTGGCTCGATGCCCGTGCCTCCTTGCTCGACAGCTACCCCGACAACACCCAGCGCGCCCAGCCCGAGATTCGCGCCATCTGGCTCGATCGCGGCACGATCGTCGAGGCAGGCTCCCGCGCCGGACTCGAGCGCCTGTTCGATCGCTTCGAGGCGATGGGCATCACGATCGTCTACTTCGAGACCATCAACGCCGGATACCCCGTCTACCCGAGCATCATCACCCGCCAAAACCCGCTGACGCGCGGCTGGGATCCCCTCGAAGCGGCGGTCGACCTGGCCAAAGAGCGCGAGATGGAGCTGCACGCCTGGGTCTGGGCGTTCGCGGTCGGCAACCAGCGCCACAATGAAATCGTCGGCGACCCGGTGGATTACCCCGGCCCCGTCCTCGATAACAATCCCGACTGGGCGAATCGCGACGATCGAGAGCGCGTCCGCCACCAAAGCTCGCGCAAAACCTTCCTCGATCCGGCCAACCCCTCGGCGCGCTGGCACGTCATCCGCCACCTGGACGAAATCGTCAATAACTACGACGTGGACGGCATCCAGCTCGACTACATTCGCTACCCGTTCCAAGACCCCGGAGCCGAGCGCACCTACGGCTACGGCACGGCGGCACGCGAGCAATTTATCGAACAAACCGGTGTCGATCCGCTAGACATCTCGCCGAGCGATCGCGAGCTGTGGGCGCAGTGGACGCAGTTCCGCGTCGATAGCGTGACGACGTTCGTGCGCGAGGTGCGCGAGTGGATCGACACTCGCCGCGATGGCCTGACGCTCTCTACCGCCGTTTTCGCTTACTCCACCCACGAGCGCATCCACAAACTCCAGCAGCACTGGGAAGCCTGGATCGCTGAGGGCATCGTCGATCAGGTGGTGCTGATGAGCTACGCCCAGGACACGAACCGCCTGCAAAGCCTCGTCACGCCACTGGTCAGCGAGCCCAGCGGTATCCCGATCGTGCCGTCGATCCGTCTCCACGACCTGGAGCAATCCAACGTCACCGACCAGATCCAGGCGATCCGCGATCTGCCGACGATCGGCTACTCGCTGTTTGCCGCCGCGGCCCTGTCGCCGGAGGTGGAGCGGATGTTGCAGCAGACCCAGGGCGAAGCGTCGCGGCTGTTGCCGGAGCGGGCTCCGTTTGAGATGGCGCGCGATCGCTACCGGCTACTCATTGAAGAATGGGACAACATGGTGCAGTCGGGCGAGCTGTGGATCGATGACGAGGCAATGTTGCAGTGGCGCGGGCGGACGCTGATGTTGTCGGAGGCGTTGGATCTGTTAGTGGAGTCGCCGACGGCGGAGAATCTGGCGCTGGTGCGATCGGTGCTGACGGACTATCGCGCGGAGTTTGGCGGTTGGCTGAGCTTGCAGGGCTTGAGCGATCGCTATCAGCTGCAAACGTGGGAGAACCGGCTGACGACGATGGCGATTTTGCTCGATTATGGCGAGCGGCTGGGTTTTGTGCGGTAGTTCTTTAGTCTGTGATTTTTGCTTATGACTTCAGCAAGAGCGATCGGCGAAATCGTCCGCGACGGCATCGACTTCGACGTAAAAAACTGGGGCGGTGTGCAGATGGCCGATCGCAATCTTCTCGACATTGCCGACAGTCTGTTCGCGCTGCTCGAGTCGCGAGAAATCCCTTACTTGCTCGTCGGCGGCATCGCGATGCTGAGCTACACCGAGGGGCGCAACACGCAAGATATCGACTTTATTTTTTCGCGTAAAGACTTCGATCGATTCCCCGAGCTGACCCTCAACGAAGAAAATCGCGACTTTGCTCGCGGCGAGTTTTGCTCCCTGCAAATCGACTGTTTGCTAACCGGCAAGAAGCTCTTCAAAAAAGTCTTGGCGAAGTTCGGAACGCGGCGACAGTTTGGCAATCTCGACATCGCCTGCGCGACGGTTGAAGGGTTGATTTTGCGGAAGTCTTACGCGCTGCCGTCGCTCTACCGTCAGGGGCAGATGGGGCGCGCCAGCTTATACGAAGGCGATATTACGCAGCTACTTTTGGCGTATCGCGTCGATTTGCCGCCGCTGCTGAAAGAGCTTGCCAAGCATTTGCTGCCGAGCGATTTGGATGAGGTGCGGGATGTGCTGGATGAGATTCAGGGTCGGGTGGCGCGGATGAAGCGGCGAGCGCAGCGCGATCGGGCGGAAGACGCGGACTAGAATTGTTGGGTCGTCGCTCGCTTTTGCCCATGACCGAATCGCAGCCGCCTGACAATTCGCGCCAGCAGTACGGCCAAAGCGCTAACGATAATTCGCAAATCAATATCGGCGAGCAGACCAACAACTATTATTCGCCCGCGCCGACACCACCCGCGCCGCCAGCGCCGTCAGCACCGCGCGATCGCGCCGAAAAGATCCTGCTGAAAGCGGTGAAAACGGAGGTGGCGGGACGGCAGGAATACGCGCTGCACAACCGGGTTTACATCGAACTGGACAAGCAGGAAGACCCGACCACAATTACGCAGCCGTGGGAATACGACGTAAAGGAAGGCAGCGCAGATGCCGTGCGGTGTCCGCCGGAGACCCGGATCGTGGAAATTTTCGATCGCGAGTCGATCGGCGGGCGGCTGTTGCTGCTCGGTGCGCCGGGATCGGGGAAAACGACGATGTTGCTACAGCTCGCGGAGGAGCTGGTGCGGCGGGCTGTGGCGGATGGCGAGCAGCCCGTGCCGGTGTTGCTGAACCTGTCGGCGTGGAAGTCGGAATTTAAAGAGATTCGCGAGTGGATGGTGGCGGATCTGAAGCTGAAGTATTGCGTGAGTAAGGAGAAGGCGGAGGAGTGGATCGAGAATCGACGGATTTTACCGCTGCTGGATGGGCTCGACGAGCTGATGTCGGAGCGGCAGGAGACGTGCGTGCGGGCGCTGAACGACTTTTTAGCGGAGGACTGGGTGGGGTCGCCGCTGGTGGTGTGCTCGCGGCGGGAGGAGTACGAGATTTATGAGACGAATTTGGGGCTGAATGGGTCGGTGACGCTGTTGCCGCTGTCGGACGGGCAGATCGAGCGGTATTTGCGGCAGGCGGGGTGTGCGTGGCTGTGGGATGCGGTGCAGGGCGATGCGGGGGTGATGGATTTGGTGCAGTCGCCGCTGATGTTGACGATTTTGGTGTTGGCGAGCGAGGGGTTGCAGGGGGTGGAGCTGGAGCGCTGGTTGGGGGAGGAGAGTGTGGTGGAGCGGCGGCGGCTGTTGTTTGATGCGTATATCGATCGGCGGCTGAAGCGACCGTTTGTGGGCGGGTTGAATTTGCCGGTGGCGCGGGGGAAGGACAAGCTTCCCAAGAAGCCATATCGGGATGAAGCGAAGGTGAGGCAGTGGCTCGGTTGGGTGGCGCGTCGGTTTCGAGAGGTCGATCAAACGGAGATTTTTATCGAAAAATTGCAGCCTATATGTTTAGATGCCGACGGCACACTTTCTCTGTATAGTCTAATATTTGGTCTTCTTGGAGGCGTAATGTTTGGCCTGCTCGGAGGAGTAATTACCGGCTCTATTTTTGGCTTGGAGATTGGCTATCGGGTTAGCTTATTAGTATTTATTTTTTTTAGCGTGATAGTCTGGCTGATTGTTTGGCTAGGAGATTTTAATGGTGATATTGCAGTCGTAGAAACAATAGGTTTTAACTGGCGAGACGCACCACAAAAAATCCAAAGAAACTTACGTGGGAATCTGCTTTACGGTCTTAGTTATGGATTGCTGTATGGCATGTCCATTGCCTTAGCCGTGGGGATGGTAGTCAGACCGACACATGGAATAAGCCTTGGAGTTGCCATTGGGGTGAATGGTGGCTTATGCCTTGGACTGCTCGCCGGAGTTATCCAAGCTTTTATTGGTGTAGAAATAACAACGAAAGAGAGCGATAATCAGGGTGTATTTAGATCGATGAAGAATTCTTTTATTTTTGGTTTGATGTCTGTTCCGTTTGGACTAGTGTTTCCTATTCTTCTGTATAGAAGTATCCCTGGACTTGACTTAAGCCTAAAAGTACTATTAACGCAAGGAGTGGCCTGTGGCTTTCTCTGTGGTGCTTACAACGGCGGCTTACAAGGTGCAATCGACCACCTTTCTCTTCGGACTACCCTCTGGCTCTTCGGCTACTCCCCCTGGAACTACAGCCGCTTCCTCCGCTACTGCACCGAACGCGGCTTCCTCCAGCGCGTCGGCGGCGGCTACCGCTTCGTCCACGCCCTCCTTCGCGACCACTTCGCCGACACCGAACCCTGCCCAGGCGATCCAAGCGCTCCAAATCCCCGCTAGGCGGCTACCGTTTCGTCTACGCCCTGCGACGCGATCCCAAAAAAAAGACCAGCCCGCCGACACCGAACCCTGCCCCAACGCCCCCACCGCACCACCCGCCCGCTAGCCTCCTCAATCCGCTCCCCGCATCACACGGCAACCGAGCATGACCAAACAAGAAGCCCTCGAACTGCTCGCCCAAAGCAAAGCCACCCTGCAACAGCAATACGGCGTCACAAAACTCGCACTCTTTGGTTCCACCGCCCGCAACACCGCCACCGAAACCAGCGACATCGACATCCTGATTAGCTTCGACGGCGCATCCACCTCCAAACGCTACTTCGGAACCCTCTTCTACCTCGAAGACCTCCTGCAACGCCCGATCGACCTCGTCACCGAAAAAGCCCTCCGCCCCGAACTGCGTCCACATATCGAAGCAGAACTCATCTATGTCTGACAGAACGCCCAAACGAGAATGGAAGCTCTACATCGACGACATGCTCCAGTTCTCTGAGAAAGTTCTGCGATATACCCAAGGTCAGACCAAAGCGGACTTCCTCCGCGACGAGCTGCGCTACGACGCCACTATCCGCAACCTCGAACTCATCGGCGAAGCTGCAACCCATATCCCCGACCCCATTCGCAAGCAGCACCCAGATATCCCCTGGCGTCAGATCGTCGCCACCCGCAATCAGATTATTCATAACTATCTGGGCATCGATAACGATACGATCTGGAGCATCATCACTGACGACCTGCCGGGCCTCATGTCGCAGCTCGATCGAATCCGCCAAGAGCCCGATTGAGAGTTCCCAGTGTGGCGCTACGCTCTGCCAGTGCTTTGCGGGCCCAACACCACCCTAATATGCCCGTCTTCTGAAAAATCCCCGATCGCCAAGCGCGACAAACCCCAGGCGATCGGATAGGATATTAGACCGGTGAAATCATAAAAACAGAACCACAACCCGACTCATGGCGAAGAAAAGCATGGTCGAGCGCCACCGCAAGCGCAAAAAACTCGTTGAAAAATACGCAGAAAAGCGCGCGGCACTGAAAGAAGCGTTCGACAAAGCCCCCAATCAAGCTGAACGGATGGCGATCCACCGTCAGATCCAAGAACTTCCCCGCGACAGCTCGCGCACCCGCGTCCGCAACCGCTGCTGGGCGACTGGCCGTCCCCGCGCGTACTACCGCGACTTCGGCCTCTGCCGCAACCAACTGCGCGAAATGGCGCACCAAGGTCTGCTCCCCGGCGTCGTGAAATCGAGCTGGTAGGTACGTAGCCGCCTGTTGGGTCGGGGTCGATCGCGAGATCGTTTTGCCGGTTGACCTCCGCACGACAGCTCTGCACGGACGAGCAAAGCCAGATACCGATCCAGCGGTGGCACCACATCGCACGTGCGAATATCCCGCTCGATCTTCGCGTTCGAGCGGGATATTTGTCTCGAGGCGGTTGCTCGCGCGGGCGCTGCGAGCACTACCTACCCGACAGGAAAATTCGCCCAGGTTTCGATCGCCATCTCGCTCGTCACGCGCTGCATCCCGGCGGCGGCAAAGTCAGCAAAGACGGCCTCGGCGGCGTCGGTATAGTCCACCACGTCCGGCACGACCACCGGCGACATGCAGTCTTCGAGCAGGTAAACTCGCCGCGCCAAGCTCGGGTCGCGGGTTTGGATTTCGTCGAGCAGGTCGCGCACGCTCCAGGCGACGCAGTGGCTTTTGGCCTGTCCGGCGACGATGAGGGCGTCGAAGCTGAGGAGATACTCGATCGCGTCAGTGTTTTTGCTGGCGATCGTCGTGCCGCGATCGTCGGTCATCACCTCGGGGCGCAGCACGGAGTAGTTTTCGGTTAGCGGGTTGCTGCCCTTTTGCTCGAAGCGCGTCTGGCTCTGGCGGGCCAGATTATGGAAAAAGCAAGCTTCATCAAAGGCCGAAACCAGCGCGTGGCCGACGCCGCCGAGCATGCCGTGGTACGGCCAAATCGTTAGCGGCAGCTTGCCGTCCTGGGTGAGCTGGCGGACGTAGTGACAGGCATAGGCGTCTAGATCGCCGCTAAACGCCGACGGGCAGACGCCCTTGGCGCTGGGGTCGATCTGCCAGCGACCGGCCTCCACGTCGTCGAGCGTGACGATCGTCATCGGCGCGGGGGCGTTGCCGTCGGAGTCGCGCCAAAAGCTGGGGTGGAAGACCTGGCGGGCGGTGTGGGTGTCGAGAGTGGGAATAATTTCGGTGATCGTCGCCAGGTTTTGATAGAGGAAGCGGCAGAAACGGACGGTATCGTCGATCGCGCCCGTGCCGCTGCGCCCTGCGACGAATAGCTCGAAGTCCGGCAAGCAAAAGGTGTTCTGCACGTCGATCGCCAGCAAACCGACACGAACGCGATCGTCAGCAGCTGGCGGCAGGTCGTGCTCGGCCGCCCACTGGCGGGCATCGTTGGCGCGCTCGGCGTAGGGCACGCGCCACAGCTCGCCCACGCGATCGGGCTGAAAAAACTCGGGAACTTCAAGAAGGCGGGACATAGCTCTGGGAGGAAACGAAGGAGTTAGGAAAGCAAGGCGCGATCGCGGCGTCGATTTTCGCTCGAGCGTCGAACTTTTTGGCGAGCTTTGCTCGATTTCGAGCCGCTCGGGGCAAAACCAGCACGAGATTCGCACGTTGCCGTTCTTTCAATTATGTTCCCCCGATCGTAAAGAAAGAGTGTCGATCGACATCGACACTCTTTCTGAGTTCTCGTACTGTACGAAGCTGAAATCCCCGACAGGAAAGCAAAAATTGAGAAATCTTTGCGAGGGTAAATGCGGATGTAGATTCACGAAGCTTTTACAACATTAAGGAACAGCTCGATCGCGCCATGATAGTGAAGGGCTAGACCCATGACAAATGGCGTTACGGCTGCTCCTTGCCGGGCTTCGTTCTGATGTCGCTGACCTGAGACTTGCTTGCCAGGGCGATGATGGCCAGGGCGTTCGCGCCGAGCTGCTCGTAAAAAAGCGGGCTCTCGACGTCGATTTTTACCAGTTTCAGCGTGGGGATAATGGGGATGGAAGATTGCAGGATTTTCTCCTGGAGGGACTGCTTCATTCCGTAATGACTCCAGATTTGGACGTATCTTATCTACGTGTATTCTGGCACATCTGGGATTGTCGCGGCTGTGAATCCTATCGCGTCTACCGGCGATCGAGATCGCCACTTTTCCTAGATCTCTATCGGAGTTTGTTGCGATCGAGATCGTCGCTTGACTGCGATCTCGATCGCAATTTCTCTTAAGTGCCATCGCCGCACCGATCGCACGATATAAAGTTTGCTCACTCTGCCTGTATCTCAGTTAAAGCACATCAAAAAAACTAGCGTCTGCGGGAACTTTTTTTGGGGGGTCACGTCGGACTTGCCTCTCACGAGAGCGGTGGAAGTTTGGACGCGGAGCGGACGGAGATCGGGCAGAGGTTCGGCGAATGTGGGATGGGATCTCGGCGCAAGCAGCCGGGTTGCGAACGGGGCGAAAATCGGCGACTGCGGCCCTCGGTTTGACGAGCGATCGCCAACGCTTTGGGTCGCCGGAACGCTCGGTAGCAACTGACACCTTTGCCGATACAATGTTGCGTGTTAGGAACGCGGCCGTCGCGCCACATTGACGCCGTCCTTCGGGTATGACATCACGCGCTTCAGCGGTCTCTCCGGAAAATTGACCTACGGTAGCGCGCCCTGGGGTCGGCCTGCCTTTGCCAGCGGCAGAGGGCTGACAGACGCGCCAGTTCCCGCACAGGCGCGCTCGGCGTCGCGAACGGCTTGGCGCGGCCAACCTTCAGTAAGCAACGGCGCGTTCCGGACTTTTCCGACTCAGCCTGCCTCAAATCAATGCCAAAAGTTCTCGTTTCCGATTCTATCGACCGCGCGGGACTCGACATCCTGTCTCAAGTTGCCGAGGTTGACGTCAAAACCGGTCTGTCGCCGGAAGAGTTGGTCGCCATTGCCCCGGAGTACGACGCCTGGATGATTCGCTCGGGAACGCAGGTTACCCAAGGAGCGATCGAAGCGGGTAAAAAACTCAAAATCATCGGTCGTGCTGGGGTTGGCGTCGATAACGTTGATGTCGCCGCCGCCACGCGTCAGGGCATCGTCGTCGTCAACTCGCCCGAGGGCAATACGATCGCCGCTGCCGAGCACGCCCTGGCGATGATGCTCTCGCTCTCGCGCTACGTCCCCGCAGCCAACGCCTCTGTCAAGGCAGGCGAGTGGAACCGCAAAGCTTATATCGGCACTGAAGTCTATAAAAAGACCCTCGGCCTAGTGGGCATGGGCAAAATCGGCTCCCACGTCGCCAAAGCCGCCAAGGCAATGGGCATGAAGCTGATTGCCTACGATCCGTATATTTCCGCAGAACGCGCCGAACAGATCGGTTGCCGACTGGTGGAGCTGGAGGCGCTCTTCCGTGAAGCTGACTACATCACGCTGCACGTGCCGAAGACGGCGGAAACGGCCAATATGATCGACGCCGAGTCGCTAGCGAAGATGAAGCCGACGACGCGAATTATCAACTGCGCGCGCGGCGGCCTGATCGACGAAGCGGCGCTGGCCAAGGCTCTAGAGGAAGGTCAGATCGCCGGTGCGGCGCTCGACGTTTACGGCAACGAGCCCCTCGAAGGCGGTTCGCCCCTACGCAATGGCAGCAAGAACCTGGTGCTGACGCCGCACCTCGGTGCGTCCACGGCAGAGGCGCAGGTTAACGTGGCGGTGGATGTCGCCGAGCAAATCCGCGACGTGCTGCTCGGCCTTCCGGCGCGATCGGCGGTGAATATCCCCGGCCTCTATCCTGAAGCCCTCGAGCAGTTGCGCCCCTATTTGGAGATGGCGGAGATCCTGGGCAATATGGTCGGTCAGCTGGCCGGTGGTCGCATCGACTCGTTGACGGTGCGCCTCCAGGGGGATCTGGCCAAAGGCGACAGTAAGCCGATCGTGATCGCGGCGCTGAAGGGGCTGTTATCTCCGGCGCTGCGCGAGCGGGTCAACTACGTTAACGCCAGTATCGAAGCCGCCGAGCGCGGTATCCACGTGGTCGAAACTCGCGACGCCTCGATTCGCGACTACACCGACTCGCTGCACCTCGAAGCCAAGGGCTCGCTGGGCGTCCATACGGTTACGGCAACGCTGATGGGCGATGACGATATTCGCATCACCAACGTGGATGAGTTCCCGCTCAACGTGCCGCCGATCGACAATATGCTGTTCACCCGCCACCGGGATATGCCGGGGATTATCGGTAAGATCGGCTCGCTGCTCGGCAGCTTTAACGTCAATATCGCCAGCATGCAAGTGGGCCGCAAGATCGTCCGGGGCGATGCGGTGATGGTGCTCAGCCTCGACGATGCGCTGCCCGACGGCATCCTCGAGGAGATTCTCAAGGTTCCCGGCATCAGCGACGCCTACACCGTCACGCTCTAGGGTTGGGCGACGCGCGGAAGAGAGCGGCCCGAAGAGAGCGGGCTACTACTGCGCGATCGCTCCGCTTTCGAGTCTTCCCTGGCTGCATCGACCGTCCGAACCGCCCCCCTTTAACCTTTGCCTAAATCCATGACCAATAGCTGGTGGGAAATCCAAGTCGCGGCCGATTCCAACCTAGAGGAGACGATCTTTTGGCGCATGGAGCAGTTCGGCTGCAAGGGGACGGCGAGCGAACGGCAGCAAAACACGATTAACGTTAAGGCATACCTGCCGCAGCAGACCTCGTCGATGCTCGATTTGGCGGCGCTGTCGCTGTGGGTACGTCAGGACGCCATTTCACTCGAGTGCGGCGTGCCCGTGATGCACTGGTCGCCGATCGAAGAAGAAGACTGGTCGAAGAGCTGGAAACAGCACTGGGAGATTACCGAGATCGGCGATCGGCTGACGATCGTCCCGGCGTGGCTGGAACCGCCCGCATCGTCCGATCGCATTCCGCTGTTGCTCGATCCGGGCGTGGCCTTCGGAACGGGCGGGCATCCGACGACGCAGCTTTGCCTGGAGGCGCTGGAGATGCGCGTAACGCCGGAGGCCGCGCCGGTTATCGCCGATATCGGCTGCGGCTCGGGGATTTTGTCGGTGGCTTCGGTGCTGATGGGCGCGAGGCAAATCTACGCGGTCGATACCGATTCTCTGGCAATGTCGTCGAGCGCTCGCAACTGCGAAGTCAACGGTATCTCGCCGGAGCGAATTGCGATGGCGGTGGGCAGCGCCGAAAAGGCGATCGAGCTGGCGAAGTCGCAGCCGGTGGACGGCATTGCCTGCAATATTCTGGCCGAGATTATCGCCGACCTAATTCCGAAAATGGGGCCGCTAGTCGCGCCGCACACTTGGGGCATCTTCAGCGGCATCTTGCTCGAGCAGGCCAAGGCAATGGCGGACGTGCTGGAGCAGAACGGCTGGGTGGTCGCGACGCTCTGGAAGCGAGGCGAATGGTGTTGCTTTAACGTCCGGCGATCGTAAAGTCGTGTCGGATGGGCCAGCTAGACTCGGCCTTGCAAGAAGTCTTCGGCGGACACGTCGGCGTCGATCGTGTGATATTTGCGCTCCTGCATGTAGCGATCGAACAGGATCTTCATCGCTCGAGCCGATAGGGTCAGTCCAACCGCGAAGCTCAGTAATGTCAGCATCATGTGCAGTTACTCCCGGTGTGCGAAAGGCAGCTCGCCTTGAAACTCAGACAATATAGCATCGGTAATTACGTAGCTGCGCAGAGTCGCACCGCAAAAATTCACATCCTTCCACGTAGAGCGGGCGGCCACGAGCGGGGACGCGAGACCTCGACGCGCTCGGGCAGCTGGACTCGGTCGTTGGACGGAGCGATCTCCTACCGTTTATCCGGCATTTGCTCGAACCGTCCGAACCGCTCGATGGCCTCCAGCGCGCCCCGCGCAGAATCGGGATTCGATCGTGGCAGAATAGGCGAGCAAAACCGTATCAACCGCAACAGCTCGTCTTGCCATGATTGCCATTGCCCCGCCCCGCGTCAGCGACCGTCACCGCATCGATGCACCCGATCTAGATATGCCGCCGCGCCTGCTGCTCGGCCCCGGTCCCTCGAACGCCCACCCGCGCGTGCTGCAAGCGATGGGGCTGCGCCAGGTCGGCCACCTCGATCCGACGTTTATCGAGCTGATGAATCGGGTGCAGGATCTGCTGCGCTACACCTGGCAGACCGAGAACGAGCTGACGATTCCGGTGAGCGGTACGGGTAGCGCGGCGATGGAGGCGACGCTAGCGAACACCGTCGAGCCGGGAGACGTCGTGCTCGTGGGCGTCAACGGCTACTTCGGCCATCGGCTGATCGATATGGCCAATCGCTATGGGGCGGATACGCGATCGATAACCAAATCTTGGGGGCAAGCCTTCGACCTGGCGGAGCTGCGTGCGGCGATGGAGCAGCACCGTCCGGCCATCCTGGCGTTGGTTCACGCGGAGACTTCGACGGGTGCGCGTCAGCCCCTGGAAGGCGTCGGCGAGCTGTGCCGCGAGTTCGACTGTCTGCTGTTGCTCGATACGGTAACGAGCCTGGGCGGTGTGCCGCTTTTCCTCGATGAGTGGGGCGTGGATATGGCTTACAGCGGCAGTCAGAAGTGCCTGAGCTGCCCGCCCGGGATTGCGCCGTTTACGCTGGGCGATCGCGCCGTGGAAAAACTGCTGCGCCGCAAGACACCGGTGGCGAATTGGTATCTGGACATGTCGCTGGTGGGCAAATATTGGGGGAGCGATCGCACCTACCACCACACCGCGCCGATCAATATGAACTACAGCCTGTATATGGCGCTAAAGCTGATCGCCGAGGAGGGGCTCGAGGCGCGCTGGCAGCGACACCGGGACACGGCGGATCTGCTCTGGCGCGGCCTGGAGGAGATGGGGTTGCAGTGCCACGTCGATCGCGAGATTCGTTTGCCGTCGCTGACGACGGTACGTATCCCCGACGGGGTGGACGGCAAGGCGATCGCGCGTTGCCTGCTGACGGAGTACAACATCGAGATCGCGGGCGGCCTGGGCGAGCTGGGCGGTAAGGTCTGGCGCGTCGGTCTGATGGGCTTCAACAGTCGCCGCGAGAACGTGGCGCTGCTGCTCGAGGCGCTGCGGCAGGTGCTGTAGCCGGAACATTTGCCGAGAAATCGGGTTTCCATGACGCGATCGCACAAACCGCCGTCAAACCAGAGAAACCCGGTTTCTGGAGCGTTGCAATTCTGGCTCCGCGAGAAAAATTTCGGGGCGAGCTGCGTCGCAAAAAAACTGTGATACTATTTCTTAGCGCTTACATCTGGAGAGGTGGCTGAGCGGTTGAAAGCGGCAGATTGCTAATCTGTTGTACGTAATTTACTCGTACCGAGGGTTCGAATCCCTCTCTCTCCGTTTGAATTGAATTGCTTCAAAGCCCGTCCGGCGTTAAATCCCGGATTGTTTTTGTTACTTTCGGGGAGTACGAGCCTTCCGTGGAGAGCGGCATGAAATACGGCTACACGATCGTCTATGTTGACTCGGTCGAAGCAACACTCGATTTCTACTGCAAGGCGTTTGGCTTCACGGTGCGGATGCTGCATGAGGAAGACGGCTTCGCTTATGGCGAGCTAGAGACGGGTGCGACGGTGCTGGCATTTGCATCCCACACGCTGGGCGAGATGAACCTGGACGGCAATTACCACCAAGCAAGCCTCGAGGACAAGCCGTTCGGGTTCGAGCTGGCATTCGTGACCGAGGACGTTCAGGCCGCGCACGATCGCGCCGTGGAGTGCGGGGCGGTGTCGCTTAAGCTGCCGATGGAGAAGCCCTGGGGGCAGACGGTGAGCTACGTCCGGGCGATCGACGGATCGATAATCGAGTTCTGTACGCCGATGTCCCAAGGGTGAGGTTTGGCGGTGAGTTTGGCATGGCGCGGCGCGGATGCGATGGTGGGGACTCGTGACTGATTTTTGTGAATGCCCGGGATTTTGCGACCCATGAGCGACTCCGCGACTGTTGACGTTATCCGTCAGGCGATCGATGCCGCGCCCGATCGACGGCTGACCTTCGCGCAATATATGGAGCTGGCGCTATACCACCCCGAGGTGGGCTACTACAGTCGCGGGCGCGGCCTTGGAGCGGGCGGCGATTTCGCCACGTCGGTGCATTTATGCGCGGACTTTGGCGAGACGATCGCGATCCAGCTCGCGGAAATGTGGCAAACGCTCGATCGCCCGGAGTGCTTCGATCTAGTGGAGATGGGGGCCGGTCAGGGGATTCTGGCGGGGGACGTGCTGCGGGCGCTGCGGCGCGACGAGCCAGGCTGCTTTGCGGCGGTGCAGTATCGAATCGTGGAGAAGTCTGCGAGCCTGAAGCGCCTCCAGCAAAAGCAGCTAGCAGAATTCGCAGACAAAACGACCTGGTGCGAGTTAGGCGAAATTGGCAACGGCGCGATCGTCGGCTGCTGCCTCTCGAACGAACTGCTCGATGCGTTCCCCGTCCATCGGGTCAGTTTTCGCGACGGCCAGCTTCAGGAAATCTACGTGAGCTACGACGCCGACGAGCGGTTCTGCGAAATCCTCGATATGCCCTCCACGCCCGCGATCGCGAGCTACTTTGCCGACGCCAATATCGATATCTGCAACCGCAATCTTGCAGAATCGGCAAGCGCCAACGCGCCGCGCACCAGCAACGTCCGCCGAGACTATCCGGATGGCTACACCACCGAGGTGAATCTCGCTGCAAAGGACTGGGTCGCGCAGATTTCTCGCATCCTCGATCGCGGCTACGTCCTGACGATCGACTACGGCTACGACACCGATCGCTATTACGCGCCGGTGCGCCACGACGGCACGCTGAACTGCTACAGCCAACACCGTCACCACCCCGATCCTTATGTCAACCCCGGTCAGCAAGACATTACAGCCCACGTGGATTTCGGCGCGATCGAGCGCTGGGGCGAAGCCGCCGGGCTGGCGACCGTCGGTCGGACGCAGCAGGCGCTGTTTTTGATGGCGCTGGGCTGGGGCGATCGGCTCGCCAGCCTCGGGCGCGGTGGCTTCGGCGGTCTCGGCAGTCTCGGCGGCCTCAGTCCAACGCAACCCGACAGCGCGGCCACTAGCACCGACATAACCCGCGTCTTCCAGCGCCACCAGGTGCTGCGCGACGCGATCGATCCCCAGGGTCTGGGTGGATTTCAAGTCCTCGTCCAGGAAAAGCGCGGAACGCCCGACGAAACGATCGACGGAGCCGCCAGCGACCCCACACCCAGCAAACGATCGCAGCTCACGGGCCTCACATTTCCCGCGATGCCGTAGAATTGACCCTGGATAATTTTTTGAATTCTCAGGCGAGCACCTTGCATGCGCGAACTAAAGAATCCTTCACTCCGTCAGTTGCCCCGACACGACCCCGCCGAGCTGATTCCGTCTCGCGACGACACCTCGATTCTCGACTGGCTGAAGTCCAGCGGTCGCCTGATCGCCCGCGACGACGTCGAATCCAGCAACACTCCGCGCGAAGAAGATGAATTTATCCTGATGGGCGAAGAAGAAGAAGAGTCCTTCGAGGAGTCCGAAGACAACAGCGTGTAAGCGCGGTCTCCTTACTCTCACACCGCCCCCCGTTCGTTTCGCCCTCACCGCCTCGTACATCTCACTCGCACAAACCCGGTGAAACTCCCAGCTTCCACGCCCGCACTCGCTCTGTCGGGTAAACATCTCACCTGCGGACTCGCGACGCTCTCGACGATCGTCCTGCTCGGTCTCGACGCTTTTTACGACGTAAGTTCTTCATTTTCGTTTCCGTTTTGGAGCGCGGCATTGCTGACGGCAATCTGCGGCTACTGGGGCGTGCCGTGGCTGCGGGCGCTCAAAACCGGGCAATTTATCCGCGAAGACGGCCCCCAGGCTCACCTGAAGAAAGCCGGGACGCCAACAATGGGTGGCATTTTATTCGTGCCGGGTTCGGCGCTGCTGGCGACGGTGCTGGCGTATTCGATCCCCGGATTCGAGAGCGCCGATCGTCTGACGGTGCTGGGCGTAGCGGTGCTGACTCTGGCCTACGGCGCGATCGGCTGGATCGACGACTGGCAGGTACTGCGTCGCAAGTCGAATAAGGGCATCTCGCCGCGCACGAAGCTGGTGTTACAGATCGCGGGCGCGGTACTGTTTTGCGGCTGGATGAGCTGGCGAGCGGGATCCGGTTTCGCGATCGACCCCACGCAAATTATTTTCCCCGGCGGCATTACGCTGTCGCTGGGTCTGCTGTTTTGGCCGCTGGCAGGCTTCACGATTGTCGCGGAAAGCAATGCCACCAACCTGACTGACGGTCTCGACGGGCTGATGGGCGGTACGGGTGCGCTGGCATTTCTCGGCTTGGGCGCGATCGTCGCACCGACGTCTCCGGCACTGGCAGTATTTTGCGCCTGTATGGCAGGCGGCTGTCTCGGTTTTTTGTTCTTCAATCGCAACCCGGCGCGGGTGTTTATGGGCGATACCGGGTCGCTAGCGCTGGGAGCGGCGCTGGCGGGCGTGGCGATCGCGACAAACGCACTGTTCGGCCTGCTGCTAGTGACGGGTCTGTTCTTCTTTGAGACGCTGTCGGTGATCGTGCAGGTGTCGTATTACAAGGCCACCAAGGACGAAAACGGCATCGGCAAGCGCATCTTTAAAATGGCTCCGTTTCACCACCATCTGGAGCTGTGCGGCTGGTCGGAGCTGAATGTCGTGCTGGCCTTCTATGGAATCACCGCTGCCCTGGGCTTCCTCGCTTTCGGCCTCTGCGCCGCGAAGCCGTAAGGCCGCACGCCGTGAAAATCTATCCGAGCGATCGTCATGCCGAGCTACAACAAGCCTGCGATCGCCTGCGCGATCTGCCGGTCGAGCGCCGATCGCTGCGGTCAGTGGGCTTACTAACGCGCTGGGGTCGCTGGCTGGAGCGCACTTGGATCGAGCAGCGCCTGCGCGAGGTTGCTGACGTCCTCGAAAGCTTGGCAATTTTTCAAATTCTATTGCTCCTGAGCCGGTTGGCATTGCTGCTGGCGGTCTTTAACTGGTTTAACGGCAGCGATGCTCGCCTCGCCCAAAAGCACCGGGAAGCGTGGCAGGTGATTAACTCCGCGCTGGTGACGCCATTCCAGCCCGGACAAAGCACGGGCGAAGGCGGGCGGCTCGCCGCGATCGAAACGCTCTATCGCGGCAACCAGTCGCTCTCTGGGCTCTATGCCCCCGGCGCGTATTTGACAAAGCTCGATCTCTCGCGAAATCTGTGCGTTCCCAGCGAGCTGCGGAAATTTAACTTCAACGTTCTCTTCGATCCGCGCGCCTACCTGCCCTACTCCCACACCAACTACAACCCTCGCTGGGAGTGGCACTGGCCGATCGCCAGCGTTCTGCCCTGGAAAACGCGCTGTATGTTGACGCGGGGCAAATTCTCAGCCCTGGCGATCGGCGCGAACCTTCAAGAAGCCAACCTGACCGCCGCCGACTTGGCCAATGTCGCCCTGATGAATGCCAACCTGGCCGGAACGCGCCTCGCCGACGCCAACCTGAACGATGCCGACCTCGGCCTCGCCAACCTTGCGGGGGCAAACCTCAGCCACGCCAGCCTGCGTTTCGGGTTGCTCGTCGGGACGCGCCTACCGAAGGTTAAGCTCGATCGCGCCGACCTGACGGGCTCGCTGCTCAACAAAGCCGACCTAACGGGAGCGAACCTTCAGGACGCCACACTCGATCGCGCCAAGCTCGATCGCGCCGACCTGACCGGAGCCGACCTGTGGCGCACGAGCCTGCGCGGCGCGTCCCTCGAGGGTACGGTACTGCAAGACGCTCAGCTTATCGGCAGCGATCTGACGCGCGCGATCGGCCTGACGGCGACCCAGCTTCTCAGTGGCCGTCCGCCCTTCGTTTGTCACGCGCGGCTCCCTAACGGCATCGAGATCGACCCCGATCGAGACTGCGAGCGCTTCGTCCGCTACCGTATCGAACAGTTCGGCGAATCCGAAGATGTCGCCCGCGATCGCGTCGAGAGCGCCGATCGAGATCCTGCCAAAAGCACCTCTTCCCAGGCCATTTCTCAAACCCCGGCCAAAAAAACGGCCCAATACCCGACCCTCTAGCTCTCTCGATCGTTCCAGCCAATCGCTCTAGTCGATCGTTCCAGTTGATAATTTCTCGGCAACGACCCCATGCCTAAAACCTCCCCCGCCCGCGAACGGGTGCTCAAACGCCTGCAAGGCTTCAGCCATCTGCTCGATCGCGCCCTGCCGATCCCCGGCACGCCCTACCGCTTCGGTCTCGACCCGATTATCGGGCTGCTTCCCGGCAGCGGCGACGCGATCGGTGCGGCCTTCTCGGCCTACATCATCTGGGAGTCGGCGCGTATCGGCATTCCCCGCGAGACGATCGGCAAAATGGCCTTCAATATCATCCTGGAGATGGCGGTCGGCGTCGTGCCCGTTCTGGGAGATTTCGTTGACGTAGCTTGGAAAGCCAACGTAAAAAATGTCGAGCTGCTCGAGGCGCACCTGGAGGTCGTGGCGGGCGACGAAGGCGAGACCGTTCTCGAAGCTGAAGCGCAGGCCAACCGGAATGTGGCGATCGCGGCGATCGTCGCCATTGCCGTGGTGATGGTCTTGGCGGCGATCGGGACGTTGGCGCTGCTGCGGCTGCTGTGGACGCTGCTGGGCGGTGGCTGAGGCCAGCTTCGGACAATTGGGCGGGGCCCGCTAGGGAAAGATGACGACCCCGGCGACAAAATTGGCGGGGGTTGCCCGTGCCGGGTCGCGACCGTGCTAGTATCTGTACCTGTCGAGCGAAAGGCTCGCATGCGGGCGATTAGCACAGTGGTAGCGCACTTCCTTCACACGGAAGGGGTCACTGGTTCAAATCCAGTATCGCCCATTTAATCTAGAGTCTAAAACCTGTGCCAGGTGGAGACCGCCTCGGCGACGGGTCTTAATAATAAGACGCCTGGAAATTGGACGGGTCATTGATAAAGCGGACGGCCTCTTCCTCGAGGCGATGCAGTTGAAAAATCTCGATCGTATTGCTACGGCGCAGCGCGTCCAGATAGCCGTCGAGGTACATGCGGAAATCATCGGCGCGATAGCCGCGCTCCCAGAGGTTGACCAGCGTGTCGGTCAGGTTTTGATAGTGGCGTATGGTCGCGGGATCTCTCAGCACAGTTTGCGGCTCTCCTAACGAGCGGCGTAATTGAAATTGCTCGATCGCTCACCTCGAAAATCGGAACGTTCGAGCTTCGGACTCTATTCTAAATGCCCAGAATTAAGAACTGAAGTCAAAGTTTCTACGACACGAGTGGGTATTTCCGATCCGGACGACCGGGAACTTCCGATCGAGATAGGCTGCGAGCCCGTTAGTGTGCGGGGATCGCGAACTCTAGAGCGTCCCGCCAGCGGGCGGCGCGACGAGCCGTCGAACTTGCAGGGCCGTAACCTCTAGCGTCACCGATCGATTTAGGGTGCGTTGCAGCTCGGTTTGAATCTCTCGGACGCGGGCGGGGTCGATTTTGTCGGGGTCGTCGATACCGATTTCCACTTCGACGAACAGCCGATCGCCGCGCGTTTGCAGCACGATCTTGCGAACGTCCAAATTCTCTGAAGTGGCCACGAGCAGCGCTTCGACCGTGCGGCGTACCATCTGCCGGTTTTGCGACTGAAAGCGCAACTGCCGAAACGAAATTGCCAGGGGCATCGAAATCGCGATCGCCAGCGCCAGCGAAAAAATCAGCCCGCCCTTCGCCCGTCGCAGCGAGCCGTGCCCCTGCCAGAGGAATACCAGCACCCCGCTAAGGACGATCCCCGCTAGGTTCGCAAACCACAGCGTCGCCGCCCCGCCCCACAGCACCGAATTCCCGAAGGCAATACCGATGCCGAGTACGCTCAGCGGCGGCACGAGCGCTACGGAAATCGCCACGCCGGGAAAGGCATTGGCCACGCGTGGGTTCAGCTTGGCATACGCGCCTGCCGCGCCCGCCGAAACCGCTACCATAAAGTCGATAAGCGTTGGCTCCGTCCGCGCCAAAATCTCTGCCGTCACCGTCTCCAGGCCGGTCACTTTGCAGACGAAGATGGCGGTCAGCACCGTGGCGATCGCGCCCTGGGCGAGCGTTAAAAACGCGCGGCGAATTAGGCGGCGGTTGCCCAGTGCAAACCCGTAGGACACCCCGACGATCGGCCCCATCAGTGGCGCGATGATCATTGCGCCGATCACCGTTGCCGTACTGCTCGACAGCAGCCCCACCGTCGCGATAATCCCCGACAGCACCAGCATCACGAAAAACGCCATCGACGGCACGGAATCGCGCCACAGCATTTTGTTTAAAGCCGTAACGTCGAGAATCTCCTCATCGAGCCAGCTCCACTGGCCGCTGCCGTAGTGCCAGAGCCCGTGCAGCCAGCGATAGGTCCGAACGAGTCGCCGCAGAGTTCCAAAACGCATGGGACATCACCGCGTCGCGCGCACGGCTGAAATGGGTCGAGGCGGCCGATCGTCGGGCTACAGCAGCTCGCGCACATCCGTCACCGCGCCGTTCACCGCTGCCGCCACCACCATCGCCGGACTCATCAGCAGCGTCCGCCCCGACGACGAGCCTTGACGGCCTTTAAAGTTGCGGTTCGACGACGAGGCGCTGATCTGGTCGCCGACGAGCTTATCCGGGTTCATCGCCAGACACATCGAGCACCCCGCATTGCGCCACTCGAAGCCCGCCGCCTCGAACACCTTGTCCAGACCCTCCGCTTCGGCCTGTTCCTTCACCGCTTCCGAGCCCGGAACCACGAACGCCTTAACGCCCGCCGCTACCTGGCGACCTTGGGCGAACTTTGCCGCTTCGCGCAGATCGCTGAGGCGTCCGTTGGTGCAGCTCCCGATGAAGCACACGTCAACCTTCGTCCCGGCGATCGCCTTGCCCGGTTCGAGCTGCATGTAGTTGTAAGCCTCCCGAGCCAGCGGGCGATCGCTCTCCTCAAATTTCTCCGGCGTCGGGACGGTCTCATCGACGCCAATGCCCTGCCCCGGCGTAATTCCCCAGGTGACGGTGGGTGCGATCTCGGCGGCGTCGAACACCACCACGTCATCGTATTCTGCGTCGGCATCGCTGCGGAGGCTGTCCCACCAGGCGACGGCCTTGTCCCAGGCTTCGTCTTGCGGCGCGGACTCGCGGCCTTTCAGGTAGTCGTAAGTCACCTTGTCAGGATTGACGTAGCCGCAGCGCGCGCCGCCCTCGATCGACATATTGCACGCGGTCATCCGCCCCTCCATCGACATGGCCTCGAAGGTCGTCCCGGCAAACTCGTAGGCGAAGCCGACGCCGCCCTTAACGCCCAGCTTGCGAATGATGTAGAGAATTACGTCTTTGGGATAGACGCCCGGTCGCAGGTCGCCGTTAACCTCGACGCGGCGCACCTTCAGCTTGCCCAGCGCCAAGGTTTGCGAGGCGAGCACGTCGCGCACTTGGCTCGTACCGATACCGAACGAGATCGCGCCAAACGCCCCGTGGGTAGACGTGTGGCTGTCACCGCAAGCGATCGTCATTCCCGGTTGCGTCAGCCCCTGCTCGGGCGCGATCACGTGGACGATGCCCTGCTTGCCGGAGCCGACATTGTTGAAGCGAATGTCGTTGTCCTTGCAGCTTTGCTCCAGTGCTTGGAGCATCTGCTCGGCCAGCGTGTCGGCAAAGGGGCGGGCTTGATTTTCGGTGGGGACGATGTGATCGACCGTGGCGACGGTGCGATCGGGGTAGGGAACCTTCAGTCCGCGCTCGCGCAGCATCGCAAATGCCTGAGGGCTCGTGACTTCATGGATCAGGTGCAGGCCGATAAATAGCTGGGTTTGGCCGGACGGCAGCGTGCCGACAGTATGTACGTCCCAGACTTTATCGAACAGCGTTCCCTTGCTCATTGATTTTGCGATTTTTGTAGCGGATGTAGCTGTTCATCTTAGCTCGAAATGTGGGACGAATCGGCGCGATCGCCTGACCCGATATACCATCGATCTCCGGAGCCTCACCGCCCACGAAACATCACCCCCAACCCACAAATGACCGTAACCCCCAAGCTCATCATCCACGGCGGCGCAGGCAGCTCGCTCCAAGGAAAAGGCGGCGTCGCGATCGTCCGCGACGCCCTCTACGCGATCGTCGATGAAGTCTACGCTTTGCTCGAAAGCGGCGCGAGTGCCAAAGACGCCGCCATTCGCGGCTGCCAACTCCTCGAAAGCCACTCGCTCTTCAATGCCGGAGTCGGCTCGGTGCTGCAATCCGACGGCCAAATTCGCATGAGCGCGGCGCTGATGGACGGCACGAAGCAGAGCCTTAGCGGTGTGATTAACGTGACGCGCGTCGAACACCCGATCGAGATGGCCGCCAAACTTCAAGACGAACGCGATCGCATCCTCTCCGACGAAGGAGCCGCCAACTACGCCCGCGAGCTGGCGCTGCCGGTCTTCAATCCGATCACCGACAAGCGCCTCAACGAGTGGCTCGAAGACCGCAAAGAAGACTTCAAACGGACGATGGCGAACGTGGTGGCCGAAGCGCCGGTTGAAGCGGCTGGGTCTAAACCGGAAGATCCCGAAGCCGGGCGCGGCACGATCGGCGTCGTCGCCCTGGATTCCACCGGCGCGATCGCGGCGGGAACGTCCACCGGTGGTAAAGGCTTCGAGCGTATCGGTCGCGTCAGCGATTCCGCGATGCCCGCCGGGAACTATGCCACCAGTGCCGCCGGAATTAGCTGCACCGGTATCGGCGAGGACATTATCGACGAATGCTTCGCGGCGCGCGTCGTCGTACGCGTCACCGATGGCATGAGCTTGGCCGACGCGATGGAGAAATCGATCGCCGAGTCCACTGCCAACGGGCGCGACCTGGGCGCGATCGCGATCGACGCCACCGGTTCGATCTCCTGGGGCAAAACCAGCGAAGTCGTCCTCGCCGCTTATCATGACGGCACGACGAAGGGCGACAGTCTCGAAGCCGAGAAGGCATCGATGTCCGTCACCGTCTAGACCCCGATGCGAAATCTCGCTAAAAATCGCGATCGCCTTCCAGAAATTGCAGGCGATCGCCATGGAGTCGTGCCCGTAGATCGAGACTGGGGAATGAGAGATCGTGAATAGAACGGAAGGAACGGCGCGGCGCATGACGGGTCGCGCGTCAAAAATTGCGCTGATTACAGCTTTCGCGATCGGCGGCTTTGGCTGCGCGGCAAACGACATGGCCCGCGAAGGTAACGCGCCGAGCGATCGTAGCGCTCCCGCTCCCGCCGCCGCCCCGGCCTACACGCAAGAGAGCCAGGACTTCGCCACCTCCGCTGAAGCGCCCGCCGCACCCGCCGATGGTGTCGCCCCCGAACTCAACCGCGAAGAGTACAACCCGATCGACGAGAATCGCTTCCAGCGCCCCGGCGATGCTCCGCTCTCGACTTTTTCGATCGACGTCGATAGCGCCTCGTACAGCAATATCCGCCGCTTCATTAACGACAGCCAGCGCCCGCCCGCCGACGCCGTCCGCATCGAAGAGCTAATCAACTACTTCACCTACGATTATCCCGAGCCCGACGGCGATCGCCCGTTCTCGATCGCCACCGAAGTCGCCGCCTCGCCCTGGAGCGATCGACGCCAGCTCGTCCACATCGGTCTTCAGGGCAAAACCATCCCCACAGATAACCTGCCGGACAGCAACCTCGTCTTTTTGCTCGACGTTTCCGGCTCGATGTACGACGCCGACAAGCTGCCGTTACTCCAGTCGGCGATTCGGCTATTGGTTAACGAGCTGGATGAAGATGACACCGTCAGCATCGTTGTCTATGCAGGTGCGGCGGGCGTGGTGTTGGAGCCGACGCCGGGTGACGAGAAAGATGCAATCTTGGATGCGATCGGCCAGCTCGAAGCGGGCGGCTCCACCGCCGGTAGCGAAGGCATCCAACGCGCCTACGATCTGGCAAAAGAGCATTTCATCGATGGCGGCAACAATCGCGTCATTCTGGCGACAGACGGCGATTTCAATGTCGGCACGTCTAGCGAAGGCGAGCTGATTCGCCTGATTGAAGAGAAGCGTGAAGACGATATTTTTCTGACGGTGCTGGGCTTCGGGACGGGCAATCTCCAGGACGCCAAGATGGAACAGCTCGCCAACCACGGCAACGGCAACTACGCCTATATCGACAGCATTCTCGAAGCGAAAAAAGTGCTCGTCAACGAAATCGGCGCGACGCTGCTGACGATCGCCAAAGACGTAAAAATTCAGGTCGAATTCAATCCAGCCAAGGTGCAAGCCTATCGTCTGGTCGGCTACGAAAACCGCCTGCTCGCCGCAGAAGATTTCAACGACGATACGCGCGATGCGGGCGAACTGGGCGCGGGGCATTCGGTCACGGCGCTCTACGAAATTATCCCCGTGGGAACCGACCCGGATGTAAATCTGCCGACGGTGGACGACCTGCGCTACTCGGAAAATGCGGACAATTCGGGCGGTGAGCCGCTCAGCGCGACGGCGGATAGCGACGAGCTGATGTGGGTGAAGCTCCGCTACAAAGAACCGACGGCGGACGAGTCGCAGTTGCTGGAGCTGCCGGTGCCCGATCGCGCGGTGTCGCTGGCTGACAGCTCCGACGATTTCCGCTTCTCGGCGGCGGTCGCGATGTTCGGGATGGTGATGCGCGAGTCGGCTTTTCTCGGGACGGCGTCGGTGGATGATGTTGAAAATCTGGCGCGGGAGGCGCGCGGTGACGATCGCGACGGCTACCGCAGCGAGTTTTTGCGCCTGGTCGAGACTTACGGCCTTCTGGCTCCCGAGGGCGAGTAATTATTACGAATCGCGATCGCCTCGGGAATCTCGCGCGACCGCCCTGTAGCGCAAATCGTGAGTTCGGGTCGAGTGGCTTTCGTCGAAGTCTTACGGCTCCTCCCGAGAGATTTGGTACGAGGAATCATGAACGAAAACACGCAGCGCTCCGTCGGTCAGTTCGCACGCAAACTGGCACGCCGCACTTCGGCGATCGCGATCGCCACGACCCTCGCGATCGGCGGCGTCGGGATGCACCTCCACGCCCAGGGCAACGGCTATCCGCCTGTAACCGACCTCGATACGATTCCCTTCGACCACCCGGACTACTTGACGCTGCTCGACCTCGCGAAGACCTACGGCTGCCCGCTCGAGTATGCCGACGGCTCGCCGGTGGCCGATCGCGAGCTGAATCGCGAGGAATATTACACCGCCATCGAAGCCTGCGACTATGTCTTGAATATCAGCGGCAGCGTTCCGCAAGCCGACCTAGACCGCTTTGCTGCCATTGTCGATCCGTTCCTGCAAGTCAACGCCCCAGAGAATGACGCGGTAACACCGGAGATTATCGGTCTGCCACCCGCGGAGCCGACACCGGCGGTTCGTCCGTCTGCAATTGCGCCACCAGTGGGCGACACCGCCGTTGGTGCGACGCGAGGCGGTGCTTCTGTCTCTGGCCTCTCTGCGTTCGATATGCCGCCCGTCTCGAGAGCCTACGTCGGCGGCCTCGATCGCGAGGAGTACAACCCGATCGACGAAAATCGCTTCCAGCGCCCCAGCGATAGCCCGCTCTCCACCTTTTCGATCGACGTAGACGGCGCGTCCTACAGCAACGTCCGCCGCTTCATCAACGACAGCCAGCGCCCGCCCGCCGATGCCGTCCGCATCGAGGAGCTGATCAACTACTTCACCTACGACTATCCCGAACCCGAAGGCGATCGCCCCTTCTCGATTAGCACCGAGGTCTCCGAAGCGCCCTGGAGCGATCGACGCCAGCTCGTCCACATCGGCCTCCAGGGCAAAACCATCCCCACCAACGACCTGCCGGACAGCAATCTCGTCTTCTTGCTCGACGTGTCCGGTTCGATGAACTCGCCCGATAAGCTGCCGCTGCTGAAATCGGCGATTCGGCTATTGGTTAACGAGCTGGATGAAGATGACACCGTCAGCATCGTTGTCTATGCAGGTGCGGCGGGCGTGGTGTTGGAGCCGACGCCGGGTGACGAGAAAGATGCGATTTTGGACGCGATCGGACAGCTCGAAGCGGGTGGCTCGACGGCAGGCGGAGCGGGCATCGAGTTGGCTTACAATCTCGCAAAAGATCGTTTCATCGATGGCGGCAACAATCGCGTTTTGCTGGCAACTGACGGCGATTTCAATGTCGGTACGTCTAGCGAAGGCGAGCTGATTCGGCTGATCGAAGAGAAGCGCGAGGACGATATCTTCCTGACGGTGCTGGGCTTCGGGACGGGCAACCTCCAGGACGCCAAGATGGAACAGCTCGCCAACCACGGCAACGGCAACTACGCCTATATCGACAGCATTCTCGAAGCGAAAAAAGTGCTGGTCAACGAGATCGGCGCGACGCTGCTGACGATCGCCAAGGACGTAAAAATCCAGGTGGAGTTCAACCCGGCAAAAGTCCAGGCGTATCGATTGGTGGGCTACGAAAATCGCCTGCTGGCCGCGCAGGACTTCAACGACGATACGCGCGATGCGGGCGAGCTGGGCGCGGGGCATTCGGTCACGGCGCTTTACGAAATTATTCCCGTCGGCATTGACCCCGATGTGGAACTGCCAACGGTGGACGATTTGCGTTACGGATCGAACGATTCGGCAACTGAAAACGACGAACCGTCCGGCGAACCACTGAGCGCAACGGCGGACAGCGACGAGCTGATGTGGGTGAAGCTGCGCTACAAAGAGCCGACAGCGGACACCTCGCAGCTCATCGAACTGCCGGTACTCGATCGCGCAGTGAGTCTCGATCGTAGCTCCGACGACTTCCGCTTCTCGGCGGCGGTGGCGATGTTTGGGATGGTGCTGCGCGAGTCGGCGTTTGCGGGTACGGCATCGCTGGAAGGCGTCGAATCGCTGGCGCGCAGCGCACGGGGCGACGATCGCGATGGCTATCGCAGCGAGTTCCTGCGGCTGGTCGATACCTACGGGCTGCTCGCGCCAGAACGCGATCGGTAGAACACCCGTTCCCTCAGAGGTAGCGAGAGTTCGGCTTTTGCAGCCGCTCCGCGAGACTGAAGCTCCGCGAGACTGACTATGGGGTCGGTGGCGTAGACGGCACGCGATCGAGCTTCTGCAACACCACACGAGTCCACCGCACCCCGACTTTCCCCGGCATCAGGCTCGGGCGATCGGGTTGGTGTAACAGCGGAACGAAGCCGACCTTGGCGGCTTCCTCGATCGTGCTTTTCCCGCAGGTGGGAAACACGCGCGTCCCGACACCCGCAACGCCATGCCGCAGCGACAGCGCCAAGACACCACCGGTATAGAGCAGCTCTGCAACTCGCCCGATCGCCGATCGCTGCTCCGCCAGATTCAGGTGATGCCACATCGCCGACGCCAGCACGAAGCCGAACTGCGGCCGATCGCCCAGCGTCGCTAGCCCCGGTAGTGCGTCCCCAATCCAATCGATATTGGGCGCGTCGTACCGCTCGCGCCCCGCTGCCAAAAACGTCGCATCGGGCTCGACGGCGGTGACATCGTGCCCCTGCCGTGCCAGTACCGATGCGTCGCGCCCGATGCCCGCACCAACATCGAGAATGCGTGCCGGAGCTCGGGGAACAAACGGCAGGAAATCGCGATGCAGCTCGGCAAAGTCGATCGCGAGCGTTGCGGCAACAAAGCGATCGACCGCCTCTGCATAACCTGCCGTCCCTGGAACGTGATGTGTCACGGTGTCACCTACTAGCGTGCAATACTGCGGCTCCTTGAGGCTGCGCTAGAACTCGACGGACAGCGTACCGATCGCGGTGAATCCCGCACCCGGATAAATCGTGCCGCGATTGTCCAGCGACGCTTCAATGTAGTCGATATCGAAGATGTTGCGGAAGTTCAGCGCAGCCCGCCAGTTATCGCGCTTGTAAGAGATCGCCGCATTGGTCAGGAAGTAGCTGTCGAACTCAAAGCTATTGGCAGCGTCGCCAAATCGCTCGCTGAGGAAATTGCCCCCCAACCCGAAACTCAACCCTTCCAGCGGGCCTGACTGAAGCGTGTAGTTCGTCCAAATATTGAAGTTGTGCTCTGGAATATTGTTCGGGCGGTTCCCCTCCGTTCCAGCCTCACCTTCTGTGATTTCCGCGTCAATGTAAGCGTAGTTCGCCACCACATTCCAACCCGGTAAGATCTCGCCAATAACGTCTAGCTCGACGCCAAAACTGCGCTGGGAGCCGACATCGATCGAGAACCCCGGATTTAACGAGTCGGTCAGGGCGATATTGCGCTTTTCAATGTCGAACACTGCCAGATTGGTCACTAAGCTGCCGTCGAGCAGCTCGGCACGCGCCCCAATTTCAAACTGCTCGCCCCGCTCGGGATCGAGCAAATCGCCCACGAAGGTAATACCAAGCCCAGAAAGTAAGACTACAGATAGGATAGAGGAGTCCCCCCACAG
>CALCCD010000046.1 GCA_937899645.1 uncultured cyanobacterium | reverse complement strand
ACACTCTAATACGCGCTACTCTAATACGCGCTTCGCTAAGTCGGATTTGGTATCATTCAATAATCTCCGCCACATCTGGCTTCGCGATCGCTCGTGCGATTGCGAAGCCAGTTCGGGCAATTGAAGTGGCGATCGCGTCAGCGCAAGTCATTGTCGTCACTGCTACACCTCGATCTAGCTGACGCTTTGGATAGCCTATCTCGGACTACACGAAGTCACCCGCGCTGAGACGGGTAATGTCGTTGAGCGTGGCGATCGGCTCGCCATTGAAGCTGACAGTAGAATTCGTACCGTCGGTCGCAATTGCCAGCTCCGCAAAACTCACCGGACGCAAGCGGCCGAGTCGGGCTCCGCCGATGTTACCGATCGTGCCGCCATCCGTAACAATTTCGAGGACTGAGAGTTTGTCCTCCCCAACGGTGAAATCGGTGATGAGGTCAAAGCCATCGCCAGTGCGGAAGCTGAAGGTGTCGGCTCCCGTGCCACCGGTCAGGGTGTCGTTACCCAGGTCGCCGGAGATAAAGTCCGCGCCGCCGCCACCATCGATCGAGTCGCCATTTTGACCTCCGAGGAGGGTGTCGTCGCCTTCGCCACCACTAAGGGTATCGCTGCCGATATTGCCCGCGACAATGTCGTTGCCGATGCCACCGTTTGCGATGTCGCCGTCTTTTCCAGCGAGGATAATGTCGTCGCCGCTGCCGCCGTCGATCGTGTCGTTTTGCTGGCCGCCGAAAATCGTGTCGTTGCCACCGTTGCCGTTAAGGCTGTCGGCTCCGAGGTTTCCAGAAATCGCGTCGTTGCCTGCTCCGCCTTGCAATAAGTCATCTCCAGAAGTGCCCAGAATGAAGTCGGGATTAGACGGAGAGGACGGATCTTGGGAAATGGAACTGGATGGATTGAAAGTTGCGGAACTGAAAACCGCATAGCCAAAGCCGGAGGAGGCGGCGAGAGGAGTGCGATCGGCGACGGGGTTACCGATCGACAAATCGGGGACGCGATCGCCATTTAAATCACCGCCCCCATCGACCCGGCCGCTCACCCCGTCCTGTTGCACGAGTTGCAGTCCGTCCCCGTCAAAATCGGCGATGCCATTAATGACAAACCCATTGGCCTGACTGAGGGTTCCCAAGTCGAGGACAGGGGCGGCGTTCTGTTGGCCGTAAACGACATAACTGCGACCTACATCGCTACGGCCATTGGCGTCTCCTTGGGGCGCATAGACCAAAACGTCGTCCAGCCCATCCTGGTTGTAGTCGCCAATGCCGCTGACCGCTGCCCCTGCCTGCTCGCCGCGAGAGAAAAACCCGCTGGGGTCTGGGGTGCCGTTTAACGTTAAGCCCGTTTGACCGTTGAGGATGTCGCGGTCAATCAGTCCAGGTAGGGGCGATCGCTGCCCGTACAGGACGTAAGCCTGCCCGCCCCCCTGATTCACCGCTCCACGAGCCCCAATAATCAAATCCGCGAGACCGTCCCCATTGAAGTCCCCCGCGCCATCCACGGACGAGCCCACCAGGCTGCTACCGTTGCCGTTGCCCTGAAACGCAAATCCGTTTTGCCCGTCGAGCTGGGTCAGGTCGATGGCAGCGGGCAGGGATGCGCCCCCAAAGACCACGTAAACTTTGCCTTCTTGGCGAGCCTGTTGCTCCACCGCCGTACCGGAGCGTCGGGACAGAGGAGCCGCGATCGCCACGTCGTCGAAACCATCACCATTGAAATCACCGATATTGCGGACGGTGGTTCCGGCAAAATCATCGGTCGTACCCGTGAAGACAACGCCTTGACTGGAGGTTAGGGCGTTGAGGTCGATCGCGCTGGGCTGTTGCCCAACCCGACCGTAGATCGAATAGGCGCGATTGTTTCCCGGCGCTCCAACGATGAAATCGGAGATGCCGTCGCTGTTAATGTCCCCGGCTCCACTCACGGAGTGACCGGCGCTATCCCCCACGGCTCCAGCGATGGAAAACCCTGTCCGACCATCGAGCAAATCGACATCCACCAGAGCGGGAAACGCGCCATCCTGCCGCCCAAAGATCGCATAGCTTTCCCCAGAAATATCGAACTCCCCTTTTGGATTGGCGGCGGGAGCCCCAACGATTAAATCTGCGATGCCGTCGCCGTTGATATCTCCAGCGCCACTGATGGAGAAGCCCAGTCGCCCTACCGATTGCGATCGCCGCAAGGTAAACCCGTTCGTGCCGTTGAGTTGGGACGGGAGCAGGGTGGTGGGGAAGTTACCCCGTTGCCCGAAGATCGCGTGTGCTGCACCCGAGGCTCCATCGTCGATCGCGCCAAACGCCGCATCATCGATGCCATCGCCGTTGATATCCCCCAGGATGCTGACGGAGAAGCCCACGCGATCGCCGCGATCGAGCCCCACCAAGGCAAAACCATTTTGCCCGTTCAAGTCACCCAAATTTTGTTCCAGTTCAACCATGACGACCTTCTGTCATATGCCTGCCGATACATCCCCAGGGTTGCAAGGGCAATGGGCTATCGTCAGTCGGTTAGGTCGGGTTATGTTGAGAGCCCGGTCGGAAAAGTCGGATTCTGGTGCGTCCACCGTCAGTTTCTATGTCTTCTATGCCTCAACCCCACTCCAGCGATGGGTCAAGCCATCTCTCCTTCCAAGGCGTTTGCGATCGGCTAGAGGCCAGCTTTCAGGCGGAGTCGGCGATCGGGCTCACCCCCTTAGAGCAGCACATCTTAAAGGCGGCATGGGATCGCGAGAGCTATCGCACCGTCGCCCAGCGGCTCTATCTGACAGAGGGACACATCAAGGATGTGGCGTCGGATTTGTGGAAACGGTTGGCGATGGTGTTGGGTTTGCCGTTAAGCAAACGCACCTTTCGGGGGCTGATGGAGCAGCACTGGGGCGATCGCCTCTGCCCCAAACCCCAGACCGCGAGCCCGCTGCTGACGACGCACACTGCAGCAGCGATCGGAGCGACCAGTTGGGCGGATGCCCCGGCCGTCGATCGGTTTTACGGGCGGGAATCAGAGCAGCGCACCCTGAAGCAGTGGCTACTTCAGGAGCGTTGTCGCTTGGTTGCCCTGGTGGGACTGGGGGGGATCGGAAAGACGGTGTTGGCGACGACGGTGGCACGAGCGATCGCCGATCGATTTGAGGTCACGATCTGGCGATCGTCGATCGATGCTCCCCCCTTCCAAGACTTTCTGAACCGCCTGCTGGTATCCATCGGTCAATCTCTTCAAACTCCATCCGCCCCAATTCCGTCACTGGCCAGCAATGATGTTGAAATCCAGTTCCTGAGGTTATTGGAGGTCTTGAAAAATCATCGCTGCCTGATCGTTCTCGACAACGTGGAAACGGTATTAGCCTCACGATCGCCATCCTCCGATCGTGCTGGAGATTCTGAATATTTGGGAGATTCGGAGTGTGACGCCTACGATCGCCTATTCCGGCGATTGGGGGAAGCGGCTCATCAAAGTTGTTTGTTGATTACCAGCCGGGAAAAGCCCCCGGCGATCGCCCGATTAGATGGTTCCCAGACTCCCGTTCGCACACTGCCGCTGAGTGGACTAGCGCCAGCTCCCTCGCGAACTCTGCTAGAAGAGCAATCCTTTAGTGCCTCGCCCGAAGAGTGGCAGCAGTTGCTCGATCGCTACCAAGGGCATCCGCTGGTACTGCAACTAGTGGCCAAGCATATTGACGAGGCATTTTTTGGAGATGTGGCGACTTTTCTACAGCAAGATCGCTGGATTTTCGGCGACCTCGAGCAGCTGTTGCAATGGCACTTCGAGCGGCTATCTTCCCCGGAAAAACTGTTGCTATTTTGGCTGGTGATTTATCGTCACCCTGTATCCCTCACCGAGCTACGCAATGACTGGCGATGTTCGCAGCCCCTCAGTTCGATCCTGCAAAGCCTCCAGCGGCGGCTTCCCTTGGTTCGCCACAACCAACGAGTTGCCCTACAGCCCGTGCTGTTGGAGTACGTGACAGAGCAACTGATCGAGGAAATGGGTCAGGCATTGCTCCAAGGAAATCTGGGAACCCTCGATCGGATCTGCCTGCTCCAAGCCTCTGCGCCCGACGAACGGCGGGAGATTCAGCGGCGGGTCATTCTTCGGGCAATGCTCGATCGCTGCCTGACTCAACTTTCCAAACCTCAGCTCGTCGATCGCTGCTTTGCCCTGCTCGAGCAATTTCGGCGATCGCCCTACTCTGGCTATGGCGCTGGAAATCTGTTGAATCTGCTAATTGCCCTGGAAGCGGACTTGCGGCAGCAAGATTTCGCAGAACTGACGTTGCGGGAAGTCGATCTACAGGGCTGCATGCTTCAGCGCACTAATTTTGCTGGCAGCCATTTCGATCGAATTGCATTGACCCAGCCGATCCAGGCAATCCTGAGCGCCGTTGCCAGCCCAGACGATCGCTGGTTCGCCGCCGGTAGTTCCGATGGCAGTATTCAGATCTATGACGCCAACACCACCGATCGGTCTAAAATTCTGCACGATCGCCAGGACAAAGACTGGGTCTATGGTCTAGCTTTTGATGCCACCAGCTCTATCTTGGCGAGTAGCAGTATCGATCGGAGATTGCGGGTTTGGCACTGTGACACCGGACAGCTCTTGCAGCAGCGGCATCTGGACACCGCCGTGACAAATATTGCCTTTGATGAGGTGCGCCGGTATTGGGTCACGGGGCACGTAACCGGACAGGTACGGATGTGGGCAACGCAGGAAGGTGAACTGCCCGCGCTAACCCAGCCAATCTTGGAATGGACGGCTCATAAGGGAGCCATGTGGGGAATGGCGATCGAGCGGGGCGGGACTGTACTTGCGACCGGCAATGATGACGGTCGGGTCTATCTCTGGGATCTCGACACCGGGCAATTACGGGTGGTGTTACCCCAGCAGTCTGGGCGGATGCGGGCGATCGCCATCACTCCCGCCGATCGCACCACCGAAAGGATCGTCGCCACCGTTGGAGAACACCACACGATCGCTCTGTGGAATGGAAACACCGGACAGCTACGGCTGACGCTTCGGGGACATGAGGCGGCGGTGAAAGCGCTGCAATTCCATCGAGAAAAACCGTGGCTAATTAGCGCGGCCTATGACGATACGGTGCGGGTGTGGGACATCGAGACGGGGCAATGCGTGAAGGTGTTGATGAGCCCCTGTTCCCAGCGCTTAGACGTGATGGCCGTGGCGGGCGATCGCCTGATGGTGGGCGGCAAAGATCGAACGCTGCAATTTTGGGATCTACACAGCGAGAAATGCGATCGCTCGCTCCAAGGATTCGTGCGCGGTACAAAAGCCCTAGTATTTGCAGATCGGGGAAAAACTCTCCTCAGCAGTGGCTTAGACAATTACATCTGGCAGTGGGATTTAGCGCCCCTGGGTTCGCCCTCTTCTCCGCCACCGCCAGAGCCACAATTCTGGAAAAAGCATCGCAGTAATGTCTGGGCTTTGGCGATCGGCCCAGAGGCTCCTAAACAGCGAAAGTTATTAGCCAGTGGGGATTATAGCGGTGCCGTCACCCTATGGGACATGGCAGATCGATGTCCCCTACGCACTTGGGCAGCTCATGGAGATATGGTTCGGGCGATTGCCTTTTCCCCCGATCGAAATTGGGTTGCCACCGCGAGTGCAGATGCCCTGATTAAAATCTGGGACACGAGAATGGGGAAATGCCTGCAAACCCTGCGCGGCCACGGGGGCATGGTTCAGGGACTACAATTTTTGCCCCAGGGCGATCGACTGGTGAGCGTCAGTAACGATGGCACGATTCGGCTCTGGGAGGGCAGCACCGGCGCGCAGCTCGAGATCTGGAAGGGCGGCGAGGATGCGGATGCGATCCAGACTTTGGCGCTCCACCCAACCCAGCCCCTATTCGTGACGGGAGACAGTCGGGGAGTCGTCAAATTGTGGAACTGGGAAACGGGGGTGTGTCTGGCGATCGCGTCGGGACACCGCAATCTGGTCTGGTCGGTCGCCATCAGCCCGAATGGGCAGTGGATCGCCAGCGGTAGCCAAGATCGAACCCTGCACCTGTGGCAGCTTTCGCCGGACACCCACGAGCTAGCGAACGTTGCGACGTTCTCGCACCACACGGCAGTGGGCGCGGTAGCATTCGACCCGACAAGCGAGAAATTGGTGGGCGGCTGCTTGAGCGAGACGCTGCACGTTTACGACGTTGCGACCCAACAGCACGATCGCACCCTGACCGTTCCTCGCCCCTACGAGGGGATAAATCTTCGCGGGACGACTGGCTTGAGCGCGACCCAATCGGCAATACTTCAGCAGCTCGGGGCAATTGTTTTGGGTGAAAGAGGGGGCATCTGATTTCTGCAAACCCCAATGCTGGCAAGATATTCGCGATTCAGATGAGCGCTGTGGAGACAATGATGTCTAAAGTTATTGGAACATCTGGATCTTGATGTTCTAACTTCAGAATTGTGAAGAAGTCACTGAAAGACCAGATTGCAATCTGAATCGCACAGTAATGCTCGATAACTTCTGAAGAGCAGCTTTCTTTGGATAGGTATGCGGCACCAAGCTTATTTTCGAGGCGCTCCAAAGTCTGCTGAAACTGTCGCTCCAAGGTTGCAATGTGAGCGTCGTAGACTTCAGCCTCAAAGGTATTCGGTTCTTCGATCGCGTCAATCGCAAGCGAAAGCCAATCTAAGCGCCTCAATTCGTTGAGGTACACGCTGATATCGATTTCTCCGTCTTCAGAATCGTAATCGAGTCGTCTATCGAGATCGGATTCTGTTTTCTTTAAGCCCTCGCGCTTGAAGAAATTTTCGAGACAGCTTTCATTCCACGCCCAACTTGAATCTCGTGTGACCTCTTGGATCAGTTTTAAGAGGAAATCTTCTACCTGCATCTGATTTCCGATCTCGCACGTTCTGCCAGAGAAAACACGAGTGTGACTACTGCTCCCGCCGCAGATAAACCTCCAGCCGATCGCGATCTCCCGTCTGCAATAGCGTCAACTGCCCCACAACCGGGTCGCCCGCCTCCGTGAAAAATAGCCGCACCCAATACGCAAACCGATCGCCCTGGAGCAACACTCCCGACTCCACTTCCCGCGCCGCCTCCGGAATCGATCGCCCGTCGAAGCGCGAGTAGCTGTACACCTCCGCCGCGTCGCGATAGTCCTGGTGGATGTCGCTGCCGTACAGATCGCGCAACACTCGCTCCAGGCGATCGGGCGACACCAGTTGCAGCTCGTCGCGCACCTCGATTTGCTCGCTGCGGATGAAATCTACCGGCTCGTCCTCGAAAAATCCCGGCAGCACCCGCCACGCCTGGAAGGTCATTCGCTGGCCGGGGATGTCGCTGCGGCTGACTCGGAGCGTGCCGGGAATTGCGGCGGGTGGAAGACTGGGGTGGTTGTCGATCCAGCGCTGCACCGCCACGATGTCGTCGCCCGGTAGTGCGATCGCATGCTCGGACAGGCCACCGACGGAGACGATCGGCAAAGCACACAGTAGACCACAGACGCGGCGAAACGACAGGTGAAAACTGGACATAACAATACTCGGATCCAGAGGGATGCCTCTAGTTTATGCCGGACTGCAAGGCACACTCGCAGTCCGGCATAAACTCTAAAAATTTAGAACGGAGAGAGAGGGATTCGAACCCTCGTTAAGGTTGCCCCTAAACAGCATTTCCAGTGCTGCGCCTTAAACCACTCGGCCATCTCTCCAGGGATACCATCCAAGCGTCGTAACCGAACGTCTCTAACATCGTTCGAGCTATCTCGCTCAAAAGCCACAACATCATAGCAAACTCTGCACCGCCGCTCGCGGGCGAATCGATTTCGCGATCGCGACGAGCCCGGATTACGATCGCAGCCCCGTGACGATGCCCGACCACTGTACGAACTTCTCGCCCGTGCGGCGGTAGGAAAAGAAGCGATCGGGCTCCTGGAACGTGCAGTGCGGCGCGATCGCGATCGCGCCAGCGGTAATACCCAACTGCCGGAGCTGACCGACGATCGTGCGCCGTACGTCTAGCCGCGCTTTGCTTGGATCGGGGTCGCTCAGCAGCGGTGATTCGGGTCGATCGCGATCGGCAAAACCTACCCGCTCGACGATCGCCTCGACCTCGTTCGCACCCAGGCCCACCAGCGTACTCACCACCTGCGCTGCCACCTCCTGCGACACCTGGTACACCGCACCGCCGATCGCGGGGCCGAGGGCAAACCGCAGATCTTCGCGCTTGCTGCCCCGCGCCTCGAGTTGCGCGATCGCCTCCGGGACAATGCGCGCCGCCGTCCCGCGCCAGCCTGAGTGAATCGCGCTCGCCGCCCCCGTCCGCACGTCACCGATCGCCACCGGCGTGCAGTCCGCCGAGCACGTCCACAGCGCGCGATCGCCCGCCGCCCCAATGATGCCGTCCGCTTCTACGAATCTAGATGTTTGACTCTCTGCCACGGGGTCGAGGTTTTCGCAATCCACGACGATTGCGCTGTGAATCTGTTTCGTTCGATATGGCGTGGCGCTTGGGAACAGATGCGACGTTAGCTCGAACGGCGTCTGTGGGTATGCCTGACGCGACCAGAAACCGTGGGCAAAGTCGGCGAGCAGCGAACAGGTTAGGTATGCGCTCGACTCGTGCCACTGCCAGGTCGCAGTCGTCGAAGCGGCGGTCTCGATCGGCGGAGAAGAGTGAGTCACGATCGCAACGATGCAGAACGTGATTAGCGTAGGGGATTGGCGCGCAATTTGGTGGGATGCTGGGTTGCGATATTTCCCGAACAAGATGTCTGCATCTCCTTCCCACGGCTTCTCGACAGATCGCTTCCGCGCCGCCCTCGAGGCGATCGCCACCGACCTACCGCCCCACCGCCTCGACTTCGACCTGCACTATTGCGATCGACTGGGCTCGACGAATACCGACGTGTGGGAACGGCTCGATCGCGGCGCAAAACCGGGCGCAACGACGATCGCCGCGCAGCAAACCGCCGGACGTGGACAGTGGAGCAGATCGTGGCAGTCGGAGACCGGCGGGCTCTACCTCTCGACGCTGCTCGCACCACACCTACCGACCGACGAAGCCGCACAGCTCACGTTCGCGAGCGCCTGGGGCATTGCGATGAATCTGCGCGATCGCGGTATCCCCGTCGAGCTGAAGTGGCCGAATGACCTGTTGCTAGAAGGCCGTAAGCTGGGCGGCATTCTCACGGAAATTCGCACCCAGGCCGAGACGATTTCCCACGCGGTCGTCGGCGTCGGCATCAACTGGCGCAACTCGACGCCAGAGACGGGGATTTCGCTAGGGGACTTTTGGGCGGCGCGTCCCGAGCGGTCGCCGTTTTCGCTGGAGCTGCTCGGCGCGATCGTCCTCAGCGGCATCGCGCGGGGCTATCTCTATTGGCAAACCCACGGCATCGAGGCGGGGACGGCGGCGTATGAGGCGCTGCTATTTCATCGCGGGCGGACGGTGAAGATTGGCGATCGGTCGATCGCGGTTTTGGGCGTCGCGATCGACGGGAAGCTAAGGGCTCGCACCGTGCAGAAAAGCATCGAATGTGAAGTCACGTTTGCACCGGGTTCGATTCAGCTGGGCTATGAGGAGCGATGAAATTGATGCTTGGCTGCCAAGCTTTTAATTCCGTGAAATGAAGACAGGTCGTCACTCGCAAAACTTGAATGCAACCATGATTCTCGTCCTCAGAAACGTGGATCGCAAAGATGTATGAGATCGAAACCTACGTCACGCCAGACGATCGCCGATGTCCGTTTGATGAGTGGCTGGAACGCCTCGACCGTAAAATACAGGCTCGAGTTGAAGATCGTCTTGACCGGGTGCAAGACGGAAACTTTGGCGATCGCCGCCCCGTCGGCGATGAAGTTTATGAGTTACGACTGATGTTTGGAGCTGGCTACCGGATTTACTTCGGCATTGCTAACGGTCAAGTCGTTTTACTCCTTGGCGGTGGCTCGAAGAAGCGGCAAAATCGAGATATTCAAGATGCAAAAAGCTGCTGGGCAGAATTCAAATCGCGATGACAAGCCTCAAACCACCTGTCGGAAACTATCATGCCAAGCGAGTTCAACGCTTGAAGGATGAAGAGTACGCTGCCCTCGCGTTGGAAACAGCGCTGGAATGTGCGGACGAAGATGGTTGCACTGATAGCTTTCGCTACACGATTGGCGACATTATTGAAGCGCTAGGCGTCGAGAAAACGCGAGAACTGCTAGAACCGATCGCGATCGGCAGACCCGAACATAAAGCGCAGATGCTCGAGCATCTCGAAGCCGCAACTGAGGCTCAACCGCCGCGCTCCAGCGCCAACACCACATTCTGACCGCCAAATCCGAAGCTGAAACATAGCGTCCGCGCTACTCGCTGCGATCGCGCCTCCCGCACTAAATCCAGCTCGAACTCCAAATCCTGCGTCCCCACGCACGGCGGTACGACTTGCGCCCCGATCGCCCGCAAGCACAGCGCCGCCCCGATCGCGCCCGAAGCTCCGACCGTGTGCCCCGTTGCGCCCTTCGTCGAGCTGACGGCGACGCCCTGCGGAAATAGCGCCTGCACTAACTCGGCTTCGCGGCGATCGTTTAGTCGCGTCCCCGTCCCATGCAGGTGTATGTAATCAACTGATTCTGCCGTCCAGCCGCTGCGCGACAAGCATTGCTCGATCGCCATCCGCGCCGCCGAAATATCCGGGTCGGGTGCGCTGATATGGTGGGCATCTGCCGTCATCGCCGCGCCCGCCAACCGTCCGAGAATCTTTGCGCCGCCACGTTCTGCCGCCGATCGCGCCTCCAGCAGCAGCAGCGCCGCGCCCTCACCCAGCGCCATCCCCGATCGCGCCCGATCGAACGGACGGCAGGCATCCGGCGACAGCGCGCCCATCCGATCGAAGGTCGCGATCGTCAGCGGCGAGATCGGCGCTTCGACCGAGCCCGTAACGACGCGATCGCAAGTCTCGTCGCGAATCGCCAGGAATCCCCGCGCGATCGACCATAGCCCCGTCGCGCAAGCCGCCATCGGCGCGAACACCGCCGCCCGCGACCCAATCGACTTGGCGACGTGCAGCGCGGGCGTATGGGGCAGCGTCATCAGCCAGGGCAAACGCGCTTCGAGGCTTTGTGTTTGCAGCCAGTCTTCCCAGGCGCGCTGCATACTGCGGCTCGACCCGATCGAGATCCCACAGCTTTGCCCGTCGAAAGTCGCGTCTAGCGAGTCGTTTAGGTCGGCCAGCACCCGATCGAGCAAATCCAGCACGCTGATCGGCATTTTGTCCACCAGCGCCAGCGGACGCGCCGGAATCTCTGCAAACAAAGAACGCGATCGCAAAGCGGTTTCCCCCGCTAGCAATCGCGTCCAGGTCGATTCGAGATCTCCCAGCGCCGATCGCAGCGCGATGCCAGTGACGACGACATCGCGAGACGAGTCCAGACGAGTCGGGCGATCGGGCACTTACTCCGACTCGGCCTCGCCAGACGGCGCAGGCATGAAGTTATCCAGGCCGCTGGTAACGCGCACCGAAGCGATGCGATCGCCCTGAGCGATGCCGTCCACCACGTCCATACCTTCAGTCACGTAACCAAAAACGGCATAATCCCCATCGAGAAATGGCAGATCGGCCAGCGCAAAATAGAACTGTGCCGACGCCGAATTCGGAGACTGCGATCGCGCCATCGCTAGCGCACCGCGCGCGTGCATCAGCTCCGGGTCGGCGTTTTCGCGTGCCTGTCGGAACGTCTGACCGTAAATCGGCTCGTCGGCTTCTTCCGGCAGAATCTCCAGCGGAATGTAGCGAGGTCGGCCCGTGTCGGGATCGGTGAAGTTCCCCCGTCCGAGCATCGAGACCGCAACGCTTTCATCCTTGCTAACCGGATCGCCGCCCTGAACTACGAAAGGCTGCGGCTCGCGGACTACACGGTGGAAGACCGTCCCGTCATAAACTTCGCGCTGAACGAGATCGACGAAGTTACCTGCCGTCAGCGGTGCGCTATCGCCATCGAGCTCGGCAATTACCGTGCCGCCACTCTCTAAGGTCAGCTCGATCGTCGCCTTGCCGTCGAGCCGCGCAAAATCATCCAGCGTCACCTCACGGGCCTGCGCCGTAGCTCCCGGGGTCGCGCTTTCCGAAGAGTCGGCATCCGCGCAACCGCCTAGCACCAGAAAACTGACGCAAAACGCCAAGCACAAACTGAGCCAGCGAGAAGAGGACGATATCTCAGTCTTCACCGTCGCCATATGCATAAAGCCTCAATATTGGAATTCACCGCAGTATTCGCCTGGGTCACCAGGGCGCGTTATCAACCAGCGCCCGACCCCTTACGGGGTAAAGCAGCTGAGCGCTCGGGCCAAAAATAAGACTAGAGACCGAAACCCTCTGTGGGCAAAGGTTGTAAGTCCGATCGATGACAGCTCCTAGATCCCTTCGAGGGGAACGCCTAAGAAGCGGGCTAGAGTCGCTCCCTGGGTTTCAATTTCGTCGAGCGTCATCGGTTGGCCAACTCGGGTCAGCGGAATATCGCGCATCCCTTTCACGCGTAAATACAGCGCTCGCTTGGGGTTAATGCCTTCCTTGACGTCCACACGCACCGATTTTACGCCTGACGCCTTGCAGTTCAGCTCGATTCTTCGATTCTTGCCAGGAAACCCCCAGCGGAAAATCACGACGCGATCGCCCGCCAAATCGAACTCGTTGTACCCACCGCCGATATCCCAAGAAATCGCCAGCCACAGGTAGAGCGACAGCAACAGCGCCGCGCCGCCATACAAACCCATCACCAAGCCCTGCGGCACGAAGATCAGCTTTGTCGGATCCGCGAACGGCAGTAAATTAACCTGCGTGTAGCTCGAAAGCCCCGCCAGCAGGAAACCGAGCCCGCCAATCGACACCACGCTCGCCCACCAGTAGTTACTGAAGCGGCGCGAACCGACTACGGCTTGATTTAAAACTTGCCCATCTGAAGATTCCGCCGATACCGTTTGTGCTGTCATGACGCTGATTAGAGAGGTAAGAGTGAATCTTTACTTAAGTTAAGTCGAAATCGAACGTGGTGTCGGCAGGCAGGAGTACCTTTGGCTTGCCGCGTGCAGTCAACGAACCCCTCCCGCAAGGGAGCTAACACACTTTACAGAGCTCACTTTGCGGGTCTCGCGATCGGGCCAAAATAATACGCTGGCTTGTCACCTATCATAAATGAGATTCGCTTTGCTCCGATGGCGTTGAACCGACAGAAAAAGACAGGAACCGGCACGAAACCAAGTCCAGGCAGCAGAGCCTCTCATCTTAGTGGGCCGCCTGAGGCCGGGGCTATGAGTGCCCCCCAAGCCCTCCAAGTCCATACGGGCAGCGGCGATCGCACCTAGCGAGAATGTATATAGTTATGTTAACTTAATTAAAACCTTGCCTTACTAAAAAACAATGCAAGGAGGATTGAAATCATGACTATTGCAGTAGATCGCGCGCCAGAGCGAGGGTTATTTGACGCCCTCGA
>CALCCD010000045.1 GCA_937899645.1 uncultured cyanobacterium | reverse complement strand
CCACACTGTCAGGCTTTACAAGCTTCTCTAATCACTTTTGTCCGTCAATCAGGTCTTTACGGTTCTTGCGGTGATTTCTGCGGATGTCGATTGCGCTCTCTAGTCGATCTCTGGCAGGGGGATTCGGGAGCTATTAGGAAATTGCGCGCAAGTCCTGGCTCTCCTGCGTTGTCCGCATCGGAGGCGTTTGCTACATTGAGCGGGTTTTCGGTCAGGATAGCGACTTGTGACGATACCCTACCTCGGCGAATTCTCAGCACTGGGCGCAGCTTTCGTCTGGGCCTTTGCATCGCTCGTGTTCCAGCGGCTGGGCGTGACGATCGCGCCACTGCGGCTCAACCTACTTAAAGGCGTCGTCTCGCTGCTGGCATTCTCCGTCACGATCGCGCTGGGTCGGTTGGAAGCGCCGACGATCGACGCGCGGACGTTGCTGATGCTCGGCGGCAGCGGCGCGATCGGCATCGGGCTCGGTGACACCGCCTACTTCAAAGCGCTCAACTGCCTGGGGTCGCGGCGGACACTGCTGCTGGTGACGAGCGCGACGCCCATGACGGCCCTGCTGGCAGCAACGACTCTCGGCGAGACCCTCGGCGCGCAGGCCGCATTCGGCATTGCCGCGATCTTCGGCGGCATCGTCTGGACGATCGTCGATCGCGCAGCGGATATCCCCGGACGCGGAGCGTGGTGGCAGGGCGCGTTCTGGGGGATAGTGGCGGCGGCGGCTCAGGCCGTCGGCGCAGTGATGTCGCGATCGGTACTTGCCGAGACGGACTTCCCGACCCTGTGGGCAAGCATGCTGCGGATCGCCGTCGGCATCGCGCCGCTGCTGGTCTGGGAGTCTCTAGAATTCGCGCGCCACGCCACCGAACGCCAAGCGTGGCGGCGTATTGTCACGACCCCGAGAATCCTCACGGCGATCGCCCTCAGCTCCCTCCTCGGCACTTACCTCGCCATCTGGCTCCAGCAAACCTCCTATAAATTCGCACCCGTTGGCATCGCCCAAACCCTAACCTCCACCAGCCCACTATTCGCGCTGCCCCTGGCCGCTTGGGCGGGCGAGCACGTCGGCTGGCGATCGATATTCGGCGTCGTCCTCGTTCTCGCAGGCGTCGCACTGCTGTTCGCGCGCTGAGCTGCGCTGTTTTGCCCGCTGAATCGAGGCGTTTCGAGGCGTTTCGAGAAACTGGCGGCGCTACGATCGGAGCATCGCACTCAAGTCGATCTCGCCATGAATATCCCCCATCTGTCGATCGCGACCGTCATCCTCGCCGGAGGCCGCAGCCGCCGCATGGGACGCGACAAAGCTCTCGTGCCGTGGCAGGGCGTGCCGATGTTGCAGCGAGTCTACGACGCGACGCGATCGCTGACCGTGCGATCGTTTGTGATGTCCGCCTGGAACGATCGCTACCGCGACGCGCTCGAGCTGGGCGGCTGCGAGTGGCTGTGCGATCGCGAGCCGGGAGCTGGACCGCTGGTGTCGCTACGACAAGCGCTAGACGATCTGGCCGAACGCGAGCTGGGCTGGGTGCTGCTGCTGGCCTGCGATCTGCCGAGCCTCGATCGCGCTCGACTTGTAGAACTGTGCGATCGAGCGCGGGCGTGCGGAGAGGAGAAATTGGCGATCGTTCCGCAGACCGAGCGCGGCTGGGAGCCGCTGTGTGCGCTCTACCGTCTCGAAGCGCGATCGTCGTTGGCGGACTTTGTCACGATGGACGGGCGATCGTTTCAGGCGTGGCTCGATCGGCGTGCTGCCGCCAGTGAAGTCGAGGCCGTGTCGGTGGCTCCGGGCGATCGCGGCTGGCTGCGCAACTGCAACACGCCCGCAGACTTGACGGACGGTTTTCCCGGTGCCTGAGAAGTCGGACTTTTCCAAAAAGTCCGACTTCTGGAGTGTCCGACGATCGCTAAAAAAAAGCGCTCGATCGCCACTAGCGATCGAGCGCATATCGAGTTAAGACGGCGATCGAGCGGCCACCCGATCGCCCAACATATCGGCGAAGCCTATGCCAGCGCTCCTTGGCGCTCTTTGGCTTCCTTAATCACGTCTTCAGCCACATTGCGCGGGCAAGCAGCGTAGTGGTCGAACTCCATCGAGAACTGACCGCGACCGGAAGTCATCGTCCGCAGGTCGCCGATGTAGCCGAACATTTCGCTCAGCGGCACTTGCGCCTTCAGGCGAACACCCATCGGGGTGGACATTTGCTCGCCAATCATGCCGCGACGACGGTTGAGGTCGCCGATGACATCACCGACGTGGTCTTCCGGCGTGAACACGTCCACTTTCATGATCGGCTCGAGGATTTGCGGGCCAGCTTTCGGCATCGACTGACGATACGCGGCTTTGGCTGCAATCTCGAAGGCGATCGCCGAGGAGTCAACGGGGTGGAAGCCACCGTCTTTCAGTGTCACTTTGAGGTCAACGCAAGGGAAACTGGCGAGAGGGCCTTCCTCAATGCTAGACGCGAAGCCTTTGTTGACGGCAGGCCAGTATTCACGCGGCACGTTACCACCCGTGACTTTCGACTCGAACGTGAAGCCCGAACCCGGTTCACCGGGCTCGATCGTGTAGTCGATCTTGCCGTATTGACCCGAACCACCCGACTGTTTCTTGTGGGTGTAGCTGTCGTCGATGACCTTGGTGATCGACTCGCGGTAGGCCACTTGGGGCTTCCCGACTTCCACTTCGACACCGTGGGTGCGCTTGAGGATATCGACTTTAATGTCGAGGTGAAGTTCGCCCATGCCTTTGATGATCGTTTCGCCGCTTTCCTGGTCGGTTTCGACTTGGAAGGACGGATCTTCCTGAACCATCTTGCTGAGCGCCATACCCATCTTCTCGTTGCCGCCTTTGTTTTTCGGCGAGATGGCAATCGAGATCACCGGGTCGGGGAAGACCATCGGCTCCAGGGTTGCGGGCTGCTTGGGATCGCAGAGGGTGTGGCCCGTTTGGACGTTCTTCATCCCGACGATCGCGATGATGTCGCCCGCTTGTGCGGTGTCGATCTCTTCGCGCGAATCGGCGTGCATTTCCACCATGCGGCCCACGCGCTCGGTTTTACCCGTGGCGGTGTTGAGGATGGTGTCACCTTTTTTGATCTGGCCGGAGTAGATGCGCGTAAAGGTCAGCGCACCGAAACGGTCGTCCATAATCTTGAACGCCAGGGCGCGGAACGGGTTGTCGGGATCGACGATCGCGTACTCGCCGGTCTCGTTACCTTCCAGATCGACCTCGGGCTGAGGTTTGACTTCAGTGGGGCTGGGCAGGTAATCCACGACAGCGTCGAGGACGAGCTGCACGCCTTTGTTCTTAAACGACGAACCGCAGTAGGTCGGGAAGAACATCAGATCGCGCGTACCCTTGCGGATACAAGCTTTGATCTCGTCGATCGAGAGCTCTTCACCCTCGAGGTATTTCTCCATCATGTCGTCGTTGGCTTCGACAGCGGTTTCGATGAGAGCCTCGCGGTATTCCGCCGCTTTCTCCTTCATATCGTCGGGGATATCGGAGATTTCGTAGTTCATGGGCTCGCCCGAGTCATCCCAAACCCAAGCTTTCTCGGTCAGGAGATCGACGACGCCAACGAAGTCGTTCTCGATGCCGATCGGCAGCACCATCACCAGCGGCTTGGCTGCCAGGATGTTCTCGACTTGGTCGACAACGCTGTAAAAGTCCGCGCCGGTACGGTCGAGCTTGTTGACGTAGATAATCCGCGCGACTTTCGACTCGTTCGCATAGCGCCAGTTGGTCTCTGACTGAGGCTCCACGCCGCCCGAACCACAGAACACACCAACACCGCCGTCGAGGACCTTCAGCGAGCGGTACACCTCGATCGTAAAGTCAACGTGACCGGGTGTGTCGATGATGTTGAACTGGTGATCTTTCCAGAAGCAGCTCGTTGCCGCCGACTGAATCGTAATACCGCGCTCCTGCTCTTGATCCATGAAGTCGGTGGTGGCAGCACCATCGTGCACTTCACCGATTTTGTGGATTTTACCGGTGAGCTTCAGGATACGTTCGGTCGTCGTGGTTTTGCCCGCGTCAACGTGAGCGAAGATACCGATATTTCGATAGCGATTCAGGTCTTTCATGTTTTCGATCTTGGGTCGGGCGCTATGAACCTTCGTGGACTACGTGCCAGACCCGAGGGGGCTTGGAACGCTTCCGTAAAGCCAGTTTCGCGGGGCTTTGACGTCCTTAGGAAACAGCGGAGAGTCTATTTTTGCCCATAGCGACAGTACTTGTGTTAACCAATTGTAAAGCTCTTTGAGGCTCTGGTAAACGAAGTGTTGGTCGGCGGAGCGGGCTGACCTCGAGAAAGCGGCGCGATCGCCGACCCCAACTGGGACGTGGTGGGGAGTTCGTTGCTCGATGTCTCGGCGCTCGGCGCAGCCCGGGTCAGGTCACCTGGCAGCCCTGGCGATTAGCCGGTTGGGTCTCAATGCCAATTTCGGTGTAGCGGGCGGCGCGCAGAATGTCGCGAATCAGGGTTTCAGCCTGCTCGGCAGCGCGATCGAAGAGTTGGCCCTCGCAGGCCGCCGATCGCATGCGCGCCACGGCGACGCGCTCGGCTTCGGCGTAGAGCTGGGTTTCGGCATTGGGCGCGATCCAGGCGCGATGCTCTTCCAGGACGCCGGACTTCTCGACGTCTAGCTCGATGCTGGACAGGTACGCCGGGGGGAGAACGACGTAGATGCTGCCGCTGTCGCGATCGACTCGCTCGATCTGGAGCTGGCTGATGTCGATCGCGGCGCGAGCGTAGCCGATGCCCTGATAGACCAACACGGTCTCGCCCAGGTAGAACTGCCCGAGGCGGCGCTCCTGCTCGCTGGTGACCAACGCCGTTAGCGTCTGCTTGGCGGTGTGCAGCTCTTGGCTGTCTTCGAGGCCGCTCAATATCAAGGTGCGCACGTCGGTGACGGGGAGCGGCGGCGGCGGAAACAAATCGCGCCGCAACCCGGCCAGCCAGCCGTTAACGCTGGTGACGGCCACCGCTCCGACAATCGCGGAAAAGGTGGCAAAGGCGACAAAGGGGTGGCGAAAAATTCCGAGGGGCGATTTGCGCGGTCGGTGCGGGCGATTTGCGCGGTCGGCGCGGCGGGGTCTGGCGTCAACTGCCATGGCGTAGATGTGGGGGGGCAAAAAAATCGGGGCAAACGGCTCAGGCGAGCGGCTGCTGTCACTTCGCTGCTGCGACTTAGTGGCCGTCGCTGGCTTGTCTCGGCGCGACCGGCAGGCGATGGGTGACGATCGTGATGCCGTCTTCGCGAACGAGCGCCCCCGACAGCCACAGGTCGTTGTCGGGAGCCGTGCCGGTTTTAAACAGGCCACCCGCCATCAGGGGCCGGAGTTCGATGGTTGAAGCGCCGAGAGCGGGCAGGCCGTCTACCGTTTCGTCGAGGGCTCCGCCGAGCAGGAAGCTATCACCCAGGGGCTCGACGACGATCGCGTCGAAGTCGAAGCGCTCGCTGGGGGCGACGCCGTCGGGAATCTGCACGCGCACGTCCGGCGCACCGCTGCCCGCTGTCAGGACGCTGACCTCTTCTAGAGTGGTCTGGCGGACGATGCGATCGCCGCTGAAAGTCTGACGCGATCGCAATGCCGACTGAAGCTGAAAGGCGCGCAGCTCGTCGGTCGTCCCGGCGATCGTCACTTCCGTCTCGGTCACGTAGCCGTTCGGGGTGGCCTCCCAGCCGAGCAGCTCGATGTCGTAGGTCAGCGTTTCGTAGCGTGCCCAAAAGTCTTCGGTGGCCTCGCGCAGCGCCGCGCGATCGAAGCCGTCGTCATGGGCAAAGCGCGAATCGTAGGCATCCATTAGGGCGGGCAGGTCGCGATTGTTGGCGGCGCGCGCCAGCCGCTCGATCGCCGCGAGCACCTCCGGCGGGGCAGAATCGGGCGAATCGGCGCGGGCTCCCAAGGGCAGCACCAGTGCACCCGTCAGCCCCAGCGCGACGATCGCCACTCGAGACATTGCCGCAATCGTCCACTGCCGAAATGTTCCACCACTGCTCATGAGCGCTCGTTTTTTAGGGTAAAGTTCTGGACTGTGGCAGCGCGAAAAGGTTCCAAAGCTGTTTCAAAGCTATTCCAAGGCCCGTTAGGCCAGCGCGGCTTTGCCCATTGTACAAATTTCTGCGGCTCGATCGAGCGCGACACCGTGACCTCCTCCGAGCGTTCTATATCTCCCGACCGACCGCGCCGACTGCTCGTCGCGGCCAGCGGCACGGGCGGACACCTGTTCCCAGCGCTGGCGATCGCCGAACGCCTGACGACGCAGGGCTCGGAGAAATATCCCCACTGGGATATCGAATGGCTCGGCGTGCGCGATCGCATGGAAACCAAACTCGTCGGCGCTCGCTACCCCATTCATTACGTACCCGTATCCGGTTTGCAAGGCGGCGCGATCGGCGCAGTCAAAGCCGCGATCGGCCTCGCTGCTTCCCTCTGGCAGTGCTATCGCCTCGCCGGTAAATTCGACGCCGTGTTGACCACCGGCGGCTACATCGCCGCTCCGGCGATCCTGGCGGCGCGACTGCGAGGCCTACCGACACTCCTCCACGAATCCAACGCCCTGCCCGGCAAAGTGACGCGAGCCTGCGGTCGCTGGTGCAAGACCCTCGCCGTCGGTTTTGCCGAAGCCGCCGATCGCCTCGAGGTCGCCGATCGCACCGAAATCCTCCACGTAGGAACGCCCGTTCGCGCCGACTTCCTATCGCCGATCGGCCTCGATTTACCCGTTCCCGACGGCGTGCCCCTCATCGCCGTGATGGGCGGCAGCCAGGGCGCAGTCGCCGTCAACCGCATCGTGCGCGAGTGCCTGCCCGCATGGTTCGAGGCGGGGGCGTGGGTCGTCCACCTGACGGGCGAAAACGACCCCGACGCTGAGACGATCGACCACCCGCAGTACATCTCGATGCCCTTCTACCACAACATCGCCGGACTGCTCCAGCGCGCGACCCTGGCGATTTCCCGTGCCGGAGCCGGGGCGATCGCCGAACTCAGCGTCTGCGGAACGCCAACGATCCTGATTCCCTACCCGTTCGCCGCCGAAGACCACCAGTTCTACAACGGCGAGATCTGCGTCAGCGCAGGCGCGGCGCGCATGTACCGCCAAGCCGACCTGAGCGCCGATCGCCTCGCCACCGAAGTCTGTGGCCTGCTCGCCGACCCCGACGCCCTAGAGAAACTGCGCCACGGCATGAAGTCCCTCGCCGTCACCGACAGCGTCGAGCGTCTCGTCAGCGCGATCGACACCGCGATCGCAGGCTAAATCGTTCCCAACCGCCGCGATTTCTACAACTACCGCACGGGAATATCGTCAAAAGGCGCACTGACCTCAAGGTCGGGGTCATAGGCTAGCAGTACGCGATACGAAGCATCACTCTTCAGCACCTCGCTCGCAGCATCGTCGATCTGCGTCACAAATGAGATAGCGCAGCTCGAATTAATCAGATCGATCCCTTCTTCAATCAAGATATTTAGAAAGACCTCGCCCAACGCTTCCTCCGGATCTATGGAAGCCGCCTGCTGTGGCGTCTGGGGGTCGCAAGCGCACACCAAAACGGTGACGCGATCGCCATCTTCCCGCTCCGCCAGAGACAGGAAAAAGCCGCGCAACTCCGAGTAAAGCACCGCTGGATCCGCCTGCCAGTCAGGCAGCAAAACGATATTCTCGTCGCGCAAATCCAGGGACTGGCGCAGTTCGCGAACCAGAACGTCCTGCGGTTTTCCCTTCACCGCCCGCAGGACGACGTGGATAAACTCCTCCCGCTCTTCCCCCTGGCCTTCGAGCTTGAGCAACTGGAAGCTGCCCCGAAATCCGTAACTGTGGCAAAGCTCCAAATATGCCGGAAACTCCACGCAGTAGTACATAAAAGAATTGCGATTCCAAAAGCTGACATGAGTCGGGTCTTGAAAAGCGCCGCGCCCGTCAGTAGATGGAACTTTCAAATCCACCAGCGCCCCATCTTTACAAACCCGCCAAATCTCATTCATCGTGTGAATACGATCGGGCAAATGCTCGATCGTATCGTGGGCGCGGACGACATCCACGGTGCTGGCTGGGAACGGAAAGCGTCGCGTCAAATCGGCAATAATATCCGCCTTACTACTCGGCGATATATCAACACCAATATAGCCTTCCGGCTTCCACTTTCCGCAGCCGAGATCGACGCGATAAGGGCTAGCCGCTGATGTCTCTGACATACCTCGCTCCATTAAATAGTCGATCGCGCGATCGTAAGTATATTTAGCCCGAATATCTTCATGGAGCTGGCGCGCCACTTCTGCCCGCTCCCGATCGTGAGTTAAATAAAAATCGAGCTTATCTGCTAGCTCGTCGAGGGTGGAATAGGAAATTTCTTGATGAACGTCGGTAACTTTAGATAGGTCTCCCCGGCGATCGGTGAGGATGAAGCCTCCCACGGCTCCCACATCCGGAACGCGATTGACAACAGCGGTGTCGAACTGGGTAGAGGTTACGTTTAGATTAATTGGAGAATTTCGATAAATTCGTTCGAGTTCGGCGCGACTGTGGATCGGCGAGTGATACTTTGTATTTTTTCGATCGATTTGCTGCGCTGGCCCGTCCCGACCGATCGAATCGCCGAGCAAGTATCTCGGATCTCCGCCGAAAATATCCAGGGGAATCCCTGACGGCAACCGCTCCATAAGGTCGCCCCGGAAGTAGATGGACATTCGACCCGTCACGTAGCGGTACGAGAACTTGCTCTTCCAAAATCCTGGTGACCCGTACGGATGCAGGCCCTTGGCGTAGCGAACGGCAGAGCTATCGATCGCGCGATCGAGGCAAGCTATCCTCGACCAAAAATCTGCCGCAATTTGATGCGCGAAGGGAAGATGCCGCATCTCGGTATAAAACTGCTGGAAGTTCGGCAAGACGTGACCGACAAACGAAACACCGTCAATGGAGTGCCGATCGTCTGTTGCCTCCAACTCTGAATAGTGAAAGATGGGAAAAGCCCGCTCAAATCCCATTTCCCGAAGGTCGATCGCGTCTTCATACTCGAGACAAAAGTGCGTTACCCGATCGCCCATGCGACGCCAGGACTGTTCCTGCTTGAGGAAAAGTCCGGCGATTCGATCGAGATGCAAAAACCAAATTCGACCCGAGAAGTATTCGTAATGACATCGCCGATCGTCGCTAGAGTCATCGACTTGATTGAGAATAGTTGAGTTGGGAAAAACTAGCAAAACGTCATCTTTTGTCGATGACGCTAGAAGACCTTTATAGTATTCGTCTGAAAAGCTTTGTCGCTCTACTTCTGAAGTCTCTACACTGGCCTGAGACTCTGACGATGGGTTGAGATAGACCACCTCATGCCCTCGACGAATCAACGCGTCTTTATAGGCATTTGTGATACGTTTGTATATGAATGTCGGGCAGCTTTCAATTACGAATTTCATGGACTTCGCCAAGTGTGCGATGTCGGTCTCGAGCGCGAGTTTTAGGAACTGAACGGTGTGAAAATCCTACAACAGAAGTTCGTTCGTCCAGCGGCCGCCCATACTGACGATCGGAGCGATCGTGGGTGGAGGCGAAACGTAAATCCGGCAGCGTCTTGCCCTTGCGCTCGGTCGGCCACTGAACGGGGGCGGTCATTGTGACGATCGAGCTTAAGGACAAAGCCGGTCTCGCCGCGATCGCAGGGATTTTGCTGTTTGCCTTTGTCTGTCGGTTTTGGGGGCTGAGCCGCTTCAACGCGCCCGTTTTTGACGAAGTTTACTTCGCTCAGTACGGCTATGACTACCTGAATCGCACCGAGTTTTTTGACGTTCACCCGCCCCTCGGAAAATACATCATCGCGATCGGGATTTGGACCTTTCAGCGTTTGTCTTCAGCGCCAGAAATCGGCGATGCGGAAGGCGTGGCGAGGCTTTCAGCCTTTAGCTACCGCTGGGTCGGCGCAGCTTTTGGGACGCTGATACCACTTTGGGTGGGGATTTTGGCCTATCTGCTCGGTCGGCGCTGGCCCTTTGCGCTGTTAGCCGGTGCGCTAACGGCGTTGGATGGCCTGCTGCTGGTCGAGTCGCGCTACGCCTTGATTAACACCTACCTTCTGACCTTCGGGCTGCTGGGTCAGATTTTCTTTCTGCTGGCGATCGCCAGTTCGCGCAGGCGGGCGCTGTGGCTGGTGCTGTCTGGTGTCGGCTTTGGGGCGTCCTGGGCCGTGAAATGGAACGGCCTGGGGTTTCTGATGGCGGCTTACGGCTTCTACGGGCTGGCGCTGATTTGGCGCTGGCTCGTTCCCGCTCGCCCGCTCGTCGGTTCTTCCGCTGACGACGTTCCGAGCAGATACCAAGCTGCCGAGCCGCTGCTCCGTGGCGCGGCGCGCGTTCCCATACCGCTGTTCGCGCTGGCGCTCGGCGTCATTCCCGCGATCGTTTACCGCCTCTCCTGGGTCTACCACCTGCAAATCGCGCCCGAATTTAACTTTCTGGAGATGCAGCAGCAGATCCTCGGCTACCACTCCAGGGTCGGCGGCAACACCGCCGAGACGCACCCCTACTGCTCGTCTTGGTTTTCCTGGCCGTGGATGCTCCGCCCGGTCGGCTACTACTTCCAGCAGTGGGAGGAGGGCGATCGCCCGATCGTCACGGACGTCCACGCCCTGGGGACGCCGGTACTTTGGTGGTTGGCGACGCTGGCGACAATCGCGATGCTGGCGATCGCGGCCTTTTGGTTTTGGCGTGCCCTGATGAAGAGCGGCACGAAGGGCAATGCAGGCGGCGATCGCGCCAGCTCGGCAAAACTGGCGACACACGGCCAGCTCGGCATCGTCAGCTTTCTGGCCTGCGGCTACGGCGCGAACTATCTGCCTTGGGCGCTGGTCTCGCGCTGCACCTACCTCTATCACTACATGGCCGCGTCGCTGTTTAGTTTTCTGGCGCTGGCCTGGGTGCTCGATCGCCTCTGGAAGCGCCGCGATCCCGCCGCCCGCGCAACCGTACTGACGGTCTTTGTCGTCTGCGCTGCGGCCTTTGCATTCTGGCTGCCGGTTTTCCTGGGGCTACCGCTCTCGCGCGAAGCCTTCGATCTGCGGATGTGGCTGGAGTCTTGGTACTAGAAGTCTTGGTACTAGACCGAGTCGCCATTCTCGCTGCCAGCAGAAAAGCTCGGCAGACTGGGCAGTGCCGCCTGTCCGCCCTCGGGCTGGAATGCGGGCAGATCGACGCCCTCGGGCGTACCGGCCTTCATGCGCTGGGCGAGGCGGTAGTTAACGGTCTGAAGCTCGGCGTGGAGCTGGCGGTTTTCGCGCTGGAGCTGGGCGACGCGCTCCTCGACGGGCTTGAGGCGATCGGCGAACTTCGCTTTGTAAATTTCGGGCAGCTCCTGGACGACGCGCTCCAGGGTCGAGGCGCGATCGGTCAGCTCTTGGACAGCTTGGCGTTGGGCGTAGAGTTCGGTGTCGCGCTGCTCGATTTGCGACTGGTAGAACTCCACCTGCTTCTCGACTTCCTCGAGCTGTTGGCGCAGCATGTGGACGTGCTTTTGCTGGCCGCTGGACAGCTCGGCGGACGGCGCGAGATTGGCATTGCCCTCCACCAGGCGAAACAGCTCTTGAGAAAGCTGCTCGACGAGTCGATCGCGCATATCGACCTCTTCTTTCAGCCGACCGACTTCGACCTGAAGCTGTTGGGGTGACGAGTCAGATGTATTCACGGAACAGACCTCCAAGGCACGGACGGCAGATGACTGGCGTATCGGGTGCGCGGTCGGTGGTGTCGTTACCGAGCAGCGCGGCCAGTACCTAGAAGAATAATAGTGCAGCGCCCCGCGAAACGTTGCAGGCGATCGCGCGAACCGGACGGACTCGCTGGCGCATCGGCCTCGCGAACGATGCGATCGTGGCTCGAGGGCGGGCTTCGGGGCAGGGCTCGGGGCGGGCGGCGACGCCATTTTTCTTAATGTCGCTGGCAGTGGAGCGGTGGGAACATACGAAATATGAAAAATGCAGTTGCTAGGGTCGATCTTTCGGCGACGATCGCGTGCGCCGATCGTCGTGAAAGGCGAAACGAAAACTAAACTTAAAGCTATCGAAATAACGCCCTAGAAATCTCGATTTGTTTTGGAGGGCTCTGTGTCGCTGCGGTCGATCGCCGCACGCTTTCTAACGCGATTTCTCCAATGCTTGAGGCGCGTTCTCGAACTAGCACGAAATCGAGATTTGGAGATGCTAAAAACGCCTGCTTTGGTCAGAGCGTGACGCGAGCGCGACCGATCGCCGATCGCAACTACATTTTTCCATCGCCGTTACGAAATGAGGAGAGGAGGCTATGGAGACCCAGAAAACGCTGTTCGCCGATGCGATGACCCGGCTCGATGACGCGCTCGAACATGTGGATATTTCCGCCGACGCGATCGAGCGCCTGAAGTTTCCCAAATCCAGCCTCAGCGTCTCGCTGCCCGTACGTATGGACGACGGCAGCTTGCAAGTGTTCCAAGGTTTCCGCGTCCGCTACGACGACACGCGCGGCCCGACCAAAGGCGGCGTGCGCTTCCATCCCGGCGTCAACCTCGACGAGGTGCAGTCCCTGGCGTTTTGGATGACGTTTAAGTGCGCGGCGCTCAATATTCCCTTTGGTGGCGGTAAGGGCGGTATCACCGTCGATCCCAAGGCGCTCTCGAAGCTCGAACTCGAGCGCCTCAGCCGCGCTTACATTGACGCGATCGCCGACTTTATCGGCCCCGATGTCGATATCCCCGCCCCGGATGTCTATACGACGCCGACGATTATGGGCTGGATGATGGATCAGTACAGCATCATCCGCCGCCAGCAGTGCCCTGCCGTGGTAACGGGCAAGCCGATCGCGTTGGGCGGTAGCCTCGGGCGCGACACCGCCACCGCCACCGGCGCGTTCTATACGATCGAGGCCCTCGCGCCGAAGTTCGGGCTCGATCGCGGCGCGGCCACCGTCGCCATCCAAGGGGTCGGCAACGCGGGCAGCGTCCTGGCGCGGCTGCTATTCGAGGCAGGCTACCGCGTCGTGGCCGTCAGCGACTCGAAAGGCGGCGTCTACGACCCGAAAGGGCTCGATATTCCCGCCGTGCAAAACTTTCGCGAGCGCAACCGGCGCATCGAGGCAGTCTACTGCGAGGGGACGGTGTGCAATACGGTCGGCGGCCAGACGATCGGCAACGACGAGCTGCTGACGCTCGACGTCGATATCTTGATTCCCGCTGCGCTGGAAAACCAAATCGTTGCAGAGAACGCCGATCGCGTCCGCGCTAAATATATTTTCGAGGTGGCGAACGGGCCGGTGTCCGCCGCCGCCGATCGCCGCTTGAACGCGCGCGGCATTCCCGTCGTTCCGGATATTCTCGTCAACGCGGGCGGCGTAACGGTCAGCTATTTTGAGTGGCTGCAAAACCGCAGTGGCCTCTACTGGTCGCTCGAAGACGTCGATCGCCGCCTCAAACAAAACGCGATCGCGGAGACCGAAAAAATCTGGCAGGTGGCCCGCGAGCGTAATATCCCTCTGCGGACTTCTGCCTACGTTCACGCCTTACGGCGGCTCGGCGAAGCCCTCGAAGCCAAAGGCACGCGCCACTATTTCGCAAGCTGAGGCGATCGTTCCGTTCAACCCCACTCCAGCCTGGGAGTAAAAAATAGTGGCGGTTTTGCCTAGAGCGATCGCCTGCGTAATTTCCGGGATTAATTCAATACGTAATTTCCGCTTATCGATTCGCGTAATTAAACGTAGAGAATTGAATCATTCGCGATCGCAGAGCATTTGTTCTGAAAACTTTCTCGGCTGAATTTATCTTTTCGATCGACGAATAATGAAGCATACGACACTAAAATAAGCTCGAGATCGTCCTAAAACTAGAGCAGGAGAGATCGGCGCGACATGTACGGGACACCGTCCGAAAGTCGCCTCGCAATTCGCGCTATTTTCTTTTACCATTTCCCGTAGATTGGAAATTGCTAGCGCTTTTCTCTAGCTGCCGCGATTGCACGCTGGCCAGCTTGCTTAAGTCTTTCTGCTACCACCACTCCCCTGTCGAGGCCCTTCGAGACCGTCGAACGCTCGAAGATTTGAGTGCTTCGATTTGTCACGATCGAACACCATGCCGCGTCACCCGACCTCGCTCGATAACCAATTCCTAACCGCCGCGATCGATCGTCAATACTGTCTGCTCTCAGGCGATCTCAGCGTTACGGAGGCTCTGCGGCAGTTCCAGCAGTCTGAAGCAACGATCGGCATTGCCTGTAGCGAAGTCGGCACCGGCCCGGACAGCTTTTGGGGCGTGGCGACCGAGTGCGATCTGCTGCGAGCGCTCTGCAACGCCGACTTTTCGCCTCGCACGACCTCCGAGACGATCGCGACCTTGCCGCTGATTCCGGCGCTGGCCGTCCCTCAGAATGCGATCTCTAGTTGGGAAGACCTGCTCGCCCACCGCAAGATCGACCCCGTCGCCTATCCTTCCTTCGCGGCGCGCACCTCTCTCGCCCGCGACGCGCACTACATTATTTTGCTCGATGGCGATAACCAACCCTGCGGCACGATCGGCCCCGACTGCTGGCAATCGCTCGATCGCTGGTCGCTTCCGGCCTTGCGCGATCGGCTCCAGCGCAGCCGCAACGCCAGCAGCACGAAACACGCCAACAATACCGAAAGCGAACGAGAGATCGATACGCAGGCTTACCGCCTCGAAGTCCAACGGCAGCAAGTCCTCGAGCGGCTCTTTTCTGATATCGAAGCCAGCTTGAGCAGCTCGCCCGGTATCGAAGCCGCCCTACAAATTGCCGCCGACGGACTGCGCGAACTGTTGGATTGCGATCGGGTCTTCGTCTACGGGCGAGATATCTACGATCGACAGGGCGGCAGTCAGGACGGCCACGGACAAAACGATCGCTCAGAGGGCGAGCAGATTCTGGCTCAGGCGGTGGCAGACGAGCGCTGGCGGCTCGATCGCGATGTTTTCGAGGCCGACGATTTTGCCGATGCGGCATGGCGGCGGCCCGCCCCCAGCGGACAGCTCTTGGCCTGCGCGGGGATCGAAACCAGCGTTAAGGCCGAGGTGCTTTCGGCGCGCGATCGCCAGTTTTTGCAACAAATCGACGCACAAACGGTCTTGACCGTCGATGTTCTCGTCGCCGACGCCCGCTGGGGCACGATCGTCATCAACGACTGCGAGAGCACCCGCCGCGACACCCAGGCCAGCTACGCCACGAGCGTCTTGCTCGCCAAGCGGCTGGCGATTCGCATCGGCCTCGAACTCGACCATTTCCAAACCTTCGATCGCCTCGAGGCCGAGCTACAAGAACGCTGGCGCGCCGAACAGCAGATCCGCAGCCTCAACGAGCAGCTCGAGTCCCGCGTCGAGCAGCGCACCCACGACCTCGAAGCAGCTAACCAGCAGCTCGAAACCGCCTTGCGGGAAAATCAGCTCCTGATGGAAAACGCCCGCACTTCCGAGGTCAGCGTGCGCGCCTTCTTTGAAGCCATGACCGAGATCGTGATGACGATCCGCGCGGACTACGAGGTGATTAGCATCGCGCCCACCAATCCGCATTTGCTCTATGGCCCCACCACCGACGTTTTCGATCGCACCGCAGGGCTGTTCTACGACCTCGATTCGGCTTCGGCGATCGGCTCGGCGATCGCGCGCGTCCTGGAGACCAAATGCGCCCAGAGCCTTAAGTATCCACTCGAGGTAGACGGCCAGCAGCGCTGGTTTCGCGTGCGCCTCTCGCCCAACGCCGAACCGGACTGCATCACCTGGGTCGCCCAAGACATCACCGCCCTAGAAAATTCCGAGGCCGCCCGCGTCGAAACCGAAACCCGCTGGAGCCTACTGCTCGACGGCGTCAGCGACTACGGCATCTTCGAGCTGGCCCTCGACGGGACGATCGCCAGTTGGAACACCGGAGCCGAGCGCATCCAGGGCTACACCGAAGCCGAAGTCCTAGGGCGGCCCTACGCGGTGCTTTTCGATCCCGAGACGGCGAACTCGGGCCAGCCCACCCGCGAGCTAGAGCGCGCTCGCCTCGACGGTCGCCATGTCGCAGAGAGCCGCCACCAGCACCGTTCCGGGCGCTCGATCTGGACGGAAATTCGGATCTCGACGCTCTACGATTTCCAGGAAGCGCCTTGCGGTTTCGCAGTCGTCATGCACGACATTACCGAGCAGCGCCGCGTTCAGTACTGGCAGCGAATGCTCGAGCGGGCGATCGACGCCTGCGCTAACGGCGTGATCGTTTCCGACGCCACCCAATCTCACAACCCGATCGTCTATGTCAACTCCGGGTTCGAGACGATTACGGGCTACTCGGAGTACGAAGCGATCGGGCGCAACTGCCGCTTTTTGCAGAACGACGACGACGACCAACTCGGCCTCAAAGTCCTGCGCCGCTCTGTCCGCGAAGGCACGGGCTGCTGCGTAACGCTGCGCAACTACCGGCGCGACGGCACGATGTTCTGGAACGAGCTGACCCTCTCGCCGGTACGCGATGACAGCGGCAGTGTCACTAACTACATCGGCATCGTCAACGACGTCACCTCCAGCTATGAAAGCGAGATGCAGCTGACGACGCTCAACGCCAAGCTCCAGGCGGTCTTCGACTCTACCTGCGACGTGGCGATTATCTCCACTGCCCCCGACGGACAAATCCAGCTCGCCAACGCCGGAGCGCGCACGCTGCTGGCCTGCTTCGGCCCGGACGACCTTCAGGATTTAAATTTCGAGCGCTTCTTCTTTTCGTCCGAAATCGAGCAGCACTACGCCGATATGTTCCCGGACGCGCCCATCCAGGAGCGACCGGCGAACTTCGAGTGCTTGACCCTCTGCTCGGCCCACGAAGCCGCTCTGGAAGCGCGCGAGTGGACGCTCCGGCGCTGTGATGGCAAAGAGCTGCGTGTCGGCCTCGAAATCGAGCCGATTTTTAAAGAGGGGGCACATCCGCTGGGCTTTGTGGCGATCGTTCAGGACGTCACCGAGCGCTCGTCGATGCAGCTCGAACTCGAAGAGTCGAAGATGCTGCTGGCCAGCGTCCTTGAAAGCTCGATTGATGGCATCATGGCCTTCCGCTGCATTCACGATCCGAACACGCAGGCGATCGTCGATTTCCAGTGGATCGTTGCCAACCCCGCCGCAAGCTGGTTCGTGACCTCCTCCGATCGAAACCTCGTCGGCAAATTCTTTCGGAAAGAATGTTCCGAAGCCCATGTCGCCGAGCTGTTCGACGACTACGTGCGCGTCGTGGAGGGCGGCGGCATGCTCGAACGCGAGATCTACCGCGCCGCTGAAGACCGACGCGGCCACTGGTTCCAGATCACGGCGATCGAGCTGGGCGACGGGCTGACGGTGACGCTGCGTGACATCACGAAAACCAAGTCGATCGAAAACGTCCTCCAGCAAACGAACCAAGAACTGGAAACGAAAATCCGCGTGCTCAACTCGCGCAACCGCGACATGCTCAAGCTCGGGGAGCTCAACGAGTACCTGCAAGCCTGCGAGACCGTCCGCGAAGCCTACGAAACCGTTGCAGCGAGAATGATGTCGCTCTTGCCGGGTTGTGCCGGGACGCTTTACCAAATCCAAGACTCCGATCGCCTCGTCCAGATCGCCACCTGGGGCGAGCCTAACATCAACGAGATCGGCGGACTCAAGCAGGACTGTTGGGCGCTGCGGCGCAGCCGAACCCACCTGATGGAGCGCGGCGACAACGAACTGTTCTGCAAACACATCCACGCCTGCGACTGTGTTGAGGTTTCACTGTGCCTGCCGCTGAGCGCCCAGGGAACCAGCCTCGGGCTGCTACACGTGTGGTCTTCGGAGCCCAGAGCGCTCCAGGAAGCTCAGCGCCAGCTTGCCGGGGCCGTCTCGGAGCAGCTCGCGCTGTCAATCGCCAACCTCCAGCTCCGCGAAAGCCTCGAGCAACAGAGTACGCGCGACCCGCTCACCGGGCTGTTCAACCGCCGCTACATGGAAGACGCTCTCGATCGACTGCTGCACGCGGCACACCTGCACCAAAAGCACCTCGGTTTGGTGATGATCGACATCGATCGATTCAAGAGCTACAACGATCACTACGGCCACGTTGTCGGCGACCTGGTGCTCCGAGAAGTCGCCCAAGCCGTCTCCTCCGTTCTGCGCCAGTCCGACATCGCCTGTCGATACGGCGGAGAGGAACTGATCGCGATCGTGCCGGATGCGCCCGCCAATGCGGTTTACCAGCGTGCCGAACAGATCCGCCAGCGCATTGCCGACCTAGAGCTATCCCACGCCGGAAACTCGCTCGATTCCGTTACGGCTTCGTTCGGTGTGGCTTCGTTCCCGGAATGCGGCTCCGATCGCCGTGCCTTGATGCGGGTTGCCGACGACGCGCTCTACCGCGCCAAGGACGACGGGCGCAACTGCGTCCGTGTCGCCCAGGCGATCGCCGACCGCATCGATCGCAACACCGAAGGTTCGAGCTAAACACTTCGACGGGACAAGCCGGGGATTAAGCTCTCTTCATAACCCAATTAACCCCATTCGTCCTAAGCCCTCATCGACCCGCAGTATCGACCCGCAATGCCCTATAAATTCGCTTCGTCGGGGTCGATCCGTCGCCGCACCGACTCGGAGTGGGAGTGAAGCCCTTCCGCCTGCGCCAACGTTTGAATCGCGCCACCCAAGGATTCCAATGCTTTCGGCGTGTAGTGAATTAGGCTCGAGTGCTTGATGAAGGTTTCGACGCCCAGCGCTGAAGCGTAGCGCGCCGCCCCCGAGGTGGGCAGCGTGTGGTTCGGGCCAGCCAAATAATCCCCAACCGCCTCCGGCGTCGAAGACCCGAGGAAAATCGCGCCCGCGTGGCGGATGCTGTTCAGCAATTCCCAGGGCTCGGCGACCTCCAGCTCCAGGTGCTCCGGCGCGAACTGATTCGACAGCTCGGCAGCTTCTTCCAAAGTCTCGACGACGACGATGAGACCGTAGTGAGCGATCGACTTTTCCGTCAGTTCCCGGCGCGGGTGATCGGATAGCTGATCCCGTACCGCTTCGACAACACGCTCGGCAAGGGCGCTGCTGGTGGTAATCAAGATCGCCGCTGCCATCGGATCGTGTTCTGCCTGTGCTAGCAAATCCGCCGCCACGTGCGCCGGGTTGGCGCGCCCGTCGGCGATCGTCAGCACTTCCGACGGACCGGCCAGCGAGTCGATGCCCACCGAACCGTAGGCCAGCTTCTTCGCCAACATCACGTAAACGTTTCCCGGCCCGGTGATCACGTCTACTTTGGGGATCGTCTCCGTGCCGTAAGCCAGCGCCGCAATCGCCTGAGAACCGCCAACGCGGTAAATCTCTTCGATGCCCGCCTCCTGGGCGGCCACGAGCACCGATGGTGCGATCGAGCCGCCCTCGCGTCCCGGCGGCGTCACCATGACGATACGCGGCACACCCGCCACCTTCGCCGGAATCGCATTCATCAGCACCGTGCTCGGATAGGAAGCGCGACCGCCGGGAATGTAGAGCCCCGCGCGATCGACCGGCGTGTAGCGCTTACCGAGGACGATACCGTCATCGCCGAACTGCACCCAGCTTTTCGGGACGCGCTGGCGGTGGAACGCTTCGATTTGGTTCGCTGCAAGCTGAATTGCGCCCAATAGCTCCTGAGACACCTGCTGGTAGGCTGCGTCGAGCTGCGCGCCGCTTACTTTCAGCTTTTCTGGCGTTAGCTCGCAACCGTCGAACTCTCGGGTGTAGTCAAGTACGGCACGATCGCCCTGGCGACGCACAGTTTGCAGCACCTCAGCGACCGTTGCCTCCTTGTGAACGACGCTAGCATCGTGGGTGCGATCGGCAATTCGCTTGAGTTCCGATTCCGCCTCGGTTCGATCTGTTACGATTCGCAGCATGTATGGAAAAAGCCTCCACTGAGTCCCGAGCAGGTGCGCGCTGTCGCCACGCCGCCGATCGCCCGAGGCCCCGTTCTTTGCTAGCAACGACGAGTCGGCGAACCGCGATCGGTTCACCGACTCACCAAGTCTTTCGCGCTCGCGCGTTCCCTAAGCTTAACGCGGTTTTTCCCGAGCGACTTCCGGTATTGAAGGTGATATATTAGTATGTCTGGTGACGAATCCCGCGATCGAGCGTACAACAGAGAACACAGGTAACAGGGGAATATTCGGTGGCAAACATCAAGTCCGCAATCAAGCGAGTCAAGGTTGCAGAGCGCAACCGCCTGCGCAACAAGACGTACAAGTCTGCGGTGAAGACGCTTACTAGAAATTATATCGCGGCGGTCGAAGCGCACGCAGCCTCGCCCAGTCCCGAGACGGAAGCTGCGGTGAAGTCGAGCATGTCGGCTGCGGTCAGCAAAATTGACAAAGCCGTCAAACGCGGCGTGTTGCACACCAATAACGGCGCGCGTAAGAAATCCCGCATCGCCAAGATACTCAAGCAGGTCGAGGGCGCATCTGCCTAGAACAGCGCCGCTTCGCTCGTTTTTCGTTCGTTTGTCGGCCCTCGATCGTCCTTGATGCAGCTCATCGACACCCACGTCCATCTAAATTTCGATTCGTTCTCCGGCGACCTTGAAGCCGTTCGCGAGCGCTGGCGTCAAGCCGGGGTCTCGCGTTTGGTGCATTCCTGCGTCGAGCCGTCGGAGTTCGATGCCATGCGCGCCATCGCCGACCGCTGTCCCGAACTGTCGCTAGCCGTCGGGCTGCACCCGCTCAGTGCCGAGCGATGGACGCCCGAACTCGGCGACGAGATCGAACGGCTAGCGGGCTCTGACGATCGCGTCGTGGCGATCGGTGAGACTGGCCTGGACTTTTTCAAGGCTGACGATCGCGAACGCCAGACGGCAGCGTTCGAGCGACACTTGCAAATTGCAACTCGTCTCGACCGGCCCGTTATCATTCACTGTCGCGACGCGGCAGACGAAATGGTGCGCGTGCTGCGTGACTGGCGCGATCGTGTCGGCCCGCTGCCGCGCTGCGTCATGCACTGCTGGGCGGGGACGCCGGACGAAGTCAAAGCGTTCGTCGATTTTGGCTTTTACGTTAGCTTCAGCGGCATCGTCACGTTCAAGACCGCCCAGGCCGTGCGCGATTCCGTGGTACTCGTTCCCGACGATCGGCTGCTTGTCGAGACCGACTGCCCGTTTCTTGCCCCCGTTCCCCACCGTGGCAAGCGCAACGAACCCGCTTTCGTGCGCGCCGTCGCCGAGCGCGTCGCCGAACTGCGCGGCATCGACCTCGAAACCCTCGCCCGCCAGACTACGGAGAATGCCCAGCACTGTTTCAAGCTGCCCCCCTCGCGCGCGCTCGCGGCCTGACCTCGAGCTGCGTTCGGCTGCGCAGGGGCACTTCGCCCGAATCGCCCGCGATCTCGGGCGCTTTGACGTGAAGAGCGACCATCGTTCCCGATCTGATGGTCGTCGCCCTGCCCGCCGCGTCGGTCTGACCCGAAGCCAAGTCATACCCGCGCGACTGTAAAATCCGGACTCGCCACCGGCTGCGCGACCCATATCTCCATCTTTCGCCCCAAGGACTTATGACGACTCAGACTCCTGCTGCCCCTTCGTTTCAAATGCCCGATCTCGTTGAGATCCAGCGAGCGAGTTTTCGCTGGTTTCTCCAAGACGGCTTGATCGAAGAACTCGACAGCTTCTCGCCGATTACGGATTACACCGGCAAGCTCGAGCTGCATTTCGTTGGTGGCAAGTACAAGCTCAAGGAGCCAAAGTACAACGTCGATGAGGCCAAACGTCGCGATAGCACCTACGCAGTGCAGATGTACGTGCCGACGCGCCTGATCGACAAAGAAACTGGGGAAATTAAGGAGCAAGAAGTTTTTATCGGCGATCTGCCGCTGATGACCGATCGCGGCACGTTCATCATCAACGGCGCGGAGCGGGTCATCGTCAACCAAATCGTGCGATCGCCGGGCGTCTATTACAAGTCAGAAACCGACAAAAACGGCCGTCGTACCTACAACGCCTCGCTGATCCCCAACCGGGGCGCGTGGCTGAAGTTCGAGACGGACAAAAACGGTCTGGTCTGGGTGCGGATCGATAAAACCCGCAAGCTCTCGGCGCAAGTGCTGCTGAAAGCGATAGGCCTGACCGACGCGGAAATCCAAGACCAAATTCGCCACTACGACTTCTTCCAGAAGACGATCGAGAAAGAAGGGCAGTTCACCGAAGAAGAAGCCCTGATGGAGCTGTACCGAAAGCTGCGCCCCGGTGAGCCGCCGACGGTGGCAGGCGGTCAAGCGCTGCTCGAGTCGCGATTCTTCGATCCCAAACGCTACGACCTCGGTCGCGTCGGTCGCTACAAGCTCAACAAAAAGCTGCGCCTCAACGTGCCCGACACGATTCGCACGCTGACGCCGGAAGACATCATGTCGGCGATCAACTACTTGATCGACCTCGAATTCGACCTCGGTCAAATTGACGACATCGACCACCTCGGTAACCGCCGCGTTCGCTCCGTTGGCGAGCTGCTGCAAAACCAGGTGCGCGTCGGCCTCAACCGCCTCGAGCGCATCATCAAAGAGCGCATGACCGTCAGCGACGCCCACACGCTGACGCCCGCCTCGCTGGTCAACCCGAAACCCCTGGTCGCCGCGATCAAAGAATTCTTCGGGTCGAGCCAACTGTCCCAGTTCATGGATCAAACCAATCCGCTGGCGGAGCTGACCCACAAACGACGCCTCTCGGCACTCGGCCCCGGCGGCCTCACCCGCGAGCGCGCCGGTTTCGCCGTCCGTGACATTCACCCCTCGCACTACGGTCGCATCTGCCCGATCGAGACGCCTGAAGGACCGAACGCCGGTCTGATCGGTTCGCTGGCAACCCACGCCCGCGTTAACTCCTTCGGCTTTATCGAGACGCCCTACTACCGCGTCGAAAACGGTCGCGTCCGCCGCGACCTCGACGCCATCTACATGACCGCCGACGAGGAAGACGACCTGCGCGTGGCTCCCGGCGATATCACCTGCGATGAAGAAGGCTTCATTCAGGGCGACTCGGTCCCAGTTCGCTACCGCCAAGACTTCACCGAAACGACCCCCGACCAAGTGGACTTCGTGGCCGTCTCGCCGGTGCAGATCATCTCGGTGGCGACCTCGCTGATCCCGTTCATCGAGCACGATGACGCTAACCGCGCCCTGATGGGCTCGAACATGCAGCGCCAGGCCGTTCCCCTGCTACGCCCCGAGCGTCCGCTAGTGGGAACCGGCCTCGAAGCCCAGGCCGCGCGCGACTCCGGCATGGTGATCGTCAGCCGCACCAACGGCGTCGTCACCTACGTCGATGCCGAGCGCATTCGCGTCCAGCCCGAGCCCGTAGACGGCAAGCAGTATCGCGAGATCGAATACGAGCTGCAAAAGTATCACCGCTCCAACCAAGACACCTGCCTTAACCAGCGCCCGATCGTCTTTGAAGGTGACGAAGTGGTGGCCGGTCAGGTGATGGCCGACGGTAGCGCCACCGAAGGCGGCGAGCTGGCACTGGGTCAGAACATCCTGGTCGCCTACATGCCCTGGGAAGGCTACAACTACGAGGACGCGATCCTGATCAGCGAGCGTCTCGTTTGCGAAGACGTGTACACCAGTATTCACGTCGAGAAATACGAAATCGAAGCGCGCCAAACCAAGCTCGGCCCCGAAGAAATCACCCGCGAGATTCCCAACGTCGGTGAGGAGTCGCTGCGCCACCTCGACGAGACGGGCATTATCCACATCGGAGCCTGGGTCGATGCGGGCGATATCCTCGTCGGGAAGGTGACACCGAAGGGCGAGTCGGATCAGCCGCCGGAAGAAAAGCTGCTCCGCGCCATCTTCGGCGAAAAAGCCCGCGACGTGCGCGACAACTCGCTGCGCGTTCCCAACGGTGAAAAAGGCCGCGTCGTTGACGTGCGCGTCTTCACCCGCGAGCAGGGCGACGAGCTTCCCCCTGGCGCAAACATGGTCGTCCGCGTCTACGTCGCACAGAAGCGAAAAATTCAAGTGGGCGACAAAATGGCCGGTCGCCACGGCAACAAGGGCATCATCTCGCGCATCCTTCCCAAAGAGGACATGCCCTACCTGCCCGACGGCACGCCTCTCGACATCGTGCTCAACCCGCTAGGCGTGCCGTCGCGGATGAACGTCGGTCAAATCTACGAGTGTCTGCTGGCCTGGGCCGGTGACAATCTCAACGCCCGCTTCAAAATCCAGCCGTTCGACGAGATGCACGGCCCGGAGAAATCGCGCGAGACGATCAACCACAAGATCGAACAGTCGATGCATAAAACAGGCAGCGACTGGCTGTTCGCACCTGACGATTGCGGCAAAATTCAGGTCTACGACGGGCGGACGGGCGAGCCGTTCGATCGCCCGGTGACTGTCGGCAAAGCCTATATGCTGAAGCTGGTTCACCTCGTCGATGACAAGATCCACGCCCGTTCGACCGGTCCCTACTCGCTGGTTACGCAGCAGCCGCTGGGTGGTAAAGCGCAGCAGGGCGGACAGCGCTTCGGTGAGATGGAAGTCTGGGCGCTCGAGGCGTTCGGTGCGGCCTACACGCTGCAAGAGCTGCTGACGGTCAAGTCCGACGATATGCAGGGTCGCAACGAAGCGCTCAACGCGATCGTCAAAGGCAAAGCCATTCCGCGCCCGGGTACGCCGGAGTCGTTCAAAGTCTTGATGCGCGAGCTGCAGTCGCTCTGCCTCGATATCGCCGTGCACAAAGTCGATACCGACGACGAGGGCGGCAGTCGCGACATCGAAGTCGATTTGATGGCCGATGTATCCAACCGCCGATCGCCGTCTCGCCCGACCTACGAGTCGATGTCCGTCCCCACCCCGACCCCCGAAGAAGAAAGCTAGTCTCCGGCGGCGAGATCGATCGCCGCGACTAGCCCCCGACGCGAGAAGAGCGACCCGCCGACCTCTTCTCGCGCTGCCCCTGCCCGCCTTGGTTTGAGAGATTCCTAAAGTCATGCCTAAAGTCGAACAGCGCTTCGATTACGTCAAAATCGCGATCGCTTCGCCCGAGCGTATCCGCACCTGGGGAGAGCGCACCCTCCCCAACGGTCAAGTCGTCGGTGAAGTCACCAAGCCCGAAACCATCAACTACCGGACGCTGAAACCGGAGATGGACGGTCTGTTCTGCGAGAAAATCTTCGGCCCCGCCAAGGACTGGGAATGCCACTGCGGTAAATACAAGCGAGTGCGCCACCGGGGCATCGTCTGCGAACGCTGCGGCGTTGAGGTGACCGAATCGCGCGTGCGCCGCCACCGCATGGGCTATATCAAGCTGGCCGCGCCGGTCACGCACGTCTGGTATCTGAAAGGTATCCCCAGCTACATGGCGATCCTGCTGGATATGCCGCTGCGCGATGTCGAGCAAATCGTTTACTTCAACGCTTACGTCGTCCTCGATGCGGGTAATGCGGACAACTTGTCCTACAAGCAGCTCCTCCTGGAAGACCAGTGGATGGAGATCGAAGACCAACTCTACGACGAAGATTCGCAGCTCGAAGGCGTGGAAGTGGGCATTGGTGCGGAAGCAATCCAGCGCCTGCTCGAAGACCTACAGCTCGAAGAAGTCGCTGAAAAACTGCGCGACGACATCGCCAACTCCAAAGGTCAAAAGCGCGCCAAGCTGATCAAGCGCCTGCGGGTGGTCGATAACTTTATCGCCACGGGATCCCGTCCTGAGTGGATGATCCTCGATGCGATTCCGGTGATTCCGCCCGACCTGCGCCCGATGGTGCAACTGGACGGCGGTCGTTTCGCGACCAGCGACCTCAACGACTTGTATCGCCGCGTCATCAACCGGAACAACCGTCTGGCGCGCCTGCAAGAAATCCTCGCGCCGGAAATCATCATCCGCAATGAGAAGCGGATGCTGCAAGAAGCTGTGGACGCGCTGATCGACAACGGTCGTCGCGGTCGTACGGTCGTCGGCGCGAACAACCGCCCGCTCAAATCGCTCAGCGACATCATCGAGGGTAAACAGGGTCGCTTCCGTCAGAACCTGCTCGGTAAGCGGGTGGACTACTCCGGTCGTAGCGTGATCGTCGTCGGTCCGAATCTGGAGATCCACCAGTGCGGTCTGCCGCGCGAGATGGCGATCGAACTGTTCCAGCCGTTCGTGATTCACCGCCTGATCCACCAGGGTTTGGTGAACAACATCAAGGCCGCGAAGAAACTCATCTCGCGCAACGACCCGAATATTTGGGACGTGCTCGAGGAGGTGATCGAAGGCCACCCGGTGATGCTCAACCGCGCGCCGACGCTGCACCGTCTTGGCATTCAGGCGTTTGAGCCGATCCTGGTAGACGGTCGCGCCATTCAGCTGCACCCGCTGGTTTGCCCGGCATTTAATGCCGACTTCGACGGCGACCAAATGGCGGTTCACGTGCCGCTGTCGATCGAAGCTCAAGCTGAAGCGCGCCTGCTGATGCTGGCCTCGAACAACATTTTGTCTCCGGCAACCGGCCGCCCGATCGTTACGCCCAGCCAAGATATGGTCTTGGGTTGTTATTACCTGACCGCCGAAAATCCCGGCGTCCAGGAAGACGATCGCCAACTGGAGCAGACGTTCGGTAGCCTGGCCGATGCGATTACGGCCTTCGAGCAGGGTCTGCTACACCTGCACTCGTATCTCTGGGTGCGCCTCGATCCTGAAGATACGGTGGACTGCGGCTTCGACGACGATCTGATCGAAGAGCAAACCATGGACGATGGCAGCCGCTGGGAGCGCCGCACCTTCAGCCGTCGCCGCTTTGACGCAGACGGTAGCGTCATCTCGCAGTACGTTCGTACGACCGCCGGTCGCGTTATCTACAACCAAGCGATTTACGAAGCACTTAGCGTATAGCCCCCGCTGAGCGATCCGACCCATTCTGCGATCGACCCGCGTCGATCGCTCCCTGCGCCCCCTTTCATCCCGCCCACGAGCAATCATGATCTTCCACAATCGCGTCGTCGATAAAAAGCAACTGCGCTCGCTTATCGCTTGGTCGTTCGTCCAGCACGGCACGGCGAAAACCGCTAAGGTCGCCGATCGGCTCAAAGCCCTCGGCTTTCGCTACGCGACCCGCGCTGGTGTTTCGATTAGCGTCGAAGACCTGAAAATCCCGCCGGTCAAGCACGAGCTTCTCGCTTCGGCCCAGGAAGAGATCGACACCACTGAAGCGCGCTACACGCGCGGCGAAATCACCGAGGTGGAACGCTTCCAGAAGGTGATCGACACCTGGAGCACCACCTCCGAAGAGCTCAAAGACGAAGTCGTTACCAACTTCAAGAAAGACGACCCGCTCAACTCGGTCTACATGATGGCGTTCTCCGGGGCGCGGGGTAACATCTCCCAGGTTCGCCAGCTCGTCGGGATGCGCGGCCTGATGGCGAACCCGCAAGGGGAAATCATCGACCTTCCGATTAAGACCAACTTCCGCGAAGGTCTGACCGTTACCGAGTACATCATCTCCTCTTACGGCGCGCGCAAAGGTCTGGTCGATACGGCGCTGCGGACGGCAGACTCGGGCTATCTGACCCGTCGTCTGGTGGACGTGTCGCAAGACACGATCGTCCGCGAGCTGGACTGCGGCACGCAGCGCAGCATCCCGATGCGCCCGATGAAGAGCGGCGAGCGAATTGCGATCGAGCTGGGCGATCGGTTATTTGGCCGCGTGGTGGCAGAAGATGTGGTCACCGAGGACGGCACGGTTATCGCCAAGCGCAACCAGGCGGTCGATCTCGACATCGCCAAGGCCATCAACCAGTCCGGTATCGAAGAGATTGCCGTGCGATCGCCGCTGACCTGCGAAGCGACCCGCAGCGTCTGCCAGCATTGCTACGGCTGGAGCCTCGCCCACGGTCAGCTCGTCGATCTAGGCGAAGCGGTCGGTATCATCGCCGCCCAAAGTATTGGCGAACCCGGTACGCAGCTGACGATGCGTACGTTCCACACCGGCGGTGTCTTCACCGGCGAAGTGGCGCGTCCCGAGCGTGCTAAGTTCGACGCGACCGTCAACTACTCCAAAGACCTGCGCGTGCGTCCGTACCGCACTCGTCACGGTGAAGATGCCTTTATCGTCGAGCAGGCTGGCACGGTAGAAGTCAAACCCATCGGCAAAGGCAAAAAATACAGCCTGCCTCTGCCCAATGGCACGACCCTAATGGTGACCGACGGCACGGACATCGCACAGAACCAATTCTTTGCCGAAGTCCCGGTCGGTTCGGCAACTACCAAGAAAAACACGGAGAAAGCGGCCAAAGACGTAACCGCCAATCTCTCAGGCGAAGTCAAGTTCGACGGTTTAGTCGCCGAAGAGAAGCAAGACCGCCAGGGCAACACGACGATGACCGCCGGTCGCGGTGGTCTGCTGTGGGTGCTTTCCGGTGAGGTCTACAACCTGCCGCCGGGAAGCGAGCCGGTCGTGCAAAACGGCGACACCGTCGCAGAGGGCGATACGCTCGCCGTGACCGAGACGCCGTCCGAGAGCGGCGGTGTGGTGCGCCTCCCGGAAGGCTACAGCGGCGGCGAAGTGTCCGATACTTCCCTCGCACTCGACGCGATTCCAAAAGAAGTGGAGATTATCACCGCGTCGGTGTGCCTGAACGCGGCGGAAGTCACCGAGGTCAGCAGCCACGGTCGCGACCACTACGCTATTTCTACCAAAGACGGCCCCGAATTTACGCTGATGGCGACGCCGGGCACTAAAGTGCGCGACGGTCAGGTGGTGGCCGAACTGGTGGACGAAACCTACCGCACGCCCACTGGCGGTCTGCTGCGCTACGGCGATATCGAAGTCAAGCGCACCAAGGGCAACGCCAAAACGGGCTTCGAGATCGTCAAAGGCGGCACGATGCTCTGGATTCCCGAAGAGACCCACGAGATTAACAAAGACATCTCGCTGCTGGAAGTCGAAAACGGCCAGTACGTCGAGGCTGGAACCGAGGTCGTTAAGGATATCTTCTGCCAGAACAGCGGCATCGTTGAAGTCATCCAGAAGAACGATATTCTGCGCGAGATTTCGATCAAGCCCGGTACGTTCCACCTGCTCGAAGAGCCGGTGGCGATCGAGGGCGATCCCGACCGCCTGATTCAAGCGGGTGAAGAACTCGCACCCGGTATCGTCACCGAATCGATGTGCATCTGCGAGCCGATCGAAACGCCGGACGGCTTGGGTCTGCTGCTGCGTCCGGTCTACGAGTTCGTCGTGCCTGACGAGCCGCCGGTACCGATCCAGCGTCCCGCCGCCGACCAGGACAACGCCTTCGGTATCGGCCTGACCCCAATCCAGCGCCTGCTGCCCTATAAAGATGGCGAGCGCGTCAAGTCCGTCGAGGGTCTGGAGTTGGTGCGCACGCAGCTGCTGCTGGAAATCGATCGCGAAGATACCCGCCAGCTCGAAGCCGATATCGAACTCGTTGCCGACGCCGATAACCCGGATATCAAGCGCCTCCAGCTCGTGGTCATCGAGTCGTTGACGGTGCGTCGCGACGCCAACGCCGATCCGCTGGGCGGCAACAGCACGACCACGCGCCTGCTGGTGTCCGATGGCGAGCAAATCAATCCCGGTGCGATCGTTGCCCGCACGGAAATCCGCTGTAAAAACGACGGCCTGATTCGCGGTATCCGCGAGGGTGAAGAGGCCACCCGCCGCGTTCTGGTCGTGACCGACAACGATCGCACGACGCTCGAGACCGGCGGCAAGCCGAATTGCAAGGTCGGCGACCTGCTGGTCAGCGGCACCGAGGTCGCGAAAGGCGTCGCCCTCGAAGATTCGTCGCAGGTGCTGGCGATCGACGGTAACTCGATCGAGCTGCGCACGGCGCGTCCCTACCGCGTGTCTCCCGGCGCAATCCTGCACGTGGACGACGGCAGCCTGGTACAGCGCGGCGACAACCTCGTTCTGCTGGTCTTCGAGCGCGCCAAAACCGGCGACATCATTCAGGGTCTGCCGCGTATTGAAGAGCTGCTCGAAGCGCGCAAACCCAAAGAAGCCTGCGTCCTCAACCGTCGACCTGGCACAGTGCAGATCGTCTACGACGACAACAACGACGTGGCCGAAGTTCACGTCATCGAAGCAGACGGCACGATCGCCGAATATCCGATCGGTATCAGCAAGAACCTGGTGGTGGTTGAAGGCCAGCACCTAGAAGTGGGCGAGCCGATCACCGACGGCCCCTCGAACCCCCATGAAATCCTCGAGGTCTGGTTCGACTACTTGCTGCCCAATGGCTGTTACGAAGCGGCGCTGACGGCTTTCCGCAACGTTCAAACCTTCCTGGTCAACGAAGTCCAGAACGTCTATCAGTCCCAGGGCATCGACATCTCGGACAAACACATCGAAGTGATCGTCCGTCAGATGACTTCAAAAGTAAAGATCGAAGACGGCGGCGACACGATTATGCTGCCTGGCGAGCTGCTGGAGCTGCGCCAAGTCGAGCAGGTCAACGACACGATGTCGATTACCGGCGGTGCACCCGCGCAGTACATGCCGATGTTGCTGGGTATCACCAAAGCCAGCCTCAACACCGATAGCTTTATCAGTGCGGCGAGCTTCCAGGAAACGACGCGCGTGCTGACTGAAGCAGCGATCGAGGGTAAATCCGACTGGCTGCGCGGTTTGAAGGAGAACGTGATCATCGGCCGCTTGATTCCGGCGGGTACGGGCTTCAACGCCTACGAAGATCTCAACTACTCGTCGGAGATGGAGCCGACGACCCTCGATGACGACAACCTCAAGGACGTGGTGCTCGACGATCGCACGGCGCGTAGCTATAACCTCAGCGGCAGCGTCAGCGACAGCTCCGAGCTGTTGCTCGACGACTCGAATGCAGAAGGGCTAGGCTCTTCGGCGATTCTCGACGATAGCGACGCGTAGCGGGATCTAGATAGCGACGATATGCTAATCGGCACGGCGCTCGCCGCATCGTTCCAGACTCGTACTCGACCTAAACACCATGCCTAAACCGACCGTACCGGCTGCTTCGACTGCGCGGGTGCGGTCGGTTTTACTATTGCTGCTTGGAGTGTTGGCACTGCTGCTGGCGATCGAGCCGGATCGCATGACGGGCGATCGTGCGGCGATTTCGCCCGGAGCGATCGCCAATGCCAGCAGTGAAGCTTCGGCCTACGATCGCGGTATCGCCGAAGCGCTCCAGGCGTGGCAGGCTACCGATCGCGCGCGAACCAGCCGCGACTGGCAGGCCGTAGCGCGGGGCTGGTCGCGGGCGGCGTTTGCGATGCAGTCTGTGCCAACCGGCGATCGTCGCTGGATTTTGGCCCAGAAGAAGACTCGCGAATATCTGGCTGGGGCCGCCTTCGCTTTCGATCGCGCCGAGCAAAGTCAGTCCGCACGCCCGAATTGGACGTTCGGTAGCGACGTTCTCGATGAAAAACTGGCGCTTTACGCGGCTCATGTCGCGGCGGAGGGCGTGCCGGACGTTGTTGTTGTCGGCAGCTCGCGGGCGCTCCAGGCGATCGACCCGTCGGTGTTGCAGCAGGAGCTAGAGCGGCGGAGCGGTGCGCCAGTTCGGGTGCTGAACCTCGGAGTGAACGGCGCGACGGCGCAAGTGGTCGATCGCTTCGTGCGCGAGATCTTACCAACGGACTCGCTACCCCGCGCGATCGTCTGGGCCGATGGCGTACGGGCCTTCAACAGCGGACGCCCCGATCGTACCGATGCCGCGTTGCGGGAGTCTCCGGGCTATCGCGCCATCCAGCGCGGCGACTTCGATCGCTTTGCCGCCCAGCCCGACGATATCGATGGCTCGAGCCCGATTCGTGCCGACGGCTTTTTGCCAATCGAGACGCGCTTCGACCCCGGCGTCTACTACCAGACCCGCAGTCGCGTCGCCGGTCGCTACGATGGCGACTATGCAAACTTCTCGCTCGGAGGCGCGCAGGCCGAAGCTACGCGGCGGCTCCTGGACTTCGCCGAGGCCAACGATATCGCCGTCACGCTCGTGCCCTTGCCCCTCACCGTTGAATATCTCGATTCGACGCGATCGCCCCTCGAAACCGAGTTCCGACAGTTTTTCGCGCGCCTCGCCCGGAACTACGGGCGCGTCACCACCCTCGATCTGCCCCGCACGCGCCCGAACCGAGACTTTGAAGATCCCAGCCACCTCAACCGCTTCGGTGCTGCTGAAGTGACGCGCGCAGTGGCCAGACAGCTCGCGCTCTAGGCTCTGGTACACCTCAAGTCAGAAGCCGGGTGCTTTCGTGCAATCGCGAAAGCCGATCGCGCAAGCAGCAAGAGACTTATCAGAACCCGGCTTTTTTTCGGCACAGTTCGGACTTTCCCGCCTTCACGAAAGCACCCGGCAACTCGAGCTCATGCCCAATCCGGCCTAGCGAAGCTCGGTTGCATCATGCTGGAAACCGCCCTCTCTGATGCGCAGAGGCTACGCCAACGACAAGCTCGGGGCTCATCGGCAGACCGCCGAGCTAATCCGGATTTGGTATTACTCCGCCGCGAACATGACTTCAATGCTGGTGGTCATCTCGACTTCCAGCGGCGCGCTCGAGTTGTACATCGTCCACTCGCCGCCGTAACTGGCCAGACGAATCGGCGGAAACTCACCCGACGGTTCCAGGCAGGTGGCCGAACCGTAGGGAATCATGTCCTGGTAAGTTTCGTGGATCGACATCACCTCACCGAGGGTCATGCCCATACTGTCTGCGAGGATGCCAGCTCGCTCTTGCGCCAAGGCGAGGGCATTTTCGCGCGCTTCGCGGCCGATCGCCTCGCAGCCGTTGGAGCCCAGACGAACGCCGAACGTCTGCATCGTAATGTCAGAGAACTGACTGGCAGCGTCGCTCATCGCGTCGTTGGCGTTGCCGATCGCCGTATGCGAGGCCGGAAGCGTAATGACGATGCTGACTTCGCCGCCGCCGTAGAGGCCAACTGGCGACTCGGCGAATTCAACGCTGCTGGCTGAAATGCCCGCACGGTTTAGTGCAGGGAGCACAGCCGACTCGATCGCGGCGATATTGAGCGAGGGCGGCTTTTCGTACTGCCCGGCGTCGTAGTTGTAGAAACCACCGTCGTAAAAGCCGTATTTCATCTGCACGCGATCGACGCTGGCCGTCGCAGCGTCGCTGACCGAGACGGCGATAGTCGTGCCGTCGTGGCCGTTGGCGAGGACGAGGGGCTCGCTGCCGGGGGCGGTGGGGGCAGCGAAGCTCGGGGCGATCGTGCTAAGGAGCGTAACACCAGTCAGAGCAAGGGCGCGAAAGAGCATATCTAAAACCTCGAAGTCGTGTAGGTGGCTATCTCTAGGTGGTTATTTCGGATCGTTACCAGCGTGACGCTAGGCGATCGCGGGTTCGGGAGCCGAGATCTCGTAGCTGTTAAGGCGATCGAGCTCTTTTTGTAACTCCACCGTCAGCGTCTTGGAATCCCGACGCATCTCGCCGGTATCGTACTGACGCACGTCGATCGGCTCGCCGATGCGGACGCGGACGCGGCTTCCCCAGGTCGGGCGGCGTTTCTCCGTCAGGTTTCCACTGTACGAGATGCCGATCGGGACGATGCGCGTATTGAGTCCCACCTGGCTGGTTTCAGCGTGGAGCGCCATCCGCGCCAACCCCAGCTTCAGGCTATGGGTCTCGGGGCCTGGGTAGAGGTTGCCTTCGGGGAAAATCGTCAGCACCTGGCGCGTTTGCAGCAGCTCGATGCCGTGGCGCAGGCTGGCGGCTCCGGGCTGCTTGGTGTCGATCGGGAACGCGCCGAGCTTGCGGATCAGCCAGCCTTGGACGTGGCGCGTCGTTTCGTTCGCCGAAGTCATAAAGTGTAGGTGGCGTCCGGTGACGGGGTAGCCCGCCACGTGGGCGACAATCAAGGGATCCCAACGCGATCGGTGGGTAGGCGCGAGGATCGCGGGACTGTCGTTTTTCGGCAGATTTTCCCGACCTTCTACGTCAATACTTTCAAAGAACGTCGGTAGGACGACGCGACTGGCCAGCGGGTATAGCGTCGCAGCGAGCAAGGGCGAAACCTCAGACGAAACGCGCGTGGTGGCAGAAGTTTTAGCAGGCATAGCGGTAGGAGGCTGGTGGGCGTGCGGACTCGATAATTACTTTCGGCGATCGCTCGACATCGAAGGCGTGCGAGACCCGCTCTAGGGGTGGTGTCTATATAGATTAGGGCGATCGCGAGCCGGGTAGCGGTTCGCCTCAGACACTCCGGCGGCTGTCATGTGGGGTCTGTAACAGCGCGCCAACTGCCCGATCTCCCCTCGTCGCGCGTCTGTCATCGCGCATTAACGCCCCTCAAAATTGCCCTGGCCCGTACCTCATTCCAACGCGAGAAAGCGTCCGGCGTCTGCGATGCTAGTGACGTTTATTTTCCCACCTCGCCGATCCCGTTATGGCCGCTAACCTCAGCCCCGATCGTTTGCAAACCCTGCTCGAAATCGCGACCGAAGCCGCCTCCGCCGGGGGAGCCGTCCTGAAAAAATACTGGGGCAAGCTCGATCCGGGTAAGCAAATCGAATCGAAAGGTCGCCTTGGCGATTTGGTCACGGTCGCCGACAAAGAAGCCGAAGTCGCCGTTCTCGACGTGCTGCGCCGCCACGTGCCCGACCACGCGATCCTCGCCGAAGAGTCCGGCGCGTCCGGCATCGACGGCAGCGACTTTCTCTGGGCGATCGACCCACTCGACGGCACGACGAACTACGCCCACCAATACCCCTTTTCGGCAACGTCCGTCGGCCTGCTCGTAGATGGTGTCCCGACCCTCGGTGCGATCTACGACCCGTTTCACGACGAGTTGTTCCGTGCCGCTAAAGGTCTCGGCGCGACGCGCAACCGTCAGTCGATGCAGGTCTCAGGCTGCGATCGCTTGGCCGATAGCCTGCTAGTAACGGGCTTTGCCTACGATCGCCGCGAAGTCCTCGACACCAACTACGCTGAGTTTTGCCACCTGACCCACTGCACCCAGGGCGTGCGCCGCGCCGGAGCCGCCTCGCTGGATTTGGCCTACGTGGCCTGCGGTCGGCTCGATGGCTACTGGGAGCGCGGCCTGTCGCCGTGGGACATCGCGGCGGGGATCGTTCTGGTCGAAGAAGCGGGGGGTCTCGTCACGTCCTACGACAAGAGCCCGCTGGACGTGAAGACCGGGCGGCTGCTGGTGACGAACGGCAAGATTCACAACGAGCTAAGCGAGAAGCTGCTGTCGATCGAGCCACTGCCGCAGTTTGCCCCGATCCAGAGCTAGATTTCACAAAGGAGGCATGACGCCAATCGCGAGGATCGGTTTACACGACAGGCGGACGCAGAGAACGCACTCGATGCTGTCCGCGACGTTCTGGAGTGGGGTCGCCTCCTATCTCCCAGCCGAAGCAATCGCGACTCGAACCGCGTAGCGATGGGCCACACCAGAGCCCGATCGTCGCAGGCGATCGGGAGAGAATCGGGGTCATTACTTACGAATGTGCCAGAATTGCGGCTCGGAACGGAAATTCCCGCCGTAATCTCCGAACCAGCGGCACAGAACACCTTAAAATCGGGCGCAACAAAAATTCGTTATGCTCGTATCAGTGATTACTGTTTTTCGATAGCAATTCAACACTTTAGATCGCGAATTTAAATTTCAATCTCGGCCAAAACGATTAAATCGATATGTGTACTGGTGAATTACAACTGATTTCCCAAGAGAAAGCCAAGGGCTAGTTTCCGATCCTTAAGAAATTGCGATCGTTGCTTCATTTTTAATGCAGCGCAAAATAGAGGGGTGTAGACCCTTTTCACAACGCTCTAATCCGTCTTCGGTCTGAATCGCACGCCGCCACCAAAAATCATCAAGTCCTTACTTATCAGTGTTTTTGCCAGTACATTCGGGATCGAGACCGAGTGATTGCCGGGGCTTGGTAGCCGTGTTTACAACATTCGGGATCGCTCGATGTTAGGCTGTGAATCATAGATATAAGTTAGTTCACAAATACCCCTATCGCCCTCACGTAAACGCTATGGCTCAAATTCTGGACTCCCTCCCAAAAGACAGCCGATCGGCCGTTCTTTGCTGCTACGTCAATGCGACTAACCAAATTCAGGTGTCGCGGATTACCAATGTTCCGAACTGGTACTTCGAGCGGGTGGTCTTTCCAGGTCAGCGCCTGATGTTTGAGGCACCGCCCGGAGCACAGATCGAGATTCACAGTGGCATGATGGCCAGTGCGATTCTGTCCGATACGATTCCTTGCGATCGTCTGCGTGTCGATTCTCCGGCAGTGGGCGGCGAGCCGATGGGTCGTGTTCTGCCCGTCGCACCGCAACCCGAGACGCGCGAGCCGGTTCTGGCCTCGAGCAAGCAGACGGCCTAACTTCGGGTAGGCGACAAATTAAGACGATTTGCGTCATTGCTTCTTTAAGGAGCGAGAGGTTCGTTAAGATCTGAGGAAATGCTTCGGTAATTTCCTTGGATCTTCCGTCTTTTTTATGGCTGTGGCGCGCGGCGGCCTGGGCGATGGGGTTTACGATCGCGGCGTATCTACTGCTGGCGCTGTCTGGGCTTTGGCTGGGCTGGGGCGGACGGAGTGAGCCAGAGACGAGCCACGCGCGCCATGGCATGCGCGTTCTGCATTTGCTGCTGGGTGCGGCAATTGTTTTTTTCGTACTGTTCCTCTTGGCGATCGGCGTGGTGGGGACGTTGGGCCACTTCGGCTCTTTGGGGCATTCCGCTCACCTTCCGGTGGGGCTGGTGGTCGTGGGGCTGACGATAGCAGCGGCGATTGCGGGCTTGCGGATCTCTCCCGAGCGGCAGCGGTCGCGGGCTATCCACCGGGCGATCGTGCTGACGTTATTTGCCGCGCTGGCGATCGTCACTTACACCGGCTGGGACGTGGTGCAGAAGTATTTGCCGCCGGGTTGAGACTTGCGAGCCACGCGCATGTGGAACGGTCGGTTGCTATGCCCGATCGAGCGCTGTATCGAGACGGGTTTTGCTCAGGCTGCTGGCCGCCGCGTGACGGACGGGCAGCGTCAAGGTCACGGTCGTTCCTTTCTGGAGTTCGGACTCGACCTCGATCGTGCCGCCGTGCTGGATGGCGACGATGCGATCGGCGATCGAGAGGCCCAGGCCCTTGTTTTGGCCGACGGGCTTGGTGGTAAAAAACGGATCGAAGATTTTCGGCTGAACTTCTGGCGCGATACCGTCGCCTGCATCGGCGATTGAAATAACGATGCGATCGGCATCGAGGGCGCGGGTGGCGATCGCGATTTCGTAGGTGCGATCGCTCTCGAAGCCGAGGGACTCGGTCGCCTCGATCGCATTGAGCAGCAACGCTAGCAGCGCCTGGTTGAGCTGTCCGGCATAACACTCGATGGCGGGCAGCTCGTGGTAGTCGCGCCGCACTTCGATGGCGGGACGATCGGCGCTGGCCTCGAGGCGGTATCGCAGCAGCAGCAAGGCGTTGTCCAGGCCGTCGTGGACGTCTACGGTTTTGAGGTCGGCTTCGTCCAGGCGCGCGAAGTTACGGAGCGACAGGACGATATCGCGGACGCGCTCGGCCCCGATTCGCATCGAGTCGCAGACGTTGGGCAAGTCTTCGAGGATAAACTCTAGCTCCTCGAGGTCGGGCGATTCGGGCATGCTCTCGGGCTCGGAGGCGTCGGCACTGTCGGCTGTATTTTCGGTGCCGCTGCTTTCGGCTTCACCGTCGGCGGGGCGATCGGCTGCCTGATAGTAGGCGATCGCGTCGAGCAGGTCGCGCACGCTGTCGTTGACGTAGCCGACGTTGCCGTAGATGAAGTTGATCGGGTTGTTGATCTCGTGGGCGATTCCGGCGACGAGGTGGCCGAGGCTCGACATCTTTTCGCTATGGACGAGCTGGAGCTGGGCCGCTTGCAGGTCGTCGATACCCTTGGCGGTGCGATCGACCATTGTCGAAAAGGCGGTGAAAATATCCCCCAGCTCGTCGTCGCGCGATCGCGAGAGCGAGGCAAAATTCGGCTTGATTCGTTCGTCATCGCTGCGGCTGAAGATCTCGCCCGCCGCCAGCAAATCTCGGCGGAGTCTCAGCAGCGGCGCGATCAGCAAGCCGTCCAGCACTAGCAGCGTCGAGGCGGTAACGACGACGGAAATAATTACGACCAGGCCCGCGATCCGACCGATAAAGGCGATGTATTCGCTGCGCACGTGGCGAGCGTCGTGGCGGATGACGATCGTATAGGGCGAGAGCGCCTCTTCTGTATCCCAAACGACGTCGTACTCGTAGGTGCGGCGATTGAGGAGGCTCGTTTTCTCGCGCTCGTCCGGCGACATCGGCGCGATGTCCTCGAAGGTTAGCGCCGGTCGGTTGCCAAAGTCAGCGATCGACTCGCCGTCTGCGCTGTACACTGCGCCGCCGAGGATGTTGGAGTCTGGCATTTGCGGCAGACTGCGGAGCAGCTGCACGAGCTGCTCGCGATTGGCGACCAGGGTCGGGCTGCGCTAGGGAAACCCCCATGACCTTCGCAGAGGCCAGAGCTTCGAGGGCATTGAGAAGTTCCTGCTCGCGGCGGTACACCGAAGGCACGAGGATAACGGTTTCGATCGCGATGATGCCCAGGAAAACTGTCACGGTGATTTTTCGAGACAACCGCGCTTTCCAGATATCGGCAATTCGTCGGAGATAGTTGCGCATGGGAGAGCGCCGGTTCGCGCCCGGTCGGTGAAGGGGTGACGGCCCGAGTGTTTGCTAGCGTATACGCTCGGGCGATCGGGAAAGATTTTCGGGTCGCATCGAGTAGACCGTATCGGGAGGGCGATCGGCGCGGAGTCTGAATCTGCCGAGCCTCCAGCCAGAGAGCGTCGCCAAGCCTGGGCCCGAAGCCTGCGGATATCGCCGATATCGAACCAACATGGATATTCAATAATTACGGGCCGAAGCTACCGCATTCCGCAGCGTTTCGTCGAAAGTGTCTGCCGCAAGTGTCTGCCGGAAGTGGCGATCGGCGACCCACCGGGCACAACGACGATGCTCGGATCGACTTAGAGTGCAGCGCCAGCATTTCTCGCAATGATTGAGAAGTCGGGCTTTTCAGAGAAGTCGAGCTTCTGAATCGAGCGACGTTTCTCTGTAGCGCTCTTGTCAATCTCGAGAAGCACGCCGAACCCACTGCGACGCTCGCTGTGGCAGAACCAGTGGCAGAAGCAAGTCGCTACTATGGATTTAGTCCCCGATCGCGCGATATCACCCTCAGAAGCCGTGACTCAAGAATTTCATCTGTCCGTGACGCCGATTGGCAACTACGAGTACCTCGTGCGAACCGAACAGAGCGAGCCTGGAGTTCCGCCCGCCGAAGAACAGGTCACGTGGCCGATCGATCGCTGGTTGCAGCAGTCGCGGACACTAATGCGAGATCCGCTGCTGCAAATGCTCCAGCAGGGCAATCTCGCCGCCTCACCCGATCTGAGCGGGTTGGGCGAACTCTTCGAGGGGGCAACGCCGGAAGAGCGGCGATCGCGTTCCTTGCAAGACCTCGCCTCCCTGGGCAGAGACCTCTACGACCATCTTTTCCACGATAGCGTGCGAGAGCGGTGGATGATGGCGCAGGCCGTGGCCCACCACCGCAAAGTGCCGCTGCGGCTGCGGCTGGGCCTCAAGAGCGCCGAACTCAACCGCCTGCCCTGGGAAGTGCTCCACGACGACTCGAACTGTCCGCTGGCGGCGGGAACCCAGGTGCTGTTTTCGCGCTACTGGCCGAGCCCGACGGTACGGCGGCCCAACCCGCCCGCGCCGATGCTCGGTTCCGGCCTGCGGATCTTGATCGCGGTCTCCACGCCGCGCGATCGCACCAACCTAGCGCTGCCCCAAGAGACGCGCTACCTAATCGACGAGCTGCAAGCCGTCTCGACGCCTGCCGCCCAGATCGAGCTACTCGAACAGCCCGATCGCTACGATCTCGCCCAGGCCCTCGAAGGCGGCGGCTACCATATTTTTCACTACTCCGGCCACAGTGCCTCCGGGCGCGATGGCGGCGAGATCGCCCTGGTCAACCGCAAGCACGGCATCGCCGAAACGCTCTCGGGCAACGATCTGGCGGGGATGCTGGCCAACAACGGCGTCCAGCTTGCGGTGTTTAATTCCTGCCGGGGGGCATACCGCGACTCGGACGACAGCGGCACGCACAATCTCGCGGAGGCGGCGATCGCGCGGCGCATTCCCGCCGTGCTGGCGATGGCCGAGCGCATCCCCGACGATGTCGCCCTCAGCTTGACGAAGCTTTTTTACCGCCATATCAGTCAGGGACAGGCGATCGATCTCAGCCTCAACCGCGCCCGCCAGGGATTGATTTCCAGCTTCGGATCGCGGCAGTTCTACTGGGCGCTGCCGGTCTTTCACCTCGCGCCGGAGTTCGATGGCCTGCTGATCCGTCCGTCGCTCGAGGACAAAATCCGCCAGATCGAGTCGCGATCGCCCTTCGATCGCCTGCCAGCCAGCAGCCCCGAACCGCCTGCCCTCGCGCCATCCCTCGACGACCTGCTGCCCGATCGCCTGCCTGAAGACGAACCTGTCGAACTATCCGCCGAGGTGACGGACGAGGTGACGGACGAGGCGATGCCGGAGGTCTTTGCGGACGTGTTGGCCGAGCCCGAAACGCCCGATCGCGCTTCGGGCTCGGCGGCAAGCTCAGCGGGAAGCTCGGCGGCAAATCCAACCAGGGCAAATCCAACGGGAGCAAGCTCCAGCCACGGGCGGGTTTCGGCTTCCGGCGGTAGGCCGACCCTACCGCGCGATCGCCCGCGATCGCCTGCCGAACTCGCCCGCGATCGTCCGTCCCGCTCGGGTCGCGCCGCCGCCGCGATCGCCCTGGCGGCAGGGGCCGTGCTGCTCGGCGTCGGTTCGAGCTGGTGGCAAAGCCGCTCTTCTGGCGGGCCAGAGCCACCCTCGGCATCGCTCGTCGCCCCAGCCCAGAACGCCTTCGAGATCGATCGGCTCGTTTCCGAGACCAGCGCGGCGATCGCGCGCGGCGACCTCGAGCGTGCCACGCCCGCGATCGGCCAACTCCTCGACCTGAGCGATCTCGAGCGCGCCGATTTGCTGCTGAATTCGATTCCGGCCTCCGATCGCGATCGCGGCGAAGTGCTGTTTTTGTTCGGGCGCTGGGCGTGGCAGACGGCAGTGTCCGGCGAGATTGACGCCAGCTACGACGATGCGATGCGCTACTGGGAGCAGGCCGTAGAGCACGAACCGACGAGCCTGCTCTACCGCACGGCGCTGGGATGGGCCTACTATGCCGACGCGCAAGGTCGCGAGCGGCTCGACGAGGCTCGCCTTAACGACGCAGACTTTGCGTGGCAGGAGGCGCTGAATCTAGCGCGCCAGCCCGAAGCCAGCGTGGCGGGCTCGAACCTCGATCGCAAGGCCGTCCGCCAGTCCCTCGAGGCCGGGGTGGCGCTACTGCTCGATCGCCGCAACCGCCGCGATCGAGCCATCGAAGCGCGCGATGCGATTCTAGCGGGCGACGCGCTCGCGCTGTCCGATCGGGAACTCGCCAAGAACTGGCTTTGGACGCCGACCGCGATTCAGCAGTGGCAAAACTTGGTTGAGGCCGCGCCCGTCACACCCCCAGAAGCTCCCTAAACCATCGCGGCTGAACTCAGACAAGACCCAGAACTGCGACTAAGCTCACAGCCATCAAAGTCGCTGCTACTGCCGCACCGCACCCTTGGCGGACGGCAGCGTACTGACGTGGCTCCCCGGCGGCAGCTCGCGCAGCTCTTTGACTTTCAAGACGATCGTGTACTCGTAAAACGCCTGCAACACGCACCAGGCAAACCCGGCGTGTCCGTCCAGGACACCCCCCAACCCGAAGTACATGTACAAGAAGCGCACGAGAGGACGGAACGGCAGCCGCAGTGACATATTTTTTAGGGCGTGGCGGCGCTCGACCTCCGACTTGCCGAACAGCATCTTCTTCCAGCTCACCCGCCCCGACTGCAACTGCTCGAGGGTCTCTCTCGCCTCGTCGGTCGAGTAGCGGTTGTGTTTGTCGAGCCAGCGGCTCAGGCCCTTGCCCGCCGTGTAGTGCGGGTAGGTTTCTTTCAGGAAGCCCGTCGAACCGGTGCAGACTTCGCGCTCGGTATGACCGTAGTCATCGAACCAAACCGAGCCTTTTCTGAAGAAGCGCAGTTGGTAGCGCGGGTACTGGGTACTGTGGCGAATCCAGCGGTTCATAAACATCACCCGCTCGGCGGCGAAGTAGCTGTCGTGTTCGCCCACTTGTGAGGCGCGGACGCATTCGGCAAATAGCTCCGGCGTCATGCGCTCGTCCGCTTCGAGGATATAAGCCCAGTCGTACTTGGTCTCGACGTTCTCTAGCATCCAGGTGCGCTGCTTGCCGTGGCTCTCGAAGGCGTGGGGCACGACGCGCACCGGATAGCGCTCGGCGATTTCGACCGTGCGATCGCGGCTCAGGGAATCGACAACGATGATGTCATCGGACAGCATGGCCGACTCGATGCACTCTGCAATGTCAATCTCTTCGTTGTAGGTGAGGATATAAATCGAAAACATCGTGCATCTCTTCAGTTAGTTTCCCTTTCGTCGCGAAACAGCCCCGATCGGGAAAGACATTCCGCCGATCGGGGCTGAGTTCGGGTTGCCGTGGCTGGCCGTGGCGAGGGCGGGGAACGTCTAGCGACGGGGACGCATCATCCCCTTCAGACCCACACCGCCGATAATCAGGTAGCCGACCGCCAGCAGTAGGCTGCTGAGGCCGATGCGAATCGCCGATTTACCAGCTTCGCGGCCCACCTGACGGGTTTGGTTTTCCTGCTGCTCGCGCACGCGACCGAGGACTTGCTCGGGAATCGCGGCAACGCGCTCCTCAAAGAAGTCATCGAGCGCTTGGGGGTTGGTTTTCGCTTCTTCCAGAACTACGCGAATTTCTTCGGGCGTGTCCGGGCTGTCGATCACGGTTTGCAGGCGATCGGGATTTTCGAGCAAGCTCTTGAACTGCTCTTTGGCTTCGACCTGCTGCTGCTCGAGCTGAGTTTGAAACTCCTCGCTGCCGAGCTGCGCGTTAAAGTTGGTCTCGACGCGGCGCGCCTCTTCCTCGATCGAAGCCAGACGGTTTTGGCTGGCCATCCGCACGTCGTTCAGGTGCATCGGGGTCAGCAGTGCGAAAAATACGCCGAGCACAGCAGCCAGCACGAGCCCCCAAAAGGGAAGGTACTGCCATTTTTTGCTGACGCTGCCGCCTCTTCCCTCATCGGTGTCCATTTTGTAGCCTGCAAACATCAGGCCGAGACCGATCATCGGAATGATGCCGCGATCGACAAAGGTCGAAGCGAGACTGATCCGCCAAGCGATATCGAGTGGCTGGTAGGGGATCGGCAGGATGGTGTAGTCGAGCAAAGACGAGACGATCAGGATGATACCGACAGTCTTGAGGCTCAAAGCCGCAAGCGACGATCGCTTGGAGGATGCTTTCATTGGAATTCAGTTATCTGTTCGGGGATCGAAACAGCCGTTCGATGCGTGAGTGTGAATAAGTGGGGTCGCACTGATTTTACGGTACGGGTAAACCGAAGGTTTCGGTAGTTTCTGTAACAACCATATGTATTGTTCGCAGCGATCCGGGCGCGTCCGGAAGGTCGCGCGTCCAAACGCAGACCTACCAGCGCGATCGCCCGCACATAAACCCGCACACAAACCCGCACACGAATCTGCATACAAACCCACGCATAAATCATCGCGCCCCGGCGCTACTTTTCACGAGTTCAGCGCGATCGGCGCACCATCAGTTCGCGCGAGTCCGGGCACGGGCGTCAGCAAAGCGCCCGAACTCGAGAATGGAGTCAGGCGCTGAGACCTTTGTCAGAACTACATACTGCTATGAGAGCAGTTTGATAACAGCCGCTGATGGCGGCCTCTAATACGAGAACTTAGCTGACTCGTCGCGGATGATGTCGCCTTTAATGGCGTATTCGATCGACCAGCGCGGCGGATCGACTTGTTCGCCGTTGTAGAAGGCTTCCCAATGGAGGTGCGGCCCGGTCGAGCCGCCGCTGTTGCCCACCGCCGCTACAACGGTTCCGACGTCAAACGAACCGCTGATGCAGTCGCTCAGGTGCATGGCCTTGAAAGTGTATTCCGGCATGCTGCTGCTCGACATTTCCGCGACGAGGCCGCCGCCGCCAGTGGTGTAGCACGACACGTTGACCGTTGCGCCCTGCTTGCCTACCGCGAAGATCGGCGCGCCGTGGGGCATGGCGATATCGACGCCCATATGCGCGACGTTATGGTAACCGTAGACCGGGTGGACGCCACGGCAGTCCGAAGCGTCGGAGTTTTGGCAGGGAAGATAGGTGTCGGTGACGCGGTAGCTACCCACGCGCTGGTCGTCGCTGACCGGTGCGTCGATGCCGCGCGGGATGGCGTTAGCAATACCCGCGATCGGCAGTTGCACGGTCTGACCGGTCATGCTGGCCGAAGAGTTGCCCGAGCCGTTGCCGAAGAGCAGGCCGCCGCCCGGCGGTGGAACGCTAAAGCCGTCGTCGCTAGAGCTGCCGGAGCTAAGGCTGGAGCCGGAACTCGCGCCGACGCTGCTGTCGCCATCGTCGCTGTCGAAGAGCAGGCCGCCGCCGTCTTTATCGTCGGCGTCGAGGTCGTCATCGGCCTTAGCTTGCCGATCGCCATCGTCGAAGCCATCCCGGTCAAGACCGCCGTCATCGGGTTTGTCGTCGCGGCGTCGAGTGCGCGTGCCGCCCTCGCCATTGACTGGGTCGCCCTGCCACCAGCTCGCAAAGTTTCCGCCGTTCAAGCCCAGGGGCGCGACAATCTCATCGCGCGGCGTCGTTCGGCCCGATCGGCTCGAACCGGAGCCACGCAGCTCGCGTCGGTCGCCGAGATCGGCGTCACTGTCGAGGCCGCGATCGTCCTCATCGAAGATCTCGACATCGTCTTCGTCGAGACCGAGGTCGGCCGCGCCGAGACGCTGACCGCGCGGGGCATCTCCATCGAGGTCGCCATTGTCGAGGTCGCGATCGTCGAGGTCGCTATTGCCAAGACTGTCCGTAGAACCTTCAGCCCCGTCCGCATCGGCGGCGCGATCCTCATCAGCGGTGGCGTCGGCTAGATCTTCCGCTCCGCCCGATCGCCGATCGCGACCGGTCGTATCGGAGCCGTCTGCATCCACCGCCGTCTGCACGGGCGCATCGGCAGCAGCGCGATCGGCCTGAGCTTCACGTTCGGCGCGATCGGCGAGCAGCTTCGGTGCGAGGAAATAGGCTCCGGCGGCAATCAGCGACAGCAGAACCACGATGCCCGTCGTCAGCCACAAGCGGTTCGTACCGCGATCGAGGGTAGCTTCCTCTTCCTTCTTCAAATCGGCAACACCCCGCTCGAGCTGCCGGTTGGCCTGTTCGCGCGCTTCGCGCTCCTGGCGTCCCCAACGCTGGAGCGGGTGTTCTTCTGCTGTGGCAATCTCAGCGGCATCGTCGCGCTGGGTGCGGCGGACAGTGTCGGCAGTGACGGCCCCGACGCTCATCGACATCGTCGCGTCGGAAAAGCTAGATTTCTCGGGCTTTGGCTTGTTAGCTTCCGCGTGCTTGGCTCGAACTCGAGCTGCGCGTTCTCTGGCGACGCGGGCGGCCTCTTGCTGCTCGGCCTCGTAGTCGCTGTTGTAGTAGTGGCGGAAGGGATCGTCGGGGTTGACGGGCGGCTTTGCGGCAACGCCCACCCCAGCATCGCGGGCAGCATAATACTGAAACGGGTCGTTTTCCATGCTCGCGGCGATCGCGGCGGCATCCTCCGTTTTCAGGCTGCCGCGCTGCGGCACTTCGCGGTTGTGTTTATCGATGCTGGCTACCATGACGAGCGTGCTAAATCACCAATTGCGTGGTGGCGAAACGACGAAGTTACGGGGCTGCAGGCAGATGCGCGGAAGCAGTCGTGTCGAGCCGGTCTTGCCTGCAATTGCGCTATCACAATCCTATTGCGAACAATTCTAGCAGCCCTTTCCGGAATCGAGCTGTGCTCCACTGTACTGTTAGTGTTGCGCGTGCGGACTTAAGTACCGACCGGCTGATGTTGGCCGATATTAGTTTATTAATTGACGCTATGGGGTCGCCGACCCGCTTACGCGCCTTATGAGCTTTATTTTTCACCTCGCCTTTCCCGTCCGCGACCTCGACGCGGCCAGAACTTTCTATGTCGATGGCCTCGGCTGCGTTCCCGGTCGCGAGTCGCGATCGGCGCTGATCCTCGAACTCGGTGGCCACCAGCTCGTCGCCCACCTGACGCGCTGCGCGATCGCGCCCCAGGCGGGCATCTATCCCCGACATTTCGGGCTGGTTTTCCCGGAGCTAGCGGACTGGGAAGCGCTGCGCGATCGCGCCCGCGATCGCGCTCTGACTTTCTATCAGGAGCCAAAGCACCGCTTCTCCGGTCAGCCGACCGAGCACCGCACTTTCTTCCTCGAAGATCCGTCCGGCAACCTACTGGAGTTCAAGCACTACACGCGCCCGTCGGCGATCTTCGGCGAGACGCAAACGGCGGCAGTGGGCGACCCCAAGACTCAGGTGAGTCCTAAGGTCGGCCAAACGAGCGGCTAAACAAAATGCCCGTCGATCGCGCGAACTCTGGCGATCGACGGGCATTGATTCGTCTCGGCAAGGCTCGCGCAGACAGCCGAAAGAGGCCGGGGCGCACGGCGATGCGCCCACGAAATCACCTAGCTTCAGCCCAGAAATGCGACTTCCCGCCGAAGATGTCTCCAGTTAGAGATCTCTAACTGGCGATCGCACCTAGAGCTCAGCCCACTCGCTCGGCAGGACGTTCGCGATCAGCTCGAAGCCGCCGCTGCCGTCGGGCTCGAGCACGTAGGCGATACCTTGGGGCTCGGGGTAGATACCCGTGATGGCCTCGAAGAGATCGTCGTGGCCGACCAGAACGGTGTTTTCACCCGGTTCCGGCATATCCGACACCAGCGGCGTCATGTTGCGCTGCATTTCCTCGACCTGCGCGTCGGTGTAGTCCTCAAAGGGCAGGAAGTTAAGCAGCGACTGTTGTACGTGGCGGCCAAAGGCGTAATTAGCGGTCTGCCATGCACGGCAATAGTTGCTGGCGATAACGTCGCCGACGGGGATGCCTTGCTCGCGGAAGGCTGAGCCGATATCCACGGCATCTTGGATGCCACTCGCGCTCAGCTTGCGCTGGGTGTCGCAGTTCGCCAGGCTCATGTTCGGGTCGGCTTGGTCGGCGTAGTCAATGGTCGTTTGCGCGTGACGGAAGTAAATCACGTAGCCGCCTTGTTGCAGCGCCGAGACCAAGTCGCCGCCGCTGAGCTTATCGACGAAATCAGCATTAGCCTGTTGGCCCGCGCTGTACTCGCCGCCTTCGCCACCCTCGCCGCCTTCGCCACCTTCGCCGCCTTGGGCGAGCAGCTCGGTTGCCGTGGGTTGCGAAACGTCAGTTTCGCTTTGCGAGGAGGCTACGGCTTCGCTGGGAGCGAGGGCAACCGCGCCTGCGGTGACGCCGACGGTTAGGAAGAGTTCGATCGCTTTCATAGATTTAATTCAGGTTTGGACTGCTGTTGCTAGGTAATTGCCTCAGGAACAGTAGCAGTATTGAGAGTGATATTCAATATTTACCCGTAAATATTAGTAAGTCTACGAGCGGCTTTACTTGAGATTCCTGCTGGAAAATGCTCTAGGGCCCTTTCCTATAATGATTTATGGCGATTTCGGTCAGAATTTCACCATCGCAAGCCGCTTAATACTTACTTCAACTTAGAGTCATTTCGGCAGAGCAAAACCGACGCGATCGCCTACTGATACCAAATCCGACTTAGTGAAGAGCGTTAGAGCGATGTGTAGGCCACCAGT
>CALCCD010000044.1 GCA_937899645.1 uncultured cyanobacterium | reverse complement strand
ACGAAAGCCGACCCGAAACATGCCCCCACTTGGCAAGCCTGGGCGGTGATGGAAGAGAAAGCGGGGAACCGAGACAAAGCCCGCGAGCTGTTCGAGCGGGGGACGAAAGCCGACCCGAAACATGCCCCCACTTGGCAAGCCTGGGCGGTGATGGAAGCAAAGTGTGGCGAACACGAGAAAGCGCGACCGCTCTATCAACGGGCGCTGCGACTGAAGCCGAGCGATCTGGGAACGATCGACCTTTGGATTCGCAACGAAACTGCAACGGGCGACCCAGAAAAACTACGTGCCTGCTACGACACCATTACTCGTCAATTGCAGCCCCGCAACCCAACGTATTGGGAAGCCTGGGGCCAATTCGAGCGAGATCGGGGCAACCATCGCGAAGCCGAGCGACTTGCCGCCGCCGCCAAACGCTACCGCTAACCCCGCTGCCGTCGCGCCTCGAACATCAACAGCGACGCTGCGATCGCCGCGTTTAACGATTCGATCCCCGGCTCGATCGGAATTCTGACGCTCACATCCGCTAGCGCCGCCAGCTCCGGACGTAGCCCCATTCCCTCGCTGCCCAACAAAATCAATGACGGTTGCCGCCAGTCGTAGTCCCAGTAGCTGACCTCCGCGTCCGTGCTCGTCGCCACGATCCGCGCGCCCACCGCCTTTGCCGACGCGATCGTCTCCGTCAAATCCAGCCCCGTCGCCATCGGCAACCGAAACCACGCCCCCGCCGACGCTCGCAGCACCTTGGGGTTATCGATATCGACGCAGTTCTGACTCAGCCACAGCCCCGACGCACCCGACCCGACCGCCGATCGCACGATCGTGCCCAGATTGCCAGGATCTTGCAGCGTGTCGAGGGCGAGGCCGACGCCTTCTATCGAGAAGACCGGCGGGCGGTTGCGCGACCTGGGAGCTGTGGCGATGATGCCGTCGGGACTGTTGGTCGTGGCGATCGAAGCCAGCGCCGCCTCGCCGACACGCTCGAAGCGATCGGCGTAGAACTCCAGCGTACTGGTCAGGATCGGGTGGCGATCGATCCAGGCTTCCGTGGCGCAGACCGTCTCGAGCGGATAGTGGGCGCGGTGGGCTTCCTCGATCGCGTGGGTTCCTTCGATCAGCAAGCGATCGATCTGATGGCGGTACTTCGCTTTTTGCAGCTTGCGAAGGTCTTTGATGAGCGGGTTTTGCAGGCTGGTGAGCATAGATGCATCTCGGTCGCGCGGTCGGCGCAAGTCTACCAAGGTAAGCGCGTGCCGTCCCAAGAGAAAAATTCACCGCTGTCAGCTTTCGTTAACCCGGCGATCGCGTCGAGTAGTTGCGTCACGGTGCGGTCGATCGAGAACAGCTTCTCGGGGGCGACGTTGCTTTGGAATGGCTGCGAGAGACCGGTGTCGGTCGTGCCGGGATGCAGCGCGACGACGATCGCGTTCGGACGGGTGCGCCCCAGCTCGATCGCCACGTTGCGGACGAGCATATTCAGCGCGGCCTTCGAGGCACGGTAGCCGTACCAGCCTCCAAGCCGGTTGTCGCCGATGCTGCCCACCTTGGCCGAGATCGTCGCGAAGGTGCTGGTCTCGGGGTGCTTGAGCAAGTTCTGCACGTGTTTGGCGAGCAGGACGGTGGGAACGCTGTTGACTTCAAAGTAGCGCAGCAGCCGATCGCGATCGATGTGGCGCAGGCTCTTTTCCGGCGAGACGGGCAGCGTCGGCGAGTCTTCGTGGAGCATGCCGACGCAGTTGACGATCGCGTGGAGGCGGTCGGTTCGCTCGGCGATGCGCTCGATTGCAGCGACGACGTTGGCCTCGATCGTCGGGTCGCAGGCGAGGCACACCAGACGATCGCCCGCCTCGGCCTGAAGCGCGAACAGCTCGGCGGCGCGGTCGCGATCGCGGTAGGTCGCAAAGACGCGCCCGACGTTGGCATCGGCGAGCAGGTGACGCACGAATCCGAAACCGATACCGCCCGTCGCGCCGACCACAAAAACTTGGGCGTTAGAGCCGAATTGGGGCATGGCTAGTTTCGATCGAGGCGGTCTTCTGAAGCCGCACGATCGTCGACCGGCGCGGACATCGGCTCCGGCAGCACTTGCCCCAGCGCGGCCTTGAGGACGCTGGCATCGGCTCCGGGTACGTAGACGTGCTCGCTCAGGTAGCGCTTCCAGGCTTTGGTTCCGGGCTGCCCGGCGAATAGTTGCAGCATATGCCGCGTAATCGAGCCCAGCTTGAAACCTTGGGCGAGCCAGAGATCGCAATAGCCCAGCATATTCTCAACCACTTCGGCGCGGGAAATCGGCTCGCGATCGTCGCCGTAAATGACGCGATCGGCGTCCGCCAGCAGATACGGATTGTCGTAGGCCGCACGCCCGATCATCACCGCATCGACGTGGCGCAAATGCTCGCTGGCCGCATCGAGGGTCTGGATGCCACCGTTGATTTCGACAAACAGGTCGGGAAACTCGCGCTTGAGCCGGTACACGTCGTCGTAGCGCAGGGGCGGCACGTTGCGGTTTTCCTTGGGGCTCAAGCCCTGGAGCCACGCCTTGCGGGCGTGGACGGTGAAGCGCTTGCAGCCCGCGTCGGCAACGGTGCGGACGAAAGCGGCCATATCGTTATAGTCGTCGCGCTCGTCCACGCCGATGCGGTGTTTGACGGTGACGGGAATCTTGACGGCGCGCTGCATCGCTTCGACAGCCTGGGCGACGCGCTGGGGCTGGAGCATCAGGCACGCGCCGAAATTACCGGATTTGACGCGATCGCTCGGACAGCCGATGTTGAGGTTCACCTCGTCATAGCCCATCCCCTCAGCGATGCGGGCGCACTCAGCCAGCTCCGTGGGGTTGTCGCCGCCGAGCTGGAGCGCCAGGGGTTTTTCCTCGGGCGAAAAACCGATGAGTTTTGCGCGATCGCCGTGGATCACCGCATTGGTGACGATCATCTCCGTGTAGAGCAGCGTCTGCTTCGTAATCTGCCGAACGAAGTAGCGAAAGTGCCGATCGGTGCGATCCATCATCGGCGCGATGCTCAGGGGGTTGCCCTGACCGACACGTTCCGGGGTTGGAGCGGGGTCGGACAAGGTAGCAGAAGCGGAACGGCTCATAGATTGTGCTGAAGGTCGGGAGGCGGTGGCAGTGAGTGGCTCGTTCGCAGTGACTCTAACCGGAGTCGGCGGGATCGCGAGCCGTAAATCGTCAGGCGGAATTGCCCAGTAAGTTTCGGTGTATCTTGTTTTTAAGTTGCGATATTTTTCGCGCTATTTCTATGGATATTACCACCCGTGACCGGATCGATCGACTCCTCCGAACCCACGAAATCTGAGGCGATCCCCGCCGACGACGCGCCCCAGAAATTTGCTCCTAAAGCCGCGCCCGACCCGACCCCCAAACAGACGCCGCTCCACAGTCTGTGCGCCGAAGTCGGAGCCAAGTTCACGCCGTTTTCCGGGTGGCTGATGCCGGTCCAGTTCACCGGGATTCGCGCCGAGCACGAGGCCGTCCGCACGGCGGCGGGGATGTTTGATATTTCCCATATGGGCAAGTTCACCATCACCGGCAAAGGCGCGATCGCCCAACTCCAGAAACTCGTTCCCTCCGACCTCGATCGCCTAACGCCCGGTCGCGCTCAATATACGGTGTTGCTCGACGAGCATGGCGGTATTATCGATGACCTCATCGTTTACGACTGCGGCAGCGATCCCGGCGGCGATCGCTGCGTCGTCGCGATCGTCAATGCCGGAACCTGCGCGGGCGATCGCGCCTGGATCGAGTCCCACCTCGACAGCGACGTGACGCTCGCCGATCTCACCGACTCCCACGCCCTAATCGCCGTTCAAGGCCCCAACGCCGCCGCCGCCGTCCAGACCCTGACCCTCGCCGACCTCAGCGAGATTTCCGCCTTCGGCCACTGCGAGACGACAATTTCCGGCCAAGCCGCCTTCGTAGCGCGTACGGGCTACACCGGCGAGGACGGCTTCGAGATTATGGTCGAGGCGCATATCGGCAAGCTGCTCTGGCAGACGCTACTGGAGGCGGGCGTGACGCCCTGCGGCCTCGGCGCGCGCGATACGCTGCGGCTAGAGGCGGCGATGGCGCTCTACGGCAGCGATATCGATCGCGATACCACCCCCCTGGAAGCGGGCCTCAAGTGGGTCGTCCACAGCGACAAGCAGGCAGACTACATCGGGCGATCGGCACTCGAGGCGCAGCAGGAAAAGGGCGTCGATCGTCGCCTCGTCGGCCTCCAGATGCAGGGACGCCACATCGCCCGCCACGGCTACCCGGTGCTGGCCGATGGCGATCGCGTCGGCGTCGTCACTAGCGGCGCGCCGTCGCAAACCCTCGGCGTTCCGATCGCGTTGGCCTACGTTCCCGTAGAGTTCGCGAAAGTCGGCACGACCGTCGAGGTGGAGATTCGCGGCAAAACTCACCCCGCCACCGTCGTGAAAAAGCCCTTCTATCGTCGGAGTCGGTAGCGCAACACATTGAAAAGCCCCGCCAGCAAGTTCGTGGGGTAAGCTTATGCTTCGTGCTGCACATCCGCGATCGCTGTCGATCGCAGCGACTAAACTTAGATTCAGTTACGACCGATATCTTGCGTGGCTTTTCCCGTTGCTAAACGTTCTACCCCGATCGCCTCGACAGCGCTTTGCGTGGCTTTTCCCGTTGCTAAGCGCGCTACGCTGATCGCCTCGACGGTCTGGACGGCTGTGGCCGTGCTGTCGATCGAGCCGGTGATGATGACGCCGCGCCTGTTCGAGACACCGGGGGCCAGCGACAGCGCGATCGTCGTGACCCTAGCGCTGAGTGTCGTGACGCTGCCGATCGTCTGCGCGCTGTCGATCGTACTGAGCTGGTCGGCGCTGTACATTCGCAGCCACGAACTAGCGATCGCGGGAACGCTGCTGCCGATAGCCAATTTCCTGTTCGCGAGCCTATCGCTCCCGGCCATTTTGTTCTGAGGCAACGTCAGCCAGCCGCCGCAATTCCTCGCTTTACGCCCGATCGCCGACCACCTCACCAAAATCGCTCCCGAGGATCTCGCGCAGATATTCGCTCTCCCAATATTGGTAATAGTCCGTCTTGGCCAACACCTGCCGCGCTGCCCGCAGCTTTGCCTTCGGCTGACAGAGGATGAGGTTGTGCTTGCCGTTGTTGGTCGTAACGCCGTTAATATTCGTGTGCCGATCGCGCGGATCGCCGAGAAACAGCAGCGCCGGGTAGCGAACGTTGAGCGTATCGCAGTGCGCCAGCAGCACCGCAGGCTCTAGCTCCGCAGGTAGCACGTAGACAATGACGTCAAACGGGCGATCGGGCGGCACGATTTCGCCAGTTTCTAGGTCAATTTCGACGATCGCCACGTTTTTCGCAAGATTGGCGAACGGACAGGGCGCATGACCGGCGAGGCGCGCGTCTGGCGTGGCGATCGCGGCGATCCAAGCGTGCAAGTCCGCATGTAGCGCCTCGCGGTGAGACAGAGAAGAGTTCATTGTTTTCGTACCGGCGATCGCCGCACCTGCCACCAGGCTTTGACTGTGGCGATCGACTCTCGCAGGGAATATTCAGCCATTCCAGAATAGGTGTAGACGCCCCAGTCCCGCACGCCGAAGCCGACTGCATCGATACCCAGCGCGCGGCAAAGATAGACCGCCCTCGGCAGATGGTAGTTCTGCGTCACCAGCGTTGCGCGATCGATGCCGAACTCGCGCCGTGCTCGATCGCAGGTGGCGAAGGTGTTAAGCCCGAAGCGATCGACCGCGATCGCTTCGGCAGGTACGCCCCGCGCGATCGCGAAATTCTGCATCGCCGCGACTTCGTTATATTCTGGCACGCGATTATCGCCCGACATTAGCAGCCGCTCCACCTTACCGGCCTGGTAGAGCGCGATGCCCGCCCGGACGCGATCGGCCAACATCGGCGTCGGCGTCCCATCGGCATAGACGCCCGCCCCGAAGACGATCGCCACGGGCTGCGCGGGAACGTCGGCCACCGGCCCGAAGCGAACCGCGCGCGTCGTGTGGCGCACGTGCCAGCCGATCCCCCAAACGACCAGCAGTAGAGCGATCGCCGCCCCGATCGCGCCCCGACTCAACCACCAAACCGCCGCACTCAGTAGGGCCGACATCTGATAACGCTCTCTCGCGAGCTTCCCGATACGGCCCGCCTACAAGGCCAGGACGCGATCGCGCTTCTCAAAGGCCGCTGGATCGAGCTGAATATCGATCGCGTCGTCCTCCAGGCTCGACAGCGATCGCACGGCGCGGCCCAGATACAACGCTTCCGAAACGTCCTCGCTGGGGTGAACGATCGTCCGCGCTCGAATCTCCAGCTCGCGACCGGCACGTCCGTAAGTGGTTTTGTTCAGCACCACCTGACGCAGGGTCGCTTCAACCCCTTCCGGCGTGGTTTCGGGCGCAACGGCGATCGCCAGCCGCGAGCCGCCATTGTCGAACACCAGGCTGTAAGACACGGCCCCTTCGACGATCGTCGGCGTAAACGGCACGATGCTGAGCGCGAACAGGCCACCGGCCAGCACCAACGTAAAGCTCGTCACGCCCACCAGTCGAAAGCGGATGCCCCACTGGAAGCTAAAGGCCAAAATCGCCAGCACGGCGAACACACCGGCCAATTCGAGCATGTACTGGGTCGCCAGGGCGAAATTTTCGGTACTAAAGAGGCTCTCGGTCGTTGCTCCGCTCATAAGAATTGCTGCGATGTAAAAACGTTTCGATAAATCTGGCAACAGCGCGATCGTCCTACATTCTGACGCGAAATCGACGAGAGCTGCACGGAGAGTGCAATTCTCTCAGCCAACGCCCCGCAGACTCCCCTTGCGATCTCGCCCAAATGTAAACAAAAGCTACAAGATTGACGTCATGACGTTATTCCGTCTTGACGCCTTCCGTGTAGGATCGCTATATTCAGTCTCAACCCAGGGGTCGGAGCACCCGCGAAACGAATGCCAGACAAACAAAAAGTCACGCTATATCTGCCCGCCGAGCTGCACCGTAATCTCAAGATTCGCGCCGCAGTCGATGGCGAGCCGATGTCTGCTTTAGCCGAGCGCGCCTTGCTGTTTTATTTGGAACACCCCGAGGCGATCGTCGAAGCTGAAGCCGCTGTCGGCAAGAACCACCGGGTTTATCACTGTCCCGACTGTTCGACGCCCGCCGTCATCCGCGATGGCGAACTGATCTCCGTTGCCAGCGCAGCCAGCATTCTCGAAGACGAAGAGGTTCCCCACGAGCTGCCGATCGGCTCGCAAACCGATCGCTCAGCAGGCGAAGGCAACCTCGTCACCTGTTAGTTCCGTTCGCTCTAGTTCCACTTGCTAAACCCGCCCACTTTCGTTCTGCCGCAACGCTCTATGTAGTTCCGTTCCGCCCGTCGCTGTCCTCCCCGGTAGGTCGCTCCTATGAGAGAAGAGCTCAACGTTCTCATCCAAGCTCAATATCCGCTGATTTACCTCGTTACTTTCGAGGAAGAGCGCGCCGAACAGTCGATCGCGGCCTTGGCAAAAACGCTGCCCTCGCGACCGAAAGTCTTTTCCTGGGCTGTGACGAAGGGCATCCGCGAGGTGAACGAGTCTTCGGGCGGCAGCCCGCACAATACGATTTCTCCCGAGGCCGCCCTCGACTGGGTCGTGCGTCACAAGGAGTCGGGGATCTATATCTTCAAAGACCTGCACCCCTTTCTCGACAATCCAACTGTCACCCGCGCTCTGCGCGATGCCGTCGCGTACTTCAAAGGTAGCGACAAGTCGATCGTGCTGATGTCGCCGGTGCAGAACATTCCCACCGAGCTGGAGAAAGAGATCGTCGTCCTCGACTTTCAGCTTCCAGACATGCGCGAGCTAAATCGCGTTCTGAATACACAACTGCTCGATAGCAACAGTCCGCGTCCGAGTGCCGAGTCTCGCGAGAAGCTGCTCAAGGCGGCGCTGGGTCTGACCAAAGACGAAGCCGAGAAGGTCTATCGCAAAGCCTGCGTCACCTCCGGCCAGCTTACCGAGTCCGAGGTCGATATCGTCTTATCCGAGAAGCGCCAGCTCATCAAGCGCAATGGCATTCTCGAATATATCGAAGACGACGAAACTATCGACTCGATCGGCGGCCTCGAGGAACTCAAGCACTGGCTGTTTCAGAGATCGGACGCGTTCACCGAAAAGGCTCGCGAGTACGGCCTACCCCAGCCGAAAGGGATGCTGATCCTCGGCGTTCCCGGCTGCGGCAAGTCGTTAATCGCCAAGACGACGGCGCGTCTCTGGGGTCTGCCGCTGCTGCGTCTGGATATCGGTCGCGTTTACGACGGCTCGACGGTCGGGCGATCGGAGGCCAACCTACGCAGCGCGCTCCGCACCGCCGAGTCGATTTCTCCGGCGATTTTATTTATCGATGAAATCGACAAAGCTTTTGCGGGCGGTGCGGGCTCGGCAGACTCCGATGGCGGCACGTCCAGCCGCATCTTTGGCTCGTTCCTGACTTGGATGCAGGAGAAAACCTCGCCGGTATTCGTGATGGCGACGGCCAATCGCGTCGATCGCCTGCCTGGAGAGTTTCTGCGTAAAGGCCGCTTCGACGAGATCTTCTTCGTCGATCTGCCCAACGTGGACGAGCGCGAGGATATCTACCGCATCCACCTCGAAAAGCGCCGCCCGCAGGTCGATCGCTTCAATCTCCACCAGCTCGCCAAGGTCTCCGAAGGGTTCTCCGGAGCCGAGATAGAGCAGGCGATCGTCGCGGCGATGTACGAAGCATTCGCCCAAAATCGCGAGTTCACCCAGCTCGATATCATCGCAGCGGTCAAGTCCACCTTGCCGCTGTCGAAGACGATGACCGAGCAGGTAACGGCACTGCGAGATTGGGCGCGGCAGCGAGCCCGACCCGCCGCCGCCTCCATGGCTGACTACCAGCGCATGGAGTCGTAGCACAAGCTTTCCTGGGCGATCTGCTCTCACCATACGATCGCCCAGGCCAAGGCTAGCCGTGAGGCTAGCAGCCCCCGCGTCCCTCAGGACGCCCAAAACCAACACACCAACCCGCGTTTGCAATCCCCCAGGAGGATTCACCATGTCTCACTTCAGCACCCTGCGCACCAAAATCTCCGACGCGACCGTTCTTAAGTCGGCTCTGAGCGACCTCGGCGTCCAAACCAAAACCGAAGCGGACATCCGTGGCTACAACGGCCAGCGCGTCCGCGCCGACATCGTTGCCGTCCTCGAAGGCGACTACGACATCGGCTGGTCGCGCAACAGCGACGGTTCGTTCGACCTGATCGCCGACCTCTGGGGCGTCGCCAAAAAGCACAACCAGACCGAGCTGATCAACTCGATCAACCAAAAATACGCGGTGAACAAAACCCTCGCGGAAGTTCGCCGTCCGGGTCTGCAAAATGCGAACGTGAAGCTTGTCGTCCAAAAATAGTGGCGACTCCCAATCGGACTTAAAAAACCCTACACGTTCCTATCTTTCCCCTTAATTCTGAAGGCAAGCTCCTGGCTCGGGAGCTTGCTTTTTTCATGTTTTACGGGTTGCGATCGAGATTAACTGACCTCACCGATCGCAGTTTTTAGCGTCTCGATAAAGTTCGGATACGAGATCGATGCCGACTCCGCGCGATGGATCGTCGTTTTGCCGCTGGCGCGCAGAGCCGCGATCGCCAGGCTCATGGCAATACGGTGGTCGTCGTGGCTGTCGGTTTCCGCGCCGGTCAGCGTCGCACCGCCCGCGATATCGAGGCCGTCGGGATATTCCGCCACCGTCGCGCCCATCGCCTGAAGCTGTGCGGCCATCACGGCGAGGCGATCGCTTTCCTTCACGCGCAGCTCTGCCGCGTCGCGAATTTTGGTCGTGCCCTTGGCGAACAGCGCCGCCACCGCCAGAATCGGGATCTCGTCGATCGCGCGGGGAATCAAGTCGCCGCCCAGCTCGCAGGCCGTCAGCTCGCCAGAGCGCACGCGCAAATCGGCCACCGGTTCGCCCGCCACATCGCGCTGATTTTCCAGGGTGATATCGGCGTTCATCAGCGCGAGCGCTTCGAGGATGCCGGTGCGGGTCGGGTTGACGCCGACGTTCTCGATCGTCAGGTCAGAACCGGGCACGATCGCCGCCGCCACCAACCAAAACGCCGCCGAGCTGATGTCGCCGGGAACGACCACGTGCTGACCTTGCAGCGTCGCGCCACCGGTAATCGTGACGCCGTTGGTGTCTGGGTCGAGGTCGATCTGTGCGCCGAAGGCCGAGAGCATCCGCTCGCTGTGATCGCGGGATTTGGCTGGCTCGGTGACGGTGGTTTGGCCATCGGTGTGGAGCCCGGCCAACAGGATGCAGGACTTAACCTGCGCTGAGGCGATCGGCGAGTCGTAGCGCGTTGCGGTCAGCGCCTGTCCGCGTACCGCCAGCGGTGCGAACTCGTCGCTGTCGCGTCCCCATATCTTCGCGCCCATCGATCGCAGCGGATCGATGACGCGCGACATCGGGCGCGATCGCAACGAACCGTCACCCGTCACCGCAAAGAAGGCACCGGGACGCGAGGCCAGCAGCCCCAACATCAGCCGCATCGTCGTGCCGGAGTTGCCCGCGTCGAGGATTTGCGCCGGTTCTTGCAGCCCCGATTCGCCCAGGCCGCGCACCGTGACGCGCTCGGTATTTAGCTCGGAAATCTGTGCGCCCATCGCCCGGAAGCAGGCCGCCGTACTGCGCGGATCTTCGCCCAGAAGTAGTCCCTCGATCGTCGTTTCGCCCGCCGCGATCGCGCCCAGCATCAGCGCCCGGTGGGAGATCGACTTATCGCCCGGAACGCGAATCCGCCCGCGCAGCGCGACCCCAGCGACAGGCGGCGCGACGCACAAATCTTGATGGTGTTCGTTTGAGGCGACTGTTACGATTGGGGTTGACATATATCGAAAGTTTTCTAAAGAGAAGTTCGCGCGGGATATCGGAGCCGACCGACGAATTATATTAGCTGTCCGGCGCGCCATCCCCCCCGCCCCAGGGCCATTCCGTGCCTGCTCCCTTCATCATCTATTCTTCCCGTCCGATCCCCCGCTCGACGCTGAATTAAACACATGTTGACGCACCGTCGGCTGCCCGCCAGCCTGTCCGTGGTTTCCCTCGATTTGCCCGTGCGCACGGCTTTTCAGACTTTCGTTACGCTTTACCAGCGCGCGCCCCAGCGGTTCCACATCTTGATCGACGTGCCGCCGAACGGCTTTGGCAATGACGTACCCGGCTCGCCGTCCGGTTTCGATCGCAGCCAGCGCGAACCCGCCCCAGTAGAAACGAGCAGCCGCCTGCTGTGGCTCGAGGTGGGCGAGTCGCGGGCGATCTTCACCTCGCAAAGTAAGACCGGCCTGAGCTATCGCCACATGTGGGAGCGCGGCACGTACGGAATTAGCCGCTATTGGCTCAACTGCCCCGATCGCGTCCGGGAGACCGCCGATGCTAAACCGCGCGATTGCATGCGGCTGCGCAACTTCACCCGCAACTTCGAGCTAGAGCGTAGCGATCGCCCCAACCACCTGCGGCTGGAGTACGAGCTGTGGTCTGGGCGGCTCAAGCTCGGCACCTACGTGCTCGATCTCGACATCTACGCATGAAGGCGGCGCTCGACTCAGCCAGTCGTCGCGATCTCGCGCAAATTTTGGCACTTGTTTCAAAGTCGGACGATCGGCGGCTCGCTCCGCGACAGCCCCGATGCGAGTCGTTAACGCAATTCGACTCTAGCCCGATCTTCGGCCCGATCCGGCACGACTCCCGGCCTCAACCCCAGGCCCAACCGGCAGCGATCGGCCAGGACATAGAGAGACGGCCCGCCTGCGATGCAAATCCTGCACCGACAAGTGTACGTTTCGCGACACAAATACGGCTCTCACTACCCACAGGCAGGCCGTCTATCTATTAATATTGTTGGTATCGGAGATACAAAAATTCATAGTCAGCTCGTCGCATCTCGTATCTAGATACCAAATTTCGTTCCAACCACGCGATAACCGGGAGCAATGCTCCGTTCCGCCGAACCCCTTCCTTCACACACGAATCTCAATGTTCGAACAGTTTACCGATAAGGCCATCCGCGTTGTCATGCTCGCACAGGAGGAGTCTCGCCGCCTCGGCCACAACATGGTGGGAACCGAGCAGCTGCTGCTCGGCTTGCTCGGCGAAGGTCGGAACGTTGCCGCCAAGGTGCTCGAGAAGTTTGAGGTGACACGCGACGAGGCCCGTGAGGAAGTCGAGCAAATCGTCGGTCGCGGTTCGGGGCTGACCTCCCCTGAGATTCCCTTCACGCCGAAAGCCAAGCGCGTTCTAGAGAACGCTGTCGAAGAGTCGCGCCAGCTCGGCAACAACTACATTGCGCCCGAGCACATCCTGCTCGGGCTGACCCGCGATGAGAATGGCGTCGCCGTGACGGTGCTGGAAAACCTAGGCGTCGATCGCGCCGAGCTGCGTACCCAAGTGATGCGCGAGCTGGGCGAGATGGCCACCTCGACGGCGGGTGGTAGCAGCCGTCGCGAGCGCAAGGAGCGCGGAGACAGCAAAACTTCGACTCTCGATGAGTTCGGCACCAACTGGACGCAGGCCGCGATCGACGGCAAGCTCGACCCGGTGGTCGGTCGCGCTAACGAAACCGAGCGCGTGATTCAGATCCTCGGACGCCGCACCAAAAACAACCCGGTACTGATCGGCGAGCCGGGAATCGGCAAAACCGCGATCGCCGAAGGTCTCGCGCAGCGCATCGCCCAGCAGGACGTACCGGAAGGTCTGCTCGACAAGCAGGTTATCAGCCTGGAGATGGGTACGCTGGTCGCCGGGACGCGCTATCGCGGCGAGTTTGAAGAGCGCCTGAAAAATATTCTCTCGGAAGTCAAAGCTGCCGGAAACGTCATCCTGGCGATCGACGAGATCCACACGCTTGCAGGCGCAGGTGGCATCGAAGGCGGTCTCGACGCAGCTAACCTGATGAAGCCCGCCCTGGCGCGCGGCGAGATTCAGTGCATCGGCGCGACGACGCTCGATGAGTATCGCAAATACATCGAGAAAGACGCCGCCCTCGAACGCCGCTTCCAGCCGGTGATGGTCGGCGAGCCGACGGTGGAGGAAACCATCGAAATCCTTACGGGTTTGCGCGATCGCTACGAGCAGCACCACCAGCTGACGATTTCCGACGAAGCCCTCGAAGCGGCAGCATCGCTGGCCGATCGCTACATCAACGACCGCTTCTTGCCCGACAAGGCGATCGATCTAATCGACGAAGCTGGTTCGCGCGTTCACATCCGTCATTACACCAATTTCCCTGCTAGCCGCGAACTGAAGAAGGAAATCAAGCAGGTCATCAAGGACAAAGAGCAAGCGGTTGACGCCCAGGACTTCAAGCTGGCGACCGAGCTGCGCGATCGCGAGCGCGACCTGCGTAAGAAGATCGAAGAAGGTGCAGAAGGTGTCGATGCCAGCGCGATCGCCAAGCCAACCGTCACCGAAGAAGATATCGCCAGCATCGTGGCGAGCTGGACGGGTGTCCCGGTAACCAAGGTGACCGAAACCGAATCGGAAAAACTGCTGCACATCGAAGATACGCTGCACGAGCGCCTGATCGGTCAAGAGGACGCCGTCCGCGCCGTCTCGAAAGCGATTCGCCGCGCCCGCGTCGGCCTTAAAAACCCCAATCGCCCGATCGCTAGCTTTATCTTCTCCGGCCCCACCGGCGTTGGTAAAACCGAGCTGACCAAGGCGCTGGCGGACTACTTCTTCGGCTCTGAGGAGGCGATGATTCGTCTCGACATGTCCGAATATATGGAGCGCTACACGGTCTCGAAACTGATCGGCTCGCCGCCGGGATACGTCGGCTACGACGAAGGTGGCCAGCTGACTGAAGCGGTGCGTCGTAAACCCTACTCGGTGGTGCTGTTCGACGAGATCGAAAAAGCGCACCCGGATGTCTTCAACCTGCTGCTGCAAATCCTCGAAGACGGACGCCTTAGCGACACCAAAGGCCGCGTGGTGGACTTCAAGAACACCTTGATTATCCTGACCTCGAACCTGGGAGCGCGGGCGATCGAAAAAGGCGGCGGTGGCCTGGGCTTCGAGTTCGACGACGATCGCGAAGACGCCCAGTACAACCGCATCCGCAACCTGGTCAACGAAGAACTCAAGCAGTTCTTCCGCCCCGAGTTCCTCAACCGCCTCGACGACATCATCGTCTTCCAGCAGCTCAAGCGCGACGAAGTCCAACAGATCGCCGAAATCCTGCTTAAAGATGTCGAAGAGCGTCTGGCCGATCGCGAAATTACGCTGGAAATGACCGAGCGGTTCAAAGAGCGCGTCGTCGCCGACGGCTTCGACCCGGCCTATGGGGCGCGTCCGCTGCGTCGGGCGATCTCGCGCCTGCTCGAAGACGCTCTGGCCGAGGCGCTGCTGTCCGGCCGCGTTGAAGATGGCGACACCGCCACGATCGACGTCGATGAAGACGGCAACGTCACGGTGTCGCGCGGTTCGCTGGCTGACTCGAACGTGCCGGAACTGGCGGGCGTCGGCTACTAGGGTCTGTCTTTGCGCCCGATCGCGGGGGCCAGTCTTTTGGGGTCGGCTCCCGCGATCGGTTAGAGACTTCTAAAAATACATTTGTCCAGAAGTCGCTAACGGAGGCTGAGCCCGTCGTTCGCGTCGCGTCGCCCTCGCCAATCGCTCGGGTATGTGTGACGCACGATTCGCTCCGCGAAGGCGGCATTTAACGACGACGCTCAGTGCTCGAATCCCGGATAGTGGGCGAGGCTTGCGTGGAGTACTCTTATCGGGCCGGGAGCGAGGCGCGATCGAAAGGAGGCCCGCTCGTTCGGTCTTCCCGGGCGCGAGTGGAGGCGCGATCGCTGCGAGCTAATCGCGCGTTTCGGATAGCACGCTGGTTCGGTCTGCTTGCCGCGTCGCTCGTCACGACGGGAACGGCAATTGCCTGATAATCTTGATTGATTGCGTTTTTGGGTCGCTGCGACCGTGCTGCCCTGCATCTATCGGTGGCGCTTCGAGCGCAATTCCGTCCACAACCAAGCAATTTCTCCGAATTTTTATGACGGCCACCACCGCTTCCAAAGTAGACGGCGCGATCGTGGACATTCAAGCTGCGAATCGTACCCTCGACGGTGCTTCTGCCACCGAGATCGTCCGCTGGGCGGTCGATACCTTTGGGGACGGGCTGGTGATGAGCAGCAGTTTCGGAATTCAAGCGTCAGTGATGCTGCACCTCGTCACCCAGGTAAAGCCGGACATTCCCGTGATCTGGATCGATACGGGCTACCTGCCGCCGGAGACCTATCGATTTGCCGAGTCGCTTTCCGAGCGCCTCAACCTCAACCTCGAGGTTTACCAGTCGCCGATGAGTCCGGCCCGCATGGAAGCGCTCTACGGCAAGCTGTGGGAGGTCAACGATGTTAAAGCCTTCGATCGCTACGACTACATTCGCAAGGTCGAGCCGATGCAGCGGGCGCTGCGCGAGCTGGGGGCGACGGCATGGCTGGCGGGGCTGCGCGCCAAGCAAACCAACCACCGCAAGACCCTTGACGTGGTGGGGGTTCAGGGCGATCGCCACAAGGTACTACCCATCCTCGGCTGGCACTCGCGCGACGTCTACAACTATCTGCAAGAGTTCGACCTGCCTTACCATCCCTTTTTCGAGCGCGGCTACACCAGCGTCGGCGACTGGCACTCCAGCCGCCCGGTCTCGGCAGACGACGAGCACGATCGCGATACGCGCTTTCGGGGTCTCAAGCAAGAGTGCGGCCTGCACCTGCCCCAAACGCCGGAAGAGGCGGAAAGTCTCGACTCTAGTTCGCTGTAACGGCATGAGGATAACGGGGAAGATCGGGTCAGCCAGCTATCGCCGTCTGTTCGCTCTCATCGGCGCGACTTCGATCTGGTGCGTCTCGGCAGTAGCAGCGATCGCCGAGTGCTCGATCGCTCTCGATCGCGACCTAGAACAGGCGATCCAGGTGGCGGAGATCTCTCCTCAAAGCACCTGGGGCGTTGCCCTCGCCTCCCTTGACGGTACGACGACCTACGAACACAGCGGCGATCGCGCTTTCGTACCGGCCTCCAATGTCAAACTGTTCACAACGGCGGCGGCGTTGCTGGAGCTAGGGGCTGACTGGCAAACAGCCACCCAGGTGTATTGGAACCGCGATCGCCTGGTACTAAAAGGGCGCGGCGACCCGACGCTAACTAGCGGCCATCTCAACGAGCTGGCCCGCGAGACCGTTGCCAGCCTGCCAGACGGGACGGAGATCGCCCACCTCGTTCTCGACGACGGCTACTTTCAGGGCGACCCTATCGATCCCCACTGGGAATGGGAAGACACCCAGGCCGGGTACGGCGCGCCGGTAAACGCGACGATCGTCGATCGCAACGCCATCCCGCTGACTCTGGTGCCGCGCGACGTCGGGCAAGCCCTCGACATCGTATTCGAGCGCGAAGACGACAAAGCCTTCTGGCAGGTGCGCAACGAGTCTCAGTCCGTATCCCAAGAAGAATCCGAGTGGCTCGCAGTCGGACGCGACTGGCGCAGCGAGACGATCGTCGTACGCGGCCAGCTTATCTCCGGTGCGCCGCCCGAGCCGGTGGCCGTGTCCGTGCCCGACCCGTCCGCTCGCGCCCTAGAGGCTTTTCGCGAGTCCCTAGCCGCTTTAGGGCTCGATGTCGCGTCCACGGCAGTCCGCAGCGCTGCCTTCGGGATGGGGCAGATCGTGGCCGAGCGGCGATCGCCTCCCCTGCGCGAGCTGGTCGCGACGGTCAACCAGTCCAGCGATAACCTCTATGCCGAAGCGCTGCTGCGGCAGTTGGGCGCGCAGTCCCCAGATAACCGCCACCGTCAGACCACGCGCGAGTTGGGCTTGCAAGAGGTGCGCGCCATCCTCGAGCGCGATCTCGGCCTCTCGGGCGATCGCTACGTCATCAAAGATGGCTCGGGCCTGTCGCGCCAAAACTCGATCGCGCCGAACGTTTTCGTCAGCCTGCTGCAACGCATGGCGTCCGCGCCCGTAGCCGAAGCATTTTTGCGATCGCTGCCGACCGTAGGCCAATCCGGCACGCTGGCGTCCTGGCAGCCCCTAGCTAGCGGCGCGAACGTCCGGGCCAAGACGGGCTCGATGACGGGAATCTACGCTCTGTCCGGCTACCTTGCGCCTCCCGGCCAGCCGACTCAGTCGCCCGAGACCCTGGCCTTTAGCCTGATCGTCAACCATTCCGATGCTTCTTTTGGCGCGACGCGGTCGGCGATTGCCGCCCTGCTCGAAAGTCTCGATCGCTTTCAGCAGTGCCGTAATTTGGCCGCATCATAGGTCACATTGCGGGCCACACCGAGGGCGGCGATCGCGGCACAGTCTCCGTCGATCGCCCATCGCAATCGGCCGCGATTGGGAGCCTTAACGGAAGTCGATCGGCAGATCGGAAACGAGGCCCATTACGGTTCGACTGAACCCTGCTGCCGCCCCTCCGGCGAGAACGCGTAGCCCAGAAACGCCGACGCGCTAGGCGTCAGCGGCGTCCGATAGACGTAGAACAGCGGTCGCGCGAACGGGTAGCTGTCGGACATCGGCGTGATGCCGTCGATCGCCACCACGCGCACCGTTGTCTGATCGACCACCTGATCCGCCGTCGCGTAGCCGATACCGTCATTACTCAGGGCGCGGAGCATCGGCGTTGTCGCGTCGCGCTCGAGCGTCGTAACCGTCGGCCCCGTGCCGAAATCGCGCCCGACCATGACGATCGACTGGAACGCTTCGCGCGTGCCGCTCTCCGGCGGGCGGTTGATCGCGCGAACGGGCAGATCCGGCCCGCCGACTTGCGACCAGTTCGTAATGCTGCCGTCGAAAATCCCCACGACCTGCTCGGACGTCAGCGAGGCCGCGCTCGTATTGCCCGTGCCGACGACGATCGCGATCGCGTCGAGATCGACAGGAATTTCAACCAGCCCCTGGGCCGCTTCGTCGGGTGAGAGCGGGCGCGACGACGCCGCAATATCCGCCTGTCCGGCCAGCAGCGCTTCGATCCCCTTGCCCGAGCCCGATGCCTCGGTGACGACCTGCGTACCGGGAAACTTCGCCTCGAAGCCCGCCTTTAGGTTGGCGTTAAGCGTCACCATGCTGGTCGAGCCCTGTACGCGAACGATCGTGCCGCTGGGAACCTGTGTCGGTGCGGGAGGAATACTCGGCGGCGCGGTGGATGAAACCGGCGCGTCCGGGTTGCTGCTCACATCCAGTACGGGCAGCGAACCGCGCGAAAAGAACCATCGACCGCCGACGATCGCGGCGAGGACAATCAGGATATAGACGATCGGCGGCGGGCCACTTTTAGAAGACATGACGCAACGAAAGAAATGAAGAGCGGTGTTTCTATATGTATATCTCTATACCGGGACGATGCACGGCCAGCCGCAATCGCGCTGCCCCTCAGCTTTCGGTAACTTTGATACGGCCCAGACGGAAGCGATCGAAAATTTGATTGATCGCGCGGTAGTCGCTGTCGTCGATCTCGCGACCGGAGAGGACAACGGTCATCAGGGCTAAGTACTGACTGCGCGTCAGCGTATTAGTCTTGAGGATCGTGTCGATTTCGGGGCGGGGAAGTTCGGTCATGGGTTGGGGACGGACGGCGATCGGGGCCGGAAGCGAAGCGAGAAGCGAAGCGGAAGACGGGTCGCAAAACCGGAGCGCTGGACTAACCGGGCATCACGCGCATCAGCGGCTGGTTGAACTCCACCGGATCGCCGTTGGCCACGAGAATCTCGACGATCTCGCCCGCCACTTCCGCCTCGACCTCGTTCATCAGTTTCATCGCCTCGATGATGCAAACCGTCTGACCTGTGGAGACGCGGTTGCCTGCCTCGACAAACGGCGGCTCGGTCGGGGCGGGCGCGCTGTAGAACGTGCCGACCATCGGCGAGACAATCTCGACCCACTTCGGATCGGCAGGGGGCGGGGTCGATTCTGCTGGGACGGGCGCGGCGATCGGAGCAGGAGCCACGGGCACTGCCGCCATCGGGGCCGGAGCCGCCGCCGCCATCGCACCGAGCTGGGCGGTGAGCGCTGCGAGGTCTGTGGCCGAGATCGGGGCCTCGCCTGCCGTTGCGCCGCGCCGCAAGCTGAGTTCGAGTTCGTCGCTTTTGATATTGATTTCGGTGATGTCGGTCTGCTCGAGGGCGGCGATCAGGTCGCAGAGCTGTTGAAAATTAAGTTGCACGGTGGTTTACGAGGTTTTGATAATTGCCTGACGCGTGCTTCGGAAACGCGTTAGTACGGCAGCAACACAGCAGCGCGGACGCGAACCGATTGCGCCTTAACTTCGCGCCGCCCGACGCCGCCGTCAGACCGGAGTGCGATCGCTACTCGCGTCCGAGATAGCTGTCGTTGCGCGTGTCGATCTTGATGCGCTCGCCGATCGAAATAAACAGCGGCACCATCACCTGCGCGCCCGTCTCGACGATCGCGGGTTTCGTCCCGCCCGTCGCCGTATCGCCCTTAACGCCCGGATCGGTTTGCGTCACTTCCAAGACGATCGCGTTGGGCAGCTCGACTTCGAGCACCTGGCCGTTCCAGGTCAGGACGTTCACTTCCATCTCCTCTTTGAGATACTTCACGCCTTGCTCGCCGATCTGCTCGGGGCTGAGGTTGGATTCCTCGTAGGTCTCCATATCCATGAACACGAAGGCGTCGCCGTCTTTATAGGTGTGCTGCATGGTGGATTTCTCCAGCACGGCCTGCGGTACAGTCTCTCCAGCGCGGAAGGTCTTCTCGACGATATTTCCGGTTTTGGCGTTTTTCAGCTTGGTACGCACGAAAGCCGAGCCTTTACCCGGTTTGACGTGGAGAAACTCAACGACTCGCCACACCGCGCCGTCGAGTTCGATGGACGTACCCGTTCGGAAATCGTTCGAGGAGATCATGAGATTGGCTCACGCTGAATGATAGGCAACTTATTTTACTCCCAGCGGTCGTCACCGGGCGAAGCGCAGCAGCGGTAGGCCATGAGAAGTCACGCAAATCGCCGTTAAATTGCAGGCGAAAGGCGCGAAACCAGCGAAAAGACGCCAAATCCAATCAGTAACGCGCCGCTCATCGGCGTAATCCAGCCCGACCATTGGCGCAGTGCTAAGAATTGTTCGATCGCGGCGGCAAACGACCCGGCGACCACGAGGGGCAGGACGTAGCCGATCGCGTAGGCCAGCAGCAGACCGCTGCCCAGCACCGGATCGCCGGTGGTCGTAATCCAGGCCAGCAGCGTCGCCAGCACTGGCGTGCTGCACGGCGAGGCGACCAAGCCGAAGGTGAGGCCGAGCAAGTACGATCGCAGGCTGTGCGGCCAGCCCTCGGAGATCCAGTCCGTGCCGCCCAGGTTGGGGAGCTGGAGCGGGACGATCTCGAGCAGGTTGAGCCCCATGAGGATAGCGATCGCGCTGACGGCGATCGGCAGGCCGATACCGATTTGGCCGTAGACGCGCCCGAACAGCGCTGCGACGATGCCGAGACCGGCCAGCGTCGTCGCGAGGCCGAATGCAAACCACAAAGACTGGACGAACGCGCCGGTGCGGCTTTCGGACTCGTAGCCGCTGATGTAGCCCACCGCGATCGGCAGCATCGATAGCATGCAGGGCGTCAGGCTTGTCAGCAGCCCCGCCCCGAGGACGATACCGAAACTCAGCGGGCTCAGGTGCGCGAGCTGCTCGCCGACCAGGCCGTTCGCCCACTGACTGAGGTCGTAAATCCAGGTTTGGAGGGCTTCCCACCAGGTGGCCGTCATAGGTCTCTCGTTCGCTCGGCGTCAGTTGTCTACAATCGCAGCACCAGCAAATTCGAGTGTGCGATGCGTGGTTCAATCGTAACGTTTTTGTTACGTTCGGTTTCCGGTTTGTTGCCGTCAGCGAGACGATATCGATCGGACGCACAGCCGTACGCTCCTACCGTGTTGGATCTATTCCGCCTTCCATCGTGACTGACCCCGCCGCGCCGCGCCCCAACGACGAACCGCTTCGCAGCGTCCACAGCACCACGTTTCCCGAGTTGCTAGAGCGGGGCGGTTTGTCGGTGGCGATTTCGACATATCAGGCGAATAAACTGATCGTGGCGCGTGCCGATCGCGGCCAGCTCAATACGCACTTTCGCCCGTTCGATCGCCCGATGGGCATGGCAGCGAAAGCGGAAAAACTGGCGATCGGTACCGAAGCGCAAATCTGGGAGCTGAGCAACGTGCCCGCCGCTGCCGCCAAACTCGACCCCGCTCCAGCACACCCCAATCGCGTCCACGATGCCTGCTTCTTGCCGCGTCGCCTTCACGTCACCGGCGACATCGACATTCACGAGATGGCCTACGGCAGAGCCCACAACGAACATCGCGACGAGCTGTGGTTTATCAACACGCGCTTTTCGTGCCTGTGTACGCTCGATGTCGCCTACAGCTTCGTGCCGCGCTGGCGTCCGCCGTTCGTGACGGGCTACGATCTGAGCGATCGCTGCCACCTCAACGGGCTGGCGCTGCGGGACGGAAAACCGCGCTACACCACCGCCCTCGGGCAAACCGACACTCCCACCGGCTGGCGCAAGCGCAAGGCCACCGGTGGCGTGTTGATGGACGTGACGACCGATGACATTTTGGTCGAAGGGCTGTCGATGCCCCACTCGCCCCGGTGGTATCGCGATCGGCTTTGGGTGCTGGAGTCCGGACGCGGCGCACTCTCGACGGTGGATCTCGCCACCGGCAAGCTGACCGATGTTGCCTGCTTGCCAGGGTTCACGCGCGGCCTGAGTTTCTGGGGGAATTACGCCTTTGTCGGGCTCTCCCAGGTGCGCGAAAGCGCGATCTTCAGCGGCATCGAGATCGCCAAGCAGGCAGAGCGCTACTGTGGCGTTTGGGTGGTGGACATCGTCTCCGGGCAGGTGGTGGCGCTGCTGCGGTTCGAGGCGGCGGTACAGGAGATTTTCGCGGTGCAGGTGCTGGCGGGGATGGCCTTCCCAGATGTGCTGACCGACGATCGCGATCGGCTCGCCCACTCCTACGTCGTGCCCGATGCGGCGCTGCAAGAGGTGGTGAATCTTGAAAACAGCGACCTGGAGCGCTTCCCGGCTGTGCCATTCGAGCGGGGAAATCGGTGTTACGCGGCGGGGGATTTTGTCGGGGCGATCGAGGCGTATCGCGCCTGCCTCGATCTCGACCCGAACTATCCGGAAGCAACCTACCAGCTCGGCCAGTGCCACATGGCGCAGCGAGCGCTCGCCGACGCGATCGGGGCGTTCGAGCAAGTGCTAGAAACTGACCCCAACCACGCCCGCGCCCTCTGGGATCTCGGGCAGTGTCACGCCAATCTCGGCAACGGTCAGCTAGCGGACACCTATCGCGATCGTGCCTGCGCGATCGATCCGAACGTGTCGCTGGTCGTAGATGGGGAGCGGTAGCCGCCGCGACGTTATCGCTGTGCCGCCGCGCCGCGATCGGTCGTGTAGCCGTCGGCGTAGGTCATCACGCACATGTTGTTGAACCCAGCGTGATAACCGCAGGCGACGCCCGTCACCTGATAGCTCGGGTTGAGCAGGGCTTCGCGGTGACCGCGATCGGGCACGCCATCGTCGATGACCAGCATCATCAAATGCCACTGAGCCACATTGAGCGGATCGTATTGATAGCTGATGTTTTCGCCGTGGAGGCTATCGAATGCGCCGTACCGCAGGGCACGTTCGCGCGGCAGCGTGTCGTCCGAACCGATGTGGCCGAGGATACTCAGAGGGCCGATATCTTCCACGTGGTCGAGGGCGGCCAGTTCGAGTCCGATTGCGGGTTCGAGCTGCGGCAGCGGGTCGGTGCCACGCAGCACCTCGATCGCTTCGTATACTGCCGCCATACCCTCGTGAGTTTCGTACGCAAAGCCGATTTCCGGCAGTTCGATTTTTCCGTCTTCGGTGTAGCGGTCGAGCAGCGCCACGAGCTCTTCGGCATAGGCAGCAGGATTCGCGCGCATCCGGTTTGTTTCCGCAACGATCGCGCGGGCGTTGTCCTCAGGCGACTGGGGCGGATTTTCAAGGTTGTAGCCCAGGCGCTCGGCGGGGGGCAGACCGTTACCGTTGATGCTCGCCGGGGCGGAGGCGGGTTCGGGAATGGACGCGGGAGCGGGCGAGAAATTCGTGCCGCGCACCACTCGCAGATCGCCCGTCGCAATTAGGGTCGGCTCTTGGGGGTCTTCGAGAATGTTGGCTGTTTCGCGGGGCGCTTCGAGGGGCGTTTCGAGAGGCACGTCGCGCTCGGGTGCTGGGCTGCTGTCGCTGGCGACGAACTCTTCAGCGACCGAAATCGAACAAATCGTCTCGCGCGATGTGTGGGCCGCACAGCCGACGCCGATCTCGCGGAACGCCGGATCGAGCAGGGCGTTACGGATCGATCGCGTCGGGTCGCCATCGCCCACCGCCCAGGCCATCACGATCGCCTCGGCGCTCTGGCGTTGATAGCTGTCGATACCGAAGCCCTCACCCCGACGCTGGCCGTAGTTGCGCGTGTAGAAGCCTTGGTCGTTGCCCTGGTGGTCGGTTCCGCTGCGCAGACCGCGCGATCCCATGACCATCGCCCAATCTTGGACGCCAGCGGACAGTGCTGCCGATGGGGTCAGCGGCGCGCGGCCTTCGAGCTGGCTGAGGGTCGCGATCGCTTCGTCCAGTGCAGCCACGCCCTCGCGCAGGCCGATCGCCTGTTCGCCCGGAAGCCGCAGCACGAAGCTGCCACGCTCGACGCTGTAAGACTCCCGCTGTGTCTCTAGCCAGGCCGCGTAGCCCGCTGGGTCTTGGCGCAACCGGTTCAGCTCGTCGAGGACGGCGGCTTCGAGGTCGTCCGCCCTAATGTCGACGATCGTCGTTGGCACAGACGGCACGGTCGATTCGGCGCGAACGAGTGCGGGCAGACCAAAGGCCATCAAAAGAACGAGTAGCGCGTTTAGTGGCGTCTGCTCGACAAAAAGAGAACGTAGCGACATGGCAGATGAAAGCTTTGCACGAAGGGCACGCGCACCGTAGCGTCCGAACGGAACCGCTGACAACCGTAGATCCCGGGAAACGGGGGCGCTTCTGTCAGCATTTGCCGACGGCCTACGCTTGAAAAGCGATCGAAAACTGCATCCAACTCGAGAGCGAGGCACCTCGATCCCGCTCGAAGTCCACTCGCTTTAGAAATTTGGTGATATAGAACTTTCTCTCTACTGTCTGTTGCCGCGCTTGTCTATCGCCGCCGCATCGCCTTGTTCGCGCCCTTGGACGCGTCGAAGCGCTCGATCGCCGCCTCGTAAACCTTCTCGTTAGCCGCCACCGACTTCTGCAAATCGACGATCGGATTCGGATAGTCCACCCCCAGCGTCAGACCGCAGCGTTTTTGCTCTTCGCGATCGAGCGTCCAGGGCTGATGGATCTTCTTGCGCGGTAGCTGCTTCAGTTCCGGACACCAGTGCTTCACGTACTCGCCGTTGGGGTCATAGTCCTTCGACTGCTTGGGAATATTGAAGTAACGGAAGCCGCGCGCGTCGTTGCCCACCCCGGCGGTGTAATTCCAGTTGCCCCAGTTGCTGCACGGGTCGTAGTCTAAGAGCTGCGACTCGAACCATTCCGCGCCCATGCGCCAGTCGATTCCCAGGTTTTTCGTCAGGAAACTGGCGACGTTCTGGCGACCGCGATTCGACATAAAGCCCGTCGTCAGCAGCTCGCGCATGTTGGCGTCGATCAGCGGATAGCCCGTCTCTCCCAGACGCCACGCCTCGAAGCGCTTCCAGTCCTGCTTCCAGTCAATTTTCAAGCCGCGCAGACCCGAAACGTAGAAGACACGCTTGCCGTGTTTTTCACACACGAAGCGGAAATAGTCGCGCCACAGCAGCTCGAACACCAGCCAGTAGGTCGAGTCGTTGCGGACGCGATCGGCTTCGTATTCCCCCACCTTCTCATAGATGTAGCGCGGCGACAGACAGCCCAGCGCCAGCCAGGGCGAGAACTTCGAGGAATAGTCCGCACCGAGCATACCGTTGCGGGTTTGCTTGTACGATCGCAGGCGATCTGCATCCCAAAAGTAGTGTTGCAGACGCGCTTTGCCAGCCGTTTCGCCACCCTGGAATGGCAGGACGCCGCGCGAATCTGCTTCGACGGACTCTACGCCCAAGTCCGCCAGCGTCGGCAATTCGCCCGTATCGACGGCTGGAAGGGCGGGTAGCTTCGTCGGCGTTTTGAAGCTGGCTTCGATCGCGGCGTTCTTCTCGACCTTCTTGCGGAATGCAGTAAACACCTCCGGCAGGTCGCGCAGCTCGAAGGGCAGACAGTCGGGAGGGTAGAGCGTGGCCCCCCAAAAAGTCTCGATCGCGACCTCGCGATCGCGCAGCGCCTTGGCGACAGCGTTTTCCACAGCGCGCTCTTCCGATGTCACTTCTTCGTGGAAATAGACCGCGTCAATACTTAACTCCTCGACGAGCTGCGGGATGACCTCTTCCGGCAAGCCTCGACGCACGATCAGATCTGAACCGAGCGATCGCAGCGAAGCGCGCAAGTCGGCAACGCTCTCCAGCAGAAACTGCGCCCGCAGCGCCCCGGTTTTCGCGAACCCAAACGAAGTCTGGTCGAACTGGCGCGAATCGAAACAATAGAGCGGGACGATCTCCGCATTGAGTCCGAGCGCTTGATTGAGGTCTTCGCGGTCGTGTACGCGCAGCTCGTTACGCTGCCACAGAAGGATTCGTTTGGGAGTCACGGGATTACTGTCAAGGAGCGAGAAGTCAAACGTCGTGAATCTTAACGATTTTCTCCGTTACCCACAATTTTTCGCCCGAGGTTCAGCCTAAAAAACTTTCCCGCTCGCGCTAAGCCGTCTCCGGGATCGCCCGCCGCAGTCCCGGCGATCGAGCGCAATTTTCTACGGGAATTGACTCAGATTGCAACATTGGCGACAGACGCCGCACTGCCCTTGGAAGACCGTGCAGGTGGCGCGAACCGTCGCGATCGGGGTGGGAATCCTAACATGGCAGGACGCCAGAGTCCTTTGCTATGCTAGCTCCATCGCGCTAGTCCTCGTAAAACCCGGACTCAGGAACAGTTCACTGGAAGGATGCCATGTTTGAACGATTTACTGAAAAAGCCATCAAAGTCATCATGTTGGCTCAGGAAGAGGCACGCCGCCTGGGTCACAACTTCGTCGGCACGGAGCAAATCCTCCTCGGCCTGATCGGTGAAGGGACGGGAGTCGCTGCAAAAGTATTGAAATCGATGGGCGTCAGCCTCAAGGACGCCCGAATTGAAGTAGAGAAAATCATCGGTCGCGGTTCCGGATTCGTCGCCGTTGAAATTCCCTTCACGCCTCGCGCCAAGCGCGTTCTGGAGCTATCGCTGGAAGAAGCGCGTCAGCTCGGCCACAACTACATCGGCACCGAGCACTTGCTGCTCGGCTTGATCCGCGAAGGCGAAGGCGTCGCCGCCCGCGTCCTGGAAAACCTCGGCGTCGATCTCTCGAAGGTTCGCACGCAGGTGATCCGCATGCTGGGCGAGACAGCAGAAGTCGCCTCCAGCGGCGGCAATCGCAACACCAAAACGCCGACGCTCGACGAATTCGGCACGAACCTGACCCAGCAAGCGGGCGAAAGCAAGCTCGATCCGGTGGTCGGTCGCCAAAACGAAATCGAGCGCGTCATCCAAATCCTCGGTCGCCGCACCAAGAACAATCCAGTACTAATCGGCGAGCCCGGTGTGGGTAAGACCGCGATCGCCGAAGGCTTAGCCCAGCGCATCGCCAGCCAAGATATCCCCGACATCCTTGAAGAGAAGCGCGTCGTCACCCTCGATATCGGTCTCCTCGTCGCCGGTACGAAGTATCGCGGGGAGTTCGAGGAACGCCTGAAGAAGATCATGGACGAGATCAAGCAGGCTGGGAATATCATCCTGGTAATCGATGAGGTTCACACCCTGATCGGTGCGGGCGCGGCGGAAGGCGCGATCGATGCGGCCAACATCCTCAAACCGGCACTGGCGCGCGGCGAGCTGCAATGCATCGGCGCGACCACGCTAGATGAGTACCGCAAGCACATCGAACGGGACGCCGCTCTAGAGCGGCGATTCCAGCCCGTCATGGTGGGCGAGCCTAGTGTGGACGAGACGATCGAAATCCTTTTCGGCTTGCGCGAGCGCTACGAGCAGCACCACAAGTTGAAGATCCTAGATGAGTCGCTGGAAGCGGCTGCGAAGCTCTCCGATCGCTACATCAGCGATCGATTCCTGCCCGATAAAGCGATCGACCTGATCGACGAGGCCGGTTCGCGCGTGCGCCTGATCAACTCGCAGCTTCCTCCGGCGGCGAAGGAGCTAGACAAAGAGCTGCGCCAAGTTCTCAAGGACAAAGACGAAGCTGTCCGCTCGCAGGACTTCGATAAAGCGGGCGAGCTGCGCGATCGCGAAATGGAGATCAAAGCCGAAATTAAGGCGATCGCCCAAAGCAAGAAAGTCGAAGATGAAAGCAACGATACGGCTGACTCGCCTCAAGTGACCGAAGAGGACATCGCCCACATCGTTGCGAGCTGGACGGGCGTCCCGGTCAACAAACTGACCGAAACCGAGTCCGAGAAGCTCCTGCACATGGAAGGAACGCTGCACCAGCGACTCATCGGTCAAGACGAAGCCGTCCGCGCCGTGTCCCGCGCCATCCGCCGCGCCCGCGTCGGTTTGAAAAACCCCAACCGTCCGATCGCCAGCTTCATCTTCTCCGGCCCCACCGGTGTCGGTAAAACCGAGCTAACGAAATCCTTGGCCGACTACTTCTTCGGCTCCGAAGAGGCGATGGTTCGTCTCGATATGTCCGAGTTTATGGAGCGTCACACGGTCTCCAAACTCATCGGCTCGCCTCCGGGCTACGTCGGCTACAACGAGGGCGGCCAGCTCACCGAAGCCGTCCGTCGCCGCCCCTACACCGTGGTGCTGTTCGACGAGATCGAGAAAGCACACCCCGATGTCTTCAACATGCTCCTGCAAATTCTGGAAGACGGTCGTCTGACGGATGCGAAAGGTCGCACGGTAGACTTCAAAAATACGCTGATCATCCTCACCTCGAACATCGGCTCGAAAGTCATCGAGAAAGGTGGCGGTAGCCTCGGCTTCGAGTTCGACGACGGCCAGGGCGACGCGCAGTACAACCGCATCCGCAACCTGGTCAACGAAGAGCTGAAGCAGTACTTCCGCCCCGAGTTCCTCAACCGTCTCGACGAGATCATCGTCTTCCGTCAGCTCACCAAAGACGAAGTCAAAGAAATCTCCGAGATCCTGCTCAAAGAAGTCTTCGGTCGCCTCACCGAGCAAGGCATCACGCTGGAAGTCACGGACAAGTTCAAAGATCGTTTGGTGGATGAGGGCTACAACCCGGCCTACGGGGCGCGTCCGCTACGTCGGGCGATCATGCGCCTGCTAGAAGACAGCCTCGCGGAGGAAATCCTCTCGGGTCGCATCCAGGATGGCGATACTGCCGTCGTCGATGTGGATGAAGACGGCAAGGTGGTCGTCAAGTCCGGCGAGACTCCGAAAGAGTTGGTCGGCGTCGAATAGCGTCGGATCTCCAGAAGTCGGACTTTTTCAAAAAGCCCGACTTCTCACTCTCGCGACATTTCTCCAAGCGCTCTCTCGTCACCACAACGGGAGGGCGCTTCGTCATCGCAGCCACGCGACACGATAGACGAGATCCCAGAAACCGTTTTTTTGGGGCGATATCGACTGACGATATCGACTTCAGTGCAGTTGACTCACAAAATCCCGGTTTCTCGTCATTGACAGTCAGGCGTACAGCGACCCGACATCGGACAGCGCTAGCCGCGATCGCACGCTCAGCGTCATTGGCGATACCTGGCCGCGCTGTAAGTGCTCGACAGCAGCGCAACCGATCATCGCTGCATTATCCGTGCAAAATTTCAGCGGCGGAAACAGTACGTCGATCCCAGTCTCCGCCACGCCTTCCTGCAAGCGCGAGCGCAGGCGACTGTTGGCCGCAACGCCGCCTCCCACCGCAATCTTCGTCAGACCAAGGTCTTCCGCGCAGCGCAGTGCCCGCTTCGTCAGCGCCCGCGCCACCGCTTCCTGGAAGCTAGCCGCCAGGTCGGCAACGGGCAGCGGCGCATCTGGTTTCTCCTCTTGTAGCCGCTCGATCGTCCGCCGCACCGCCGTCTTCAGGCCGCTAAAGCTGGAGTCGTACGGATGAAAGCCGCCGCCCGGCAGCTTGATACGACCTTCAGGGAATTTAAACGCCTTTGGATTTCCCTCCCGCGCCACTCGATCGATCGCAGGGCCGCCAGGATACGCCAGCCCGAGTAGCCGCGCCACCTTATCGAACGCCTCGCCCGCCGCATCGTCGCAGGTCTGGCCGACAATTTCGTAGTTGCCACAGTCGCGCACGTGAATCAAGCTCGTATGACCGCCAGAAACGAGCAGGCACAAAAACGGCGGCTCGAGGTCTGGCTCCGCAAGATAGGAAGCGTAGATATGGCCCTCGAGGTGATGAACGCCCAGCAGCGGCTTGTCGTGAATCGCCGCCAGGGTTTTTGCAGCGCTGACGCCGACCATCAGCGCGCCGACCAGTCCGGGCGTGCAGGTGACACCGATCCCGTCGATCGCATCCCAGGCGATCGCCGCTTCGCCAATCGCCGCCTCGATCGCCGCACCGATCGACCCCAAGTGTTGCCGCGATGCCACCTCCGGCACGACGCCGCCGTAGAGCCGGTGCGTCTCAATTTGCGACGCAACAATACTACTTAAAACTTCACGGTTTTTGACAATAGCAACAGCAGTTTCATCGCAGCTCGTTTCGATCGCTAAGACAGTAGACATAACAGAAAATCAAGACGGGTAACAGCCGCCGAAACACGCTGTTTTTTTGTGATAGCATTTTAGACAGACCTTTGCTGTCATTGGGTTCTACGGCAATATTTACGGTCTTTTTGCTTTGATTGTGATGGTCGGTCTCAACGAACTTCCTTCACCTCGATCGTTCGTTTGGCAGAGTTCGCACACACCGCTTTAATAACCCGTGATTTTTTATCAAGATCGGCAACTAAAGCAGCAAGCGGCTCCGGCAGGCGACAGATAAAAAACAGACATTTAACAGCGCGATCGAGCCTTCCACTCTACCTCTGCGACAATGCTGCGGCAATGAAGCATCGGAGTTTGGGAAGAGTCTTCAATCCCTGTGTTTTTTGTAATTCCAAGGAATCATCATATGCGACAACTACTGGCGCTGGTTCTGACGGCATGCCTCTGGCTTGGCTTCGCGCCAACCGCGTCTGCAAACGTCGGAGCCCTAACCCCCTGCAAAGATACCCCCGCTTTCATTGCGCGGGCCGAGCAAGCTACCACCGAGCAAGCCAAAGCCCGCTTCGAGTTCTACGGCGAGCAACTGCTTTGCGGCGAAGAAGGTCTGCCCCACCTCGTCGTCGATGGCCGCTGGGAGCGTGCGGGAGACTTTATGATCCCCGGCGTGATGTTCCTGTACATTGCGGGCCTTATCGGCTGGGCTGGCCGCAGCTACCTCCAAGCGATTTCAGGCGATAAGTCTCCAGAAATGAAAGAGATCGTTATCGATCTGCCCCTGGCCGTCAAGTGCTCGCTAAGCGCTCTAGCTTGGCCGGTGCTGGCTTTCAAGGAAGCGTCAAGCGGCAAGATGTTTGCAAAAGACGACGAAATTACGGTTTCGCCGCGCTAATTGCCGTTGTCAGTCAAGCTTGTGGCGCTTCTCCAGACGGCATTCTCCGACTTTGCCTTGTGGGGTCGGGCATGCCATCGCTCGTTCCGTGAAAGTTCTCGCGCCAGACAGTCGCGCCCTGGCTCAATTGACTGCGATCGCACCTCAATCTTTTACATCCTGGAGAATTTCGACAATGGACGGCTTAAAAACCTACCTCTCAACTGCACCGGTGCTAGCTGCGCTCGTGACCTTCGTGTTGGCGGGAATCCTGATTGAGTTCAATCGCTTCTTCCCCGACCTGTTAATCCACCCGCTCTAGCGGCTCGACGCAAAGGTTCCGAATCGCGCGACCTTTGCAAGGCACTAACGAGAATATCGGTATTGAGAGCAGCCCAGATCCCCCGCGATCCGGGCTGCTTTTACGTGTTCGGTTGTGCCTCCGATCGACTTGCCCGGGCGCGACCCGCACCGAAGCCGACCCCCCAGAGTCTCCGCAGCGAGATTTGCTTTAATCGTTATCGTGGCCGAGCATCTCGTCTCGTGAGTGGGAGCGAAGCTTGCCGTCTGATTCGGTCTTTTCTGGATTCTTTTCTCGTGCATCTGCCTCCGTTGGAAGTCCCTATCCCGGAAATCGCCGCCTGTTGTGGTTCCTCAGACGGTGCTGCGATCGCCGATGACGCCCTGAAAGACGCTGACAACGTAGCCTGGTTGCTTCGCTTCCCGGAGACGGTGCAGCGGCGTTGGTATGTCCGCATTCATTGGATTCGCTCGGTCGATCGTCTGGCCGAGCAAGACTGGCTCCTCGGTCGGCCAGACCGGTTTCAACAGTTTTGCCATCACTGGCAGGCCGCACTTGCGAGCGGTCAGGTTCCTGTCGGTTCTCCGTATCGGGTTCAGCTCGAGCAAATGGTGCGCACTTGGCAGTTAGATCGCCGAACGCCCGGCAGCCAGTCCTTCAGCCTTAAAGCGTGGCAGAGATATATTCACGCGATAGCCAGCTACCATCGCCACGACCTGCGCATTCAGTCACTCGCCGATTACGAACGAGCTATCGATCGCCTGGGCGGTGCGCTCTTCCAAATATTGCCCGACCTCAGACCCGACCTAGCCGGCGGCGCGCATGCGTTTGGAGCTCTCGATCAGTGCTACAACCACCTACGAGATCTCCAGGAAGACACTCAAAGCGGCCTGTGCTATTTCCCAGCAGATATCCTCGCCAGCTTCGGCTTGCATCCTGCAGACTTTGCCACATCCAATATCTTCAAAAAAAGTGGCTATCGTAAGTTTATGGAGTTCTGGCTCCGCGACTACATACCGGCCAAGCGCTTCCAAGCCGAGCAATTCGCCAGCCGCCCGGATTTGCCACAGACCTGGAGAAGCCTCTGCGATTGGTCGCTCGACCGCTATCGCCGTATCGAAACCTGCCTCGCGCGCTGCGACTACAGCTACATCGACTTCTCGAGCGCTTACTGGCCGAGCGTTTGCCAGTACTTGCTTCAGGAAAGGCATCGGTATCACCGAGTCGAGAGCGTGTAGGCGCCTCGAAATCGACGCACCCAGAACCGAGCACCTCGCACGTGGGTTCAAACTAGCGTTTCACGCAGATCTAGCCAGCTTTATCGAGCAGCCCTCTGCAATTTATTGCGTATTTTTACAGTAGCCAAGCCAGAGGTTTCGGCAATCCAAAACAAATGTAAAAATACCGTGCAATCCCTGTATCATGTGATACTACTATTCCCAAGAAAGGAGCACTGAACGATCGTAAGACTTGTTCTTGGTTGGAATGTTCTAAATAGCCGAGAGGGTTAGAGGTATCCGGCACGGACTCACTTCTTCGTTCCGCGATACTTGCGTTACCCATCGCACTCGGCTAATCACGATAGCTGCAAATTTTGACCGAGTCTTTCTGCTGGCTCGGTCACCACGAATTTCGAGAACAGCCAGAGTTTAAACGAGCTAGCTTCTTGCACTTGCGCTGCGACCTACTGCACGCGAGTCGGTTTTTATTCAATGCGCGCTTCAAATCAAAGAGCCCGAGATATCGAGCGCCCACCTGCAAGACCTAGCGTCATTGCTGCTTCGCACATCTACTAACGTCCGCGATTAATTAGGAGCTACGTCTGTGACCTTTACGACTACTGTCCCGCGATACACCATCGAATCGATTCGCCGTGAAGCCTGCGAACTCGTCACGGCGGGAAAGATCGGACGCAATCAGCCGATCTATACGCTTTGCCAGCATATTCCTGCTCGCGAGTGGAATTCGGTCGAGTGCGAACTCGAAGAGTACGGTCATTTGCTGCGCGATCGCATCGTCGACCTGCTGGGATCGGATTTCTGGCGCTGTGACTGATCTTACAGTACGGAAATTAAGAACCGATCGCCGTTTTCTGAAAGCTTTACTTCATCTGCGTTCCGATCGTTTCGGTGTACGAGTGTGAGATAAAGACCGTCATTTTTTCTGCACCGGCAAAGGAAAAAGTGCTTTAGTCACAGCCCGACGATGGCTCACTCCCGGTTCGTTCTGACGAGAAAGCGCCCGAAGCTCGCAACTTTTGCAGAGCTTCGGGCGCTTTCTTAGTCTAAAAGCTAGCGATCGCTGGGGATGCGTTATTGCTTTTGCGAGCGTAGCTGCTCTAGCTCTTCGCGCAAGGCGGTCAGCTCGTCTGTTAGCTCGCGCAGGTCAGCCGACGCCTGGCTAGAAGGCTGCGGACGCGAGGGAGAGCTAGCAGGCGTATCGGGCGCGGCGGTAGGTGCGGAAAGGTTCTGCTCGACGAATTCACGAGCTTCGCGCTCGGCGACCTCGCCCTTCTCCGCGAGTTTTTCGGTCATGCTGTCCCAGTCGAGCTGGAAAGTCGCCATCGCTTCTTCGCGCTTAACGGGATCTTGGATGCCTTCGACGAGGGAAGTGGCTGCGCCAACTGTAACGCGCAGACCCGTTTGCAGCGATTGCACCAGGTTCTCGGGATTCATAGCCATGCTGAGCGTTGGGGAAACAATGTCGGAGAGGTGGGGAAGCGCGGTGGCGATCGGGTTGCAATCGCGGGTTGCTGTGGGTTCGATCCTAGCACTGGTCTCAGTATGACGTCGGCGGGATCGCCCGCTGAAAGGCCGAAACAAAGGCCGCGATCGCGCGCGCTCGGTGGCGATCGCCCCTAGCGAACGCTCCTAGCGAACAAACTTCGGCATAATTTCTGCCGCCGTAAATAGGCCGTAGATGCCGCGAGCGTGCAACTCTAAACCGGCTTTGAGGTATCCGAAGGCAGGGCCGCAAACGTTGGCCGCCATGCTGGTTTCGTCGCCCAGGGTAAAGGTGTGAGTGGAAGTTTTGCCCTCGAAGGTGCGGCCCGTGACGCGCACGTTGGTGCTCAGGGGTTTTCGGGCATTGCGCGTATCGACGACGCCGCCGACGGTGACGCGATCGCGATCGACGATGCCCGCCAGCTCCAGCATGATGTCGTCGGCGTGCTCCATATTTTCCAGAGAGATCAGACCGTCAGTGGTGTCGAGCAGCGCGGCGACCTCCTCGTCGGAGAGGTTGCGGGCGCGATCGACATCGTAACCGGGCATATGGGCGATATCTTCGCGAATCGTGGCGCGGTAGGCTTCCCAATTGGCGATACCGACCCCGAAAGTGATTTCCACGGCCTGGATTTCCGCGTAGCTCTGAGCGGCAAGGGCAGCAGCAGCGGTCAACAGCCCGGGGGTCGCGCCGCAGCCCGTGAGATAGGTGATGCCCGCCTCGGCCAGCTCGCTGCGTAGCTCCAGGAGCTGCTCGACAGCGCTGGTGCGTTTCATCGCGTCGACGAGGACACCTTTCCAGCCCGAAGCGACAAACTGCCGCGCCACCGAGGCCATAAACGTATTTGGCAGGTTCGGCAACGCCAGGAAATAGCCGCGAACCTCCGGCGCTGCCTCAATTAGCTCTTGAATGCTCTGAGTGCTGAGGACGCCACCGGCTTCGATCGCGCCGACCGTCCCGCTCTGGGCGTAGACATTAATGCAGGTATCGGCATCGAGCCCTGCAACGCGGCGAGCGTAACCTTTGCCGTCCGCTGCCGCCACGAGACGCAGTTCGCGCTTCGGAGCCAGAACGCGGGCGGCAGCTTGGCCGAGCCCGCCAAAGCCGAGGACGCCAACGGGAACGGGGGAGTCAAAAGAGGTGGAACGATTGCTGCTCATAGATTCGAGGGTACGAAACGGACAGGTCTCCAGACGGCCCGGGTTTGGATACTGGCGGTTGAAGCGCCCGTAGTGCCGCCGAGCCGCTACATTATCTCGCGACGCTCGTTTTTTCCGGGGGCGGCTAGATAGTTCTTCATGCGGCGCGCGATCGCCCCTTCGACTAATGCCCGACCCACATCCTGGCGGCGTTCGGTCGATGCGACCACAGCCTTGACGCTGCGAAAAACTTGCGACAAACTTAATACCTATTGGAGCGACCTCGATCGAGTTTCGGTACGAAACATTAAGGGTAAGTCAGGCGGCAAGTCTGATGCCTTAGGTCACTTGTCCGTACTCATATCGCTCCTGAGTCCATATCGACACAGTGCCCGAGTCGTTAGAATTTATGGAAACGCTAGAGTTTGTCATCTATCCGGATGGTCGCGTTATCGAGAAAGTTACCGGAATCGAGGGTGCATCCTGTGCCGACTTAACCGCCGCGCTTGAAGCGGAGTTGGGCGTCGTCCTCTCTAGCGACAAGACTTCAGAGTTTTTTGCCGCTTCCCAAGCGAAAACGAGCCAGTCCGCCCACAACAGCTCGCTCCAAAGCGATTGGTCTTAGGCTCGATTCGCAGCATGTCGGGAAATTGAGGTTGGGCGGCGAAGTTAGCGCCCGTGCTCGATGTAGTCTGGCATCAGAAAAAGTTTTCGAGTTTCGTTTTTTGTTTCTCAACCCTTCAATAAGTAAAGAAGAGTTACGCAAATGTCGCACTTCAGCCATATCAAAACCAAAATTCGCAACCTTGCAACGCTTAAAAGCGCGCTAACGACGCTCGATATTGATTGGAAAGCAGGTCCCGCTCGAGTTCGCGGCTATCGCGGCCAGACTCTGAGCGCAGACGTAGTTATCGAACAGAGCAATGGCTACGACATCGGTTTTGCTTGGAACGGCGCGGCTTACGAGCTGGTTGCAGATCTGCAGTATTGGGCGCAAAACGGCTCGGTCGAGCGTTTTATCAACAAAGTGACCCAGCAGTACGCCTTCAGCACGGTGATGCAGGAAACCGAGAAGCAGGGTTTCCAGGTGTCCGAAAAGGACAAAAATGCCGACGGTTCGATTCGCCTGGTGCTTCAACGCTGGGGCGCGTAATTGGTGCGATTTTAAGTAGCGCTGTTTTTCTGGGGCCGCCGTTACGCGCGAGCTGCGAGTCGATCGTCGATCGCCCCAAGCCACGTGGACGAAAGACGCGCGATCGCGCGTCTTTTCTTTTAAGGCGAGCCATTCACTGGCATCAGGCCCATATTTGGGTCAGCCGTCGAGCGCTCGCCCAACGGAAGCCACGAAAGGCCGGAGTTTCCCGTGTATCGAGCGCGGCTGGTTTACGGGCACAAATTATTTGAGTTCGTGTCGGGACGAAAGTTCCGTTTGAGAGAGAGGTTCGGGTTCTCGTTTGTAAACCGAGCCGGTCATTTGCAGATTCGCGGGCTCGCGCCGCGACCCGCAGGCGACAGGTTCCTACTGGCGGTGGCGTATTGCTGTCGTCTTTCCCAGACTGCCATACCAAGACAGAACAGCCATATCAGAACGAGGAGCTTGACGATGACTCAGAGCGATCGCTTGCCAGATGTCGCTTCGGAGTTTGCGCCCGATCTATCGGACGGCCGCAGCGGTTTCGAGCCGGAGCTGAGCGCAGAGTTGCACGATGCTTCGCCCGATCGCAGCGGTTTCGAGCCGGAGCTGGGTGGCACTTTTAGGCAGAAGGGCGTCTTTGTCGATGAAGTGACCTGCATCGGCTGCATGCACTGCGCTCTGACTGCGCGCAACACGTTTTACATCGAGTCCGACCTCGGTCGTGCTCGCGTTGCCGATCAAAACGGCGATTCGGAGGACATCATTCAAGAGGCAATCGACACCTGCCCAGTGGACTGCATCCACTGGGTGGACTACACCGAACTCCAGCAGCTTGAAGCCGAGCGGGCCAAGACGTCAGTCCCTCGTGCGGGGTTACCGATCGCGCGCGGACGTATGGGAGCCGAGGCTCGCCGCAAATCGAATAACTAGCACGGCATCAAAGCGACAGGCACTCGACTTGAGGAGGAGACATACCGGGCTGGGACACGAGCCTGTCTCACGATCGGGCTGATGGCAAATCCGAATCTTTCAAGCGCGCTCTAAACGCTGGTGTCGCCCTGGCGCTGCTGCTGTTGGTTGCGCTGCTGCTGGCGTTGGCGCAGCATATTTGCCTGTACTTGCGCCTGCCATGCGGCCAAACGCTGGCGATCGGGGCTCGGCGCGGCGCGATCGAGCGGGCTCGAACCGCGCAGGACGTTGTTGACCTCCGGTACGGGCGGGCGATCGATTTCAGCCTTGCGGGCGGGCTGCTGCTCCGGCTGACGAATCTCCTTAATCGTGGCGATTAGGCGGGGAAACAGGCGGCGGACGATATCGCGCTGCTGACGCTGGAGCGGGCCGACGCCGCCGGAAACCTGGCGAATGTGGTCTTCGAGGCGGCGGATGTTGTCCTGGACGTTTTCGAGGCGGGTGTCGTCGAGGGGTGCAAGGCGAGCTTTAACGACGCCCAGTTCGCGCTGGAGAACGGCGATCGCATTTTCGACGCGCTGGGACTCGCTGCCCTGCTGGTGGCGCGGAAGCTGCTGGAACCACTCACGTAGCTCGGAAATTTGGGCGATCAAGTGACGTTCGCGTTCGCGCTGGCGTCCGGTGAACTCTTGCATTTGTCGCAGATCGCTTTGCAGGGTAACGACGGCATCGCGCAGTGCGGCAACTTGCTCGGGACGAGAAGTTTGGCGCAGCTCCTGACGCAGGATTTCAACCTGCTGGACGGTGTCGCGCTGCGATCGCTCCAGGCTCACCACCTGTTGCAGCATCGGATCGAGATTGACCGGGTCGGGCAGCAGCTTGAGACTTTGCTGGAGCTGGCCGACGGCAGATACGTACTGGGTTTGCATGCGCTGCTGGAAGCGCTGGCGGTTGACAGTTCCCAGGCCCATCGCGACGGTCAGCGGCAGGGCAAAGTGGACGAACTGCTGCGTAATCGCTGCGACGACGATGCCTGCGCCCGCCCCGACGATCGAGGTTATCTCTAGGGTGTCGAGGGCATCGAAACGACTCTTTTTCTTCGCGCTCGGCTTGCCCTTCATTTTTTTCTCGGGGCTGGTTGGGAGGCTCGATCGGCTCGCAGGTGAGTGGGCCGTTGTGGCGGAACGCGACGGATCTTGGGGCATGGTGCGCTATGAAAAAGAAACGACACAACGGCGAGGAAACTGGGCGCGAGACTCGATTGCCGACCGGCAGACAAGCAGTCGCTCGCTTGACAGAACGTCAAAAATTGTAGGCCAATTTTACCCCATCCAAATTGCGTAGCATTGCCGGTCTAGGCTTATTTGGGCCATGCAGCCCGAATCGCGGGGCTACACCAGCCAGCTCGCGATCGTCAGGGTAACTAGAACGGCCAGCAGCGCCAGGTTAATCGCCACGTCGCGGCGGTGTAGGTAGGCCGCGCGTCCGAACAGTTCGCGGCTGCGATCGACGATAAAACGCCGGAGCCAGCCAGGCACGCGATCGTACATGGTTTTGTATTGCGCCAGGCTGCGGGCGACGCGCACGACGTTGTAGAGCGATAGACCCGTCAGCAGCAGGCGGTAAATCAGAAAAAAGTCGATCGCCATCGGGGATGCGTGGCTGTGGCAGCGGGTCGAGGTGAAAACGCACGTAACCGAGGCGCGAAACCACCCGAACTCCTGGCAAGATGTTTAAGGCCCGTCCATCCTAGCAGCGACAAGGCTTGCAACTCGATCGGCTGAAACTATCGGCTAGACGCTGAAAACCACGAAATACCCTGGGCGCACCGCCGTGCGCACCGATCCGTATCGCCATGCCCGACCCCTCCGAACTCCAAGAACTCTGCGATCGCGTGCGTGCGAGTCCTAATTTGGCGCTGGGCTACCTCGATTTGGGTAAGGCACTGGAAGCGGGCGGACGATCGCGGGCGGCACTACGCAGCTACCAGCAGGCCGTGGCGCTGCGACCGAACTACGCCGAAGCCCAGTTTCGCCTCGGGCAGCAGTGGTGGAAGCTGGGCGACCTCGAAGCGGCCAGGGCGAGCTTCGAGCGGGCCGCAGAGCTGCGCGCCCCCGGCGTCGCGCTGTCGCTACACTTCAACCGCGACTTAATTTACGGACATCACGGGCTGCGCGATCCCTGGCTGCTCTGGGATAACCGCTTCTACCGTCTCTATTACCTTGCCGGTCGCTGGGGTGAGCCGTCGCGATCGATCCATGCCGCCCGCTCGGAAGATCTCGAAACCTGGCACTACGACGGCCAGATCCTCAATGCACCCAGCAATGTCACTTTCGGCAGCGGTACGACCCGCATTACCAACGGCAAGTTCTACATGCACTACGCGCGGCGGGAACAGACGCCCACAGGCACGCGACGCTCGATCGCGCTGGCCGTTTCGACAGACGGGCAAGCGTGGGAAACCGTCCGCGACTCGGCACTATCGCTCGACCCGCAGCACTACCGACCCGGCAGCCAGTCTGCCCCCACGTCGTTTTTCAATCCACCCAATCAGAAGACATACCTGTTTGTTGGGGCGGATGCGGCGGAGTTCGACGACGAGAGCTACCGCGCCTGTGTCGGCGTAGCGGTGCGCGATCGCCCGGAAGACGAGTGGATCTCACTGCCGCCCGTCATGCTCCAGGGCGTGCGGCAACCGGGTGCATCGGCTTTCGGCAAGGTCGAGCGCCCGCAGGTGTTTTTTGCCAACGATCGCTACTACCTGCTGTTTTCCTGCCCGAGCGATCGGCTGCATCCCGACTGGCGATCGCGTCAGCGACCGAGCCGCCTGAGCCAGTCGTCCGTTCTCTGCTATACCTCGAATTGCGTGACCGGCCCATACCGCCCCTTTCCGGAAGACCAGCCTTTCCTGTGGGGCAGCGAGCGCACCCGACTGGTGCGATCGGGCATTTTTTTCGACCCGCCGCGCCGCGAGCTATTCGCCTACGGCGGCTACTCTCAGTCGCAGTTGCTGGAAGTCTCGCGCTGCTTCCCGCTGGGCTGGGACGGCAATAAGCTCGGCATTATGTTCGACGGCAACGGAGCCAGTCTCGAAGCCAACCTCGAGGCTAAATCGGAGAGCTGAGCTGCATTGCGTCACCCCCGCGACGACTCCCACGGCGCCCCCCACTAAAGCAACGCGAGTATTGTTTTAGTGGGCTCAGAATGTGAAAATGTTCTTACATTTTTGACCGCCGAACCCAAGAGAGGAGATCGCTATGCCCAGCTCGACGACTGCCCCCGCCTTTTGTCAGGGGATGACGCACCTCGCCGAGACGCTCCCCGGCTTTGAGACCTACGCCAAAGCCCCCGCGATCGCCGCCGGACAGACCGCGATCGCCGATCCCAGCGATCCCGCCGCCGCCTACCAAACCCTGCTCGCCGCCGACGCGCTGCGCTACCTGACGCTCCAAATCACCAGCGCCAAAGCCTCGGGACACCCCGGTGGTTTTGCCAGCAGCGCCGACGCGATCGCCGCGCTGGTCATGCTGGGCTACAAAAATATCTGTACCGAAGTCGGTCACCACGCTCCCGGCTACTACAGCAACGTCTTCCTGGATAAGTCCTTAGAAGATATGGGCATCAACACCGTGCAGGATCTCTGCGATCGCTTCCGCGAAACCCACGGTCTTCTCGGCCACCTGTCGGGTCAAATCCCCGGCCTGCTGGCTCCCGCTGGCCCCCTCGGTCAGGGTCAGCACTTCGCGATGTCCGGCGCGAAGCTCAACCCCGGCACGCTCTTCCCCGTGACGATCGGCGACGGCGGCCTGGGCGAACCCTACATTACGAGTAGCTTCGGTCACTTCAACACCAGCTACCCCGAAGTCACGAACTTCCTGCCGGTGCTGGTCTGGAACGGCTTTAGCCAAGAGCACCACAGCATGGTTTCCACCAAAACTAACGAAGAGATGGTGGCCTACTGGGAAGGCAACGGATTTAAAAAAATCATCCTGCTCGACGCCAAAGATTACGACGATGCCAACCAAGAGGGCGCGTACGTCGATAGCACTCGCTTCGGAACCGAAGCCCGCCTCAAGTTCGGCCAAGCGATGCTGACGGCTGTGGACGAAGCGGCCAAGTCGGCGCTGGGCGGCACGCTGACGGTGCTGATCGTCAAGCAGCTCAAGGGCGCGGGCGTCCACAAGCGTGGCGCGCAGTCTCACAACCTTTATCCCGGTGACACCGTCGAGAAGGATTACATCGCCAACGCTCTCGAGTCGCTGGCGCTGACGCCGGACGCTTGGGAACTGGTGCGCGAAAACTACAGCCGCGCCGGTGGCGGCAAAGCCTCGGACGTGGCCGTGACCGAATCGACGCGCGCCCTGCCCGACCTTGGGTCGTTGCCGCTGAACGAGTTCGCGATCGGCGACAAGCAAATCGCCACCACCGCGATGGGCGAGCTGGTCGGCCATGTCGGTAAAGCCGACCCGGATTTCGTCGTCACCAACGCCGACGGTAACGCTGCCTCGGGCATCAATAACATCAACGTTGCACTAAATATCGTTCACCCCACCGTGGACGAAACTTACTTCCAGCGTCCCGGCGGTCAGGTGTACGAGCCGCTAAGTGAAGATGCGTGCGCCGGTCTGGCGGCGGGTCAGGCGCTGTTCGGGGCGCGATCGCTCTGGTGTTCCTACGAGTCGTTTGCGATCAACGGCCTGCCGATCTGGCAAACGGTGACTCAAGCGATGGCCGAGCTGCGCCGTCCGACGCCCGCCACGGTCTGCCTGTTTACGGCGGGCGCGCTGGAACAAGGCCGCAACGGCTGGACGCACCAGCGCCCCGAAATCGAGAACTACTTCGCGGGCATGATGCGCAACGGCAATATCTTCCCGCTGTTCCCGATCGACGCCAACGGCATCCAGGCTTGCTACGAGTGGGCGCTGGGTCAGCGCAACAAGGGCATCACGATTACAGCCAGCAAGTCGCCGCTGCCGATCCGCACGACGCTGGCGCAAACCCGCCAGGCGATCGATGAAGGCGCGATCGTGCTGCAAGAGACGGCGGGCGACAAGGTCGTAACGTTCGCGGTCGTTGGCGATATGGTGCTGAACCCGGTCTACGAAGCCGCCGCCGCTCTGGCCGAGAAAGGTATCGGCTCGAAAATCGTTGCCGTGGTCAACCCGCGTCGCCTCTACCGCCCGACCGACGTAGCGGCAGAGGCCTGCTCCGAGGCCGACACGGGCTTTATCGACGACGCCAAGTTCGCCGAGCTGTTCGGCGGCGACGCGCTGCTGGGCGTCACGGGCGGAACCAGCGCCATGCTGGAGCCGGTGATGCTGCGATCGACGGCTCCGCGCGACATGTTCGCCTGGAAGCGCGGCGAAACGGCGGCGGGCGCTGCGGCGGTGATGGGCCTCAATGGCATCACGGCTGAGGCGATGGCCGATCGCGCGGCGGCGCTGGTGTAGTCCATCGCCTCAGGAGTCCGAATTTTATAGTCGTCTTACTTAAAGGTGAGATCGAGTCAAAGAGCGCTGAGCGTAGTTGTTGGCGGAGCTTTTGCGAAGCGAATAGTGCGGGCTTGGGAAAACGCTGGTTAGCCCGCACGCCTCATCCTTGAGTCGAATGGCTGTAGAGCCAGACTTCAAAGCCAGACTTCAAACATATGAAAAGCGCGCTGAGCTAGATCGCTCAACGCGCTTTATTTGTGTCTATCAGTGGGTATTTCCGCGCGATCGTGGTAGATGCCGTCGTGGCTCGCTCGCGGATGTCGAGCCACTGCTGACTAATCGATGGCTACGCCACGATATTTCATCGGTTGGCGGGCATGCGGGCTTTTGGCGGAGTGCTGTTCGATCGCGAACTCAACGCCGCGATATTTACCCGCTTGTTCCACGGTTTGCGCTTCGACGCGGGCTGCGTTTTCTTGGTAAGCCACACCACGGTAGGTCAGTTTCATAGTTTCGCCTCCTTCAACAGGGAAGTTGTGCTTTGAAGAAATGAGGCGCGTTCCTTCGGAGATATTTTCCCGTCAAACGGGAGGTATCTCGCTACTTCCGTCCCAGTAGCGCACGGCGCTGTCGGGATGAACGATTTCGTTTCTGTGTCTATTTATACAGAAAGCAAGGTGGTGTGTCAAGCTCCCCAACCTTAACGATCGTTTAGCGCTGCGATCCATTGCAATTTCTGCATACCGATCGCCATAAAAAGCGGCCAACCTTCACCAAGGCCGACCGCAAAAAACCAAACAATTAACCAATCACGTAGCAATGAGGAAATTAACGAAACATGTTCCCAAGTCGCACTTGCGCACGAGTTATTTCTTCATTCAGGGCAAAGTGTAGCAGAGAACACCGGCCCATCGTTACAAAAATTATGAATTTTCGATGAGGATGCTCGAAACTTTGTCAGAAGCCGATTTCGGGCGGTCGGTGGCACGGGCGGAACGCGAAAAATCCCGCGCGCGCGCGCTAAAACCGTCAGCTCTGAAAAAAGCTGCTATCGGGTCATCAGTACAGCTCGTAACGCAGCAGCGTGCAGGCCAGCCCGCCGTTGTCGATCGCGAAGCGCTTGGCGGCGCGCAGCCCGACCCGCTTCGAGAGAGGCTTGGTCGTCAGGATATAGGCCACCCAGCCTTTAAAGCGCTGCTTGAGTACGTCGCCGAACCGCTTGTAGAAGTAGCCCAGCTCTTCGACCTCGCCGAGGCGCTCGCCGTAGGGTGGGTTGCAAATCAAAATGCCGCGATCGCTCGGTGCTTCCAGGTCGCGCACGTCGCGCACGGCTAGCTCGATCGTCGAGTCGAGGCCGCACAGCTCGGCGTTGTATTTCGCCTGTCCGAGAACGCTCGGATCGATATCGCTGGCGTAGATCGGCGCGGGGGCGGGTCGCTGCTGAGCGATCGCCTCATCGCAAACGCGATCCCACAGATCGGCGTCGAAATCCTCCCAGCCCATAAACCCGAACTCCTCGCGGGAAAGACCGGGGGCGATATTGCGCGCCTGCATCCCGGCCTCCAGGGCGATCGTCCCCGAGCCGCACATCGGATCGATCAGCGGCAAGCTCGGATCGTAGTCTGCCAACGATAACAGCGCAGCGGCCAGGGTTTCCTTGAGCGGGGCAGCGCCGATCGCCGGACGATAGCCGCGTCGGTGCAGGCTGTCGCCGGAGCTGTCGAGGCTGAGAACGGCTCGATCGCGATGCACGTGCAGGTTCACTGCTACATCAGGCCGATCGCGATCGACGCTCGATCGCGTGCCGAACTGCTTCCACTGGCGATCGACGATGCCCTCCTTGACTTTCAGCGCCGTGAAGTGAGTGTGGTTGAGCGCTTCGTTGCCGCCCGTCGCCCGCACTGCCAGGGTCTTGTCTGGCGAAAGAACGTCTTCCCAGGCGATCGCCTTCACGTTGTCGTACAGTTCCCGTACGTCGTTGCAGCCGAACTCGCGCAGGGGCTGGAGGATCCGAAAGCTGGTTCGCATCCAGAGGTTAGCGCGGTAAAGCAGCTCGCGATCGCCGCTGAAATGCACGCCCATATAGTCTTCGGCGATATCGCTCGCGCCGAGCCCCTGCAACTCGCGCGCTGCGATCGGCTCGAGACCTCGGGCAACGGTAGCGAAGTAAGGCCGAGAAGCAGATGGGGTCATAGGGCGAAACGAGAAAATAGGTCGAGCGCTCAGCCGAACGGGCCTACGTCAGGAAACCAATACGTTAAGATAAGTCGCCTAAAGCGCATCCGCGATCGATTACCAGAAAATCGTAACGATCGCCGGGCGATCGCCCATTCCCGCGCTTTAGCAAGAACACCCACCCACGCGAGAGATAACGACCGTGACCAAAGCCATTATGGAAACCGATAAAGGGACGATTAACATCGCCTTTTTCGACGACGCCGCCCCCAACACCGTCGCCAACTTCACCAAGCTGATCGAAGACGGCTTCTACAACGGCCTGAACTTCCACCGCGTCATCCCCAACTTCGTGATCCAAGGTGGCTGCCCAAAAGGAACCGGAACTGGCGGCCCGGGCTACACCATCGACTGCGAAATCAACGACAACAAGCACCAGGCGGGTTCGCTATCGATGGCCCACGCCGGTCGCAACACTGGCGGCAGTCAGTTCTTCGTGTGCCACTCGCCGCAGCCCCACCTGGACGGCGTCCACACGGTCTTTGGTAAAACGGAAGATATGGACGTAGTCAACGCTATCCGCCAAGGCGACAAAATCAAATCGGTTACGGTCGTTAAGGACTAGAGAGATCTTAAAAGCGTCGATCGCGCCGATCTGCAATAAGGTCGTGGCCCTGCTTTCGTGAGACGAGAGCGGGGCTTTTGAATGGGCGCACATCGGTGGCTGTTAAGCAAAACGCGAGCCCTAGCCCAACAGCCCGACAATCCAGGGCACGAGAACGGACGCAAACAGCGCCGACAGCGCCATCGCCAATCCGGAAAACGCTCCCATCTCCGCGCTGACCTGAAGCGAAGACGCCGTCCCCAGACCGTGCGCGGTTAGCCCCATCGCAATGCCCTTGACGCTGTCGTCGCGGATGCCTATCAGCCGCAGCAGCCGCAGGCCGACGATCGAGCCAAAAATCCCCGTAATCACCACCAAAACTGCCGTTAGAGACGGCAGTCCACCGATCTGTTTGGAAATCGCCATCGCCACCGGCGTCGTTACGGATTTGGGCGCGATCGACAGTTGCGTTTGCGCGCTCGCTCCCAGCAGCCGCGCGATCGCGATCGAACACACCGTGCTGACCGTAACGCCTAGCGCCAGCGAAATCGACACGGACAGCCAAATTTTCCTCAGCCGAGAAATCTGCTCGTATAGCGGTACGGCCAAGGCCACGGTCGCGGGGCCGAGCAGAAAGTGCACGAACTGTCCGCCCTCGAAGTACGCCTCGTAGGACGTGTCCGTCGCCATGAGAAAGACAATCAGCAGCGCGACGGAAACAACCAGCGGATTGAGCAGTTGGTTGCGATCGGCTCGGGTATACAGCCGATCGGCGAGGCCGTAGGCCACGAGGGTGATGGTAATGCCGGTCAGCGGCGAGGCGGACAGATACACCCAAATCGTTGTGGCGTCGGAATTAAACATTTTTTGCGCTCCTTTTCGAGAGCAGGGCCGTCGTCGCCGACATTGTCGCAGCGGTGAAAACCATCGCGATCGTGCTGCTCAGCATCAGGGTCAAGCCGATCGGCAGCCACTCGTTGGCAACCCGATCCAAGTGGTCGATCAGTCCCACCCCGGCGGGAACGAACAGCAGCGAAAAATGACCGAGCAGCGCCGAAGACGCCGTACCGACCGACGTGGGCGTTTTGTGGCGTAAGAGCAAGGTCAAGAACAGAAAGGTCATGCCCATCACCGGGCCGGGAACTGGGAGCTGTAAAAAAGCCGTCGTCACTTCACCGGCCAGCTCGTAGAGAAGCAGTACTGTAATCCCATTGAGAAAGTTCATTTGTTTGGTTGCGATCGCTCCAAAAAAAGTCCGTGTGGCAAGCTCGAACCCGAGTCCAGCCAAGTCCGCGATCGGCGTCGCGGGCATCTTAAATTCTGTAACCTCTTCGCCTTCGCGATCGTTGCAACGGCCCGCAGTTCTTCACAATGGGAGTCGGTCAACCCATCGTCTCGCCCGCCTTCCCTTACCAAAATCATGCCGATCTCGACCGCCGAAATCCGCCGCCGCCGCGAGCTTTCCCCGCCCGACTTTCGCGGTGTCGATTTGCGCGGCGTCAATCTGCGATTTGCCAAGCTCCCCAACGCCGACTTCCGCGACGCCGACCTGCGCGGTACGGACTTCAGTGCAGCCGATCTCAGCGGCGCGATCTTTTGCGGGGCGAGGTTTGGCCCCAGCGGCCTCTGGGCGCTCGCCTACTGGGCCGTGCTGGTGCTGGCGGTTCTCTGGGCGGGGCTGTCGATGCGGCTACTGGCGATCGCGATCGCCTACGCTTACCATCCCGTGCTGCAACCCCAACTCGGCGGCATCGGCGCGATTATCGGCGCGATCGCCGGGGCCGTGACGCTGACGCGGCCAGAACCGGACGAGGCCGCGCTCAAAGGTCTCGGAATCGTCTGGCTCGGAACGCTGCTGACGGGCAGCATCGAAGCGATCGTGCGGGCAGGCGCGCCGGGGGCAAGCGCGATGATGCCTTTCGTAGTGCTCGTCGGGGCGATCTCGGGCGTTTGGACGCTGGCGCTCGTTATCGCGGCTTCGGCAAGCTTTGCGTTCTCGCTAGCGGAGCTACTGGGCGGCTATCGACTGGTGGCGGCATCGGTGCTCGTCATGCTGTTTACGAACCTCGATCGCGCTGCGACCGACCGCCTGGCGCGCATGATGTTTGGTGGTTCGTCGCGGATCGCCTTAGGTGTGATGCTGCTGGCGGTGCTGACGATCGCGATCGTCTTGACCAGCCTCTACGTAATGCACCTGACCCTGACGCGCGACATGCGATTCTTCGGCTGGTTTGAGACAGTCGATCCCACGATCGCCTTTAAAGCCACCTGCTTTGAGGGAGCGAGGCTAATCGGGGCCGACCTGCGGCAAACTTGCATCCAGGGCGCAAATCGCTTCAGGGCTGAGGGCGGAACGACTGAGTAACACCAGTCACCGGGCAGTGCTTCCTTCCAGACAGCTACTGAGTGCGATCGTCCGCTTCCGGGGTTTGTGCGATCGCTTCGGCTAGCTCGCGCACGATTGCCACGTCTAACTGCGCTATTTCGCACACCGTCTCGACATCGAATCCGGTAGACAGCATTCTGCGTGCCGTTTCTTCCCGTTCGCGATCGCGGCCTCGTTCGAGTCCCTGTTCGAGTCCCTGTTCGAG
>CALCCD010000043.1 GCA_937899645.1 uncultured cyanobacterium | reverse complement strand
TCATCAGCGTTCCGAACCAACCGACGTAAAGGCGGTTGTTGGTGCTGGTGACCCACTCACAAAAGCGCGACCACAGAGACGCGGATTCGCGTTGCTGTAGAACAGTCGTCATTTGATTATTGCGTTTTAATGGTTCTAGCGTTGGCCGATTGCCTTCGCTGATAACAATATAGCTAGATTATTGCGAGTTGTAAAGTCTTGACTCAATTTCGATAGTGTTGGCGAGGTCGCGATTGCCGACCGGGCCCGTCTCACAAGGGGTTCGGCGATCGCGAATAAATCTGAGATTTCTCATTTCGCGTATGAGAGCGCCACTCGCGCTGACGTTGCGGACTGGTTACGGACTGTCGGTCGTCACCGCGCGAGCGCTTGCGTGAGTCGCTGGCTCATCCCGGTGGCCACTGCATCGAGCGGCCGCCGAGGATATGCAGGTGCAGGTGATCGACCGTTTGACCGCCGTCGTCGCCATTATTGATAACGATGCGGTAGCCGCTGTCGGCGAGTCCGAGGTCGCTGGCGATGGTGGCGACTTTGGCGAGCAGGTGGCCGAGCAGGGCCGTATCGTCAGGCGTTACCTCGGAGAGCCGGGGAATCGGCTTTTTCGGGATAACGAGAACGTGGGTGGGCGCTTGGGGCGCGATGTCGCGGAAGGCGAGGCAGAGCTCGTCTTCGTAAACGATGTCGGCGGGAATTTCGCGGCGGATAATTTTCGAGAACAGCGTGTCGGACATGGCGGCTGGGGGGAAATCTTGATGAGAGTTTGCGGATTGGCGAGCCGAATACGGAACGAGATCGGAGGGTGGGGGTGAGATACGGAGCGCTCGCCTGGTTGAGGCACTGTACTGCTGGAATGGCAGCTCGGGCTCAATTAGCGGAAATTACCTGGTACATTAGCAAGCGTTCACGAACTGTCACTCCCCTGGTATGCACATCGCTTGGTTGGGAAAAAAGTCTCCCTTCTGCGGCAACGTTACCTATGGCCGTGAGATTACCAATGCGTTAATCGATCGGGGATACGACGTTAGTTTTTTTCACTTTTCTCAGGGTGCGACAGATGGCGGCTCGCCAGCGCACCTGCGGGCCGAGCGCGCCCGTCATATCTCGTTGCCTTGTTTGTACAAATCGACGCTGTATACGATTCCGACGCTGAAGTCGCAGCAGGTGCTGGCTGACGCGCTGCGTCAGCTCCAGCCCGATATCGTCCATGCGTCGCTTGCGCTCTCGCCGCTGGACTTCGTGCTGCCCGATATTTGCCGCGAGCTAGGTATCCCGTCCGTGGCGACTTTCCACCCGCCGTTCGCGCGCCGCCGCTGGAATCTGACCTCGAACACGCAGCACTTTGCATACCAGTTCCACGCGCCCTGTCTCGCCAAGTACGATATGACGATCGTCTTTTCGCAGGTGCAGCGCGATTTGCTCGTGCAGCTCGGCGTTCCGCCCGATCGCGTCGTGGTGATCCCCAATGGGGTGGACGCAAAGAAATATTCACCCGGTGCGTCGGAGCTGAAGCTGCAAGTTAGGACGGAGCGGGTTTTTTTGTACCAGGGGCGCATCTCGATCGAGAAAAACGTCGAGTCGCTGCTGAAGGCGTGGCGGCTGGCCAAGATGGGCGAGACTTGTCGGCTGCTGATCGTTGGAGACGGGCCGCTGGCGGAGCCGCTACGCGCGAGCTATGGCGAGGCAGACGGCGTGCGCTGGCTGGGTTACGTGGCTGACGAGCGGCGACGCATCGAGATTTTGCGTGGGGCGGACGTGTTTATTCTGCCGTCGTTTGTCGAGGGGCTGTCGCTGTCGCTACTGGAGGCGATGGCCTGTGGAATTGCTTGTATTGCGACGGATGTGGGAGCGGATGGCGAGGTGCTAGACAAAGGCGCGGGTATCGTCCTCGATCCGCAGAAAGTGACGGCACAGTTGCAGACGATTCTGCCGCTGCTGCGCGACCATCCGGAGATGGCGGGCATCCTCAGTTACAAGGCTCGCCAGCGCGTCCTCGAGCGCTATACGCTGGAGGGGAATATCAACCGGCTCGAGGGGCTGTATGCGAGTTTCACCGATCGCGAGGGGGTCGGCCATCGCGAGGCGGCTCAGACGCTGGCGCGTCCATCGGTGGATATATAGGTCGGAGGCTGGCTGGCTATCGATCGAATTCGAGAGGCCGAATCAGGTTGCCTTCAATATCGTTCGTGGCGTTGATGTACGTGTTTTTCGCCTCAATGTAGCCGTTAGTATCGAGAGCCCCCGAGAAGAGCTGCGGGAAAAGGCGAAGCAGTGGATTTCTGGGATTTTGCTGCCGCTCGATCGTGAGGCGTTCGACTTCGGCGAGCATCAGATCTAGGCCATCGAGCGCCCCACCGATCGCACGATGTTCGACGAGCGAGCCCAGCTCTGCGAACTGCTGGCGATAAGCCAACAGCCCTGCATCAATCTGCTCGGAGCGGGCTTGCCATTGCGCTGCGCTGGCCGGATTCTCGAACTGCTCGTCGAGACGCACCTTTAAATCTTCGAGATTAGTCTGCCACTGGCGGTACGATGCGAGCTGAGCGTCTCGCCACGCGGCGCGCTCGGCCTCCGTAGACTGTCCTCCCACCCCAAAAGAAAGCTCGAACGCGAGGATACCTTCGGGAACTTCGTTGACTTTCTCCGGATGTATCATCTGGAGCGGGCTAAACATCTGGACGCCTTCGCCGCTTCCGGCTCCGTACGACATCGATCGTGGCTCGGTCGGGACGAATAAGGTGACTCGATATACCTCACTCTCCGAGCCTTCAGCAAGCTCGAGGGCTTCGGAACGGAACGAGCCGTCCTCGGCGATCGTGACGGTCGTCTCTCGTACGAATTCGCTTTCTGAATCGCTTTCTGACCTCGCTGCTTCGACGTTCAGTCGGAAGCTCGCGGCCTTTGCTCCAATAACTGTTCCTTCAACGCGCACCCGGTTGTTGGGGAGTCCAGTAACGTGCAAGGAAACATCGAGCTGGTCTTTGGCGGGCTCCGCAGCGGGGTCGGACGCTGTCGCTGCTGGCGATGTCGCTCGAACGACGGGCTCCTCCTGTGGAGCTGTGCCGATCGGTTCGCTGGGGACGCTACAAGCCGTTAATCCAAGGAGTACAGCCAGCATGGCTAGGGTCGATCGCATCGCTCGTACTTCGCCTAACTTAAAGGGCGGGGGTCGCTGTAACCACAGGGGTGTTCCAGAGCATTCCGCAGCCCGTGCCAAACGTTCTGCTCAATCCCCCGACTGAGACAGGCGCTTCACCGCTTCACCGCCCAGCCGATCGTTGGCATCGTGCAGCAGCGCCGGGATGCGATCGCGATACGGACTGTTTTTCAGCACCGGCGCAAAGCGATCGGCCTCGAAGTCCGCGATTTTCTTGGCGTTGTTGCCGGGGAACCAGTGACCGGCGCTGCCGAGCAGGTTATAGCGCATCTTGCCATATTCGGTCATATCGTAGGCAACGGCCAGATTCCGCAGCCAGAGGACGGTTTCGACGTTGATTTCGCCCGGTACGTCTTGCCAGTGCGGAAGACCTTGGTTCCAGGTGTCATACCACTCCTCGCCGAGGGCGTCGATCGCGGCGGCTTTGAGACGATCGAGGATCGGCGGCAGGATTTCGCTCGTGCGATCGAGCAGGTCGAGGGTCTTCAGGTGCTCGTCGAAGTCGCTGGGTTTAGCCGTGCCTAGGCTGAGGGTGTGAACCTGCGGGTGGCTCAGGCAGAACAAATTGTTAAAGACCATCGGGCTCAGCGGCGCACAAAGGTCAATCAGTTTCTGCGGCGCTTCGTAGAGCATCCCGCCTTTATTCGAGGGGCTGATGATAAAGACGCCCATGTCGTGGCGGGCGGCAGCTTCGATCGCGGGCCAGTTTTTCTGGAAGATGTAGTACCAGTGCAGGTTCACGTAGTCGAAGGCGTCGGTCTCGATCGCCTTGACGATGATGTCCGTCGGGCCGTGGGTGGAGAAGCCAACGTGGCCGATTCGGCCTTGCTTCTGCCAGCGACGCACCACGTCCATGCAGCCACCGGGACGCATGGTCGTGTCGAGATGTTCGGGCAGGTTGATGCCGTGGATGCCGAGCAGATCGACGCGATCGACGCTTAGGTTCTCGAAAGACTGCTTTAGCATCGACTCGAACTCAGCGGCATCTTCGCGGGGGCCGACCTTGGTTTGGACGATGAGGCGCTCGCGGGGCAACTTTGGCAGCACCTGACCGAGCTGGAGTTCGGATGTGCCGTAGCCGCGCGCAGTTTCGATATGGACGATGTCGAGTTCGAGGGAGCGGCGGATTGTCGCCTCGAGGTTAGCCTGCCCGTCGGCGGGGATGTCGCTCAGCGGGCGATCGTTCCAGGAGTGCTGGTAGCGCATTCCCCCGCAGGAGAAGACGGGCATCTGCAATTCGGTGCGTCCGAAACGACGAAAGCGCATGGTTCTGAGGCGATGGGAAACGTTAGCAAATCTTCATCAGGATATCGAACTTCCTTTTCGCATGTCGGTCAATTCGCTGGAGGGGAAACCGATCGCGCGACGCGGCAACGCTGCCGACGCGCCTCGATCTCGGCGAACTCGACAGCATCGAGTGGGCGCGGGTCGAGCTGAATCCCGAAGGCGTCGCGGGCGGCGTCGATCAGCGTGGCGATCGTTTCGTCGGTCAGCGCGATCGCGGGTTCGATCGCGCGGCAGGGCTCGCCAAAAATTTTCTCGAACAGGACGAGATCGGGGTCGAGCTGCATCGAGCCGTGCTGCAAGACGGCTTGAATTTCTGCATGTTTCCGATACACCTGGGCGCTGCCGATAAACTTCGTGCCGTCTGGCGTGACGAGATCTGCTGAAGTCGCCGTGCCGAAGCAGCTCGCGCGGTTGGCGTAGTCGCGATCGCCGCCGAAGTACAGCTCCACGCCCAGCCGTTTCCAGCCTTCGACGATCCAGCGACACAGCTCGCAGTAAATTTCTCTGCGGCGCGAGTTTGCAACGGGCATCGCGAGCGCGTAGGTCAAGTCTCCCGTTCCGTCAACGCCGCCACCATGCAAAACTGCCCGTCCGCCAGTGGGTCGGCGAACGAGCGACAGGCCATCGCACCAGCGATCGGGGAAAGTCTTTTGATGGAAGCCGAGGGAAAGCGTCGGCTCCGACCAGGTATAGAAGCGCAGGGTCGGCGGGTGGCCGTGGCAGACGCGATCGAGCATCCAGTCGTCGATCGCCATCTGCGTCAGGCCGTCGGCGGCGATCGATGGGACGAGCCGCCAGGTCGGTCGCGCGTCAGCCGATCGCTCCGTCATCTCTAACTCTGATATTCCTCGATGAGCGCTTCGTCGTTATCGTCAGCGATCGTTGCAACCACCGTGATCGCCCGCGAAATTTCGCTGGGGTTGAGGTCGGCCACCGATCGCGACGACATGACGATCACCTTGTCGCCGTCGAGCGCGAAGCAGGACTCAAACGTACCCTGCCAGTTCATCGCCATCAGCTTTTTCATCAAGCCCATGTCGTCTTTAGTGGGCAGCGACAGGATCGGCGACCACACCGCCAGCGTGTCGTCTTCCGTCGAGCCGGAGAGCTGCACGAAGACCTCGACGCTGCCGTACTCGAATTTCCAGGCGTGACCGGCCTCGCTTTGGCCGACCATCGCGCGGCCTTCATCGGCCAAGCTGGCGATCACGGCTTCAATTTCTCTGGGATAGTCAATGCTTCCCGTTTCGTCTTCAAAGGCATCGAGAGAGAAGTCGCTGGTTTCGACAGTCATGGTGACGTGTTTCCTCGTGAAGTAACGGTTTGACGAGCGGACAGGTGCGAGCCAGCCATCCGGCCTTTGGACGCCGACACACAGCCCCAATGTATCGTTTCACACTAAATTTTGACGACGCGTCGTCATGGGTCGGTGCGATCGACGAGGTCTTCTTTCCAGCGCTTCAGCGGGATGCAGTCGATATCGAGCTGGTCGAAGGTGCGGGCGACGACGAAATCGACTAAATCCTCGATCGTCTGGGGCTTGTGATACCAGGCCGGAATTGCCGGAACGATACGCGCGCCCGCCTCGGCCAGGGTCGTCAGGTTCCGCAGGTGAATGAGGCTAAACGGCGTCTCGCGCGGCACGAGAACCAGCTTGCGACCTTCCTTAAGTTGCACGTCCGCCGCCCGCTCTAGCAGATCGCCGCTGAGGCCGTTCGCCAGCTTGCCGACGGTACTCATGCTGCACGGCATTACGATCATGCCTCGCGTCCGAAACGAGCCGCTGGCGATGTTCGCGCCGACGTCGCCCGCTGGATGGCAGCGCAGCCGCCCGCCCGTCGGTACGCCTGCCTGCGATCGCCAGAATTCCGCCTGCTTGGTCGGCTCGGCGGGCATGGCAATCTGGTTCTCGGCGCTCCAGACCATCGCTGCCGAGCGCGACGCCACCAGCTCGATATCTTCGTCCGCTTCGAGCAGGTACTTTACCGCCCGCACGGCGTAGATCAGTCCCGAAGCACCAGTGACGCCCAGCACGATCGGTCGCGTTGGCACGTTGGGCGTTCCTGCCGCGCGTTCGGTTGCTTCGATCGCCATTTATTCGTCTTCCATCGCGTCGGGGTCGCCCAGCACCGAATTGTCGGCTTCGAGCGGCGTGTCGGGCGTGTCGTCGCTGGCGGGCGCTTCCGTTTCGCTGGCCGCTGACTCGCTATCGCCCGAGCTGACCGGCGCGAGATCGATCTGCTGGCGGTAGTAATCGACGCTCTTGACCTGGACTTCCACCGAGCCGCCGAGGCCGTACTGTTTGCGGCTTTTGCGCCCGACCAGGGTTTGCTGGCGCGATCGATACTCGTACCAGTCGTCTTTGAGCGACGAGACGTGAACCAGGCCCTCCAGGCGGCTGGGAGCGGGGCCGTCTTTTCCTGCTTCGATCTCGACAAAGAAGCCGTAGGACTGCACGCCGGTGATCAAGCCCGAGAACACTTCGCCCGTGCGGTCTTTCATCGTCCCGGCTTTTTGCAGGCCGAGCAGGTCGCTTTCCGCCTCGCCGATTAGGTTTTCGCGCTCGGTCATCGGCAGCGCCAGCAGCCCGACGCGCCGCTCGAACTCGCTGTGGATTTCCGGTGGCAGCACGTTCCAGTTGATTTTGCCCTGACAGGAAGAGTGGCGTAGGTTAACGCCTTCTTTCATGCGGGTCGTGCGCCGATCGCGCCCGTGCTCGAAAATCGCGTGGAGCAAATACTGAACGAACAAATCGGAGTAGCGCTGGAGCGGGGAGGCGGCGTGAATGTAGCCCTCTTCGAGCGCGAGGCCGAAGTGCTGAGAAACCTCGGTGGTGTAGTTAGTGGGCTTGAGGATCGCCTCGAGCAAGTAGGAGAAGATCTTCTCGTGCTCCGACTCGGCAAAGCGATCGGTGAAGGTTTTGAAGTCACTGGGGTAGACTTCTTCTTCATCTTCGAGCGCCAGTTCGATGTCCATATTGGCCACTAGCTTGATCGCCTCGATCGCATCGGCCGGATCGACGGCGGGCTGGGCTAAGTAGAGCGCCGGGACGTCGAGGGCGTTGAGGTGCTCGCCGATACTCTGGTTGACCAGCAGCACCACCTCCGAGACCATCTGCTGAGCGGCGGGCAGCGGCGCGACCACCATTGCCCCGAGCTGGGTTTCGTCGTCAAAGTGGGGGCTTGTTTCCGGCAGCGCCAGGTCGAACGAGCCACGTTCGTAGCGCTGGTCGCGCAGGGACAGGGCAATCGACCAGAAGTTGGCGATCGTTCCGGCAAGCCACTTAGGCCGACCGGCGAGCTTGGCCTTCGGGTTGGCGACGATCGCGCCGTCTTTCTCCTTAAAGCAGCCGTCGGTGTCGGCGTAGGTCAGGGCGGTATCGGCGCGTACGACGCTGGGCTGAATCTCGTAGTCGAGGACTTCGCCGCTCTCGTCGAGCATAAAGACGACCGAAATCGCGAGGCGATCGGCGTCGGGCACGAAATTGAGCGCCCCAATTACCGTCTCGGGCAGCATCGGCAGCACCAAATCGCCGAGGAAGGTTGCCGTACTGCGGCGCTGCGCCTCGCGATCGATCGTCGAATCCTGGGGGATATAGGCAGCGACATCGGCCAGGTGAACGCCGAGCTGCCATGCGCCGTCGCCATCGCTGGGCGTCAGGCTGAAGGCGCGATCGACGCTGACCGCAGGCGAATCCGGGCTGGCGACGGCTCCGAGGGTAAAGGTGGGTACGTCGCGCAGATCGAGGCGATCGGCCACTTCCACCGGGCGCTCGAGGCGATCGCGTACACTCTCTAGCGCCCGCTCGACTTTTGCGGAAAACTTGCGGGGTAGGTCGTACTTGCAGCACACGATATCGATATCGTTGGCAGTTTCGGCGTCGCTGCCGAGAATCTGCGCCACACTGCCCAGAGGCGGGTTTTGGCCGAGGGGATAGCGTTGGACTTCGACGTGAACCAGATAGTCGAGAATATCTTTGAAGTCGGGCTGCTCTTCGAGTTCGATTTCAAACAGCAGGCGATCGTCGAGCGGTACGGCGCGGTATCCTTCGTCGGGCACTTCCTTAATACGCGCCAGTACCGACGGGTTCGCTCGCTCCAGCACCAGCTTGACTTCGCCTTCGGGCGATCGACGGCGGCTACCTTCTTTGATGACCTGCACCAAGACGCGATCGCCGTTCCAGGCATTGCTCAGGTATGACTCGCGCACGTAAATATCGTCCGCCCCCTCTTCGTCTTGAATCGCGAAGCAAAATCCCTTGCTCGAGCAGCGCAGCCGCGCTTCGACCCACTCTTCACGCTCGCTGCGGCGGTAACGCCCGCGCTCTTTCGACACCAGGCCGAGTTTTTCGAGAGCGTCGAGGGCGATTTGCAGCTTGCGTAGCTCATCGGCTTCGTCGCACTCTAGCTTCTTCTCCAGGGCTTTTGGGGCGATCGATTTGCCGTCGGGGAAGCTCGATAGCAGGGTCGAAATTGAGAATTCCATGCAGGGCGATCCTCGTGTCTATCTCACGGTGAATGGGGCGGCGATCGAGGACTGCGAACGTCTCGGGGGCAGTCCTCGATCGCGCGTTCCCCGTCAAAGCGTGTAGCGCGGGGAAACGGCGTTGGGGCGGGTATCCGCGTCGAGCGGGGCGAAGATGTGACGAGCACGTGACGAATCTCGCCGCCCAGCCAAACGCAGCTTTACCATTCTATGTTTGCAGCGGACATTTCTCGGTGAAATTTCGCGATCGCTCCGGATTCCAGACGGCAGCAGCCCGAGCAACCCCAGAAACCGGACTTCCATCGGCGACTCACGAAATTGCAACCGGATCGAAGCAAACCGGTTTCTCAATTGCGAGCGGTGTCACAGGAGTAAAAAGTCAGACCTTTCGGACGAGTTACGACTGCTGGGGTGGCGGGAGATCGTTAGTCCAGCTAGCCCAGGTTCAGCGACGAGAAGGCTTGCCGCCGATCGCCGTGTTTCAAGCTCGGGTCGATTTGCTCGGCGATCGCAAAAGACTGGCGCGCCTCCTGGGGGCGATTGAGCCGTTCGAGGACTCCGCAGCGCTGGAGCCAGCCCTCGCAGCTCGCAGGCTGAAGCTGGACGACGCGATCGTAGTTCGTCAGGGCATCCTCGTAGCGGCGCTGCTGGCAGAGGAGCTGGCCGCGCGCGAACCACAGCGGCAGGTCGGTCGGCCACAGGGTCAGGGCACGATCGTAACCAACGCGGGCCTCTTCGAGGCGGTCGTAGCGTTCGAGCAGGGCGCAGCGCTCGCGGTGGCCGTCGATCTGAGTGATGTCGCAGTCCAGGCCGCGCTCGTAGGCCCCCACAGCCTCGTCCGCGCGATCGAGCTGGGCAAAGGCCGCACCGCGCGCGAACTCAGCTCGCGCCGTGGCCGCCAAATCGCGATCGCCGCCGAGTTCGACGGCTTTGTCATAGGATGCGATTGCGCTGGTGTGACGACCGGCAGCGGCGAGGGCGTAGCCGCGCTCGATCCAGGCGTCGGGGTTGTCCGGCTGGATTTGCAGGGCGTTGTCGAAAGCGATCGCCGCGTCATCGTGGCGCTCGAGCTGAGCGAGCAGCCGCCCGCGCTCGAGCCAGCTCGGCGCGAAGTCCGGATTGAGATGGGTAGAGCGATTGAAGGCATTAAGGGCGATCGCGTCCTGCCGAGCGTCGAGGGCGACCAACCCCTTGCCGTACCAGGCTGCCGCCGATCGCTCATCGACGGAGATGGCGCGATCGAAACAGGCTTTGGCTGAACCGGGCTCGGCGAGGCGCAGCGCCATACCCTTGGCAATCCAGGCGTCGGTGCTATCGGGCTGCTCTTGCAAGAGGCGATCGTAGCTGGCCAGGGCGTCAGAGGTGCGCTGCAGCCGTTCGAGAATAAAGCCGCGATCGAGTACCGCCCCCGGACGGGCGGGCTGCAACACCAGCAGGCGATCGTAGGCTTGCAGTGCCGCCGAAAGTTCCCCGGCCTGCCGCGCCGCGCGAGCGTAACGCTCCCAAAGATCGGCGTCGTCCGGCGCGAGGGCGATCGCAGCAGCGTAGGTGTCCATCGCCTCTCGATCTCGCCCGCAGAGCGTAAACGCCTCGCCGCAGCGCCGATGTAGTTCGAGATCGGTCGGCTGCAGGGCCAGCGCTTCGCGGTAGGCGTTGGCGGCGTCCAGGTAGCGGTTGAGCCCCACCAGGCTCCGCGCCAGGTAAATCCAAGCTTCGGGACGTGTGGGATCGCACTCGCTGGCGCGCTCGAGGCTGTTGGCTGCTTCGTCGAAGCGCTCGCGCTCGAACAGCAGCCGACCCCGCAGCAACCAGCCCCACACGTCGTCCGGCCGCAGGTCGATCGCCCGATCGTAGGCGACGAGCGCCTCGCTGAGGCGCTCGAGCTTTGCCAGCGTCTGCCCGCGCCGCAGCCACGCCGGATGCAGCGTCGGGTCGAGGTCGAGCGCCACGTCGTAGGACGCCAGAGCGCGATCGTACTGTCGCGCGCGATACCAGCGGTTGCCACGACGGAATTCCGGCGAAAGGCCGAATACCTGAGAAGACTTGGCCAGGAGCCAGCGCTTGGGTCCGGGTTCGTCGGTGTAGCGAGAAGAGGTCGGTTCCACGGATTCGGGCGGAGGGTGAGGTCTAGAAGCAGTTTAGAAGCGGTGTCGGGCCACCTTACGGGCTCATTTTGGCAGGTTGGGCAGCGCGACGCAGATTTATCTTGACATTATCTCTGGTGAGGCAGCGGCACGTCGGGAGATTTTAAGGCTAGGTTATGGCAGAGTCGCGAGACATTACGGAACCGCATCTCCGTGCTTCCAACGGCTTTACGTTAAAACGAGTAAAAAAGTTCCCGACCTATGCGTAATTTCTCCTAAAGCTTGCGGATTTACCTGTAGAGCAAGGCAGCGCGATCGCCCGACGCGCGGCCCGCTGTTCGCTTCCTCCAGCCATCAGTAAAGCTTATGAACTCTTCAGTCTATCCAGCGACACTGGCGATTTGCGACCCGTACGTCCAGGATTTGGACGTGCTGCTACCGCTGATACGGACGGGAATTGAAACGATCGTCTTGCGCCCCGATGCGGACGGCTTCGCCCAGCTCTGCGAAATCTTCAGCCAGCGGCAGGGTCTCGAGCGGCTGCACTGGTTCGCCGCCGAGACGGGCGATCGCGGCTTTGGAGCAGCGGCGGTCGAGGCGGCGCGACGAGGCCTCGACTGGCGTGCTGCTTTCGCCGCGCAGGCAGAAGTGCTGGTACACGCCGATCGCCCCCTCTCCGAAACCGAACGGACGGCACTCTTCGCGGCGCTGGAGTCCACCACCGGAGTTGCCGCGATCGCGATGCCGATGCCGGGATCGTGCCGCGCGCCGATTCTCGTATCCGATGATGCCGAGCCGCCGACCGACGGGCCGCTCGATCCCGGCGACTACCGGGCACTACGGTCGCTGCATCACAAGACCGACGGCGATAACTGGACGCGCTGCGCCAACTGGGACGTTGCCAGCACCGCGCCGCCCGCCGCCTCGGCAGTGGCCCGCTGGTACGGCGTTACCGTCGTGGGGAACCGCGTCACCACGCTCGCGCTCCCATCCACCAACCTGCGGGGCCAGCTACCGTCCGCGCTGGGCAATCTCATCTGCCTGAGCGAGCTGCAACTCGGCGGCAACCAACTGCGCGGCAATATCCCCGCCACCCTCGGAAAACTGTCGCGACTCACCGAACTCGACCTCAGCGGCAACACCTTCAGCGGCGCAATTCCGGCGGCGCTGGGCGGGCTGCGCCGTCTGCTGCACCTCTCGCTTTCGGTCAACAAGCTCAGCGGCACGATTCCCGCTGCCCTCGGACGAATGTCGAATCTCCGTAGCCTCTACCTCTGCGGAAACCGCCTCGTCGGCCCCATTCCAAGCGAGCTGGGCCAACTGTCGCACTTGCAGAACCTGTATCTCAACGGCAATGCCCTATCCGGCGCGATCCCGGCGGCGCTGGGCGACCTCAGCCAGCTAGAGTACCTGTCGCTGGCGAGCAACCGGCTTGATGGCACGATTCCAGCGGCGCTAGGCCAGCTCTCTAGCTTGCAGTCCCTATATCTGCACGGCAACCGACTCAGCGGCCTCGCTCCACCACAGCTCGATCGCCTGCCGTGCCTGCATGAAGTGTCCCTGGATGGCAGCGCGAGCTGCACCTGAAGGTTCCGAGCGCGATCGCCCAGTGCTCTCTATCCAGCGATCGACTGGCCTGCGATCGACGCCAGCTTTAGTCGTGCGGCGAACGTCGCGAAAAACTCGGACTTCGCCAGCGCTAAAGCCGGGAACTTCTCCTCGGTATAGTCGCGGTTCGGGCGCAGCGGAAACCGCTCGATCGGCTCCCCCGCCGCATCGAGAAACAGCCACTGCGCCCCGCTCGCCCGGACGATCGGCCAGACTGCCGCGATATCCCAGATCTTCGGCGTCGCCTCGATCGCCCCCAGGCAGCTCCCCAGCGCCACAGTCAAAAAGTTATAGGTCGAAGCGCCCAGCATGCGAATCTTGCAAGGCATCGGATGAACGACGCGATCGACACTGCGGGTGCAGACGCTAAAAAAGTGCTGGCCGTCGATCGCATCCTGGCAGACGCGGATCGGCTCGCCGTTTAGAGTAGCCGCAATCGGCAGATCGAGCCCGGATTCGCCCGGATAGCTGCCAGAAAAGCTCTGTCCCAGCGGCGGGAAATACACCAACCCAAACACCGGCGTACCGCGATACAGCACCCCCAGCGATACGCCCCAGACAGGAACGCTGCGCGTAAAGTTAGTCGTCCCGTCGATCGGATCGACGATCCAGCAAAAGTCGGTGTCGGGCAGGGTGCGATTGCCCTCCTCGGTCAAAATGCCGTGGTCGGGAAACTCGGCGCGAATTGCGTCGCGGAGCTTGGCATCGGCAAAGCGATCGGCCTTCGTCACGAGCGAGCCGTCGGGCTTGATCTCCGGGACGACGGTGGCAAAGTCGCGCTGGATTTCCGCGCCAACCTCGCGGGCGAGGCGATCGGCGAATTCGGTCAGGCGGGCGATCGAAGGAACCATAATCGGCGGCTTAGTAAGATGCGTCGCGGTCGCGAGCGATAGTCGAAAAGCGCGATCGGCAGGCTCGAACCGCAGCGCAAGGATTTAGCGCTTGTCGTTGGCGCGTTGCGGCGGCGCATGTTTCTGTTATCGATCGTGGCCGCAACATACCCTACCAAACCACGCATAAAACGCGAGAAACCGGATTTCTACAAAGGCTCGATCGAGTGCGACCGAACCGGAGAAACCCGGCTTTCAGATATCTGGACGAAACTGCGTCGATCGAGAAGTCCGACCTCTAAGTTTCTGCGTCTACGACTGCTCTTGCAGTTCGGCTTTTTGCGGTTCGGTGCGCGGCACCTTGACATTTTTAGCCAGACCCAGCGCTGCCAAACACTGGATCACCATCCAGCCTGCATCGATTTCCCACCACTTGTGGCCGAACTTCGCCGAATACTGGTGGCCGTGGTGGTTATTGTGCCAACCTTCGCCGTGGGTCAGCGCCGCGACGAGCCATTGGTTTGTCGAGCGATCTTTACTGTCGTAATTGCGGTAGCCAAAAGTGTGGGTGACGCTGTTGACCATACAGGTTACGTGGGTCACGAACACCAGTCGGAAGAAGACACCCCACACGACGAACGGCCAACCGCCGAGCATGTAGAGCAGGACGCCGAACGCCGCCTGGATTTCAATGAAGTAGCGATCGCAGAAGCGGTATACCGGGTCGTCAATGATGTCTTTGATAAAGCGTTCGCACTTGCCCTTGAGTGGGTGATGCACCATCAACCAGCCCATATGGCTCCACCAGAAGCCATCGACCGGCGTATGCGGATCGCCGTCGCTATCGACACCCCGGTGGTGAGCGCGGTGGTAGCTGACCCAAACCAAGACGCCACCCTGGGCCGTCAGCGTGCCGCAGAACATCAGCACGTACTCGAGCCATTTCGGCACGGTGAAGCTGCGGTGAGCGATCAGGCGGTGGTAGGCGACAGTGATGCCGAGACAGCCCGTCACCCACCAGAGGCCAACGAACAGTGCGACCGCCGACCAAGAGAAATTCTGCGGCAGCAGTACGAAAGCCGCGCCGACGTGCAGGGCGGCATTAAAGAAAATCCCCGGCCAGCGCGGGCGCAACGGAGCAGCGGTAGCAATAGTCATGGAAGCTCAATGCAGAGGTATAAACGGCTCGAAAAACGAGTGGCAAAATCGCCAGGGATGCGGAGTTTACAGTCAGCAAAGCTCAGCCCCGTCTCTCATCACAGCTAGTCGATCTTTTGTAACGCGATGTTTCAGCCTAGTCAGGTTAACACAATCGTCCGGTGGGCTCGGAAGCGGGCCGATCGCGCCTGAATCGCCCTCACCCCAACGGCTTGCCCATCCAGCGCGACAGCGTGAAGTAGCCCAATTTTTCATACAGCGCGATCGCGGCGGTATTGCCCGCCTGCACCTGCAAGCCGAGCTGACGATCGCCCCGCCTTTCAGCCTCGGCTTCCGCCAAATGAAGCAGGTGAGTTGCGAGACCGCGCCGCCGGTGCTCGGGCGCAACGTAAAGCAACAAAACATAAGCCTGAGGCTCGGCATCACTGGGCGTTGTAGCGCTTCCTAGCCAGAGACAGGCGATGGGTTGAAAATTCTGAAGCTGGCCGGTCGGCTCACCGGACGAGAGATACGGTAGGCCCGATCGCCTCTCAGCGGCCGCGCGATCGCCCGAGCGCGCACCCAACCCAGATCCCGCGTCAGGGGGCGATTTGCCTTCCGAACTGGCCCCCGAACTCGGCGCGTCGGCCTCAATCCACCAGATGGGCGTGCGAGCGCTCAAGTAGCGATCGAGAGTTTGCGACAGCCGATTGCCGGTACGAACAGAATCAACCTCGCGATAAGCGCGGTGGGCAAAAGAAAAAAGCAAGGCACGATCGAGAGGCGAGCCGACGCGCAGCCGGTAACCGACAGGTAGCGCCGCAAACCCTGCCATCCCTAACCAATCGACGGCGCGGCGAGGGCAATATTTGCCGTCGGCGAAGGAACGTGGACGAACGGGTCGGCCTTCGCTGGGAAGAGAGTCATACCAGCCGGTGCAGGCTCAGCCAGACCGCCGGGAAGGAACGAGCGAGCACCCGTCGCCACGAGAGCAAGTAAGAAAACAATGACAATGGGCACGACAAGGAAAAACTGACGCATGTGACGGACATAGTTACGCTTCACTCTCTAGCGTAACTTCGTTTTTCGTTTTGTAAAGTTTTATTTGTCTTAATGGCGACAATAGTTTGGCTTATCGCTACGGTGCGATTGGCGGCGCGATCGCCTGTCGGGTCTCTTGGGTTCGGCGAAAGTCAAAGTCATTCGCGCCAGGGTGGCAGGACGCGCAGCCGTCGAGGCGCACCGGACGCTCGATCGCCATTCCGGGATGCATCGCCGTGAAAAAAGTTGAGGAGTCGAGCCGGAACGCCTGAGTTTCGTTTTGACTGGGATTCGGGCGCGAGAAAAATTGCAGGTAGTCCCAAAGAATTTCGATCTGCGGGCTGGGCAGCACCGGTACGATCGCGCCGTAGTGATCTTCGTCGAGGAGGTTGTCGCGCCAGGTTTCGGTCGGCAGCAGCGCCGGGGGAATCGCGATATGGCAGCCCGCGCAGTTACCTAGATACAGCGTCTGACCGGCGCGCTTGTTCTCGGGGATGGGATCGACCGTGCCGATATACGGAAACTCATCCGGGACATCGGGTAGCTCGGAGTCCTGCGCCCAGGCCCCGCTCGCGAGCCAGCCGATGCTGGCACTCCAGAGCGCGACGAGCAGCAGCAAAATCAGGGGCGATCGGCGGGATTTGACGGAAGGCATAGCGGACGGGGCGGTCGGGGCGAAAGGCGGCGCGATCGGATGGCAGCGTGAGTTAGCCTGGGTTGCGAATGCTGGCCTACGGCGCTGCGATCGGTTCTCTTTGAAGTGTACGGCCTAAATTGTACGGCTGTGCGGCGAAGCGTCGGTGCGGGCATTGCAACGCGCTGCGATCGCGACCGATTTTCCCGATCGCGGCGCAAAGACTCCGAAGCGATCGGCAGGCGTTTCGCGTTGGCATGTTTCCTCAATGCACAGCTCCCAACGTGTAGCGATGCGCCTCCACGAGACGTTTCTCCCACCATCGGCAAATCCCCGGCAAATCCTCGGCGAACCCGCGCATGAAAATCCTGATTTACTCCTATAACTATCACCCCGAGCCGATCGGCATCGCGCCGCTGATGACCGAACTGGCTGAAGGGCTCGCCAAACGCGGCCATGAGGTGCGCGTCGTGACGGGGATGCCCAACTATCCCGAGCGGCGCATCTACGAGGGTTATCGCGGCAAGCTCTACATGACCGAGGAGCGCAACGGCGTCAAGCTCCAGCGCTGTTACGTCTGGATTCGACCGCAGCCCGGATTTATCGATCGCGCCCTGCTCGAAATCAGCTTCGTCGCCACCAGCTTCTTTCAGGCGCTTAACGGCGACAAGCCCGACGTGATTTTCCTGACGATCCCGCCGCTGCCCGCCACCGTCCCTGCCGCCGTCCTCAAGTGGATTTTCCGTTGCCCGCTGGTCGCCAACCTCCAGGACATCCTGCCCGACGCCGCCGTCCACACCGGCCTGATGACCAACAAGGGCATGATTAAGATCTTTTCATGGCTGGAGAAGTTCGCCTATCGAACCGCCGATCGCATCAGTGTCATCGCCGACGGTTTCGTGGACAACCTGCGCGATAAGGGCGTCCCCGCCGAGAAGCTAGCGCTGATTTCCAACTGGGTCGATACGGACTTTATTCAGCCCGCCCCGACCGGCAGCAACAAAGACGAAAACCCGTTCCGCGTCGAGAACGGTCTGACGGGAAAATTTATCGTGCTCTATTCGGGCAACATCGCCCGCACGCAGGGTCTCGAAACGCTAATCCATGCGGCGATGCATTTGCGCGACGTACCAGAGATCGCGATCGTTATCGTCGGCGAAGGTAAGGCGCGCGACGAGCTGCAAGCCCTCCGCGACGAGCTGGGCGCAGATAACGTGACGCTGCTGCCGTTCCAGCCGCGCGAGCTGTTGCCGCAGATGTTGGCCGCTGCCGATCTGGGTTTGGTGATGCAGAAGGGCAACGTGATCGCGTTCAATATGCCGTCGAAGATTCAGGTGCTGTCGGCGAGTGGGTTGCCGATCGTGGCGTCGGTTCCGGCGATCGGGACGGCATCGCAAGCAGTGCGAAACAGCAAGGGCGGTCGGACGATCCCGCCGGAAGACCCGGAGAAGCTGGCGGCGACGATTCGGGAGCTGCACGCCGATCCGGAGGAGGTGGCGCGGTTGAGCGCGAACGTGCGGCAGTTTGCGCTGGAGAATTATGCGTTTTCGAGCGCGTTGGACAAGTACGAAGCGCTGTTCGAGTCGCTGTAAGTATTTCAGAGAGTGAGAAGCTGGGGTAATCTCATGAGGTCAGAACTAACCTCGAGCGAAAGATGACGATCGATGCACGAACAAAGCTCTATCAGGAGTTCCAACAAGCATTTAATCTGGGGAAAATCGACCCACGAATTCCCAGCCCCGAAAATAATGGGAACTACGACAAGTCCATATCTAGTCTTTCCGAGTACATCAGAGGCCACGTGGAGTCTGCATGTCTGAAAGAGCTACCTTACCTGATTGAGAAAGCTAATTTAACCCCAGATGCATCAATCCTTGACTATGGGTGTGGCTGGGGACGCCTCGCATATGCTTCTAGTAACTATCTCTCCAGCAAGGGGTTATATCTAGGGCTTGATATCAGCAAATTTGCTATCGATTCATTAAAAGCAGGCTACTCTAGTTTCCCCAACTTCGAGTTTATCTTCCAAGATATTTCGACAGACGAAAACTATATCTACATACAAGAAGGTAAAAGTAGTAAGAGTCAAGCCAAGTCAAGCGAGCCCGTTCTTCCAATCGAGTACGAAGGCAAGTTTGATGTTGTCTTTTCCCATTCAGTCTTTACTCACATGTGGCGTGAAGGAATTCAGCATGTTCTAAAGGAACAAGCAAAGGTGCTGGGTTCAGGCGGGTATGGAATTAATACTTGGCTTATTGTAGATGAGTACGCAAAGTATGTTATGAAGTGCGGTCTGACGGACAGAGCGTTGCCCTTTTTTGTAAATGGCGTTTTCACTTACAGTCAAGAAAATCCCTTGTTATGCACGGCATACCCCATTAGCACTATCTACGAGATATACGCGGCAGCAGGCCATCAAATCATCGATATCGAATTTGGCTCGTGGGCTGGACGAGAGAATGGCGTGACTTATCAAGATGTTGTGATCTCAAAGCCGTTTTGATTCGCATCGTTCCCATGCTCCTGCGTGGGAACGCTTTTCGTGAGCTCTGTGCCGTGTCACTGATGCGAGACAAACAGCTTCACTTATGGCTAATTGAGGCAAAGATCGGCGTTGATTTGCAAGCGAGTATTCTCTTCGAGTAGATACGCAAGCTCATTTGGGAGGGACTGCTTTGCCTCTTCATAACGACTTTGCTGAACGAGAGCATGAATCTCGCGTGTCAGCGGCGTGATGTCTGTAATGCACGTAATCCATTCGTTGAGATATTTCACCACGGCCTCATTTGAGAGCCCGATCTGGATGGCTCTGTAGTCCAAAGCCTCCAGATCGGGATTTCGCTCGGGATCCCACTGGATACGTACCGGATGCGTGCGCTTCATCTGCTTCCATTCTTTCGGTGAGAGATCTTTGCTCGGGCGGCTGAGGCAGCTATGGTCGAGCGCCCACTCAAATCCTGCTCGCGTAATGTCGATCGCCAAGATCTTCGACGGCTTGCCGTCCTTCATTCCCCAGCCAGAGCGATACATCATCCATAGGAAAGACGGCTTGATCCAAGTCATTCGATCGAGCTTGAATGGCGGGCTGACGAAGGTTTGATTCGCGAGCGCTGAATCGGCAATTCGATCGCTGTAGGCTTGATAGACCCGGATGGTTTCGTCGTTGTAGAACGCGCGGATCTGGTGCTTGGGAGTCTCACTCATTGGCCTTGCTCTTCGTCTGGCTTGGGATCGGGCTCGTCTTCCTGAATCGTGACGCTGCGCTCGTCCAACAACCCCGGAATCGGCACGATCGCCACGAATCCCCCCGCAACATCCACCACCGGCACGATCGCCTCCACAAACGGAACCAAAACGTGCGTCTGCGGCTGCTTCACCTTCTGCTTGCGGCGAAACCGCCGACGGCTCGACGACGTTTCCTTCGCCGCGATCGGCTCATCTAGCTCGATCGACAGTAAATCGTTCCCCGACGACATCACATCCGCCACCACCCCGATCCGCTTCCCGCTCGACGCGATCCGCGCCTCCAGGCCGACTAAATCCATCACGTGAAACTCGCCCTCCTCCAGCTCTGGGCGATCGTCCCCGCGCACGTACAGCACCGCATCCCGCAGAACCTCTGCCCGATCGCGATCTTCAATGCCATCGATTTCGCTCGCAGATAGCGCGGCATTCCACAATTGCTTGGCCTGAATTCTTTCCTCAAACTGCCGAGTTCTCCATCTTGCGGCCGAGCCAGAACGCGGCAAAAGCGGAAACCAAACCATACAGACAAATCAACCCCACAACTGCCCAGTCTCCCGGCCATTCCCAGCCTGAACCTTCCCCAAGCCAAAACGTACCCAACGCCAACAGCACGATCCCTGTCCCCAACTTAATCAACACATCGGGGACTTTTGCCAGATAAGCATGGAGTGCTGCCACCACGACGATCGACCCCACACAGGCGACTCCCACAGCTCCCAAAACTTCGCCCCAAGCACTCGACGCGATTCCTAGCGTTACAGCGATAACCGCGACCTCAAACGCTTCTAGCGCTGCACTTTTGGCCATTACGATAAAGTTTGCCGTACTGAATCCCTGCGGTGCGGCCTCTAGCGCGATTGCTTCTGCTTCTAGCGGATCGTCAGCCAGCCAGCCCGCACGCCGCCCGGTCGCCTGCCGCACCACTGCCTTTTTCGTCCAGCCCCAACCGAACCAAAGCAACACCGCCCCAGTAATTAGCTGTAGCCAGTGGAGCGGGACGAGCTGAATATTCGAGCCCAGTGCCACCGCAGCAATCGCTACGCTCGATATACCGGCTGCGCAGCCAGCGATCGCCTCGCGTTGGTAACCCGATCTCGCTATGGCATAGGCGATAACTGCAATTTCTAAGAAATCAAGACTCGCGCCGCCACCTGCCGCAATCGCTACATTCCAGTTCATCTCGATCGGCCCCTATCTATTGAGTTTATTAAACCCTCCCGACTGCGCTCGAGGTATTGCGTGACCAAGTTTATTTCATTCTTCACTTGACCAACGTGCTGCCGAGCTTTCAGGGAGCTTTCACTCAAAGCTTCGGAGGCCAGAGTCACGAGAACTCGTCAACGCACAGAACCGGTCAATCCAGAATGAAATAGCCCTGGTTCTGGGGTAGATTCGTCTTTATACCTGAGGGTCGGGTGTGTCTTCCCGAATCATGGCGCTGCGCTCGTCCAACAACCCCGGAATCGGCACGATCGCCACGAATCCCCCCGCAACATCCACCACCGGCACGATCGCCTCCACAAACGGAACCAAAACGTGCGTCTGCGGCTGCTTCACCTTCTGCTTGCGGCGAAACCGCCGACGGCTCGACGACGTTTCCTTCGCCGCGATCGGCTCATCTAGCTCGATCGACAGTAAATCGTTCCCCGACGACATCACATCCGCCACCACCCCGATCCGCTTCCCGCTCGACGCGATCCGCGCCTCCAGGCCGACTAAATCCATCACGTGAAACTCGCCCTCCTCCAGCTCTGGGCGATCGTCCCCGCGCACGTACAGCACCGCATCCCGCAGAACCTCTGCCCGATCGCGATCTTCAATACCTTCGATTTCAATCGCAAATAGGTTCTTCCCCGGCACGTCGCGCCCGAACGTCAGCTCGACGGGCTCCGGTTCGTGCTGCCCCCGCCGCTTCAGCCAGCGCGTCCCCGGCTCTAGGAAGCGCTCTGGGAAATCCGAACTGGGGTACACCTTGAGCTGGCCGTGAAGCCCATGGGGGCCAACGATTCTGCCGATTTCAATCCAGTCTTCTATCATGGCGGCGACGCGAGGATCGGGGACGCAGCGCTGTATCCTGGGGATAAGGCGCACTCGATTTTAGAGCGCCGTGCGACCCGAACAATCCCGACGTGGTTTTGCCACAGGTTCGCGAAACGAAGGATACTTCCCGCCTTCCATACTGTTCGCAGCAATCGCGGAACGTCGCGGCACACCCCGTGGCATCGCAAGAGGTGAGGTTCTACGAATTGCAGGAATCTTTATACTTTGTTACAAACAGGATGGGACAATCGTTTTACCTAGGTATTTCAACCTATGGTTGCATCGAGCATGTTTGGCAGCTTTTCCGGAAATAACTGGCAGTCCGGCAACGATTGGGGCGAGAACCTTCTCGATACCGTTGCTAGTCAGTCGATCGCCCGTCTATTTAGTGAGTGCGAACACATTGACGTAAATATCCGCTGCAATCCGCCCAGCAAGTTACTTCAGGGCGCAATTGACGGCTTTAAGATGCAGGGTCGCAACATGGTGATCCGCCAGCAGTTTCCCGTCGCCGAGATGTCGTTCGAGACCGACGCCGTCGCGATCGACCCTGGCTCGGTGCTAGCCGGTCAGCTCAAGCTCAAGCAGCCGACTCAAGCGCTCGCACGCGTGGTGCTCAGCGAAGCTGGGCTGACGCGATCGTTCGAGGCCGACCTGGTTAAGGCGCGCCTGCAAAATCTCGATCTCGACGGCCTGACGGGGAACTGGGCGCTCAGCCTCGTCTCGTTCGAGGACGTGTCGATGAAGCTCGGAGCCGACACCAACGTGACGATCGCAGCTACCGCAAAGGGTGTCGATTGTCCGGCCTTGCCACTGAAGTTCACGACCCAGGTCAGCGTCAAGCGTCGGCGCAAGATTGAGTTCGGTACGCCAACCTTGCATCTCGACGATGTGCCCGCCGCGCATCGGAGAGACGCAAAGTCCCTGATCGACGCGATGATGCTGCTCCTGAACGACATGGTCGATCTCGATCGCTTCGACCTCGACGGCATTACGCTGCGCCTCAACCGCCTGGAAACTGAGGGCTCGAACCTGGTCTTCGGCGGCTACGCTCAGGTCGAACACTTCCCGCGTCCCGGCCAGTCCGGCAAGGGCTAGCGTTCATCCTGCGTTAACAAATCCCGGCGAAATATTTCAAAAGACAAAGGCATATATCGGGATCGCCCGCCCCCAAGTGGAAATCCATAGGATGCAGGTGGCAACAGTCCACGATCTGACCTCCTTTGCGCGAACGGATCGCCGTTCGCTTCGAGCGTGCGGTTTCGACCTTCCGCGCGCTTTTCCGGTTTTTCGAGCCCTATGACGACGAATACTTCTTTCATCGACGCGGCTGCTCCCGCTACACCGCAGTCTCCCGAGACCGGCACGCAGACGTTTATCACCGTCCACGGCCACTTCTATCAGCCGCCGCGCGAGAACCCCTACCTGGACGCGATCGAGCGCCAGCCCAGCGCCGCGCCGTTCCACGACTGGAACGAGCGGATTTCCTACGAGTGTTATCGCCCCAACGCTTTCGCGCGAATCTACAACGATCGCGGCGAGCTGGTCGAGCTGGTCAACAATTACGAGTACATGAGCTTCAACATCGGCCCGACGCTGATGGCGTGGCTTGAAATTCACGATCGCGCCGCCTACGACAAGATTCTCGAAGCCGATCGCCGCAGCGCCGCCCGTCTCGACGGCCACGGCAACGCGATCGCACAGGTGTACAACCACATCATCATGCCCCTGGCGAATCGGCGCGACAAGCAAACCCAGGTGCGCTGGGGCATCGCCGACTTCCAGAAGCGGTTCGGACGCTTCCCCGGGGGCATGTGGCTGGCGGAGACGGCGATCGATCGCGAAACCGTCGAGGTGCTAATCGAAGAAGGGCTTAAGTTCGTTATTCTCGCGCCGTCCCAGGTGGCGCGCTGTCGCCCGTTGGCCGCTGAAGGCGAGCCGGACTGGATCGACGTGGCCGACGGCAATATCGATCCCGCGCGTCCGTATCGCTGCTTCGTTGATGCCGCCAAGACACGCTACCTGGACGTATTTTTCTACGATGGGCCGATCTCCGGCGAGATGGGCTTCAACGACGACATTTTGCAGGGGTCGGGGACGTTCGCCGATCGCCTCGCGCTGGCCGTCCACCACGACGATCGCCCGTCGCAGATCGTCTCCGTCGCCACCGATGGCGAAACCTTCGGCCACCATAAGGCGGGCAAAGAAAAATGCATCGCCTACTGCTTCCGGGCGGAGTTCGCCAATCGCGGCTGGCAGGTGACGAACTTCGGCCATTATCTGAGCCAGTTTCCGCCGAGCTGGGAGTGCGAGCTGAAGCCCGTAACGGCCTGGAGCTGCTCCCACGGCGTCGATCGCTGGCAGACAGACTGCGGCTGCGGCGGCAGCGACGAGACTCAGCAGAAGTGGCGCAAACCGCTGCGCGACTCACTCAACTGGCTGCGCGATCGGCTGATTGACGTCTACGAAGAACACGCGCCCGAAGTGTTGCGCGACCCCTGGGCGGCACGGGATGCCTTTGTCGAAGTGATTTTGGCGCGATCGCCGGACGCGATCGCCGAGTTCCTGCGCGTCCACCAAGCCCACGAGCTCGACGCCGAGCAGCGCACCGACGCTCTACACCTGCTAGAAATGCAGCGCCACAGCCTGCTGATGTTCACGAGCTGCGGCTGGTTTTTCGAGGAGATTTCGCGACCGGAAGGCACGCAGATTTTGCGCTACGCAGCGCGGGCGATCGAGCTGGCCGGAGTCGTCTCGGGCGTCGATCTCGAGCCGGAGTTCGTCGCGCAACTCGCCGCCGCGCCCACCAACGCGCCGGAATACACCGACGGAGCCGATCTCTATCGTCAATCCGTTACGACCTCGAAAGTGACCTGGGGGCAAGTGGCGGCGCACTACGCGATCGCCTCGCTGTTCGCAGCGCACCCGGAGCAGCACCGCGTCTATTGCTACGAAGCCGATCGCCTCGACTATCAAATCCAACGCTTCGGGTCGCTGAACCTGGCGATCGGGCAGGTGCGGCTGACTTCGGAGATTTCGCGCGAATCGCAGCACCTCGTCTTTGCGGCGCTGCATCTGGGCGGGTTGGACTTCCACTGCTGCGTGCAGCCGTTCCGCGATCGGCTCGCCTACAGTCACCTGAAAGACACGCTCTTCGCCAGCCTCACCGGCGCGAGTACCGCCCAGGTGATTTTGAGCATGAACGACCTGTTCGAGGGCGACACCTACGCGCTCGACGACCTCTTCGAGGAAGAGGAATATCGCATCGTCCAGCAGCTCAGCCAGAACACGCTGGCGGAACTCGATCGGCTCTACACGCAGGTCTACCGCGACAACTACAGCCTGATCGCCGCCTACCGCCGCGCCGATCGCGAAGTGCCGCAGGAGCTACAGGTTGCCGCTGAAGTCGCCCTGCGCCACCGCCTCAATCGCGCCGTCGCCCATCTCAGTCGCGGCCACGCCGAACGGGGCAACGCGCTCAACGAGCTGGCGGCAGTGGCGGCGGAGGCCGAGCGCATCGACTGTAAGCTCACCGTGCCGCAGGCGTGCCACCGCATCGAGACCTTCATCCAGACGACGATCGCCAACCTGCTCGCACCGCACCAGCCGGAGGACTTCGACAACCTCGATCGACCGGCGTTCGTGCGGGAGCTATCGTTTCTGCTCGAAGCCTGCGATCGGCTGGGGCTGAAGATCGATCTGGAGTTCGCGCAGGAGTCGGTGTTCCTGGCGTTGCGCGATGGCGACTTGCCGACGGTGACAGGCTACATCAAGCAGCTCGCTCAGGTGTTGCAGATCGACATCGATCGGGCGATCGGAAAGAGCTGATCCTCTGCCGTAAAACCGTTGAAACCAGAAACCGGTTTTTTGGAAGCGTGCCGATCGAAGCGCGGCAAACTCTCAAAAACCCGGTTTCTCTGCGGTTGGAACAAAAAACTCAAAAGGGCCCGAAGTCCACGCCTATCGCGAGCATCCCGTATTGCTGCTACCTTCCGGTCCTGACAAGATTTGGGCGTCACAATTGCATGGGTTCAGACCCGGATTACAAAGTAACACTGCGTTAAGGCCGAGTCAACATCGCGATCGGGCGAAACGCGCGGCAACGGCCGGAAGCGGTCAGACTGCATCCGGCCAGAAGTCGTCGTCGTATACGTCTTCGGGTTTGTAGGAGCAGGTTTCGGGGAAGCGATCGGGGCGCAGTCCAGTTTCGTCGCTGGCTTGGCGTTTGGCACGGGGGTACGCCCACTCGACTGCATCAGGAAGGGCGTTGCGGAGGCTTGGGGAGTCGTCGAGCAGGGCGAGGATACGGGTGCGGTGTTCAGTGATGCTGCCAGCCCAGCTTCCGGTACGCATTTCGGGCTGGTATTGCCATTTGAGCAGGTGGACGAGGATGACGACGGTGTTGTTTTTTATCGCGCGTCGATCGCTGCGTGCCATGTCGTCGAGTTCTTCGAGGAGGTTGTCCCAATCGATGTTGTCGTAGTCGCGATCGCGCAGTCGCTGGAGGGTCGCTTCGAGCCAGCGGGCGCGATCTCGTTCGTATAGCAGTGCCAGTCGCTCTTGAGCCAGGGTCACGGTCTTGGATAGGGTTGGTGGGGTCTGTTTTTACGATAGCAATTGCACGATCGTGCACTGTGCTGCCTCGCCCGAAGCCCATCAAAGTGGATGCGGTTTAGAGCGCTCGTGATGCGGGGCGAAGTAATGAGCTGGCTAAACTGAGGGGAAGGTATCAAATGGGGCGAAGGATGATGACGCTACAGGAGCTGTTGCCGACGATTCGGGAGTTGAGCGAGGCGGAAAAGCGGGAGCTGTGGGCTTTGCTCGATCGGGAACTGCAAACTTTGGAGCGGCAGCACGAGCCGGACACGATGAGTGAGGCGCGATTTGTGGAGTTGTGCGATCGGCGTTTTGGTCATTTGGAGCCGCTCGAGCTGGATATTCCGCCGCGCGAACCGGCTCGGCTGGATGACACGTTGTTCGCTGAGTTTGATGAAGAATGAAGATCGTCCTGGATACCAATGTGTATTCGCAGTTAATTCATCCGCAAGGAACGGAGAGGGTCAGGCGCTGGGTTGACGCGCTACCGGAGCTGGCTGCGATCTATGCTGACGAGCGTAACGCAAACGGAGATTTTGTTCGGGGTTCGGCGTCTTCCAGAGGGTCGCTGTCGGGATGTTTTGCTGGCGAATGCGTTGGAGGCTTTTCAGTCGGATTTGGTGGCTCAGATTTTGCCGTTCGATTCGGCGGCGGCGGAGTGGTACGGACGGATTGCGGCGGAGCGGCTGCGGGTGGGGCGTCCACGCAGTTCGACGGGCAGATTGCGGCGATTTGTAGGGTGAGTGGGGCGGTGTTGGCGACGCGGAATGTGAAGGATTTTGAGGAGTGTGGGGTTGAGGTGGTGAATCCTTGGGCTGGCTAGAATAGGGGCTGTTGTGGTTTGGGGTTTGGGGATGACGACGCGGAAAGAGTTGTTGGAGCTGTTGGCGCGGGCGAAGGATGAGGGGTGGAAGGAGTTGGATTTATCGGGGATGGGGATCGAGGAGTTACCACCGGAAATTGGAGGGCTAACAGAGCTAGAATGCCTGAGCCTTGGTCGATATGATGAAAAAGAAAAGCTAGATCACGGTAATTTCTTACAAAGCCTGCCTGATAGTATAGGAAGCCTGGAAAATCTCAGGATTTTAAGAGTAGCTTTTAACCGTCTACAAAAACTCCCTTCAAGTCTTTCAGCTTTGAAGAATCTCAGAGAGGTCGATCTTTGGAATAACAACCTAGGGACAATACCGGACTGTCTAACTCAGCTTGAATCTTTGCAAGATCTCGACATTGATGATAATGGATTCAATGAAGTACCAAGGAAACTGGTGGAGTGTCAGGGTCTAAAATCTTTGTCTATTGGAAGAAATGAGATACAAGAAATTCCTGGATTTTTAGCAGAATTAGAAAAACTAGAGCGGTTTCATATTCACAACAGCCAGATTAGCCGGATTTCATCAGACATCCGAGAAATGTCAAACCTTAAATCTCTAGATATAGGATGCAACCACCTGACAAGCATCCCTATCGAATTGGCTGAATGTAGAGAGATTAAAGAACTTTCCTTATACAGAAATAGGCTTACCGAAATCCCGAAGGAAATATTCTCTCTACCAAAGGTTTCATTCTTGGATCTTGGAGGCAATCGCCTTCAGGATATACCAGTTGAGATATCTAATCTTGATTTCTTATCTTGCCTAAGCCTCAGCTACAATATTTTAGAGAAAATACCAGAAGGCATATCTCATATTTCTACGCTCGAGTCTCTGACTTTGAGCGGAAATAAAATCGAATCGCTCCCCACCGATCTGTTTGAATTGTCAAAACTTCGCAATCTGAAGCTTTGGAAGGTCGGACTCAAAAATATATCTCCGAGAATAGGTCTTTTAGAAAGTCTTGAGAAGTTATTTCTTGGGAGCAACGAAGTATCTTTCGTTCCACAAGAGATCGGGAGTCTAAAAGATATAAAAGTCTTAGACCTTAGCGGCAATAATTTGTATGAATTACCCGCTGAGCTGGGGAACCTAAGAAAGTTGTCTTATCTTGACTTAAGGAGGAATCGGCTTTCGAGAGTACCATCTTGGATCAAGAGTCTTGAGAATCTTGAGGAAGTTGATATCAGTGGAAATCAGATTTGCATCTTGCCAGAATTCATTCAACACTGCAAAAGTTTGAGGACGCTCCACCTATCTGGTAATCCGATTCACATAGCACCTGAACTACTGGTTGGGCGTGAGCCTTGGGCAGCGGGCGACCTCAAGACTATACTTCAACTTGCTTTCACGCCCCCCAACGAAACCCCATCTATTACTGAAGCCAAGCTTCTCATTGTTGGTGAAAGTGGCGCAGGCAAAACTAGCCTAGCCAACAAGCTCCAAGACCCCGGCTATGAGCTCCAACCCGAAGAAAAATCTACTGAAGGCATCGACCTTATACGCTGGGAAATCGACTACGACCCCGAAACTAAACTCCGCACGAACATCTGGGACTTCGGCGGCCAACAAATCTACCACTCCACCCACCAATTCTTCCTTACCGAACGCGCCGTCTACATCCTCGTCGCCGACACCCGCAAAGAAAACACCGACTTCTACTACTGGCTCAGCATCGTCGAAATCCTCAGCAACAGTAGCCCCGTCATCATCGTCAAAAACGAAAAACAAGACCGCCAGTGCGACCTCGACGAACGAAGCCTCCGCGCCGAATTCCCCAACCTTAAAGAAATCCACGCCGTCAACCTCGCAGACAATCGCGGTCTAGAAGAACTCCAAACCCTCGTCCGGTTCTATCTCTGCAACTTGCCCCACATCGGCAGCAACGTCTCGATCCCCTGGGCGAACATCCGCGCCGTCCTCGAAAACCTCTCGCAAAACCAGAACTTTATTACCCGCGATCGCTACTTCGAGCTGTGCCGCAACAACGGCTTTGATGACGAAAAAGACATGCTCGCCGCCAGCAAATTCCTCCACGACCTCGGGATTTGCCTCCACTTCCAGAAAGTACGCGGCCTGCGAAAGCTGATAATACTCAACCCCACCTGGGCGACCGGCTCGATTTACAAAATCCTCGACAACCGCGAGATCAAAGCCAACTTTGGGCGCTTCGACGAGCGCGATCTCGAAACCATCTGGAACGAAGGCGACGCCGCCAAAATGCGCGACGAACTGCTCGACCTGATGATGCACTTCGGCCTCTGCTACGAAATCCCCCACTGCAAAGGCCGCTACATCTCGCCGCAACTGCTGGAGAAAGAGAGCTGCAACTACGATTGGGACGACACCGAGAACCTAATCCTGCGCTACGAATACGAATTCAAACCCAAAGACATCTTTCCGAGGTTCGTCGTCGCCATCCACGAATATATCGAGCGTCAGTGCCTCGTCTGGCGACACGGTGTGATTTTGCGCGATCGCAGCGCCCGCGCCGAGATTATCGAAGAAGACCGCTACCACAAAGCCACCATCCGCATCCGCGTCTCCGGCCACCACAAACGCGACCTGCTGACCTATATCGCCCGCGAGCTGGAGCAAATCTCCAATACCTACGATCGCATCGACTACGAAACCTACATCCCCTGTAACTGCGACACCTGCAAGCACAGCACCGAACCCCACACCTACACCTGGGAAAACCTCCGCCGCCGCCTGCAACACAAACAGTACGAGGTGCAGTGCGATATCAGCTACAAAATGGTCAACGTCCGCAGCCTGCTCGACGATATTGCCGCGCCGATGCTGCCCAGTTCGAGCGATGAGCTTGATAACAGTGGCCTAGAACGCGATCGGTACGGCGATCCGACTGGGCGATCCTCTCCCTTCAGCTCTAGCGTTGTTATTAACAATTACCCCAGTCAAGTCAACACCATGACCAACACCGGACGCACGATCAACACTGGCGGTGGAGCCTACAACGAAGTCAACAACAGCGGCCAATACGCTGGAGGCAATATCGTCAACGGCGGCACTAGCATTACCCAACACCACGGCGGCAGCGGCGACAATGTGGCGGGCGACAAAAACGTCACGACCTACAACAACCCCAGTCCCGCCGAAACCGCCGAACTCCTCAAAACCTTACTCGCTGACCTCGATCTCAGCGCCACCAGCGAGTCTGGCGACTTCAAAGACGAGATCCTGTACCAGTCGTCCGAAAAACAGAATCAGTGGTGGCAGTGGATGCGTGCAGTGGCCGACTCCGACACGCGCGATGAGGCTGTCAAAGCTGCGATCGAAGTTGTCGGCTCGATGCTTGGCGTTCCCGGTGCTGTCGCGGCAGGTTTCCTAAAAGTCGGCTATACCGCCTTGATGACAAAGCGCCAAAAGCAGGCCGCACTGCTCCCCAGCGAAGCCGAAAACCCCTTTGAGGTGGTGGAACGATAGTCTAAAGGGTTGCCCGACGCGCCGCTACTCATCCGGCTCGGCGACGAGACACCAGTGAAATAGATCGTACTCCACGCAGCCATTGGCGATCAGCGGGTCGCGCTACACGATCGCCTGTGCCGCCTGAAACGACTCCGCCTCGAACAGCAGCATCCCGCCGCCGCGCCGGTTCCAGTAGCCGCTGCGGGCGTTGTGGCCTTGGGCGTTCAGCTCACGGACGAAGTCGATGTGGGCGGGGACGTGGCGATCGAATTCGTCTTTGGAGACGATGCCGCGTTCGATTTTGGCAAACCAAGGCATGGGCAAACTGGGCAGGTCAACTACTCTGGATACAGTAACGAGAAATCGCGTTCGCCATCGCGCGCGTCTACCGATGTCCGACACCTCGCGCCTCAACTTCATCGCGCTGCTGCCGCCCGACGATATCTGCGATCGCGTCACGGCCTTCAAGCAAGAAATTGCCAGCCGCTACGACAGCCGCAAGGCGCTCAACTCGCCGCCCCACGTGACGCTCCAGCCGCCGTTCGAGTGGGAGCCGTCCGAAGCCGACGCCCTGGATACGGTGCTATCGGAGTTCGCGGCCTACCAAGCGCCCGTCCCGATCGCGCTCGAAGGCTTCGGGGCGTTCCCGCCGAAAGTCCTGTTCGTCCATGTGGAGAAGACGCCGGATTTGCTGGCGATTCAGCCGGAGCTGTACGACACCCTCAAAGAGCGCCTCGGCATCACCGCCCGCAACCGCTACCCTACCTTCGAGCCCCACGTGACGATCGCCTTGCGCGACCTGAGTATCAGCGCCTTCGATCGAGCGTGGCCGCAGTTTCGCGATCGGCCATTTTCGGCGGAGTTTGTCGTGCCGAAGCTGACGCGACTGGAACACGACGGCACGCGCTGGCAGGTCGCCGCGCAGTTCGAGTTCAGCCTGACAGAGTTCGACGAATGATGGCAAATATCGACGGGGCGCTGGTGACGGCGGCGGAAATGCAGGTGATCGAGCAGCGCTGGTTCGACGTGGGAATGCCCGTCGCGGCGCTGATGGAAAAGGCGGCCACGGCGATCGCCGATCGCGTCGTGGAGCTGGTCGAGCCAAACGCGCCGATCCTGATTCTGGCGGGGCCGGGGCACAACGGCGGCGATACGCTGGTCGTGGCCCGGGAGCTGTGGCTGCGGGGCTATGACGTGACGCGCTGTCAGCCTTTTGAGAGGTGCAAGCCGCTGACCCAGCAGCACGCCAGCTTTGCGGACTATCTCGAAATTCCCCGCGTCAAAACGACATCGGACTTAGCGACGCAGATCGATCGCAGTGCCGCGATCCTCGACGGGCTGTTCGGCTTCGGGCAGACGCGACCGATCGCGGGCGAGCTAGCCACGGCGATCGAGCGGGCCAACCAGGCGGACGCGCTACGGATCGCGATTGACATTCCTAGCGGCATCCACACCGATACGGGCGAGGCGATCGGCGGCGGTGACGCAAACTCAAACGACGCAGAGCCCGTCGCCTTCCGTGCCAATGTGACGCTCTGCCTCGGCCTGAGGAAAGTCGGCCTGCTACGCGATGCGGCGCGGCCCTACATCGGGCGCGTCGAGCTGTTGCCGTTCGGACTGCGATCGACGGATATCGAAACTGTCTTTCCCGGCGGTTTGCCGCAGCGGCGCGTGACGCAGGCCGACGCGATCGCCGCCCTCGGTCTGCCCCGATCGCCCCTGACCCACAAATACAAAGAGGGGCATCTGCTGCTGATTTGTGGCTCCCAGCGCTACCTCGGCGCGGCGATTCTGGCGGGGCTCGGAGCGCGATCGAGCGGCGTCGGGATGCTGTCGATCGTCGTGCCGAAGTCGCTGAAGCCAATCGTCGCGGCGCAACTGCCCGAGGCGGTGGTGATGGCCGCGAACGAGAGCGAGTCTGGCGCGATCGCGACGCTACCGCCCGACTTCGACGACGAAAGTATCTGGCAAAAATTCGACGCGATCGCCTGCGGCTGCGGCCTGACCTCCGAGCCGACGACGCTAATCCAGCAGCTCCTCGTCAAAGATCGCCCGCTGCTCCTCGATGCCGACGCGCTCAATATCCTGGCCGAGCTGCCCGCACAAGCATTCGCGAGCCGCACAGCGCCAACGATTCTGACGCCCCATCCCGGCGAGTTCCGCCGTCTGTTCGGCCACCGCGATCCCCACGCTAGCCTCGATCTGATTCGCAAAGCGCCGACGCGACACCGCACGATCGTCGTCCACAAAGGCGCGCGCCCGGTGATTTCAGCCGTCGATCGACCGTTGGCGATCGTCGATGTGGGGACGCCGGGTTTAGCGCGGGGCGGTTCGGGGGACGTGCTGACGGGATTGATGGGCGGGCTGGTGGCGGCGGCGGCACGGCAGGGCCGGGATTTGTTCGAGACGGTGGCGGCAGCGACCTGGTGGCATGCCGAGGGCGGTCGGCGGGCGGCGGCGGCGCGATCGCAGCTCGGCGTAGACGGGACGGCACTGGCGGAGTTTATCAATCGGGCGATCGCGGATTGCGTCTAGCTTTTAGCGGTCTCGCGATCGGCGAGCGAAAACAGTACGTTCAGTGCGCCGAGTAGCTTCGCCAGGTCGCCGCTGGTGTCGCCGCGACTTTCGCGGACGATGCCGCCGGTTTTGTCATGACTGAGGCGTTCGTTCCCGGTGCGCTCTCTCTTCCCTTCGCCAGCAAGGGCGTCGGATTTTACCGGCTCTGGTCGAGCTATTCTCGTCCGATCAGCTCTCCTTAGCTCCCTAAAGCTGAGTAGTTACCAAGCTCAGCTAAAGAAGCCGCGGGAAAAATCCCTAAAATCTCACCTCTATCAATAGATAGATTTGTTTAGGCTTACAGGAATTAACTATTCCTTGCATGCGATTTAAAGAAAGGAGATTTCAAAGGATATAAAGAATCAAGAAAAGCACGATCCAAACGACATCGACAAAGTGCCAATATAGCTCCGAAGCCTCCACCCCAAAATGTGACTCACTGCTGTAATGTCCCGGCGTCGTCGATCGCAACAGAACCATCAAAATCAACGACAGCCCGAACATTACGTGCAATCCGTGGAAGCCCGTCAGCACGTAAAACGTACTCGTAAATAGATTGTCCGTCAGGCCAAATGTATTCGTGTAGTACTCATACCCCTGACCCACCAGAAAAACCGCGCCTAGCGCCGCCGTAATCCCAAACCAAAACTGCAGCCCCTTTACATCATTCTTCCGAATCGCCTGATTGCCACGATTCATAATGAAGCTACTCGAAATCAGAATAATCGTGTTGATCCCCGGCAGCAGCAGCTCCCGCTCCGGCGTCCCCGCAGGCGGCCACACATCGGCAACCGCACGGAACGTCAGATAGGCGGCGAACAGCCCCAGGAAGATCATCGCCTCCGCGCCCAGAAACACGAACATCCCAAATAGGCGGTGGTCGGGATGGTCGCCGTGCGCGCCGTGGCCGTGTTCTACAGCGTCGTTTTCGGGGGTGGTATCGACGGTGGTTTGCATGGTCATTTATCTGAAATATCTCAACGTAAATAACGATTGTCAGTAGGGTGTGTTGTGGCGATGACGATGTTTCGATCTTGCCGATCGCGCTGGCCTCGCCATAACGCACCGCCGAATATAGGGCTATTGAATGCAGGGCTGCGGTGCGTTACGGCGGAGTCGAAGATGTCGCGATTTGGGTCAGAACTTCGCCGCCTAACGCACCCTACCGGTTACATCTCGGCCTTGACTTCGGCCAACAGCTCGGCCACAGAACGATCGTCTTCTTCCGGCTCGCTATCGATGCCGTAGTCATACGGCCCCGACCACAGCACCGGCTCTTCCTCGAAGTTCTCGATAATCGGCGGCGAGCTGGTTTGCCACTCTAGGGTCAACGCGTTCCAGGGATTCGCCGACGCCTTCTCGCCCCAGAACCAGGAGCGGATCGCGTTGTAGAGGAACGGCAGCGTCGAAACCGCCAGGATAATCGAGCCGATCGTGCAGATGCGGTTGATATCCTCAAACGCCGGGTCGTACTGCACCACACGGCGCGGCATACCCTGGAGGCCGAGGATATGCATCGGGAAGAAGCAAAGGTTGAATCCCACGAACGTCAGCACGAAGTGAACCTTGCCCCAGGTCTCATCGAGCATCCGGCCGACCATCTTCGGATACCAGTGGTAGAGGCCGGAGTAGATTCCGAATACCGACCCACCGAACAACACATAGTGAAAGTGGGCGACGATGAAGTAGGTGTCGTGGACGTGGATATCGAAGGGGACTGACGCCACCATCACACCGCTGAGGCCACCGACCAGAAACATCGACACGAAGCCGATCGCGAACAGCATCGCCGAATTCAGCCGCAGCTTGCCGCCCCAGATCGTCGCCACCCAGCTAAACACCTTGATGCCCGTCGGCACGGCGATCACCATCGTCGCTGCCATAAAGAACATCCGCAGCCAGCCGGGAGTACCGCTGGTGAACATGTGGTGTGCCCAGACGATGTTGCCCAGGAAGGCGATCGCGAGGCTGGAGTAGGCGATCGCCTTGTAACCAAACACCGGCTTGCGGGCGTGGACGGGCAGCACGTCGGAGATAATGCCGAACACCGGCAGAACCATGATGTACACCGCCGGGTGCGAGTAAAACCAGAACATGTGCTGGTAGACGACTGGGTCGCCGCCACCGGTGGGGTTGAAGAACGCCGTACCCGCCAGCAGGTCAAAGCTGAGCAGAATCAGCGCCCCAGCCAGCACCGGTGTCGAAATCAGGATCAGCAGCGAGGTCGCCAGCATCGCCCAGCAAAACAGCGGCATATCGTAGAGCGTCATGCCGGGGATACGCATCTTGAGGATCGTCGTGACGAAGTTAACGCCACCGAGAATCGACGAAGTCCCGAGCAGGAGCAGCGCCAAGATCCACATCATCTGCCCTACCTGCCCCGTCATCAGACTTAGGGGCGGGTAGGACGTCCAGCCTGCTGACGGGGGCGTTTCGGCCAGCAGACTGAGCAGCAGCAGCGCACCACCGGGCGGCACGAGCCAAAAGGCCAGCCCGTTCATCACGGGGAAGGCCATATCCTTCGCGCCCACCTGTAGCGGAATCAAATAGTTCGCGAAAGCCGCACCCGCCGGGACGATCCACAGGAAGATCATCATCGTGCCGTGGAGGGTAAGCACGCCGTTGTAGTGCTCGTAGCCGAGAAAGTCGGCATCGGGGGTCGCCAGCTCGACGCGGATGGTGGTCGCCATCGCCCCGGCAATCATATAGAAGGCGAAGCTAACGACGAAGTACTGAATCGCGATGACTTTGTGGTCGGTGCTGAAGCCGAAAAAATCTTTCCAGTGGCGCTCCGGCTCGGGTGGCTCGGGCGCAGCTTGTGGCGTCGGTTCGAGGATGCTCGTGCTCATTGCGGAGTTTTAAATTGCGGATGTAAGGCGAAATCAAGATGCGGCGTCCGTAGGGGCCACGCGGCAGTGCGCCTGCGATACCGCCGGGGTGTTTCAGCGATCCCGGGCGCATTGCCATGCGCCCCTACGAAGGGTTTTAGGGATGGTGGTGAGCGTGCATGTGCGACATCTGCGCCACCATCTCAGCCGACACGTCCGGCATATTGGGGTGCAGCATCAGGCGATCGGCATCGCGCAGTTCGGTTGCCAGCTCGAGCTGAGATTCGTTGGTGGCAAGGCGCGAATCATCGGAGGCGGTAGCGACCTGTTCGGCGAGCCACAGCTCGTAGTCTTCCGGCGTATCGACGACGATCTCGGAGCGCATCGCGCCGTGGAACGGGCCACACAACTCGGCACAGACGATCGGGTAGTGGCCGGTCACTTCAGGGCGGAAGCGCAGTTGGGTCGTGCGTCCGGGGATCGCATCCTGCTTCAGACGGAACTGCGGCACCCAGAAGGCGTGCAGCACATCCATTGCCTTGATATTGAGCTGAATGTCTTTTCCGGCGGGAACGTGCAGTTCGCCCGTTCCAACCTCGCCGGGGTAGGTAAACAGCCATGCGTATTGCAGGCCCATCACGTCGATGGTTACATCGGCAGCATTGCCTTCGACGTCAGGGTTTGCGCCGATCCCCAGTGCGACGCGATCGCCGCCGCCTGGAGCATCTTCGCCGATAGAACCGGCAATCGCCGCGCCCGATTTCACAGAGGCCACACGGCTATGGTCGTGGGAGGCCATCGGGTCGAGCCCGCCCATCTGCTGGTACACGTCAAAGCTGTAGACCGCCAGCACCATGACGATAACCACCGGGATCGCCGTCCATACCAACTCGAGCATGAGATTGCCCTCGATCGGCGGGCCGTCAGTTTCATCGCCAGGCTTCTTACGAAACTTGATGATGGCAACGACGAGCGCACCCTGAATAGCGAGAAAGAGCCAGGTAGAGATGCCCATCATCAAGTTGAAGAGCTCGTCCACCATCGGGGCGTTCTGGGAGGCCGCTTCCGGCAGCCAGCCGTGATGTTGGCCGTACCAGATGCTGGCGATCGTAATCGCAGTTCCGGCGATGGTCAGGCTTATGGCGGGAGGGATTTTATTGACGCGTTCCATATTCGATCTTTAGCTGGCGGTCTCTAGCTGGCGGTCTTTGCTGGGTACGGCGGATTTAGCGGTCTCGGCAGCCTTGGGGATAACCGATCGGAGCTCGATGCGGCTTCAGACTCGGCACAGAAGTTCGATACGGCAACGATGTCCGAAACTGCGATCGCGGGGGAGCAGATGGCAGTGCATCTACCGGCAACGCGCCCACAACAAATCGCGAAGGAAGCCCTGCTCGTTTCGTCGCGTTTTTAAGCTTTTCTTCGGCTTTCATCGAGTAGCGAGCTGCTCCTACTAAGTTAGGTCAGTCGCCCGAAGCTTGCAGTCAGAATCGGTCTTTTTTACGTTTTCTTTGGGATCTTTACGTCGCTGTCATCTTCGTTAATAAACGTGACGTATTGATGTGCGATTCGCGAAATTTTCGTCCGTCTAGTATCTAGCCCTATCTCTCTGCTAGCAAGGGTTACAGCGACTATCTTATTTGAATATAAAGCTACCTTTCGAGACGGTAACCTTTCTCGATCTTATTCGCTAGAAGTACGAATTATCAAGGCTTGCGGGATTTTCTTGTCAGTGTATTTTGGTGGCTTTTCGGCAAACGAAGCAATCACTCACTGGGTTTGTTACGGTTTGAATCGAGGCGTAAGGCTGTCTGCGAACTTGATTGCAGCATTGCCTCACAACGATTCCGGTAATGCTATGACGAATCCCGTTGTTCCACTTTTTTCTTCGCAGACTACGGCGGCAGAGCGTCCGCCAGTGGCGCGCGTTCGCGGTTTGCTCTGGAAGCTGGTTTTCGCCACGTTGATTTTGATGGCGATCGGCAGCGCGACGCGCGTGGCCAACGCCGGACTGGCCTGCCCGGACTGGCCGTTGTGCTACGGCAAGGTCGTGCCGATGGCAGAGATGAACCTGCAAGTATTTCTCGAATGGTTCCATCGGATGGATGCGTCGGCAATCGGGCTGCTGACGATCGCGCTATTGGGACGCAGCCTCCAGTGGCGATCGCGGCTTCCGCGCTGGCTAGCGCCGGTGTCGGCGCTGGCGCTGCTGCTGGTTGTGGTTCAGGGTGGCCTCGGCGCATTCACCGTGACCGAGCTGCTGCGCTTCGATATCGTCACGGCTCACCTCGGAACGGCGCTGCTGTTCTTCGTGGTGCTTGTGGCGGCGACGGTAGCACTGGTCGATCTTGACGGCGACGCCGAAAGTTCTGGGACGCAAAGTTGCGCGAGTCCGGCAACTGAGAGTTCTGCGACCGTGCCGCGCTGTCAAGCCCTCGGCTGGGTCGGGGCGATCGCGGCGCTGCTGATTTACCTGCAAAGTCTGTTAGGAGCGCTGGTGTCATCCCAGTGGGCGCTACACCAGTGTTTGGGCGGCTTTGCGTCTCTGTGTCGAATTATGTACGGCCACCTGTTCGGGGTCGTGCCACCGACACTGGCCGTCCTGGTGCTGGTGGTGGGCGCGTGGCGATCGCAGCAGCTTCCTGTAGTGCTACGACGTCTTGCCTACGCCGCCGGTGGCTTAGTGGCGCTGCAAATCGCCCTCGGATTCGCAACCTTCTGGCTGCATCTCCAGGTCGAGCCGCTAACGGTGGCGCACCAGACGATCGGGGCAACGCTGCTCGGCTCGCTGGTGGCTTTTGCGACGATCGCCCGCCGGTTGGCACGCGCGCCAGAGCTCCTTCAACTCGCTTCCGAGGCGACTGAGACCGGCACTGGTGACACCGATGCCACCGATGACACTGGTAGTACTAGCGATCGAGCCATTCGAGCCGAGTCGTTCTAACGAGATCGCGGGCGATCGAGCGAACCCGGAGCCCGCAGGCACTTCAGAACCCGAAAGCATTTCAGAGAACTTGGGGGTCGTCCCCCTGCATCCGAACTTCCATCGAGAATTATGCAAGATTTGCTCAACCCCACGCTGCGCCACCACCACAACCTCAAACAGCTGTTGACGAGCTACTACCAGCTCACCAAACCGCGCATTATCGTCCTGCTGCTAATCGAAACGGCGGCGGCGGTGTTTATCGCCTCCGGTGGCGAGGTCGCTCCGGTGCTGCTGCTGGCGACGCTGGTCGGCGGCTGGCTGGCGGCGGCATCGGCCAACGTTATTAACTGCTTCTACGATCGCGATATCGATCGCGTGATGGAGCGCACCCGCTGGCGACCGATTCCGTCGGGACGTATCCGACCTCGCGACGCACTGGTCTTTGCAGCGCTGCTGGCGATCGCCTCGTTTGCAACGCTCTACAGCTTCGCGAACCTGACCGCCGCGCTGCTGGCCCAGTCCGGCATCCTGGCCTACGTGCTGATCTACACCCACTGGCTCAAGCGCCACACGCCTCAAAACATCGTCATTGGCGGCGCGGCAGGCGCGATTCCGCCGCTGGTGGGCTGGGCGGCGGTCACGGGCGAGCTGTCCTGGGCGGCGTGGCTGCTGTTCGGCATCATCTTCCTGTGGACGCCGCCGCACTTCTGGGCGCTGGCAATTTACATCCGCGACGAGTACGCCGAAGTCAACGTGCCGATGCTGCCCACAATCGTCGGTAACGCCGAGACCGCCAAGCAAATCTGGATTTATACCTGGCTGACCGTGGCAGCGACGCTGGGCCTGGTATATCCGCTCGGGGTCTGCGGCGCGATTTATGCCGTGGCCGCGCTCGGCCTGGGTTGCGTGTTCCTGGCCAAGGCGCGATCGCTGCTGCAAGCGCCAGACGACACCACCGTCGCGAAAGACACATTTAAATGGTCGATTTTTTACCTAATGCTGCTGTGTTTGGCGATGGCGATTGACAGCCTTCCATTCGGGCAAAACATCACCGTAGAAGTCGCACGGTTCACCATGCAATTGGCCTCACTGGGTAGCAACTGATACGGCTCTAGAGACAACCGAACCATTGCAATTGCAGAAGCCCGAACCAACGGCCCAGCAAGGCGTCAAGCTTGATTTACAAAATGTTGCACGCAGCAGCTAGCTGTGTTAACTTTTGTTTAGAGGCATTCAATCTTACTCAACAGAGGTAGATAGACATCATGGAAAACGAAACAAAATTCGGCTTCACTCAATTCGCTGAAACCTGGAACGGTCGTCTGGCCATGCTCGGTTTCATTATCGGCATCACAACTGAAATCATGACTGGTCAAGGCATTCTGTCGCAGATCGGCCTTCTCTAAGTCTTTGCATTGCTGTTCGTCGGTTCGTTGACGCGCTTCGTTTACCCCGAAGTTGAAGACAGGCCGCCATACTTTCAGCAAGCCTAATGACTTTGCTCTAAAACCTGGTAATAGCTCGGGCTGCCCGCTTTTGGGTGGCCCTTTTTTTGTGCTGTTCGCAGAGGGGGCCGACTTCCAGCACACCGAAGCGGCCGACTCGTGCTGCTTTCAGTTGTGTGCCGCGTTAATTGTGACCCCGAGTCCGGCGTTTCCTCGGCGGCACTGCGTGCCGTCAGGGAAGGGCGCACGGCAGTGACGCTGCCAAGAGCGATTCGGGAGCTCGGCATGCCAACCACGATCGATTGGCGGATCGATTTCAGCGGACGGCGATTCTGGCGCTAAACCTGCTGGTATCGCACCCCGTAGATCGTCTCGGCGTGGGGATTCGTCCAAGAAATTTTTCCTTTGCCGGACTCCTTGGCGTGATAGAGGGCGCGATCGGCGGCGGCGTAAATTTCTTCGGCTTTTACTGTCGGGTCGCCAGGGGAAAAGAGCTGAAACCCGATGCTGATTCCCAAGGTGGCAGCATATGCGTTAGAGTCCGCGTAGCCGCACACGATCGTCCGGATTTCCTGGGCAAGTGCGAGGACTTTATCTTCATTGCAAAAACTGATGAGAGCTGCAAATTCATCTCCTCCTAAGCGAGCAATTGAAATATTACCCATCTGCGTGCTATCGAGCAGGCGCTTGGCAATTTCTTGCAAGACGAGATCGCCGATAGGATGACCGAAATTATCATTAATCGACTTAAATCCATCGAGGTCAGCTAACAGCAGTGCGTGGTGAATTTCGACATCGCCAAAGAAGTCTAGGCTTTCTGCCTTCAGGTTGCTATCCTCGATAATTTGGGCTAACTCACGGTTTAGTGCTCGCCGATTTGGCATCCCGGTCAGCTCGTCAGTTTGGACTTTTTGTTCTGAGACCTCCAACCTTTTGTGGACGCTCAGGAACAGCGGTATTTTTGAGTAAAGCTCGATCGCTGTGTAAGCGCTAATTGTTGCCGTAACTAGCTTGATGGAGCCTTCGAGCCAGTAGTCGGTATGCCAGATATTCCAGGCAGTGACGAGATGGCCGAGGCCGCAGCTCAAGATAAAAGACGCAAATAATATCGCGATCGAGCGGGCGTCCTCGTTCATCTTATGGCGCTCGAGGAACATCATTGTCGGAATTGAGAAGTAAGAAATTGCGATAACGGTATCCGAGCTGACGTGTAAATTTGTCAACACGTGGTTCCATAAAAAGCACGACCCGTGAGGCATCATTGCAAGCATCGTAAAACTCTCTGAGTTTTGGATTAAGAAAAATAGCTTCGCGCGAGTCAAAGCTCGATCGCAATCTTGTACGCTTATTCTAGTCCTGCAGCGCTTTGAGCTACAGTTTCGTTTGCAATTTTTAGCTTGAGATTTTTAGCTTGCGACTTTTGTCTCGCGATTTTTAGCTTGCAATTTGATTTGCAATTTGATTCGCGATTCGATCTGCAATTTAGTTCGCGATCGAGTCAGCAATTTGATTTGCGATCGGGGCGAGGGATCGCACCGATCTCCACGGCTCTTCGCAGCTCGCCCCCTTGCCGCCGACGCTCTTCACTCGAACCGAGAAGACGTTTGCTACTGTCGGGAACGTATGGCTCGTCGCGCACTCGCACACTTAGCCGGAACGATCGTGTTAGAAGATCCGCTATTCTCCGCCCCGTCTAGCGCCGAGTGCGCGATCGTCTGTGGCCTCGGGAGCCTCGGGCAGCATTGCGTCACCGTCCTCAAGGGCTTTGGCATCACCACAGTGGGCATCGACTTCGAGCGCCAGCATCTCTGGGAAGCGCCGGACCTACCCGAAGCGCTGGACAAAACGATCGTCGGCGACTGCCGCGAACCGAGCGTCCTGGCCGAGGCGGGCGTCGATTTTTGTCGCGCGGTGCTGATCGTCACCAGCGACGAACGCGTCAATATCGAAACGGCGCTGACGGTGCGCCGCCTCAATCCCGATGTGCGTATCGTCGTGCGATCGGTGCAGGACAATCTCAATACGCTGCTCGAAGAGACGATCGGCAACTTTATCGCCTTCGAGCCCACCCAGCTAACGGCTTCGTCTTTTGCGCTGGCGGCGCTGTCCGATGAAATTCTCGGCTGGTTCGAGCTGGCGAACCACGGCATCCGTATCGTCAGTCACGTCGTCGGCCCCCAGTGGTGCGGCCAGCGGCTGGGCGATTTAAACACAAAGCACCGCCATGTCCTCAGCCACCAGACGATCGCGGGCGAGCTGAGCGTTTTTGGCGCGCCGGAAGGCGATCGCGTGTTGCGTTCGGGCGACGTGTTGGTCTTTGCTGAAATTCGCGATGCGCTCGGCTTCTACGGAGTCAGCGAAAACGCGCCGGGCACCGGGGCTCGCCGCCGCATCCACCGATGGCGCATCAAGTGGCGGCAGTGGTTCGGCTCGTTTTTTCAGCACGAGCAGAGCGTTTTCGGAGCGGTGGGGGCGATCGTGCTGGCGCTGGTGGCGATCGGGACGCTGCTGTTTTACCTGGGTTTGCCCACCTCCTGGGGCGCAGCGTTCTACACCACGATCGTGCTGCTGCTGGGCGGCTACGGCGATTTGTTCGGGGATATTTTGCCCAATGAAGAGGTTCCGCCGCTGCTGCGCGCCTTTGCGCTGGTGCTGACCTTGGCGGGTACGGCTTTTGTCGGCGTGCTCTACGCGCGACTCACCCAGGCGCTGCTGTCGACGCGGTTTCAGTTTGCGCCGAAGCTGGTGACGCTGCCGGAGGGCGATCGAGCGATCGTTGTCGGCTGGGGGCGCGTCGGCGAGGGGGTGGCGCGGCTGCTGCGGACGCTAGACGTACCGACGATCGGTATCTCCCGCGAGACCCTGCCGGAGCGCAGCGAGTTTCCGCTGCTAACGCTGACCGATCGCGACTACCGCCGCGCCCTGGAACGGGCCGGACTCGAACGCGCCAGCAGCGTCCTGGCCGTCACCAACAACGACATCCTCAATCTCGAAGTCGCACTCCTGGCCCGCCGCTACAACCCCCAGGCGCGCATCGTTATCCGCACTTCCAAGCACCGTCTGGGAACCGACCTGCTGCGCCTGATTCCCGACGCCCACGTTTTTTGCACCCATGCCGTCGCCGCCGACGCTTTTGCGGGTGCGGCCTTCGGCGAAAAAATCCTCAACCTCTGGCGCTGGTACGGCCAGACCGTCACCGTTACCGAGTACCGCATCGAGGCGATCGACACGCTCAACGGGCTGCTGCTTTCGGAGATCTCGGAGGGCTATGGCGTCGTGCCGCTGCTTCACCATCAAGACCTCAAGCCCGAACGGCTGTTCCCGTCGCCGGATACGCTGCTGGCGATCGCCGATCGCCTGGTCGTCCTCGCCACGCGCCAAGGACTGAGCCGCATCGAAAATGGCGATCGGCGCATCCCCACCTGCTATGTCGAAGTGCTGGCAACTCAGTCTAAACACTCGTCCTTCGAGGGCGCGAACGCCATCTCGCGCATCACCGGCTGCACCCTGTCGCAAACGCGAATGCTGTTTGAGAGTCTGCCCGCCACCGTCCCGATCGCGCTCTATCCCGAGCAGACCCGCCGCCTGATCGACACGCTCGATCGGCTTCAGGTCATCGCGCGTCCGCTCCAGCGGTTCTCCACAAATCGCGACGTCATGCCCTCCGAGCACTGGTAGAGCTCCCAAAGTCCGAAGCAGGCTAACGAGGTGCGTCGGTCAGCACCTGGCTGCACACGGTCAGGCGATTGCGCTCGTCCGAGCAGCGGCTGTAGGTCACCCGATCGCACAAACGCCGCAGTAAAAACCAGCCGTAGCCGCCGAGCTGTAGCGTACCCGGTTCGGGCTCGTCGAGCTGGGTCGGGTCGAACGGCTCGCCGCGATCCCACAGGTTAAAAGTCAGATCGCAGCGATCGCCCGCCGCCTCCAGGGCCAGCTCCGCCTCGATCGCCGTTTCCGCCGGGAGGTGCTCGTGGGCGTGGCGGACGGTATTTGTAAAGCCTTCCACCATCGCCAACTTAAAGCGATAGCGCTGCGTATCGTCCCAGCGCACCAGTATCGCGTGCCGATCGCAAAATTCTTCAAACCAAGTCTGCAAGCAGGCCAGACAGGTCAGGTCGCTCTGGAGCGTGATTTGCTGAACGTGCGGGATTTCGCTCGGAACATCCATGAGACGATCGCCGAAATTCGGGGGGTCGGCCTTCTCCACCGGATCGGGCGTTCCCCACCAAGGGTCTGGCGCGAATTGACAACACGCTCGCAAGTGTGGGGACACGATCGCTCCGCGAGCCCGAGGACAGCCCGTCCGCGATTCGGACGTCGAGCCACAGGCGGTGGCGTTTCGATCGCGCAATCTGAATTGTACAGGTTGGGCTTGGGGTTAAAGCGGCCAGACGTCAGGGCGATTCGGCAACATCGATCGTCGCGCTCGATTTCGTCGAATTCGGCAAATTCATCGACGAAGTAGCCGATCTAGCGGAATGCGGGCGCGATATTCGCATACGCTAGCCTCGGGAAGTCCAAATACAGTCACGACCCCGCGAATTCTGCATCTTGCACTCGATCGCAAGAGCATCATATCGAGCCTTCCGCCGTTGGAACTGCTGCATTTCCTGTTGCCGTGGCTTCACCCCACACTTCAAATCACCCAAACCGTAAGGCACGAGTAACGGCAAACTGTCTCCAGTTGCTGCGCGATCGCGTGGCGCGCGCGAGTGGCCTGCTCGTTTTCTTCTTTTTGCTGCCAGCGCCGCCGTTCCAGACGCGCCTCGCCCAGCTCGAAGGGGCGATCGCGACCGTACTGCGCCACCCTTTCGACGCGCCACTGCTGCTGTCTAGCTTTCTAGAGCCGCCTTTTCCCCCCAGCCCCGACGCGTCCGACCTGCTGCCCGTACCGCCCGGCAACCTGCCCAGCCGCTTGCCCAGCTATGCGCCACCGACGGAAAACGTCCCCGCCGACCCGTCCAACTACGGTCTGCGCGAGGCGATCGACGTTAACGGCAACTCGACTGACGGCTTCTCGCAGCTCGTCGTCCTTCACGAAACCGTCGGTACGGCAGACAGCGCCCTGGCGACATTTCAGAATTACCACCCACGCGACGCAGACCAAGTCAGCTACCACAGCATTATCCGCCGCGACGGCACGGTTGTTTACATCGTCCCCGAGGAGCTGCGGGCCTTCGGTGCGGGCAACTCCGAGTTCGTCACGCCCGATGGCGTCGTCGAAACCGTCCAAACGAACCCCGACATCGCCTCTTCGGTCAACAACTTCGCTTACCACGTTTCTCTCGAGTCCCCGCCCGACGGCTTCGGTGCCAGCGCGACCCACAGCGGCTACACCGAGCTGCAATATCAGTCCTTGGCGTGGTTAATTTCCGGGCTGCGCGTTCCCGAAGCGCGAATTACCACCCACGCGATCGTCGATCGCGGTGGCGAGCGCTCCGACCCTCGCAGCTTTGAATTCGAGCGGTTTAATAAGCTGCTGCGCACTTACAGCGGACGGACGATCGTCCAGCTCGATACGCACACTTCGCCCTAGTTTTGCCGCTGTCTTGCCGCTGTTTTGCCGTAGTGCTGCGAGCAACTTTCGCAGCCCGTACTGCGCCTTTAAGCTCGAGGCTGGTGTGGCGATCGGCAGGGCGATGAAATCTCCCAGGGCACAGCAGCATGCCCCGGTTGAAGCCCTGAATTTCGGCTTCGACGTAGCGCTAGTTGCCGAAACGCATCGCTGCCAGTTTGGCCTGGGCTTCGGGGTTGAGGCGGTGCATCAGCGAGCCTTTCGCAGTGCGCTTCGACGCGGGCTTGCGCTTGCGGCTAGCGCGCTGGGCCGTAAGCCTGACATCGGCCTCGAGCTGCTCGACCGACATCCACTCCGCACCGTAGCCGATGACCGTAAGCTGCTGGGCGCGATCGGAAGTCGCAACGATCGTTCGATCGCTGCGCGTGCGATCCTGGCGGCGGCGCGCGCAAAATTTTTCGATGTAAGTATCTGCCGTACAGTCCATATCAGTGAAGTGTACGAAACAAGTCGATGTCACCTGCTCGCGCGTGGCGCGCATGTCGCGGAGCTGCGCGTCGAACACGAGATGAGTCTCGATCGACTGGAACGAGGCGTAGTTAACCAAATGCTCGGTCAGCGCGCGGCGAGCGTCTTCATAGCCGTCGCGATCGCGAACTCGACGGAGTTCTGGCCAACGCCCGATCGCGTTGTAGCCGTCTACCAGCAAGACGGCGAGATTGGAGGAGGAGGACATTTGCGTGAGTCAAGCGTTTGGCTTCCGAGGGAGGACGGGGCGATATTCGGCAGAAAAAAACTGCCGCACTCGACTTATTGTAATTTTTTATGTAAATCCGTGCCGCTTTTTTAAGAGGACGGCGCGGAGGTGTCGGGTCGCGCTCAAAACGGCTGGCGCTGGCTCAAAAAGCGCGCCTTGAGGCGAGCGGGATCGCCGCGATCGACCGCCCGGCCACCCTCGAGCAGCACCGCCCCATCGCAAAAGTTCAGCTCGTCGAGGCGGTGCGTTACCCACAGCGCCGTCATGCCGCGATCGCGAACGATATCGCGCACCCGCCGCACGAGATCGATCTGACCGTCCGGATCGAGCAGCGCCGTCGGCTCGTCGAGCAGCAGCACGTCGCACTCCTGGGCGATCGCCCCGGCGATCGCAACCCGCTGCTTTTGCCCGCCGCTCAGCGCGTAAATCGGGCGCTCGATCAGATGTGCCAGGTTTACCAACGCCAAGGCATCCTCAACGCGATCGCGCACCTCGCGATAAGAAAAACCGCGATCGACAAGTCCGAACGCCACATCCGCCCCCACCGTCGGCATCACGAGCTGGTGGTCGGGATTCTGAAACACGAAGCCGACCCGACCGGAAACCCGCACCGACTCGCCTTCAGGCAAGGACAGCAACCCCGCCAGCAACCGCAACAGCGTCGATTTACCGCAGCCGTTCGTCCCCAGCAACATCCAAAACTCGCCGCGTGGCACCTCTAGCGAGCAGTCGCTCAGCACGGCCTTACCGTTCGGCCACTGGAAGTTCAAATCGCGAACGGCGATCGCGCTGTTTGCTTCATTTGCCTCAGAACCCATCGCGGCGCTACTCGTCGCCACTCGCCGCCATTGCAAAGAAGCCCGTGCGCTTGCCGTCGCCCGCGCCCGCAGCTTTCTGAGAAAGCTGTACTGCCGACAGCTCGCTCGTGACGATCGTCAGTTGCTTTTCGGTTTTCCCCTCGCAGGTCAGCGACAGCACCTTCGGCTCGCCCGTTTCCAGGGCAGTGCGGATCTGTGCGAACGTGGCCTGCGCGTCCTCTTCCGACTTGCGCTGCACCGACAGCGGCACGGGGGTTGACTTAACGATCAGGTCGATATCGTACATCGCGCGAACTCACCTATATATGTATGCCATCAAGGTCGGACGCTCCCTGCGCCGCAGCGCATCGAGCAAGCCCGCCCTTTAATGTACCAACTTCCCTTCACCAGAGCCGTTGCCCTACGGTGCAGCTTTCCCAACTCGACACGCGATCGCCCGCCCTGCTCGAATATTTCCCGACACTTTTTTCAACACTGGCCCGCCCGCGCCACAAACCGAAATCTATCCCCTATAATTAGAGCCTAGTAAAGAAACGTAAACTTTCTGTCAGCAACGCCATTTATTATTCTCGGGCGATCGCGAAAACAAAAGCCAAAGCAGTTATCCTGCCCCTGGTAGCTTTCGCGCTCCTCGCGTATCCCGCAAGACAGAGAGTTTGCCGAATATATAAGACTCTGCTCGAGGAACACACTTCTCATGACTATTGCAGTAGATCGCGCGCCAGAGCGAGGGTTATTTGACGCCCTCGA
>CALCCD010000042.1 GCA_937899645.1 uncultured cyanobacterium | reverse complement strand
TCAACTGGCTGGAACGCCTGCTACGTCAAGGTTTCATTTTTGTCAGTCAATCAGGATACGCAGTCCTACCGGAAGTACATCGATGCCGTTACGGCTGTAGAGATCGATGTAACTGACACAGAAGGTTTGGGCGTACGACTGGTCAGCTGGCTGAAGTCTGAAGAGGGAGGTGTTCAGTGGGGTATGAAGCTGGCTGTCTTCTTCACAATCCTAGCGGTCTCTATTGTTGTTGCGCGTATTCTTGCCTTCCTCACAAAAGTTGCACTCACGCGGTTTGGCAATGTCTCCTCGCTCTTCCGAGATTTTGCAGTCGTCGTGGTAGAGCGGGGCGTCATCCTGGCAGGGTTCTTGATTGCCTTGACCTCTCTGGGAGTTAGCCTCGGCCCAATCTTTGCGCTCGTTGGTGGTTTGAGCTTTATCTTAGCCTTCGCTCTGCAAAGTAACCTCGGAAACTTTGCGAGTGGCATGATGCTACTTATCACCAAACCGTTCGATGTTGGAGACGAGGTGCAGGTCGCAGGATACTGGTCTTACGTCGACTCGATAACGCTCGCCAATACAATTATCAAAGACTTCGACGGTAATCTCGTCACTCTTCCGAATAACACTGTTTGGTCGGGTGAGATTATTAACTACACTCACGATGCCGAGAAGCGAAGACTATCATTCCCCATTAAGGTCAGCTTCGAGCAAGATGTGGATGAGGTTAAAGAGCTATGGTTCGATATTGTTAAGTCTCATCCACAAACTCTAGAAACTCCGCCACCGACCATTTTCCCGTGGGATCCGCACTACGATACACATCTGTCGCTATCACTCAAAGCGTGGTGTCCGACAGACATATATTGGTCAGTCTATGTAGATATCCTCAAGACTTTGCAGAAGCGATTGCCCGAAGCGGGAATACAGCTAATATCACCAATTCAGACAATTCGTTTCGATCGAGTATCAGACGAGCCCTTGAAGCAGTTGAGTAACGCTTCAGCTTCAGTGTCAAAACCTTCAGAACCATATCCCTCTGACGCTTCAGATATCCCAGATGTCTCACCGGATTAAATAAATACCTAGAACATTGCCAAGCTGTGGAGTCAATCCCGTTTGCGAACTTCCATAAGAAATTCGTGGGCGATCGCTCCACGGCTTAGCAACGCTAAAACTTCCTCGATTTATGTATGTAACTTATCTTTCCATCACCCACGTGGTGGTGTAGGCGCGAGCAACCTTATAGTGCTCTATTTCCGTCGATACCAGGTCTCTCTGCATCCCTCCCACACAGTTAACGAAGTTTAGTTTCTCTAAAATACTTTTTTTAAATTCCTTGTGATGCTTCATAAATAGATAGTTAAACGTCACAATTAGAACACCATATTCACTCCCCTTTGAAAAGGTTTCAACAATCGAGTTGAAACGCTCTATCGTGATATACCCTGGCGAGCCGAGATGTACAAAGTGAGCAGCTTTAAGAGATTCACTAACTTGCTCTTCTTCCGCTCCTGACAAATTATTAATATCAGCGGAAATAAAGCTATCAAATATTCCCGCTTTTTTTCCATATTCTAGCGCGGGTCGCGAGATATCAATGGCAAGAGTGTCGCAGTCAAATCGTCGAGATTTGACTGCGGTTAAGCTATTCTGCTCGTTACTCCATGCATCGTAAATTTCTTCCGGACTCATACCATGCACTGTTGCTAAAAATGAATTTCCATAAGCTGATAGTACGTCAACACAATAGATTGGCTTTACCTGAGCAATCTGACTTAATTTTGGGTATGCCTCGCGATCGAAGATTTCATTTAGCAAGCCATCTTTCGCATGTATCTGGCATTTCTGCATTAACTCATTTCGATACACAGTCGGAAACTCTGACTGATAAGCTTTTGACCAATCCTGTTTTAGCTCTTGTCCGGGTTCAATCGCTGGGAAGAATCGAATTTTATCCATTTAAGCCTAATACTCTTAAATACATCAACGCGTTAGCAGAAAAAGCAAGAAAGCTCATGGATTTACGCCAAAAACTTTTGCGAGAGCGCTTTGAATGTCTCCAATCAATGAGTGCGCCTCCTCGTTTCCAATACTAAATCGAATTAAGCTATCAGCAATTTGGAGCTTCTGCCGCTCAGCTTCGCTGTACTGGTGATAGGTGAATATAGAGCACTGTTCGATCATTGCTACATTGACTCCAAAGTTAGATCCCATGAAAGGAAGCTTTAAGCAGTCGATGAATTGAGCGGTTGAGTCGAAATCAGCGTTTAATTCAAACGAAATGACGCCGCCATGACCGGTTAGGTATGTGCGTGCAAGATCTGAGTGGGGGTGGCTGTCTAGTCCTGTATAAAAGACTCGCTTCACATGGGGTGAGCTTTCAAGATATTGCGCGACCTCTAGTCCAGCTCGATTGTAGTGCTCCATCCTTAGAGAAAATGTTTCTAGGCTACGGCTCAGTAGGGAGGCACAATGAGGGTCTGCAATCCCGCCCATCACATTACGATATAGCCGGACGCGATCGACTAAATCTTGAGAGCCAGAGATACTACCAGCCATCGCATCACCATGGCCACATATATACTTCGTACAGCTCTGAACTACGATGTCCGCCCCAAAGTCAAGGGGAGTAAAGTTATGTGGCGAGGCCAAAGTGCTATCGACAATAATCACCGTTTCATCATCAACTATTTCCTCGATCTTTTCTAAGTCGATCAAGTATAAGTGGGGATTGCATGGCATTTCTAGGAATACTGCCTTAGACTTAAACTTTTGATAGCAAGACTCAAAGCTTTTTATAAAATCACTACTAGTGTTCGAGCTATTTATTGGGATCGCTTTAATCCCCATTTTGGCAAGGACACTAGACAAGAAGAAGCGAGTATTTCGATAGCAATTTTCTGTGAAGATGATGCTATCTCCAAATTCAAGTAAAGCGATAAGAGTTGTCGATATCGCGTTCATGCCGCTTGAAAAAATGAGCGTATCTTCTCCATGTTCCATGCCACAGATACGTTTTTCAACACTAGCCCAGTTAGGGTTACTATATCGGCCATACCGATCTAGTTTGACTTTCTCTTCTTGATATTGAATGACTTCCTCTGTAGACTTAAAAAAGTAGGTTGAGCCTCTGTAAATAGGCTGCACGCAATTATTTTCAGAACTGCCGTTCAGGGGATCTTGTCTGACCATGTCTAAGAAGCCGTCTAGAAAAATATAATCAGGAGTGTCGAAACCGAGAAGCAGAGGAGAGAGGCTAGTTGACGGACAAAAGTGGATAGAGAAATTTTAAGATCCTGACTGTGTAGAAATTTCAGGCGACGGGTAGCAGAGAGTGGGAGTTTACGCTCTAAGCTCAGATACCACTTAAAAGTAAGTAAAGAAGCGGTAAGAACATTTCCCCCTCTATAATGCCCTGCACGGTTGGCTGGGTCAATTAGCCCCTTCGGTCAACAAACTCATCTGGATAGGGCGGGTAGTAGGCCAACTCGACCGTCAACTGCTCTCGGCGGGTGAACTGGTTCAAGCGGCTCACGAACTGCGTACGCCGTGAGTGATTCTCCGGACTGTTGTCGGCATTGATGACGAAACGCTCGATGTGACTGAATCGCTCTTTGACTGAGTGCCGCCACCTCTCGACGCAATCGATGATGCAGTTAGCGCTCACTTTCGTCGTCACCAGGTACAGCCACAGCTCGTTGAGGTCGGGAGCAAATATATCGAATGGTGTAACCGTCGCTGTTGGCTTGAAATCGTGGTCGTATGCTTCGGTCAACGCCCATTGAAGTTTTTGCCGAGCGTCCTAAGCAAATTGGCTTTTGCGATATCGATCGCATCCACCCGCGATCGCGCCTAATTGTTACGACACAAAATATCCCGCACGCCCTGGCAGGTCTCACGATTTGTAAATGCCCCCGCGTTGCCATTCCAGTCAAAATCGTTAATTCGGAGCTGTAGCGAGCCCGCCTCGCGCTGCGGGTTGATCGACAGGATGATGCCGTAGGTGCGGCGGCTGTACTCGAGAATGTAGTCCGTGCTGATCGCCTCGTTGTCGTCGAGGTTGATCGACGTTTGGATGCCGAAGCGGAACGGGCCGAAGATTTGCTGCAAAATGCCTAGACTCAGCGTGCGGCGATCGGCCACGCGATCGAACTGGAACGGCGACTCGCCCGCAATCAGCGACTCCGAGTACTGCACGAACACCGAAGTGTAGTCGAACACCGGCTTCGAGAAGTGGCCGAACTGACCCTGGATGCCCACCGTGCCGCGTAGCGAATGCTCCGATGCGCCGTTGCTGTAAAAGCCGCTGATGCCGCGCAGCCCGGTAAAGAAGCGCACGTAGGGCAACACCGGGAACGGCGAGTAGCGCAGGCCCTCTTCGGCGGTTGGCGGCAGGGTTTCGCCCACCCAGAGGTTCCAGCCGCGATCGAGCGAGACGCTGCCTTGGACGCGCGTTAGCGTCACGCGGTTGGTCTCGCGCACGGGCTTGAGCAGTTCGGCCTCGTCGGTGTCGGCGTTGATGCGATTCGCACCGATCTGGTAGTTCATCACGATGCCGGTGTTGCCGAGCTGGATCGGCGGCGAGCTGAGCACCAGGCCGAGGCTGCTGTGTACCGTCCGGAAGCCCAGCGAGCCGTTAAAGAGGCGGTTGCGGAACGTGTATTCGCCCGTCAGGCGGTGATTGCCCCAAAGCAGGTGCGTCAGGCGCGCGCTGGCCCGCAGGCTCTCGTCAAGCTCCAGTTCCTCGAAGTTCAGGTCGGTGAGGCTGGTTTCGACAGCGAGGCTGGTGCGATCGTTGAGGCGCGCGGCTAGCTCGGTAGTGAAGCCGAAGTTACGTAAGAACGAGTTGCTACTTGATGCGCCGTCGGACTCGCCGTCAACGAAGAAAGTGCGCTGGGCGTAAAACTGCGGCGCGATCTCGAATTTAACGCCAGCGTTATCGATGATGACGAAGGTGCGCTGGATAAAGAAGCCGTCGCGATCGCGCTGGTCGAAGCCAAATTCCACCAAGGGCGGCTCGCGATCGCCGCGATCGAGGATGTAGCGCCGCCTTAGAACGGGCAGCGTAAAGCTGTCATCGAAGACGATGCGCGGGCGGGTCATCAGCAGCTCGTCGCGCAGCGGATCGAGGGGCGTAAACACCATGCGATCGGCGCGCAGCTCCGACTCCGGCGGCGAGAACGGGTCGGTGGTCACGCGCACGTCGGTTCCCGTCCAGCCGTTGGGGTAAAAGTCGATCGTGTCAGCATCAAAGCGGAAGCGGCTTAGCGTTCCCGCCGCGCCGATCTGCTGCGCCGCACGGAACTCGCGCCCCGTCCCGAGGCTGAAGTTAAAGCCGCCGGTCGTGAATACACCCGTCGGTCGATCTTGCAAAAAGCGATCGCTCTGAGGTTCGTCGGCCAGCTCGCGCGAGCCGATCGGGACGGGCAACAGCGTCGTCGACGGCACGGCCACCGTGCGCGGGATGTCTTCAGTTGGGACGGTCGGCGCGGTGCTAATTTCGCCGGTGGCGCGCTCGATCGTACCGATTTCCTGGGCGAAGTTATAGCGAACTTTGTCACCGCGCAGAATGCTGCCATCGGTGCGGGTCAGCGCCACGTTGCCCTCGCCGCGCGCCATGCGGGTCAGCAGGTTTACCTGGATGCGGTCGGCCTCCAGAAGACCGCCTTCATAGCGCATCGCGGCGTTGCCGATCGCGGTGAAAATCTGCCGATCGCGATCGAAAGTTTGGCTGTCGGCGCTGACTTCCAGCGGGCTCGACAGGCGCAGCGGCGTTTGTAGGTCGATGGTCTCGCCGTCGCTTTGAGGGGGCTCGCCCGTGTCGTCCGGGCTCGCGTCGATTGTTTCGGGGTTTTCGAGCGGCTCGATAATCAGCGTGTCGCGATCTTCGCCCAGCTCTTCGCGGATCGAGTCGGCGTCGTCAGCGTCGGGAATAATAAGAATCGGCTCAGTATCCGCCGCATCGCCGTCGCTGTCCGCATCGTCTGCGACTTGCTGTGCGGTCTGTTGAGCCGTATTGAGATCGGGCGCGATCGCGGCCCCTGTCACTTCAGCCATCTCGACCGCTTCGGGAGCGGCTTCAAACTGCCGCAACTCCGCCCGCTCTGGCTCGATCGCAAACCGCGCTTCCTCCACCGCCAGCTCGCCGATCGCGCCCGCCGCCTGCACGCCAGCCAGCAGGACGTCCGCACCGTCACCCGGCTGCGCGCCTGCATCCGGCTCAGATCGCTCGACGCGAATCAAAGCTGGCGGCTCGGGGGGTGGTGAAACCGGAATGGTCATGGGCTTGCGGTGCGGCGGAAAAACGCGCGAAAAAGCCGATCGGCCACGCGAGCGCGATCGGGGTCAGACAAACATTAGCGGTTTCGGGGTCGCTTTGCTACGCAACGATCGGCATGCACCCGAAATTCACGCCCGGAATTCACGCCCGAAAAAAAAGAGATGGCGACGCCACCTCCTTAAAAGGTCTACTCGGATATCCGGGACGGTCGCAGGCGCGCGATCGAGCGGACGAGTTAAGACTGAGTCGAAGCCGAAAGAGCCAGACGATTATTCCGCGTCCTGCTGACCGGGGTTCCGCGACGGGTCGCTCGAGAGGAAGCCGAAGATAAAGATTCCGACGAAAAAGGCGACGACGATGTAAACCGTTACTTTGAGGGCAATCATGGTGGGTGTTTCCGATGGGAAAATGGCTGGGCGATAGATCGAGGGTCGAAACGCTCCGCGCTGCAAACGGTCGAGGCATTAGTCGGACATTTTCAGTCGGACACTAAGTCATCACGATCGCCAGCCCGCGAATAGGTTCGATTCTCAAGGTAGCTTTTGAAGAGCGCTCTTTTGAGGAGCGGTTCTTCAAGTCAGAGATATAACTCTCTTAGAGTTCCGAATTATATCTTAAAGTCGATATTGCGACCCGCGCCGCCGTCCGCCCTGATTCCCCTCGCTGCGTTTCCCTGCCATGACCGACTCCGCCCCGCGCTTCGACCCCAGCCGAAAAAACCCCAACACCGTCCTCGAACTCTCCGAAGCCGAGATTGAAACGATCCTCGGGCAGCTCCGCCGCAAAGAGGGCAACTGGATTAACTGGGGTCAGCTTTGTCGTCAGCTCCACCGGGCGCAGTGCGACCCGCGCGAGATCTTCGAGGAGACGGGCATCGAGGCCAGCGTGCAGAACCAAACGAGCGTCGCGGCCCAGGTCTACGAAAGCGCGATCGCCGAGGACATCTCCGATCGCGCCAAAGCCTACTGCGAAGGCCCCCACAGTGACGTACTCTACGAGCTGCGCGTCCTGAACCAAATCGATCGCGCCCGCGCCGCCGAGTACGCCGCCGAGAAGAACCTAGACGTGGACGGCGGACACCTGCTGGCGCGGGCGATGAAGGCCACAGCCCGCACGACGACGATGCCCGCCGAGTTCACCGATCGACCGGGCGACGCGATCGCCTACCAGTGCTGGCAGCAGGCGCGCCGCAAGAAAGACCTGCAAGACCGCTCTAAGGCGATCGCCCAGGGCTTCAAATACGTCGAGTCCGACACGGCGCGCAAAGCCCTCGAGGAGCTGCTGACCGACTTTAGCGTCGTGCCGACCGCCAAAGCGCCGTTGCTGCCGTTCTACCGCGTGGACGTGGAAGAAGAGATGCCGCGTCTGATTCCTTTCGCAGGCGAGAGTCCGCTGTCCGTGGCCGAGCTAGCCGCCGCACCAGCGCTCCCGGCGATCGAGCCATTTCAGGTGGTTGAGTTCCCCGCTGGCGGTCGCGGCGTTCCGGTTCCCGGCTGGGCGAGCGTCATCGGCGCGATCGACCCGGTGAGCTACACCGATAGCACCGACAGCCTGCCGAACACGGTGGATATGAAGACCGAAACGGTACTGGTCGTCGTCGATCGCGCCGTTCGCGACTGGTCGCTGTCGCATTACTTCGCGATCGAGCGCGAGGGTCGCGTCGAGGTGCAGTGGTTCGATCGCGACCCCGGCCTAGAGCCGCTCGGCAAGGTCATCCTGATTCTGCGTCCAAAGCGCATCCTCGACGAAGGCAACATCACCGAACCCTGGCAGATGGACGATTAAGATCGACTAGCGAATCTCGATCGCGCCCTGCCGCAACACCTCCCAGCCGCCATCCCGCCAGCGCACCACCGTCGAGGGCAAACCCGACCCCGCCCAATTCGCGGCTTCATCTAACACGAACGCCTCGGGGAACGCCGCAGCAATCGCGACCGGATCGGCCAGCGCTGGCTCGCCCGATCGATTGGCGCTCGTCGTCGCCAGCGGACTCGTTTTGCGGATGATTTCGCGGGCGGTCGCGCAGTCTGGCACGCGAATCCCGATCGACCCTGGCGTTTTCGGATTCATCTCGCGCGGCACTTTTTCACTCGACGGCAGCACCAGCGTCAGCGCTCCCGGCCAGTGTCGCGCCGCGATGTCTTGCCATATTTTCAGCTCCGCCGCCGCGCCGCGCACGTACGGCCAGAGCTGCCCGGCAGCGCCCCCCATCAGGATTAGCGGCTTATCCGGCTGGCGCTGCTTGGTCTTAAAAATGCGGTCAGCCGCCCCGGGACGCGCCGCAAATGCCGCGACCGTGTCCGTCGGGAAGCTAGCAACGCAGCCGCGCGCGATCGCGGCAGTCAGTTCGGGACGCGAAACAAGGGGCATGGGTCAAAATTCTGGGAGCGCTCGGGATTTTAAGTCGCAGACACTGACACCATCCGAAAATCCGCGAGCCTCGATCGTTCGACCCTTACAATCCTCGACGTCGGATGCAATCGCGGCTCTCTTTATCACCTTAGCCGCCAGCCCGAGCGCCCTAAAGAGTAAAAGGCCGGGAGTAGTCAGCGGCAACATCCGTGATGAACCGATGACAAATCTGCGAAAAACCTAGGGAGCCGTCGCCACGATCTGGCCGTACTGCGCCGCGACTTCCTTAAGCACGACCGCCAGGGGCTCGCGTCCCTGGAAGCCTTCCCAGCGATTGACGATCTCGCCTTTCTCCATGAGCAGCAGGGTTGGCAGCGCCGACAGGCGATACTCGCTCGCGAGCTGGAGGCTTTCGTCTGCGTTCATGTCCACGACGCGAACGCGTCCGCCCACCTGGGATTCAAACCGTTGCAGGAGGGGATGAATCTGACGGCAGACGCCACACCAAGGTGCCCAAAAGTTCACGAGAATCGGGCGAGTGGAATTTAAAAGGAGCTGCCTGAAGTCACTCTCGCTGAGCGATGACATCATAACTTTCTTAAAGGATTGTAAATCTATTTTATTTTATGGGATCGCGCTTGGGATTGGGCTACCAGGGTACGCGGCTGGTCGCCTGGACGAGCAGCGGGTGCGCCCACCAAAACCCCAGCACGAAGGCCGTAACGCCAATGTAGGCTGGCCGCAAAAATTCCGACCAAACCAGCGTCTGCTGGCCGCGCGCGATCGCCGCGAACGGCACGATCGAGGTGCGCGCCTTCGCCGCTTCAAACGCAGGCCCGAAGCGCTTTTCGAGCCGACGGTCGCCGTGCCACACCGCAAACAGGTGGTGCAAAACGAGCCCGATCGAGGTCAACAGCGTAAACGATGTTCCCAGCCACAGGGTATGGGCGATACACCAGATAACCTGGCCGACCATCTGCGGATGCCGGGTAATCCGAATGATACCCGTTTCAAACAAATGGACTTCGGGTTTAGCGATTGCCGCGATCTCCAGCAGGTTGAACGTGGCCGGATAAAGAAACAGAAACGAAATAAACGAAGCGATCCAGACGAAAGATTGCACGCCGGGGAGACCCTGCACCATCCACAATTGTGCGCCATCGTAACGATGGTTGAAGAAATATACGATCAAGATCGTCGCGAACGGTATGCTGACGAGAGCGAACAGCACGCGATACAGACGCGCGCCGATCCTTGATTCCCCCCAAGGGCGCAAGGCGGCAAGTCCGCTGTGGGCGATCGCGAAACCGATCAGGAGACCGACCATTACAAAATGGCTTGGGGTCAACCAGGTATTCATGATTGAAAAGCGGATGCGCTGGGCAACACGACGAGCGAAAAAGCAGAACCTCAGAGCGCGGTTTCAACCGTTCTCGAGTCGGGGATCCGCGCAAAAGCCGTATTAGCTTATCAGCCTCGCGAGCTTTCCTCGCTCCGTTAAAAGATTCGGCAGAATTCAGCGCGATCGTCCGGACAGCACTCCCACGGGCAGACCGGAAGCGCGCTGCAGGAGCGAATCTCAACCGCGGCGAAGCGATCCCGCACAGTCGCGGCCTGACGGCTCCGACGCGATCGCCTCGACACTGTCACATTCGTTAACAAAAGCTATTAATTATGTACAACCCCACCACGAGTGGCGTCGCGCCGACCACCTACACCAACCGCATGTTCGTCTACGAAGTGGAAGGTCTCGGCAACAAGTCCGTAGCCGGTGCGAACGCGCAGAAAACCCGCCAAAGCGGCCGCTCGTTTATCTCCGTCACCTACAGCCGCATGAATCAAGAAATGAAGCGGATTCTGCGTCTCGGTGGCAAAATCGTCGCCATCCACCCAGCTGAGTCCTTCGAGCCGCCAGTCGCCGCTGCTAGCGCTGAGTAGCGCGCCGCACCAAAGCGCGATCGCCGCTGCTGTCGGCAGGTCGCGCGAGTCGCCGGTCGGAAACCGCCCCCGCACGGCGCGCTCGTAAAGTCATCAATACAAACAGAGAAGGAGACGGGTCGATCGCGAGCGACAGCGTCTCCTTTTCGCTGTTAAGGCGCTGCCGACTCGCCGCCAATTCGCCCTCGAGGTCTGCGAACCCAGCCCCAAATTCCGGGGCGATTGTGGCGGGTTGGTGATTGATTCGCCCCCGATTAGAATGTAATGCGATAGGCTGCGTCAATACGAGCGTTACCCGCCCGCTCCCGCGCGCACCACCCGATAGGTCGTCGCAGCGATACATCGAAAACTAGGGTTCCAATAACAACAGCACATGTACAACTCCAACGCCGCCGGTGCCGGTTCGACAACCTACGGCAGCCGCACTTTCGTCTACGAAGTTGAAGGTCTCGGCAATAAATCTGTCGCCGGTGCGGACACGCAAAAAACCCGCAAAAGTGGCCGTAGCTACATCACCGTCCCCTACAACCGCATGAACCAGGAGATGCAGCGCATTCTGCGTCTCGGCGGAAAAATCCTCGGGATCTACCCCGCAGACCAAGCCCAGGCGATGATGTCAGCGTCTGGCAGCAAGCCCCCCGCCCCAGAACCAGGCGAAGCGCCCGTCGCCGAAGCACCTGCTGAAGCGCCCGCAGAGAAACCGGCGGCGAAGAAGCCCGCCGCCAAGAAGAAAAAAGACGACGGCATCCCTGTCAACACCTATCGTCCTAAAAATCCCCTCATCGGGAAGTGCATCAGCAATAACGAGCTGGTCGCCGAAGGCGGCGTCGGTCGCGTCCGCCACCTGAAGTTCGATATTGGCGGCAGCGATCTTAAGTACGTCGAAGGACAAAGTATCGGTATCGTCCCTCCCGGCGAAGACGCAAAAGGCAAGCCCCACAAGCTGCGCCTCTACTCGATCGCCTCGACCCGCCACGGCGACGATGTAGACGACAAAACCGTCTCGCTCTGCGTTCGCGAACTCGAGTACAAAAACGACGCGGGCGAAACCATCTTCGGCACCTGCTCGCGCCACCTGTGCGAACTTAACGAAGGTGACGATGTGGCGATCACCGGCCCGGTCGGTAAAGAGATGCTGCTGCCCCCCGACGAAGACGCCAACATCATCATGATGGCGACCGGCACGGGCATCGCGCCGTTCCGCGCCTACCTGTGGCGCATGTTCAAAGAACAGCACGAAGACTACAAGTTTAAAGGTCTGGCATGGCTGTTCTTCGGCATCCCCTACTCGGCCAACATCCTCTACCGCGAAGAGCTCGAGCAGCTCCAAGCCGAGTTCCCCGACAACTTCCGCCTGACCTACGCAATCAGCCGCGAGCAGCAGAATGCCGACGGCGGCAAGATGTACCTGCAAAATCGCATCCAAGAAAACGCGGATGAGATTTGGAACCTGCTGCAAAATGAGAAGACCCACGCTTACATGTGCGGTCTGCGCGGCATGGAAGGCGGCATCAATGAAGGTCTCGGCGGCGCTGCGGCCAAGCAGGGCGCAGACTGGTCGGGATTCCAAAAGCAGCTCAAGAAGTCGCACCGCTGGCACGTGGAAACCTACTAAGGTTCTACAATCTCGGTTATGAGCAGAGCGCGGCGTAAGCCACGCTCGATAAAGGCAAAAAATGCAGGCGTTTTCCATCGTGGAAGTGCCTGCATTTTTCGATCGGGTCATTTCGAGCGCGGACTCGAGGAAAAATTCATGGCTGTCCCCGAGAAATAGCACCGCAAAGAAATCTAAAGAAAATCTTTGCCCGAAAAAATATTGACCGGCCTTAAGTATGGATACTCAATCTCAAGAATATTTGCAGCCTATTGGTGAACAGTGACTATGTCGAGTGACGCCATGACCAGTGCAGCCTTCCCCATGTGGGGCGAGCTAGAGGGCGACCAAACCCAAACGCCGTCAAAGATTTATACGGGTTTTTCTTCTGCGGATATTCCCACGTCTGAAAATACTGGCTTTGATATTTTTTCCAGGGCGGAATGGGAGGAAACGGACTTCCTTGATGGTCGGGTCTGGACGCGTAAAATACTGAAAGTCGATCTCGTTCCCCACTGGGAAAACCAAGAATGCACGCCGAAGTTTGTTACCGACGAACTGAGCTATCTCGGCTGGAAAATTCACTGTTTTTGTTTCAGGTCGGTGGGGAATTGTTACTGTCCGGAGCTTCGGGTTTCCGTGTCTTTAGATCACCCTTTGTGGGGGAGGCTTGCGGATGGCCGAGACATCGACGAGCTAATTGTGACGATTTATGGGTTCCGGGTAGTCAATCACCCTGGGATTTCTGAGCCTGTTGTTGCGACAGAGTCGGTTGCGCGAAGCCTCTGCGGTGAAAGGTGCTAGCCGCAGCGATCGCTGCGTTCCATGACGTTGGCCTGCCCAGTCGAGCTTGAGCGCAAAGCAACCGGAACGATCGACGTGACGCGACCGAGCGCGCCATACTCTGATGTCCCTTGCTATGGGCCTCATACGGACAACACGACGCAGCAACGGAATATCAGAGATTGCTTATGCTGAAAAGCAGTCCGATTTAAATTGACGACCGACTCTTGCCTTCTGGAGGATTGAGACCGTGGTAACGCAGGTTCCAACTGCTAACGACTCTTACGAAGCAAAGACCCAGGCGATCGCGCGCGAACTGCTCGCCGCCACACAGAAAAAGGGCAACCTCTTCGCGACAATGCGCGACAATCTGCGCTGGGACGACAAGATGCTCGACTGGGCGATGAGCAGCCCCGGCCTGCGCGTTCAGCTTTTCCGCTTTATCGACTGCCTGCCCGCGCTTCGCAGTAAGGCCGAAGTCGCTAGCCACCTCCAGGAATACCTAACCGCTGAAGAGGTGGAGCTGCCCGACGCGCTTAAGAAACTCATCGGCTTCAGCGGTGGCGACTCGATGACGGGTCAGGTGGCTGGAACCACCGTGCTGACCGCCACCGAGACACTGGCGCACAAGTACATTGCAGGCGAGACTGCGAAGCAGGTCATCAAGACGGTCGAGCAGCTTCGTAAAGACAAGCTGGGCTTTACGATCGATCTGCTCGGCGAGGCGGTGATTACTGACACCGAAGCCCGCCAGTACTTCGAGAAGTACGTTCGGCTGATGAGCGACCTTACCGAAGCCTCGCAGCGGTGGGGAACGGTGGGGCAAATTGACACCGCCGACGGCGAAACGCTGCCGAGAGTGCAGGTGTCAGTGAAGCTGACGGCGTTCTATTCGCAGTTCGATGCGATCGACGAAGCCGGGAGCGAAGCCCGCGTCGCCGAGTGCGCCCGCGAGCTGCTGCGTCACGCCCAGAAAGTCGGTGCGGCGATCCACTTCGATATGGAACAGTACGAATATAAAAACATCACGCTGGCGATCCTCAAGAAGATTTTGCTGGAAGAGGAGTTTTGCGATCGCAGCGATATCGGCGTGACGATTCAGGCTTATCTGCGCGACTCCGAAGAAGACTTGCAGGGTTTGATCGCCTGGTCGAAACAGCGCGGTACACCAGTGACGGTTCGCCTCGTGAAAGGTGCGTACTGGGATCGTGAGACGATCCGCGCCCAGCAACACCGCTGGACGCAACCGGTGTTTAACGATAAAGCCGCAACCGATACTAACTTTGAAAAACTGACGCGCCTGCTCCTGGAAAATCACGAACATCTGTACGCGGCGATCGGCTCTCACAACGTGCGATCGCAAGCCCTGGCCTGTGCGATCGTCGAGGAGCTAGGGATACCCCGCCGCCACTACGAAATGCAGGTGCTCTACGGCATGGGCGACAAAGTCGCGAAAGCCCTCGCCGATCGCGGGCACCGCGTCCGAGTCTACTGCCCCTACGGCGAGCTGCTTCCCGGCATGTCCTACTTAATTCGCCGCCTGCTAGAGAACACCGCCAACAGCTCCTTCATCCGCCAGAGCCAGGAAAATCGCCCCATTGAAGAGCTAATCAGCGCGCCTATCCCCGACCCAGACAAACCCCAAGTCGCACCGGGAGTCACCCCATTCCCCAACGCCGCCGACACCGACTACGCCGACGCCGAGAGCCGCGCTGCCGCCTTCCAAACGCTCGCGCAGGTGCGCCAGCAGCTCGGCCAGTTTTATAAGCCCTACATCGCGGGCGAGTACGTCGAAACCGACGCCGAGATCGATTCGCTCAATCCGTCCAACTTCAGCGAGACGATCGGTACGGTCGGCCAAATCTCGATCGAGCAAGCCGACACCGCCATGACCGCCGCCAAAGCCGCAGTGAAGAGCTGGAAGCGCACTCCCGTCCGCGAGCGCGCCGGTGTCCTCCGCCAGGCTGCCGAGCTGCTGGAAGAACGTCGCCACGAGCTCAACGCCTGGATGATGCTCGAAACCGGCAAAACCTTCCAGGAAGCCGACCCGGAGGTGTCCGAGGCGATCGACTTCTGCCGCTATTACGCCGATGAAATGGAGCGGCTCGACGGCGAAACCGCTTACGATGTCCCCGGCGAAACCAACCGCTACCACTACCAGCCGCGCGGCATCACCCTCGTCATCTCGCCGTGGAACTTCCCGCTGGCGATTCCCTGCGGCATGACGGTGGCGTCGCTGGTGGCGGGCAACCCAACGCTGCTCAAACCGGCGGCGGTGTCGAGCGTCATCGCCGCGAAGCTGGCGGAAATCCTAATCGAAGCAGGTGTGCCCACCGGTGTTTTCCAACTTATCCCCGGCAAAGGCTCTACCGTCGGCAACCATCTGGTCAAACACCCCGATATCAATACGATCGTCTTCACCGGCTCCCAGGAAGTGGGCTGTCAGATCTTCCAGGAGGCGGCAATCCTGCGCCCCGGCCAGAAGCATCTGAAGCGCGTGATCGCCGAGATGGGCGGCAAAAACGGCATCATCATCGACGAGAGCGCCGACCTCGATGTAGCGGTGGCCGGTGTCGTCCAATCGGCCTTCGGCTACACCGGCCAGAAGTGTTCGGCCTGCTCGCGGGCGATCGTGGTGGAGTCGGTGTACGACAAGTTCATCACGCGCCTGACCGAAGCGGTGCGATCGCTCAACGTGGGCGACTCCACCAAGCCCAGCACCCAGGTCGGCCCGGTCATCGACGCCAACGCCCAGGCCAGCATCCGACGCTACATCGACACCGGCAAAGCCGAAGGCACGCTGGCGATCGAGCTGCCCGTCCCCGACACCGGCTACTTCGTCGGCCCGACGGTGATTACCAATATCGCACCGGATGCCACGATCGCCCAAGAGGAGATCTTCGGGCCGGTGTTGGCGGTGATTCGCGTGCCGGACTTCGACACTGCGCTGGCGGTGGCAAACAACACCAACTACGCGCTGACGGGCGGGCTCTATTCGCGCACACCGTCGCATATCGATCGCGCCAAGGCCGAGTTTGAGGTGGGCAACCTCTATATCAATCGCGGCTCGACGGGGGCGATCGTCTCGCGTCAGCCGTTCGGTGGCTTCAAGCTTTCGGGCGTGGGCTCGAAGGCGGGTGGGCCGGACTACCTGGCGCAGTTCCTGGAGCCGCGTACGGTGACGGAGAACGTGCAGCGGCATGGTTTTGCGCCGATCGAGGGGGCTGAGTAGATCGCGAGATCGTTCAACTGAAAGGGGCGGGATTACACCTGCCCTTTTCGATCGCCTAGAGAAGGATATGGTGCTGGCAGATGCTTTAGAGACCACATCAACAGAGCGCTAACGCGAATGTGCCATCGTCGCGATCGCCGCCAGCGAGAGGAGGAGTTCCCCACCGTCTTCCGGGTGCAGTTTCCAGAGCACGGTAATGGTGAGTTTCCCCGCAGTCTTGTGATTGAGTTCCAGTCACGGCCAAGCTCGACCCGCCACTGTTTCTCCGAGAGCCGTTCCGCTGCGCGATCGGAAAGAATCGACAGCAATTCTCAATTTGGGGATTAAGTGGTGTCGTCAAAAGGCTGGAGTTCGAGA
>CALCCD010000041.1 GCA_937899645.1 uncultured cyanobacterium | reverse complement strand
AATGCTCTCACTGAGGGGCTTGCATGACTTACCTCCTTAAGCGACCAGTGCCCAAAATCTCATTTCTTTGCTCGGGCTAATTATTGGCAAATATATGCGTTTGCAAAGAAAATATAAATTAAATCTTTATTTTACATGCTCCTTCCATCAGTTAGTACTAATCTCCGATCAGTATAGGATATCGGTAAATCTTTTGAGTAAGACAATTGATCGCTTTCAATCTGAGACATACGATAGATTCTTTTCTCTCTTCGCCTCGTATGATGAGGAATTGATCGGGATTTTGAGTCGTCTCTTGATTGACAAGCCTGGCACAATATTAGATCTAGCCTGCGGAGTAGGTTTATCTACTAAAGCACTAAGTCTCAATTTTAAAGGATCGGAGATAGTTGGAGTAGATATAGACCCTAGCCTAATTTCTCTGGCTGAAAAGAAAGTCAACTTTCCGAACACTCGCTTCCGATGTTGTGAAATCTCAAAGCTTCTTGAAGAAGTAGGTAAAAAATCTTTCGACATCATTTTCGTTAAATCAGCCTACCATTACTTTGAGGATGAGATCAGCCTCCCGTATCTGAAGAAATTTCTTCGAGATGACGGAGCTATCGTTGTAGCCGAACGAACGGCAAGATCTGCCGACTCTTACCCGCTGCCTGAAATTGCGTCAGCATACTGGAAAAATATTTTCTCCGAGCCACGCCCCGATCGTCGAGTAAACTCGCCTAGCTCACTAGGGTTGTCACTTTTTATTAGCTGTTACGGCAAATTTATAACAGTCCCCAAATCTCTTTATATTGATGCTGTTCGTGAGAATCAACTGGTTGGTTTATGGATGCTCCAACCGCACTTCATTTCTGCATGGATCGAACAGTTTTCTAAAGATAGATATGCTAGCTTGGAAGTCCTTGAAGAGTTCTGGCTCTACGTATATAGAAACAAGTGAGACTAGGTATATTATTGCTTAATTAGTCTCCGTTTCTTTTGTGCACGAGTCCGTGCATATCTCTTGAAGATTAAACTCATTGGAGAAAACCTGTGGCAGCCTGTGAAATAGTCGATCTAATCGGGAATACACCGTTACTAGACTTAACCGATCTAGTTGAGCCTGGATCGGCACGACTGTACGCAAAATGCGAGTTTATGAATCCAGGTCTTAGCCTCAAAGACCGCATTGCCCTCCACATATTGGATACAGCAGAGGCACGAGGTCAGCTCACAAAGGGAGATACGATAGTCTGTGCTTCCAGTGGTAACACGGGTTGCAGCTTTGCAATGCTGGGTAGAATTCGAGGTTATCGCGTCACGATCGTTGTTCCAGAATCATGTAGTCGAGAGAAACAAACTCATATTAAATCCCTCGGCGCTAAAGTTATCGTTGCCGACAAAGATAAGTACATGGATTGTGGCAGAGACTATGCGCGAGAAAATAATTTTTTTGATGTAGACCAATATAATAATGCTTGTAATCCAGACGCATATTATGAGACTCTAGGGCCGGAAATTTGGAGAGACACTGACGGCCAAGTTACTCACTTTGTCACAACTGGTTCTACCTTTGGATGTATTTCGGGAGTAGGTCGATTTCTAAAAGGGCAAAACCCAGAAGTTTACATCACCTTAGCAGAACCCGAATGTTCACGTATTTATGAATACTATTATGGAAAAGCCGTGAAAAAGCAAGGAAGTAAACAAAGTATAAAAAAGGCATCAGCGATTGAGGGATCTGGCAAATCTGCGCCAACGCAATGTCTCGATTTATCTATCATTGATGAGGTCAGAAAAGTTTCTGACTGGGATGCTGTCGCGATGTGTCATTCTGTCGTAAGAGCGAAAGGTCTCCTTGTAGGTGGAAGTAGTGGATTGAATTTATTCGCCGCAAAACAGGTGGCGGACAATCTAAGTAAAGAAAGTATGGTTGTTACAATTCTTTGCGACAGCGGAGTGAAATATCTATCGAAGCTTTATAATTCAAATTTTCTGGCTCAATATGACTTACCGAGCCTCTAGTTACTTTCGTTTATTTCGTAAAAATCAAGCAGGAACCTACTATACCCACGCTTCACAATGAAAAGAAAAAAAAGAGTGAGAGTTAAAGCCATTGTCATCACAGCGATGCTTTCGTTGTTTTCCACGATGGGCTATCCCGCTTTTTCCCAAGATGCAGCGGAGGGAGGAGCGGAAGAGGAGTCAGTTCTGACGATAGAATCGACGATTTCTGGAGATGTAGATCCTGCAACAGCAGTGACTGTGGACGATCTGGAGATCCCAGTCGATCAGCTAGATCTGCTGCTCAAGTCGATGACCTTAGAGGAGCTTCAGATAGAAGCTGCTGCTTGGTTTCTGATTTTAAAAGACAAGGTTCAAGAGATCTCTCTAGCAGAACTCGTTATCAAGCGTGAAAATCGAGTAATTGAAGCCGAACAGCAGGCAGCTCAGATTTTGCTCGAGGCCGAACAAGCATTGATAGATGCAGAAACTGCTCTTGCCGCACTAACGCCTGGTACGGAGGAGTACGAACAAGCCACTTTAGCTCTAGAAGAAGCCAAACAAAATCTACAAGATGCTGAAGTTGCAGTTAAAGAAGCAATCGCACTCAAGGAGGATTTGGAAGGAGATGAGCTGCTTGAGGAGGCCCGAGAAGAAGCTGAGAACGTTACCGAAATTGCGACGGCTCGGAGTATTTTAGAAGAAGCAAAAGTCAGCCGAGACGAACTCACTTCAGGTTCTGAGCCTTACAACTTAGCCACTGAGAAAATCGACGCTCTAGAAGTGGCGATTCTCGATTTTGAGACAGCAGAAGAAGGAGTGAATGCAGTAGTTCCGGAATCTCTTGAGTTTCAGCAGCTATCCAAGACTGCCGATCTAGCTCGGACTTCCGCTGTCGAGGCAGCACGGGAAGTCTCGGATGCGGGTCTGGCGACGACACAGTTAGAAGAGGATGAGCCTGAGGAAGATATTCTGGAGGACATTCAGTCCGAGCTAGATAGTGCAACAGAAGATCTTCAAGAATCTGTCGGCCAAGGCGAGTCGAATGACGAACAAGCGGATGCGGGAGACGAGGGTTCTAGTGAAACTACTGGAGACGAGGCTGTTGAAGGAGTCACAGATACCTCCGAGCAATTAGAGACTGCCGCCGAGCAATTAGAGGAAGATGCTAAAGCGGATGCTGAAGCGAAGAATCAGCTTGTCGTTAAGGTTACAGAGCTTCAAGCTGACCAGGCCGGAATAATCGAACGGCTCAGTACTGCCCTTGATGCGTTGGACAGCAAGGGAGGAGATACACAGTCCTATCGGAAATACATCAATGCCGTTACGGCGGTAGATATTGACGTAACCGACACTGAGGGCTTAGGCGTACGACTTGTCAGTTGGCTTAAGTCTGAAGAAGGCGGTGTCCAGTGGGGAGTAAAATTGGGCATTTTCCTCGCAATTTTTGCAATTTCTGTCGTCGTCGCGCGTATTCTTGCCTTCATAACTAAAGCCGCTCTCACTCGATTTGGCAACGTGTCTTCGCTCTTCCGCGATTTTGCTGTGGTTGTTGTGGAGCGAGGCGTTGTACTAGCAGGATTCTTGGTTGCTTTGACCTCTCTGGGGGTCAGCCTCGGTCCAATTCTTGCGCTAGTTGGTGGTATGAGCTTTGTCCTGGCCTTTGCACTACAAAGTAACCTCGGTAACTTTGCAAGTGGAATGATGCTACTCATCACAAAACCTTTCGATGTGGGGGATGAGGTTCAGGTTGCAGGATATTGGTCGTATGTTCATTCGATAACGCTTGCCAACACGATCGTCAAAGACTTTAACGGCAATCTCGTTACTCTTCCTAACAACACTGTTTGGTCAGGAGAGATTATCAACTATACTCACGACCCAGAAAAGCGAAGGCTAGCGTTACCAATTAAAGTTCGCTTTGAACAAGATATTGATGAAGTAAAAGAGGTGTGGTTTGATATTGTCAAATCTCATCCCAAAACTCTGGCAACTCCGCCACCAACTATCTTTGCGTGGGGCAAGTATTACGATACGCATCTATCTCTATCACTCAAAGCATGGTGTCCAACTGATGCATACTGGTCTGTCTACACCGACCTGCTTAAAGCACTACAGAAGCGACTATTGGAATCAGGAATACAACTATTGTCCCCAGTTCAAACTATTCGCTTCGATCGAACAGCTGACGAGCGAGTGAAACTAATAACAGAATCCTCAGTGCAAAAAGACTCAGAGCCGCCCTCTTCAGCTCCCTTAGATATTCCAGATGTTTCGACAGACTAAGTTGCTGTAGGACAAACCTGAGTACTGGTTGCCTAAGAAGAGGAGTATAGAGTCTCACTTCTCACTTTCTCATTACTCTGCGTTAGGAGCATCTCATTAATGCAAGTTGCAGTAGTCGAACGCTTATCGCAAAAACACGGTCGCCTGACTACGTGCTGAGTTTGGCAGCTTGGTTGGTGTTCGAGTGGCAAGTCTGAGCCGCGAAAATAGACTTGACGTAGGGAGCTATCTTTTCGGCTTTTGCGCAGCGCAGCACGCAAAAGCTCGTGCGATTTCCCCATTCTTGGCTCCCTCAGAAGTATGAAGCGAGGGGCTTCGGAGATTTCCTCAAAGGTTATGAGCTAAGAATTGTGCACTTTTCTCCACCGAGTCTCCGGCTCGTGTAAGTATCCGTACTCGTCAAAACTTATACCGACAGATAGAGGCTTGCAAAACCGCTGCCAGCCATAATCTTGTTCCTACATGGAGATTCTAAGGATCTTAAATTGATGAGCTTTTAATTAGACGTCCATTGCGAGTCCGAACCTGACTGTACGGTTTTCATTGATGCAATATTACTCGCCCGGTTCTTAATGCTGACGACACCCTTGATATGCAGGTCGGCTACATTTTTTTGGGCGTTGCAGATGAGAGAGAGGATGTAGTAGAGATAGGAGGTGTAGCAACCGAACTCAAGTGATGCACTGTCCGAGCTGCCAATCAACAGAAATCTCAAAGAACGGCTTTCGAGATGGGAAGCAAAACCACCGCTGCCGCAGTTGTGGCCGCCAGTTCGTCGCCAATCCACATCGTCATCGAGGTTACAGTGATGACGTACGAGAACTCTGCCTGAAGATGTACGTCAACGGTATGGGCTTCAGAGCCATCGAGCGAGTCACCGAGATTCACCACACCACGATTATCGGCTGGGTCAAGCAGGCCGACCTTCACTTGGAAGAGATGGAGGCTTTGGAAGAGGATTCAGAAGAGTCAGAGTATCCCGAGGTCGGTGAAGTCGATGAACTCCACACCTTCGTCGGGTCGAAACAAAATCCGAGATGGGTGTGGACAGCAGTGAACCACTTCCAGGCTGGGATACTCGACTGGACGGTTGGAGACCGCAGCGCTCGAACCTTCAAACCGATGTGGGAGCGAATCAAGGTATGGGACTGCTACTTTTGGGTCAGCGATGGCTGGAAGGTCTACGACCAGTTCCTGCCGGACGAAGACCGGATTATCTCCAAGACCTACATGACTCGTGTGGAGGGGGAGAACACGCGACTACGGCACTACCTGGCTCGACTCAAGCGCAAGAGCTTGTGTTACTCGAAGTGCGAGGAGATGTTGAAGCGCTCGATTCATCTGCTGCTTTATTACTTGAAGCAGGGTCGGGTTCCACTACCTCAACGTCATCCTGCCTTCCTCCCTTAATTGAGCAATGCCTTTTTTTGCTGTTCTACTGTGCTATCACCCGCACCGGCATTCCCACCTCCACCCAGTCGTATAGCTCGCGTACGTCGGCATTGCTCATCCGCAAACAGCCATGGGACACCGCCGCGCCCACCGTATCGAGGCGATTCGTGCCGTGGAAACCGATCGCGGCATTTTCGTCACCCCAAAAGCCGATCCAGCGATCGCCCAGCGGGTTCGCTTCCCCCGGCGAAATCACTAGGTCAGAAATCGGATGCTGCCAGGTCGGATTCTCCAGCATCTGCGTAATCTCAAACGAGCCCGTCGGCGTTTCCCAGTCCGCCATGCCGATGCCGACGCGGTAGCTGCCCACCGGCAAACCGCGATCGAACAGGTACACCCGCCGTAGCTTCAGATTCACCACCAGATAGGCCCGATCGCTCCAGGCTTCGATCGGCGGCTGGGCGTGAAGCAACTGCGCCACGGACTGGGCGGCGAGGCGATGGCGAAACCAGCGCTGCCAGGCGACATCGGGATCGAGATTGAGGCTCTGGCGCGGTGCGGGGGCCGGGGCGGCAGACAGCGCGATCGGCAACGGGCGCGATCGCCGCTCCGGCAGCAAGTCGAGCGCCGCAACGCCGCCCGCCAAGATAATGCCAGCGAGGCTCAGGCCGCGAACCAGTGGTGGAGTGTGCGCCATTGCAGCAAAATTTCGGAGGCAATCGGTAGCAATCGGGGGCGATCGGTAACTAACAGGCGCTAGGGGCGGGGCAACTGCGGATCGACGAGGGGGTAAAAGTGGCCGACGGGGCCTTGTCCCATGCCGATCGCCAGGGAGTGCTTCAGCGCGTTCGTAACGTAGGTTTTGGCACGGCGGACGGCTGCGAGGGCGTCGCCACCGTCGCGGGCGATCGTCGCGGCGATCGCGGCGGAGAGCGTGCAGCCCGTGCCGTGGGTGTGGGGCGTGTCGATGGTTTCGGTGCGCAGGACTTCGAGGCGATCGCCGTCGAACCAGACATCCACGCCGCACTCCGGCCCTGCCATCGCGCCGCCTTTAACCAGCACGGCTTTGGCCCCGAGGGAGTAAACCTTTCGCGCGGCCTGCTGCATCGTCTCCAGGTCTACGATATCGATGCCGGTGAGGATTTGGGCTTCGTGGCGGTTGGGCGTGACGATCGCGGCGGCGGGAATAACGCGATCGCGCAGGGCGGCAATGGCGTCGTCGTCGATCAGCACTACGCCGGTGCGCGACACCATCACCGGATCGACCACTAGCGCCGTGACGCCGTGGGCTTGCAGGCGCTCGATCGCGGCGGTGGCGATTTCGGCATTCAGCAACATGCCGCACTTGGCGGCGTCAATGCCGATGTCGGTGGCGACGGCGTCGATCTGGGCGGTCACGGCATCGGGCGGCATGGCTTCGACGCTGGTAACGCCGAGGGTATTTTGGGCCGTGATGCAGGTGATGGCGCTCGTGCCGTGGACGCGGTGCATGGCGATCGTCCGCAGGTCGGCCTGGATGCCCGCGCCGCCGCCGCTGTCGGAACCGGCCACGGTCATCGCGACGGGGATGCGATCGAGGTCGGGTTTGGGGAATTTGAGTGCTGGCATAGGAAAACTCGCAGCGCCATGCGGATTTGCGGGGCGATCGCTGCATTTACCGGGACGATGCAGCTCTCTTAAGCTTACTCAGCTTGCAGCACGATGCGCCGTACCTCTGTGATGGCAGCTCGTCTTCTGTGCCGAGAAACTCGCTCTTTTTTCACGGGGCGACAAAAAAGACGGGGGCGATCGCTCTCTGTGCGATCGCCCCCGCCCGTCGCAAACGGAAATGTTCGTGTGGCGTACTCTTAGAGTACTCCACGGAAATAAACACCCAACGGCCAGGATTCGAGCACTGAGCTTGTCGAAGTGCGTCACACCCAGGCTTCGACAAGCTCAGCCTTCATTGGTGACTTCTGGACAAATATATTTGTGGAGTACTCTTAGCGACGCTTGCGCGCTTCAAACGCTTTCTCAGGCGCGATCACCATCGGTCGGAAAATCAGGCGGCAGATTGGGATAGAGGCCACGGGCAGCGAGTGCCGCTCGGAGTTGGACGCGCTGTGGTGTATTGAAGCGCAGCAAAAAGATGGTTGTGCGCCCGATTGCCGTCAGTCCCTCGATTTGGCCATTTTCAATCTTAAAGTGGTCTGACCATTGCTGCTGTCTGGGGTTAAACAGCGGGGTGATTTCACCAGTATGGGGATCGAGGCTGGTGAGATCCGATCCTTTGTGACGGTTGCAGGGCAGGCAGGCCAGAACCAGGTTGTTTTCAATCGTCTGTCCGCCGTGTTTTTGCGCGATCGCGTGGTCGATTTCGTGGGAGTACATCGAGAAGGTTTCGTGAATGCGACAGTACTCGCAGGTGTTGTTTGCCCGCTGTTCGACCGCCGTGCGGAGCTGGGCGGGGATGTAGGCGGACATCAGGCGGTGTAGGCGCGGAGTTTGAGGAAGCCGATCAGGGTGTCGAGCTGTTCGTAGAGGTCGAGTTCGGCGGCTTCTTGGGGGGTGAGGCTGGCGTCGCGGTTTTTATCGAGGAGGGTTTGGAGGCGCGTTTGGGCGGTATCGGAGACTTTGAAGCGGAGAATACGATCGGGGGTGGGGCGATCGAGCAGGAGGTCGAGGATTTCTTGGTAGGTGGGGTTTTCGAGGTTGGTAGGTTGCGGGGCGGGGTTGAGGAGGTGGGTGGTGAGGAGTTGGGTGAGTAGGAGATCGGGATTGGGGGGGAGGTGTCGGGCAAGGCGATCGGGGAGGTTGATGGTGATTTGGGTCATGGGATGTTTGCGAGGGGCACAACAGAGCGTTGGAGAGGCTTTAGTTAATGTTATGCGATCGCAAATTCGGCCAGGTGGCGTCGTTTGGGGCGCAGAAAGCCGATCGCGATCGAGGTCGCATCATCTTCATTTGAACTCGCGTTCACCATTCGTTCGAGGAGTGAGCGCACAGGTCGCTCTCGATGAATGTCTGCCAGTCGTCCGACACAATCTCGAGATAGTTCAGCGCCACATCGCGCACGAGCTGACAAAACAGCGCCTCTTTCCCCTTAACGATCGCCTGTACCTCATCCTCAAACGAGTGCGGCACGAACTCGGCGTCGTAGTTGTGGTCAGCCCGCGAATGGCAGGTCGCTAAAATCTTGCCCCACTGCTCGCAGAGCTTGCGCAGCGATTTGAACTTCTTTAAAACCGTCGTGTCGAACGTCTCTTTGTACGGCGATCGCTCGCGCACGGAATACGCTCCGTCGGGTAGCTCGATCCAGCCGAGGTAGTCGTCGGTGTGCAGCGTCGTGGCGCGATAGGCGATCGCGTGGCGCTCGGCGTCGTGAGCGAAGGTTGCGTCGTAGAAGCGGCGCTCGCACTTGCGAATGTGCTTGTAGGCGCTCGGCTTTTCCTGGCGCTTTAGGTCGAGGAGGCGGCGATCTTTGGCATCGCGACCCGCGATCGCCACGTAGTAGCGCGGCGTCCCCAGCGAGCCGATGCCCGCATCTAGCCGACGGGCGATATCGACGATGCGAAAGTGGGTTTTGCTGTAGTTCAGCTTGCCCGAGAGCGTCTTGCCGTAGACGGGGAAGGCCGCTGCGATCGCCGCTCGCTCCTCATCGGTGACAGGGGCGAGCTTGTCGGGTCTGCCGTCGATGTCGAAGCGCACCGACTGCCCGACTTTCGTCAACCACTTGTCCAGCATCTTTTCGCGGCTTTCGTTTTCCGCCACGTCGCGCAAGAAATCGTCGAGTTTGCCGTAGGTGTTGTCTGCGGTGAAGTAGCGGCGGGTTTCGTCGTCGTTGCCGACCAGCGCGTCGATTTCGTCCAGATAGGCCAGCGTGAAGGCGTCGATCGCTTCGCCCCAGCGCTTTTCGGCGATGCTGTTGTCGCGCGCCACCGTCGCGATGCTCGTCGCCATCCGCCAGAGATCGTACTGATAGTCGGCGACGATCGTCTCGTCGAAGTCGTTGATGCTGTAGGCGATTTTGCCCGCCGCGTTGTCGTACGCTCCGAAGTTCTCCGAGTGCAGGTCGCCCTGAATCCAGGTGCGGGTGCGATCGCTGCCGAAGACCTCAATGCGTCGATCGCGCCCCAAATCTTCCCAAAACAGAAAGTTCGTGCCGCGAAAGAAGCAGAATTCCGAGACGGCCATTTTGGCGTACTTTCGCTGGCGATCGGCGGGAGAGATGTTGCGATCGCGTTCGCGAATTTCGCCGATCGGATCGCGATTCGGGCGGGTGGCGTGCAGCCGCTTCTCGGCCTTGCGTTCGAGCTTTTGCAGAGCAGAGCGGGAAGCGGCGGCTTTCGGTGAGGTGGCGGACACGATCGAGATCTCCGGGGTTGCATCGGTACTTCGGGTGATGCGCAAAGCACTTCAACCAATCGTAAGCGACCGGCAGATTCCTCATCCCGCCAAAGGCCCGGTTTCCCCAGCTTTGCCGTATCGTCCGAGACGCTAGCGGTGGCGGTAGAGAGTGCTGTACGCCTGCGATCGCGAGATGCCGCCGCCCACCAGGCAATCGTCGTCCGGCTGGCTCGCCTTCGAGAGATCCGCCACGGGAAGCGTGAAGTGGAAGGCACTACCACGATCGCGACCCGCCGACTCCGCCCAGATCTTGCCGCCCCAGCGCGCCACGGCCTGCCGACAGATCGCCAGCCCCAATCCCGTGCCGCCGACGCTGCGCTGGAGTGCGCCTTCTTCTTGATAGAACCGCTCGAAAATCACCTCCAGGCGATCGGGCTCGATGCCGCGTCCGGTGTCGGCAACGGTGACTTCGATGTGGCCGCTAGAGGAGCGATCGCCTTCTCCGCTACCGTTTTGCGCGCCGTCTCGGTGGCCATCTCGATGGCCGTTCTGCGCCAGATTGCCCGCCGGATTGCCCCGCAGCCGCGCCCGAATCGAAATCGTCCCCTCCGTCGGCGTGAACTTGCAGGCATTGTCGAGCAGCTTGCTGAGTACTTGCACCAGCCACTCACCGTCGGCGCTGACACAGGGCAGGTCGTCTTCTAGCTCCACTTCCAGGGTCGGCACCGGTTTGTTGGGGTCGTAGCTGTGCAGGCTCGATCGCGCCAGGTCGATGCACTCTTGCAGCGCCAGCGGCTCCCAAGTCCACTCGACCCGCCCGCTCTCGAAGCGCGATAGCGTCAGGAAGTCCTGCACCAGCTCGCGCAGCCGTTCTGCGTCGGTTAGCGCCGTGGTCAGCATCACCTGACGCAGCTCTTCGGGCATATCGGGCTCGTTGGCGAGGCTTTCGAGGCAGATTTGGATCGTGGAGAGGGGCGTACGCAGCTCGTGGCCGGTAATGGCAATCAGGTTGCTGCGGGTGCGCTCCAGAGCTTCGAGCTGGGCGTTAAGCTCCTCGAGGTGACCGTGGGTTTCGGCCTGGATCAGCGCCGTGCCGACTTGGGTGGCGATCGTCGAGACGAGCCAAACGTCTTCTTTCGTCCAGGTGCAGGGCTGAGTCTGGCAGTGGTGCAGCTCGACGATGCCGAGGACTTGGCCTTGATAGAGCACCGGGACTAGCACCCAGGCCCGAATGCCCGAGGCTTTGACGGTGCTGTAGAAGCGGGTTTCGGGGTCGAGACGCGCCAGCACTTTGCTGGGGTCACTCAGGAAAACGGCTTCTTTGGCGGCAAATACGTCCTTTACAACGGGATTTTCAGCTAGCGACCAAACGTCCCCTTTCAGCGAGCCGATCGCCTCGTCTGCGTACTCGCGCTCGACGGTGACCTCGCGATCGCGCGGGCGGCAGCGATAGACAATGCAGCGATCGGCACCGAGCACCTGGCCGATTTCGCGGACGGCTGTATCGAGAATTTCGTCGGTATCGAGGGAACTGCGAATCGTGGCGACGATCGTATTGATCAGCCGCTCTTTGCGCTCTTGGGCGGAGATCGAGCGGTAAGCCTTGAGTAGCTTGTACTGTCCGGCTTGCAGGTACGAAATCAACCGCTGGGCAAAGGGCTCGGGATCGACGCCGATGCGCGATCCGAGATCGTCGGTTGCCGCTTCTTCGCCTTTAGTTAGTGCGGCCAGACGTCGGTCGATGCCGTAGCGATCGCGCGCTTCGGCAACTTTTTCGGCCAGAGCGGGGCGGTAGGTGGCGATGCGCTGGAACAGCAGGTCGGCGACGCGGATAACGATGTCGCGATCGAACGTCCAGACGCCCTCGAAACGACGCACCTGGTCGGTGTCGGGCGCTACGGCGGTCGTGCCGGTACGCTCTTCGCACACCAGACAGCAGCCGTAGCGCTCGGACAGCACCACCAAATTCCACTCTTGCGACAAGGGCTCTTCGCGATCGAAGGCGATCGCCTCGTACTCGCGCGTTGCGTTCTGAAACTCCGCTTCCGGTGCGGAGAGAACGTAAACGTGGGGCGTTTGCTTGGCGATGCGACCGTAGCGACCGGCTTCGAGGCGATAGAAGCGCTCGCTCTGGAACGTGGCGATCGCCAGCGGCATTTCATCGCGCGTCCCGGCCAGCACCTGATCTTCCATCGCGTGGGACAGCGCCACCAGCGACGACTTGAAGTAAACCTGAGGTTTCAGGTCGGGCAAAGCCGCTTGTAGGTCTTCCAGGATGGAAGTGTTTAGCCTCATTTCAATCGCGAATCGACGACGCGCCGACACCATCGAGGGGAACTTCAAAAAAATGTTGCGATCGCCGGGGAAGCGGACTGCATATGAGTCGCGCAGCTCCAATGCCGGACGGTACGTACTACCTTACCGGAAACTGTCGGGCGATCCCCGGCGTGCTGGCCGCATTTTGGCGCGCCCTTGACGCGATCGGCGGCTCCGAGCGGTGGCGATCGCGATCGGCGTTTTCGTCGCTTTTCGCCCGATCGCGCAGTCGGACGGTCTCAATCTAAGTCGGTCGATCGATCGCACCGATCGCAAAATTGCTGCAAAAATCCGGCCCGATCGCGATCGAAAACTTAACTATCGAGACGTTGCAGAAGCGCCTGGTAATTGGTCGGGCGCACCCCCGCCAGAGAATGCGTTTGGCCGACTAAGGCAGCCACGGGTATTGGCGAAAGTCGGGCGATCGCTTCTCCAGAAACGCCTGTTTGCCCTCCGCGCCCTCTTCGGTCATGTAATAAAGCAGCGTCGCGTTACCCGCGAGCTCTTGCAGTCCGGCCTGCCCGTCGCAGTCGGCATTGAAGGCAGACTTGAGGCAGCGAATCGCGATCGGGCTGTGCTGCAACACTTCCCGCGCCCACTGGACGCCCTCGGCTTCGAGCCGCTCTACGGGCACGACCGTATTGGCCAACCCCATGTCCAGCGCCTCCTGTGCGCCGTACTGCCGACAGAGAAACCAAATTTCCCGCGCTTTTTTCTGGCCGACGCAGCGCGCCAGGTAGCTCGCGCCGAAGCCGCCGTCGAAGCTGCCCACTTTCGGTCCCGTCTGGCCGAAGATCGCGTTGTCCGCCGCGATCGTCAGGTCGCAAATCAGGTGCAGCACGTGGCCGCCGCCGATCGCGTAGCCTGCCACCAGGGCGATTACGACCTTGGGCATCGAGCGAATCAGTCTTTGCAAGTCCAGCACGTTCAGGCGTGGGATGCCGGTGTCGTCCACGTAGCCCGCATGGCCGCGCACGCTCTGGTCGCCGCCGGAACAGAATGCGTACTTGCCATCAGTGTGCGGCCCCGCGCCGGTCAACAGCACTACGCCGATCGAGGTGTCCTCGCGCGCGTCGCAAAAAGCGTCGTACAGCTCGAACACCGTCTGCGGCCGGAAAGCGTTGCGCTTGTGAGGTCGCGCGATCGTCACCTTGGCGATCCCGTCGGTCTTTTCGTAGCGAATATCCTCGTAAGACTTGACCGTTTCCCAGGCGACAGTGGTGGCGTTCATAGCGGGCGTGTAAGTACCGACAGGGCGAAACTCGATTGAACCAGAGAACTGCGAACCAAACCAGTTTTGTAACCTCGATCGCGGCCTCGATCGCGTTCCCCCGTTCGCTGCGCTCGCCACTGCCCGAACGCCGGACGAACCGGGAGACTCACGCGCTTTCTACGCCGTGTTAACACCGCCTTAACCTCGCGGCCCGACTCGACTCGAAACGCGATCCCGACCCGGTGCAGAAATGTAGAAACGGACACCAAACCTGGTAGATTTAGCGAGTATTGGCAAGAATCAAAGATCGGCTTATGAGAGTTCTAGTTATTGGCGGTGACGGCTACTGCGGCTGGGCCACGGCACTGTATCTATCCAACAAAGGCCACGAGGTCGGGATTCTCGATAGCTTGATTCGTCGTCACTGGGACAACGAACTGCAAAGCGATACGCTCACCCCGATCGCGCCGATCCAAAAGCGCGTCGCCCGCTGGAAAGAGCTGACGGGTAAAGATATCCCGCTCTACATCGGCGACATCAACAACTACGGTTTCTTCCTCGAGTCGATGCTCGAGTTCAAGCCCGACGCGGTGGTGCACTTTGGCGAGCAGCGTTCGGCTCCGTTCTCGATGATCGATCGCGAGCATGCCGTCCTGACGCAGTCGAATAACGTCATCGGCAACCTGAACCTGCTCTACATCCTCAAGGAGCACTTCCCCGATTGCCACCTGGTCAAGCTGGGCACGATGGGCGAATACGGTACGCCCAACATCGACATCGAAGAGGGATACATCACGATCGAGCACAACGGTCGCAAAGATACCCTGCCCTACCCGAAACAACCGGGCAGCTTCTATCACCTCAGCAAAGTCCACGACACCCACAACATCCACTTTGCTTGCCGCGTTTGGGGTCTGCGCGCCACCGACCTCAACCAGGGCATCGTCTATGGCGTCCTGACCGAAGAGACTGGCATGGACGAAATGCTCATCAACCGCCTCGACTACGACGGCGTCTTCGGCACGGCGCTGAACCGTTTCTGCATCCAAGCTGCCGTCGGCCACCCGCTGACGGTCTACGGCTCCGGTAAACAAACCCGCGCGATGCTCGATATTCGCGACACGGTACGCTGCGTCGAGCTGGCGATCGAAACGCCCGCTAAGCCCCACGAGTTCCGCGTCTTCAACCAGTTCACGGAGATGTTCAGCATCAACGACCTGGCCGCGCAAATCAAGAAAGCCGGTAACACTCTGGGTCTCGATGTCGAAATTAACAAAATCGACAACCCCCGTGTCGAGGCAGAAGAGCACTACTTCAACGCCATTAACACCAACCTGCTCGACCTCGGCCTGGAGCCGCACAAGCTCTCCGACTCGCTGCTCGACTCGCTGCTGAACTTCGCCGTGAAGTACAAGGGTCGCGTCGATAAAGGCCAAATCCTGCCGAAAGTGTCGTGGCACCGCGACAAATAACGGCGATCGGCTCCTGTCCGTTCCGATCTACTTGAACTCTCGCGATCGATCGCCGAAGCTCACCGAGCTTTTGGCGATCGATTTTTGTATGAGTTCTGTCCTAAGTTTTTCTCAGTTTCTCTCACGTCTAACGTCCACAAGTGGGACGCCCTACCCATGCGGATTGCGCTTTTTACCGAAACCTTCGTCCCAAAAGTTGACGGCATCGTCACCCGCCTCAAACACACCGTCGAACAGCTACAGCGGGCGGGCGACGAGGTGCTGGTCTTCTCGCCCGACGGCGGTGTCAAGGAGTACAAAGGCGCGAAGATCCACGGCGTCACTGGCTTTCCGCTGCCGATGTACCCGGAGCTGAAGCTGGCGATACCCAGCGGGAAGCTGCGTCCGGCGATCGAAAAGTTTCAGCCCGACTTGATTCACATCGTCAACCCGGCGGTACTCGGCCTCGGCGGACTTTACTACGCCAAAAAGCTCGATATTCCCCTGGTGGCGTCTTACCATACCCATCTGCCGAAATACCTCCAGCACTATGGCTTCGGCATGTTTGAAGAAGTCCTCTGGTCGCTGCTGCGCGGCGTTCACAATCAGGCGCTGCTGAACCTCTGCACCTCGTCGGCGATGGTGGACGAGCTGAGCGGCCACGGCATCGAACGCACCGACCTCTGGCAGCGCGGCGTCGATACGGAAATGTTTCAGCCGCACCTGCAAAGCGCCAAAATGCGCGATCGCCTGACGAAAGGTCACCCGGACGCGCCGCTGCTGCTCTACGTGGGTCGGCTTTCGGCAGAAAAAGAAATCGAAAATATCAAGCCCGTTCTCGAAGCGATCCCTAACGCGCGGCTGGCACTGGTCGGCGACGGCCCCAACCGCGAGGCGCTCAAAGAACACTTTGCGGGAACCAATACGAACTTCGTTGGCTATCTGCAAGGCTTGGAGCTGGCCTCGGCGTTTGCGTCGGCGGATGCGTTCCTGTTTCCGTCGCGGACGGAGACGCTGGGTCTGGTGCTGCTAGAGGCGATGGCGGCGGGCTGTCCGGTGGTTGCGGCGGGCACGGGCGGCATCCTCGATATCGTCACGGATGGCGAGAACGGCTATCTGTTCGACCCGAGCGATGCGAACGGTGCGATCGAGGCGACGCGCAAGCTGCTGGCCAACCAGGCCGAGCGCGACACGCTGCGCGCCAACGCCCGCAAAGAGGCCGAGCGCTGGGGCTGGCCTGCGGCGACGGAGCAGCTCCGGCAGTATTACCGCACGGTGCTGGCCGAGTCGGGGGCGAATGCGGCGGCGTGATTCGGTGACGCGATCTAGCCCAGAGACGGGCGTTTTCGCGGGGGGTGAGAAGTACGACTTTTTGGAAAAGTCAGACTTCTGAGGTTACGGCGTCGATCGCGCAGCTAGCGGGGAATGTTGTTGAAGGAGGTGACGATCGACAGGTTCGCGCTTACCTCGGCGACACCGATCTCTTCGACGCTCGAGGTGACGACGCCCAAATAGCGGTTGGTCGGCGCGTGGAGGATATTCACCGCCGATCGCGCGATCGGCGTATCGCGACCGTCCACCTCGATCGTGCCGAAACTCGCCGTCGCTTCGATTAGCGCCAAGTCCGCCGGGTTGAAGCCTTCGCCCACGAGGATGTAAACGCGATCGCCCTCGCTGGGTGTGAAGTCTGCGATGAGGTCGGCCTCTTCCGGGCGATCGGCAGCGGCGACCGTATCGCGCAGCACGAAAGCGTCGGCTTCGAGTCCGCCGTTGAGAAGATCCCGACCGCGATCGCCCGTCAAGATGTCGCGCCCCTTGCCGCCGTAGAGCGTGTCGTCGTCGCGCCCGCCGAACAGCAGGTCGTTGTCGTTGTCGCCAATTAAGATATCGTCGCCGCGATTGCCCGCGATCGTGTCGTCGCCTTCTTTGCCATCGAGGCGATCGTCATCGCGTCCGCCCAGGAGCCAGTCTTTGCCCTCGCCGCCGTCGATCGTGTCCTCGTCGGCGTTGCCAAACAGCGTGTCGTCGCCATCGAGCCCGAAGATCGCGTCATCGCCGTCACGACCGGCGAAGATATCGTCGCGGCGACTGCCGGTGGCGTAGTCGTCCCGGCTCGTGCCGCGCACGTTGCGATCGCGCGAAAATGAAATTTGATTGAAGCCCTTGAGGAAGTCGCGGTCGCGATCGCGATCGAAGTCCCGCACGATCGAAATCGTCGAGTGTCGCGGCGTTTCCCGTTCGATATAGATCGGCGTGGTGGTACGGGTGTAGGTCGAGCCCGTTGAGCCCGTCGAACCCCGCAGCGATCCGCCATTTACATTTGTCGAGCGGCCTGCCGAGCCGGTTGAGCCGCTGGGCGCGCGCAGCACCTGTTCGGTCGCGAAGACGGGCTTGGTTTTATCCGGCGTCAGGCTTAGTCCGAGGAGATCTTGGGTCGTGGTTTTCGTCAGACTGCCGCCCAGAGTCTTGGTATCGCTCGAACTGGCGCGATCGACGAGCGTAACTTTATTTCCAGTCGAGGCCATAGCAACCGACAGAATTCGACGCTCAGATCGTACGGTTCGGGCCGCTAGGCAAAAGCTATCGGGGTACAGTTCCCGAACTGTCTGCCTGAATTATCTGAGGGTGGCGATCGCCTGGATTTAGCGCGATCGGCGCGATCGGTTAGGAACGAGACACGCCAGCGGGAAGCTTCGTGCCTTCGAGCCGCGCGCGGAACAGGTTCGTATCGGTCAAATCCGCACCGCTCAAGTCGGCTCCGCTCAGGTCGGCATAGGACAAGTCGGCCAGGGCGAGCTGGGCATCGTTGAGCTTGGCATCGCGCAGGTTCGCGCCACACAGCGACGCACCGGTCAAGTTCGCCGCCGCCAGGTTCGTGTAGCTCAGGTTCGCGCCATCGAGCTTGGCGTATTGAAGGTTGCCGCGCCCCAGGTTTGCCTCGGCCAGGTCAATTTGTTGCAGGCTGGCGCGCTCGGCTCTGACTTCGCGCAAGTCCGCGCCCAGCAGCCGCAGCTCCTCGTAATTCAGTTCGACGTTGCGCAAATCGAAACTCTGGAAGCTCTTGATGCCGCCCGCGAACTGTTCGCGCAGATAGCGAACGGGCTGCTCGGTGGCGCTGACTGTGGCGACGACGTGCGGCTCGGGCGCTGGCGTGGGGGCGGGAGGCGTCGCAATCGCAGGCGGCTCGATCGGGACGAGTAGCGAGCTATCGAACGGATCGGTAAACGGATTGCGATCGATCGGCGCTGGGTTGACCGGAGTCGGCTCGACGGGAGCGGGCGCAACGGGCGGCACGACTGGAGGGTTAGGATTTTCGATCAGCGGTAGGGGCGCGGCGATGTTGGTCGGCTTGTCGCCCCCGGTCGCCGTGACGGGCTTGTCTGCGGCGCTCGTTTCGTCGGCCTCGTCGTCTTCTTCCGACTTCGGCTTCTTGAGTAGGTTCACCAGCCCGAACGACGATGCCGGAGCCGCAACATAGCTGAACCGCCCTGACAGCAGCCACGCGGCCAGCCCGAGGATCGACGCCACCAGAGTCACCGTAATAGCAATGTCGATCCACGACAGCTTTGGTTTTTCCTTCGGGGGGTTTGCGTCTGGGGGATTTGCGTCCTGGGTATTTGCGTCCGACATCCTCGTTCTCCGGGTAATACTCTCGATGACTCGTTGCGGGGCCCGTGGCGAGCGGGCTGAGAATAAAGTCCCCTACTGACTGGCGCGCTGGCGGGCGTAGTTCAGATTTGCCGGGTAGCTTTGCAGGCGATCCTGGGCGGTGGCGTAGTTCGGGCTGTCGGCAGGGACGGCTCCCATCCCCTCGATCGCCGTCTCCCACAGTGCCGCCACAGCCTGCCAGTCTGCGGGCGTTTGCGCCGATTGAGTCAATTCTGCTGCCTCCGTCGCGGCGTTGACCGCATCGCGGAACGGATTTTCGGCGGGGGCAGTGTCGCTGGCCGGAGCCGTGTCGAGCGCGGAGCCGACGGCGTCGGCGGCAGCATCGGCAGCACCAGTCGCGGCATCGACAGCGTCCCCAGCGACATCAGCCGCCACATCGGCAGCACCGGCAGCGACATCAGCTGTTGTGTCGGCAGCCGCGTCTACAGCGCTAGCAGCAGCATCGGCGGCGTCAGCAGTAGCATCGGCGGCGTCAGCAGTAGCATCGGCGGCGTCAGCAGTAGCATCGGCGGCGTCAGCAGCGATATCAGCCGCCGCGTCGGTAGCGGCATCGATAACATTGTTGGGCGCAACTGCCTCGCCTTCGGGGGCGACCTCTTCTGCGGTGGGAATCCCATCAGTGCTGCCGTCAGCGGCGGGCTCGGGACTCAGGCCGGGAACCAGATCGCTGATGCCGGGGATCGAAGCCAGCAGCTCGGGGCGCTGCATGTAGACGTAGTAACCGCCCAGCAGTAGCGCCAAGAATGTCAGTCCGACGAGCAAAAAGCCGCTGCTCGATTTCTTTTCTTCCGGTTCCGACTCTGCGGCGACAATCGTTTCGTCGGTAAAGTCACCGTCGCTCAGGTCGGGGTCGTCATCGACGAAATCGGTAATCGACTCGTTGGGCAGGTGGGGCACGTCACTCGGAGCATCGCCGTAGTCGCCTTCGTCGAAGTAGTCGCTGTCTTCGAGGCTGTCCGGCGCGCCATCGTAGAGTCCGTCGTCTTCTAGCCCGTCGTCGAAGTCGTCGTCGGGTAGGAAGTCTTCTTCATCGCTGCCGAAGTCGTCCGACACGCCCATCGCCATCGCAGGAATCGCATCGTCAGAGAAGACGATCTCCTCTTGCCACATGGGCGTGTCCTGGCCGATCTGGCGACCGAAGACTTTGACCGTGGCGATCGACTCGATCGCCAGGTTTTCCATGCCCTGGCGAATAAAGCTGACGGTGGACTCTTTGGCCGGAACGCTTTCACCCTCTAGCAAGACCTGAAGGCAGTTTCCTTCACGACTTGCTTTTACGGAGATGCCCTTCGGCTCGGTCGAGCGATTCATCAAGGCCGCGATCGCTTTCGCATCGCCCTTCCGAGCCTCTTCCATCAAGTTATTCATAGCGATAACTGAACTGAGCTATATCGAGAGAGTGGGAGCTGCGCGCCGTACCCGCAGTTACGCTGGCGATCGGCGCGCGGTCTGGGGGCGAAAGTCAGCTAGATTTCTAGCCGCTATTCGGCATCCACTGGCGGCACGTCCCAAATTTTCGAGACCATCATACCGCAACAGCCTTGCCCTGCCGTGTTTTGAGCGCTGTCGCGATCGCCGATCGGAGCGAGCGAGCCGGTTGGCGCGGGAATGTTCGCGAACCAGTAGTCCGTTCGTTTAGTCGATACTGGGCTGGTATTAGGCCGGTATTGGGCTGGTGCCGGACTGATACCGAGCGGTCGCTGGGTATTTGGTTGCGACTTGGTTGTTATCCGGATCGATTTCTGGACTGGTATTTGGACGGGCGGGCAACCGGCGATCCGGCGTCAATGTAGTATTTACTCAATCGTTTCAACTACCGATTTTTTTAATAATCCTCGCTGACGGTTCGCCCGCACAGCTTGCGCGGCGATCGCCAGGGTTCGCTTGAGTCGCAATCGCAGCTCCAAGACGAAGTTTCTCGATCGCTCTTTGCGCCGCCGTCGTGCCTGTCGTCGCTTCGCCACCCGTGCAGCTCGACGCTTCTGACAACTACATCTTAAGGTTCCGAAATCATGTCTACCGGCTACGTTGCCCTAGTCCTGCACGCCCACCTTCCGTTCGTCAGACACCCCGAAAGCGACTACGTCCTCGAGGAAGAATGGCTCTACGAAGCGATTACGGAAACGTACATCCCGCTCCTGCGCGTCTTTGACGGTCTCAAGCGCGACGGCATCGATTTCAAACTAACGATGAGCATGACGCCGCCGCTGGTGTCGATGCTGGCCGACCCACTGCTGCAAGAGCGCTATGTCGATCACCTATCCCAACTCGAGAAGCTGATCTCGCTGGAGATCGATCGCCACGAATTCAACGGCCACATGAAGTACCTGGCCGAGTACTACGCCAACGAGTTCGCCGAGACCCGCCGCGTCTGGGAGCACTACGACGGCAACCTGGTCAAAGCCTTTAAGCAGTACCTCGACAGCAACAACCTCGAAATCATCACCTGCGGCGCGACCCACGGCTATTTGCCGCTGATGAAGATGTACCCTCAAGCCGTGTGGGCGCAGCTCCAGGTCGCCTGCGAGAGCTACGAAGAGCACTTCGGCCGCGCACCCAAGGGCATCTGGCTGCCCGAGTGCGCCTATTACGAAGGTCTGGAACGCATGGTGGCCGACGCGGGTCTGCGCTACTTCCTCACCGACGGCCACGGCATCCTCTACGCGCGACCGCGACCGCGCTACGGGACTTACGCGCCGATCTTCACCGAAAGCGGCGTGGCGGTGTTCGGCCGCGACCAAGAGTCCTCGCAGCAGGTCTGGTCGTCGAAGGTGGGCTACCCCGGCGCGGTCGAGTATCGCGAGTTCTACAAAGATCTGGGCTGGGACGCGGACTACGACTACATCAAGCCGTTTATCATGCCCAACGGCGAGCGCAAAAACACCGGCATCAAGTATCACAAGATCACTAACAAAGGCGGTGGCGAGAAGGGGCTCTACGATCCCTACTGGGCGCGAGAAAAAGCTGCCGACCATGCGGGTGACTTTATGGTCAACCGCGAGCGCCAGGTCGAACACCTGAACGCGATGATGGGTCGCGCGCCGATCGTCGTTTCGCCCTACGATGCCGAGCTATTCGGCCACTGGTGGTATGAAGGCCCTTGGTTTATCGACTACCTGTTTCGCAAATCCTGGTACGACCAGAACACCTTCGAGATGACCCACCTGGCGGACTACCTGCGCGGCAACCCGACGCAGCAGGTCTGCCGTCCGTCCCAGTCGAGCTGGGGCTACAAGGGTTTCCACGAGTACTGGCTCAACCAGACCAACGCTTGGGTCTACCCCCACCTGCACAAAGGCGCGGAACGGACGATCGAGCTGAGCCATCGCGATCCCGCCGATACGCTGGAGCTGCGGGCCCTCAACCAGGTGGCACGCGAGCTGCTGCTGGCGCAGTCGTCGGACTGGGCATTCATCATGCGAACCGGCACGATGGTTCCCTATGCCGTGCGCCGGACGCGATCGCACCTAATGCGCCTCGAGAAGCTCTATAACGACATCAAGGCAGGCGAAATCGACTCGGGCTGGTTGGAGAAGGTCGAGGCGATGGACAATATCTTCCCGAATATCAACTACAAGGTTTACCGCCCGCTATAACGAGTACTCGGCGGCCAGCGCCCGAAACAGCCTTGTTATGATGAAACGCAACCGGCAGCGACCGAAAATGCAGGACGGGCCGTACCATTCGGTGGCACAGCGCCCGAATTCGCTTCGGAAGGCCGTAGCTCTCAGGTTTGCACCGTTGTTGCGTCGTTGCGATCGGCTGGCGCGGACTTCGCCCTGAGCCGGTTCCAGCGGCGCGTTCCCGCCGGTCGATCGCGGGTCGGGAGCGGTTGACTTTTAAAGCACCGAACGTGGACACTGCTGTTAACTAAAGCTGTTACGATAAGCCCTTCTCACACACTCCCATGACCCAGGATCGTCCGGTCGAATTCGCGCCCTCTTCCGCTACGGAGGAAACGGCCTCGTTTCCCGCCGCAGTCGATGGCGCAAATCCGTTCGGCACTCCCGGAGCCCGCGAACCCAACTTACGAGATAACCGAGATAGCACTATGCCTGGGGAAGACACACAAGTCGGAGATATCATGCCGAGCAGTATTGCCCGGATTAAGGTCATCGGCGTTGGCGGCGGCGGCGGTAATGCCGTCAACCGCATGATTGCCTCGGATATGTCGGGGATCGAGTTTTGGTCGGTGAACACGGACTCGCAGTCGCTCAATAGCTCTGCTGCTGAGAACTATATGCAGATCGGCCAGAAGCTGACGCGCGGGCTTGGCGCTGGGGGCAACCCGGCAATCGGTCAAAAAGCCGCTGAAGAGTGCCGCGACGAACTGATGGCGGCGCTGGAAGGTTCCGATCTCGTTTTCATTACCGCTGGCATGGGTGGCGGTACGGGCACGGGAGCTGCGCCGATCGTTGCCGAGCTGGCTAAGGAAGCGGGCGCGCTGACCGTGGGGATCGTCACCCGCCCGTTTATGTTTGAAGGCCGTCGGCGATCGGAGCAGGCCAAGCAGGGCATCGAAGCGCTTCAGAGCCGCGTCGATACGCTGATCGTCATCCCCAACGACAAGCTGCTATCGGTGATCCCCGAACAAACCCCGGTGCAGGACGCGTTCCGCTACGCCGACGAAATCCTGCGTCAGGGTGTCCAGGGCATTTCGGATATCATCACGATTCCCGGTCTGGTGAACGTGGACTTCGCCGATGTGCGCGCCGTGATGGCCGATGCGGGTTCGGCAATGATGGGCATCGGTCACGGTTCCGGTAAGTCGCGCGCCCGCGAGGCCGCCACCGCCGCGATCGCCTCGCCGCTGCTGGAATCGTCGATCGACGGTGCGAAAGGTGTCGTTTTCAATATCACTGGCGGCACCGATCTGACGCTGCACGAAGTGACCGCCGCCGCCGAGACTATTTACGAAGTGGTCGATCCCGACGCTAACATCATCTTCGGCGCGGTGCTGGACGAGCGCCTCCAGGGCGAGGTCAAGATGACCGTGATCGCCACGGGCTTTACGCCGAACGCGACGCCGGGTCAGCGGGCGATCCCGACCAGCGCCGATATCTTCGGCAACAGCGAGTCGGCTAGCTCGGAGTCAGGTGGGTCGCGCTTCGGAATGGGGCTCGATATTCCTGAATTTCTCCAGCGCCGTCGATCGGGCGACTCGTAAAAGCTCCCAGCAAAACACAGACCCGATTTTGGTAGGGGCGTCACGGCAGTGCGCCTGTGATATCTGTCGCTCATCACCGACATCCGGGCGCATGCCATGCGCCCCTACTGGCCGCGTAGGGTGGCGAGTGCGGCGTTGGCCTGCTGCTTCAGGGTTTGCGTGTTGGCGTAGGGCGTCGTACCTGCTTCGATCTCGTCGAGCTGCGTGATGATTTGCTGGATTAGGCTGACGAGCTGACGGTTTTTGGGGTTTTCTGCGGCTAGCGCTTGCCAGCGGGGGATTAGGTCGTTGGCGCGATCGAAAGCCGCCGTGGCGCTCTCCTCCGAAGCGAGGCGGATTTTCGTGGTGCTGATGTTGCTTTTGTATTCGGCGAGTTTGGCCTGGGCTTCGCGGTAGCTCGGGTCTCCTGGCTGCACTGCTTCGAGTTTGGTGGTGGCTTCCTCCCAAAGCGCTGGCACTTCGCGCCACTGGGCGGCGGCGTGTGGCGGATTTTGCGACAAGACGGCGGCCTGCATTGCGAATCCTTTGGCGGCTTCGACAACGTCGCTAGTGCGGATGTTTTGGGCGACGCTGGCTGTAGCCGCAGCAAGAGTGCGATCGGCGGTTTCGGCCTGTTGGCGGGCGAGCTGGCCAGCGATCGTCTCCTGCGGTACGGTCAGCAAATTATCGAGCGCGAGCTGCTGAAGTCCGAGCGCGACATCGACATCACCGTCGCTTTCCGCTTGCGCCATAGAAGTTTGCGCGGCTTCTAGGTCGCTTTTAGCTTCTTCGTAGGCGTCTAGGGCGTTGCGCTCTTGGAAAACACGAGCTTCGAGGCGGGCGATCTGTTTGCGGGCGGACTCGAACTCGTCGTAGGTGAAGCGCCAGGAGCAGGTGAACACCGTGCAGTAGGCACGGGGCTCGTAGCCCAAGAACCAGACGGGCAGGCGATCGAGCGCCGTTTGCGCTTCGGCGACGTGACCGGCTCCACGTTCGATATCTTTGCCGCTCGTCGCCCGATCGATGAGCTGGTCGGCCTGTTCGACGTTGGCGATCGCCGCGCGGTAGTTGCGATCCATGCTGAAAAAGCTGGGTAGCAGCAGCAGCGGCGCGGTGTTGGCGACGGGTCGGCGAATCATCGGGTAGGGCAGGTTGGCGACGGCAATGACTCCGACGGTGACGGTTGCCGCGACTGCGCCGAGCCCGAGTACTGACAAGAAGCTTGCCACCGGTTTCGGCTGGTTGGCCGCTGCCGCCCTGTTGATGGCCTCGATGCTGAAATTAGGGACGAACGCCCGCACTTTGCGTCGGAGTTCGTCGTGCCCGCTCGGGTCGCCCTTCTCGTTTCGCATATCGTCGAGCATTTCGCCCAGGAGGCGATGCTGCACCCGTGCTTGGGGTGTATTTTTGGGGCAGCGATCGCTTTCGGTTTTCAGGATGCGGTAGGCGCGTTGATTTAGGCGACCCATAGGGCAGTAATAAGGAGAGCGCGACCTTATCTTATGGGTAATACCAAATCTCTAAAGACCAGCTACGGATAGAGCCTCCAGGATAGAGGCTCGACCGGTAATCGATGCCACCGTCGCCTCAC
>CALCCD010000040.1 GCA_937899645.1 uncultured cyanobacterium | reverse complement strand
TTCCGCCTCCGATGACAACACGGTGAAGCTGTGGGACGCGGCCAGCGGAGAGGAAGTGCGAACCCTCAACGGTCATTCCGACAGGGTTTGGAGCGCGAATTTCAGCGCGGACGGGCAGAGAGTCGTTTCCGCCTCCGATGACAACACCGTCAAGGTCTGGAAAGTGGAGAGCTTCGAGGACTTGATCGATCGCGCCCGCAGTTGGTTAATTCCCTGGCTGCAAAACCCCAACAGCGAAGCCACCGACGCCGATCGCGCCCTCTGCGACCTGCCCCCACGCCAACCCACCGAATAACCCACACCCATGACCATCAAAGAACAACTCCTCCAAGAAATCGAAGCCTTACCCACTACTCGTCTCCCCCAAGTTCTCACCTACGTCAGATCCCTACACCACCGCACCACAACTAACACCGCCAAACCAATGAGCACCGGCGCAAGCATCCTCGCGCACCTGAAAAAATTCGACGTCCACTGGGAAGGTGACGACCTGCAAGAATGCCTCGAAGAAGTCGTCAACTCCCGTGGCTCTCTGACATTCGAGGCCATCAACCCGTTTGATGCCTCCGACCCAACACCGGATGAAGTCGTGTAACCGTGTTTCTCCTCGACACCAACATCTGTAGCGCCGTCATCAACTGCGTCCCCGCCGCAATTGCCAGCTTTGAAGAATACTCTGACAGCTCGATCGCCCTCAGCGCGACTGTCATGGGAGAACTCATCGACATGGCCGCTCGCTCCGAGCGTCAGGGCGCTAACTTTCAGCAAATCTGGACGTTCCTCGATGCGTTTGTAATTCACCCCATCGACGCCGAAACTGCCGAAATTTACGGCCAACTCAAAGCCGCTGTCTTCGATCGCTACGCCCCCAAAGACCGCAAACAACGCCGCCGGACAAAACTCGAAAGCCTCGGTATCGGCGACAACGACCTTTGGATTGCCGCCACCGCCCTCCAACACCGCCTCACCCTCATCACTGCCGATCGCGACTTCGATCGCCTCGCGCCCCTCTGCAACCTCACGATCGACACCTGGCTCTGAGAAACGATCGCCTTGGGTCGCCAAAACCGAGTTTGGTATGATTCGCTATCGCTAATTTTGGGGAAAGCCGCCAGCGTCATGCAGCGGAAGCCGTCTCGTCAGGTTCGCGCAGTCGCTCGGCTGCAACATTTCATCGAATTCAGCGCCCGATCGCTGGCTTGGATACCGATCGCCACATCCCCCGGACTCGCTCAGATCGTCCCCGACACGACCCTTCCCACCCCCTCGATCGCCGAACTCTCCGGCAACACGATCGCGATCGGCGGCGGCAGCCGCGCAGGCAACAACCTCTTCCACAGCTTCCAAGAATTCTCCATCCCCACCGGCCTCACCGCCGAACTGCGAGCCGCCGACCCCGCCGCCCTCGCCAACATCTTCCTGCGCGTCACCGGCGACCTCCCCTCTCAAATCGACGGCACGATCGCCGCACCCGGAACCGCCGACCTGTTTTTGCTCAACCCCAACGGCATCACCTTCGGCGCAGAGGCGCGGCTCGATGTCGGCGGGATGCTGCTAGCGAGTAGCGCCGATCGGCTTGACTTCACCGACGGCACGACCTGGACGACGGGCGCAGCAGCACTGACCGAAACGCCGCTCCTCAGCATCAGCGCGCCGCTGGGCTTGCAGTTCGACCTGTTGCCAGAGGGCGCGATCGGCGGCGAAATTTCCGTGCTGGGAACCGGACAGCGGGAAATCCTCGCCGGAGATCCGGGCTCAGAGCCGCTGCTAGAGCAGATCCGCGCGGCGAATACGAACGTGGACGTGGACTCGCTGGAATCGCTGTTCGCCACGGTGGGCATCGCGGGCGAGGGTCTGGAAGCCTCGCCGGGGACGGCGATCGCGCTGGTCGGTCGCGGCGTGACGCTTGCGGGTGGGCTGCTGCGCGTACCGGAAGGCGCGATCGCGCTGGCGAGTCCGGCGGCGGGGCGGGTGAACCTGACGGGCGATCTCGCCCAGCCGCTGAGCTTCGGGGACGTGTCGGCCTGGAACGACGTGCGGATTAGCGACGTGGCCGGAATCGATACCAGCGGCAACTCCAGCGGCAATCTGACGATCCGGGGCGAAAATCTGACCTTTGCCAACGGCGCGATCGTCTTTGCGCGGCCCCTCGGCAACGGCACGGGCAGCGAACTGCTCCTAGAAGCCGAAGACACGATCCGCCTCGAAGGCGTCGGCAACATCGACGGCGCGAACCAGGACAATGCTCTGCTCGGCGGCACGATCGGCGAGGCGAGCGGCAGCAACATCACCTTCCGCGCCCGCGAGATTCGCTTCGATGACGGCGCGGTGATTTCCTCGATTACGTTCTCCGGCAGTCAGGGCGGCAGCGTGACGATGGAAGCGCGCGATCGCGTCGTGATGGACGGCGACGGCGCAACGGGCGTACGCTGCTGCTCGCGGGTGCTGGCGGACAGTCGCGGCACGGGCAGCGCCGGAAATATCACGATCGAGACGCCGCTGCTGCAAGTCACCGACGGCGCGCAGTTCGCCTCGCGGGCGTTCCTGTCCGGGGACGGCGGCACGATCGCGATTCGAGCGACCGACGTGGAGCTACGCGGTGCGATTCCGATCGCGGCGGTGGCCTCCGTGCCGGTGACGAACTTCTTCGGGACGCGCTTTCCCAGCGGGCTGTTCACGGTGTCGCGGACGGGCTCGACGGGCAACAGCGGCAGCGTCCGGATCGACGCCGATCGCCTGGTGGTCGGCGACCTAGCGGAGATTCAGGTGACGACGTTTGGCAGCGGACAAGGTGGCGATCTGACGCTGAACGTTCGCGAGTCGATCGCGATCGACAGTCCCACCGGCGTCACGCTGACGGAACCGGAGACGATTACGGTTGTCGGCGATCGAAGCTTCGTGCAGCGCGACCCGAGCCTTGCGGCATTCTCGGAGCTGACGCTGATTAGCGCCGGGGCGACCGATGCGGGCAGCGGCGGCAACCTGACGATCGAGACCGGTCGGCTCGATCTTCGCAACGGCAATATTTTGGTCGGCACGATCGGCACGGGCGATGCGGGGCAGCTCCCGGTGACGGCGCGCGATGGGATCGCGCTCGATCGCTCGACGATTTTTTCCGGCTCGTTCGATGCGGGCGATGCGGGCAACCTGCAAATTAAAGCGCCCAATTTAGAGCTGACGAACGGCAGCCTAATTTCTGCCGCAACGGCACTGAACGGTACGGGCGTCGCCGGAAGCGTCGAGATTGCGGCAGACAGCATCGCGCTGCGCGACGACAGCCAGATCGCAGCGACCACCGAGCGCGGCGACGGCGGAAACCTGTCGATCGACTCGGACTTGCTGCAACTGCGCGACGCCAGCCTGTTGACCGCCGCGTCCCGCGCTGCCGACTTAGCGAACCCCGGCAATGGGGGCAACCTGTCGCTGGATAGCGAGCTGTTGGTGCTGTTCGATCGCAGTCAGATTTCTGCGAATGCCCTGACCGGCAGCGGGGGAAATATCGCGATCGTGACGCAGGGGTTGTATCAGGCCAGTGGCAGTCGCATCACGGCCAGCTCGGCGGTGGGGTTCGCGGGCGTTGTCGAGGTTAGCACGCCGGATATCGACTCGACGCCGGGACTGGTACAGCTCTCCACGGGCTTTGTCGATGCGGATGCGACGGCGATCGAGCGCTGCGGCGGTAACGGCAGCAGCTTTACGATCCCCAACGGCGCGGGCCTGCCCGACGATCCCGAAACGCAGGTCGATTTACCCGTGCCGACGGTCGTGCGGCCTTTGCCGATCGCCACCGAAAATTCTGGCGCGCCCGCCGCCCCGCAGCCGAGCCCGTTGCAGGAAGCTCGAGGCTGGTCGCTCGCCGACGGTCAGCTTCGCCTCGAGGGGCCGCAGTCGATCGCCCGAACCTCGCACTGCCTTCTGCCCGATCGCGATCTGTAGCCGCGACCCGCCGCCAACCCGACGCTATCTGGAGTTTCGATCGACGCCGAGCGGGACTGCCCTGAGACTTCCGCTGCCCCCCGATCGTCAATCGTGCTAGGGCTCGGGGAACTTGCGCTCGATCAGGTCGATAATTTCGGGGTTGTTCGGCAAGCGCGAGGCCAAAGGATAGAAGTCGCCATCGTCGGCAGCGATGGCCGAGCCGTCCTGGGTTCCGAGCAGGAAAAACGTCCGCATCACGCCTCGCCCTTTTAGTTTGATGTCGCCCCGCTCGCGGCAGATGAAGTTCTCGTCGAGGCGATCGCGCGTTACGTCGGAAATTTGAATGCGATTGGGTACGCCGTGGGACTCGAGGCGGCTGGCGATATTCACCGTATCGCCCCAAAGATCGTAGATAAACTTTTTGATGCCGATGACGCCTGCGATTACCGGCCCGGTATGGATGCCGATGCGGATGCCGATCTCCGTCTCTCGATCTTCGTTAAACGCCGCGATCGCCGCCTGCATATCCAGCGCCATCGCCGCCATCGCGCTAGCGTGGTCGTCGCGCGGTGTGGGAAGCCCGCCCACCACCATATAGGCATCGCCGATCGTCTTGATTTTCTCTAGGCCGTGGGTGTCGCTGAGTTCGTCGAAGGCCGAAAAAATCTGGTTGAGCCGCTGCACCAGTTCGTGGGGCTCGACCTGTGATGACATGCGCGTAAAGCCGACGATATCGGCAAATAGCACCGTCACGTCGGCGTAGTAGTCGGCGATCGTGCTGGGCTCGCGCTTCAGGCGCTGGGCGATCTCCTCGGGCAAGATATTGCACAGCAGGCTTTCGGTGCGCTGTTGCTCGTGGCGCAGGGCGGTTTCGGCGCGCTTGCGGCGCACGAACTGGCCGATCTGGCTGCTGAGCGTCTCGATCATTTGCACCATATCCGGGTCGCGCGTGCGCACGTCCTGGCAGAACAGCGCTAGCACCCCCACCGCTTCGCCGTCCACCTCCAGCGGCGAGATAAAGGCGGTGTTGAGAGCAATATCGCGGGCGCGATCGCGGTGGGCGAATTGCAGGTGCGTACCGACGCCGGAGACCCAAATCGGGCGCTTTTGGAGCCAGACGCGGCCGACCAAACTCGCGCCGCTGTCGATCGGCAGCTCGTAGCGCTCCGCCGACCACTCATCGACTTCAATTCCCGGTCGCGTCCAGGCGTCTTCGCAGCAGAGGACTTCCTCGGAGGCGGCCTGCGCCGAAAGCCAGGTGTTTTGCGGCTGCCAAAACTCGACGATATCCCAGTCGAGGCCCATGCCGATACCTGCGAGCAGTCGCGGCAGTGCCGACTGGAGGGTTTCGGCTTCGGCCAGGGTTCGCGAAATCGTCGATTGGGTGACGAGGCGCTGGCGGGCGTAGTGATTGGCGGTGATATCGCGACCGAGGTAGATAAACTCCTCGGGGCCGTCGCCCTCACTGCCCTGCAACAGCGAGCAGGAGAACGAAAGTACGATGCGCGCGCCGTTGCGATGGCGGGCGTAGGTCTCGATATTTCGCAGAATCTTCTCGTCTTCGTTGATGAGGTAGGTTTGAATTGCCACCAGATCGAACTGCGAGGCGTCGATAAAGTCCGTTACCGAACGCCCGATCGCACTTTCCTGATGAATCCCCAGCACCTCCGTGAAGCGGTAGTTGGTGCGTTGGAGGATACCGTCGCTGTCGGTGACCAGGAGGATATCGCCGATCGAGGCAACGAGCTGGCGGACGTACTTCTCAGACACTGAGAGCTTGTCGAGCAGCAGGCTCATCTCGTTAGACGACTGCACCAGGGTCTGCTCGAGGGACATGGTGTTGGTGACGTCTTCGAGGAAGAGCAGGGCGCGATCGCTCGCGGGCTCGCCGTCCGGCCGCTCGCCTTCGACTTGTCCTTCAAAGATCTCGGCTTCGTCCCGAATGATGTAGAGATCGAAGTAGAGCAGCGTTCCGTCTGGGAGCGGTCGCGACAGAGCCTTTAGCTCGAACGAGGGGGTCTCACCCTCGATTATCGAGACGATCAGGTCTTCGAGGCCAAACAGTTCCGGGAACCCCTCAAAGATCGAGCGCCCCTCGCAGAGCGCATCCGCCGACTCGCCGAACCGCGCACATCCTTCGGAAGCCTGGACGATTGCAAACGCGCGATCGAGACACAAGCACTCGATGTGCGGCAAAACGGCAAGGTGAGACAGGCGTGGGTGCATGGCGCATTAATGAAGAACGACAGCGTCGTACTACAGATTATGCCTTCGGGTGAGGCCACGTTTCCGGACGATCTCCGCTAGTCCGAAGGATTTTTGCCCTGTTGGTGGGTGCGCCTAGCGCGACGCTTTGAGATAGTCCGCGATGAGATCGCCGTAGCGGGCGCGGACGCCGTCGGACAGGGAGTGAAAGCCGCGATCGCCTTGGGCGGCGCGATCGGCGGGTGGCGGGCAGCACGCCTGAAAGGCTTCAGTCAAATCGTCTTCCGTCGTCTCGTAGTCGAAGAAGATTTCGCGACCGGCGGGGATATCTTCCAGGGCAATAAAGTCGTACGCACCCCACTGATTGTTCTGAACGCCGGTATTCGGCGTGTAAGAGTGATTGATACGGACGGCGGGCTCGTCCATCATGACGTGTACGTCGCGATCGGTCTGAATTGTATAGATGGTGCGCTCGGAGGACTCGCTCACGCACTTGCCGACGACGACCGTTTCTCCTTTCTTAAATGCTCGCTTTGTAAAAACGCCCATACCTTTTTTGCCAGCGGGGGCGATACAAACATCGCGATATTCAACGGAAGAAAGTGTTGCGCTCATGATTTGTTAGAACCTTAGGAGAGTTCGGGCAAGCATTAGGGTCGTTTACGGATAGACTGCCACCCCCAGCGCGCGAGCGTCTACAGCATATATGCGGAACTTGGCGAAGAGTTTTATCGAGCAGCAGACCGGTTTGAGCGGCGGGCGGTTGATGCGTTTGTGGCGCATCGTCTGCATTGCGGGCCTGATGTCGGGTATGAATGTGGTCGGCTATACGATCGGCTGTTCGTTATTTGTCGATCGCATTGGTGCGTCGGGCCTACCGCTGTCTTACGTTTTTGTCGGCTTGGTGGCCAGCCCGCTCTACGTTTGGTTTGCCAACATTCTCAACCGCAGTGCCAAGCCCCGGCTCGTGCGCTGGATTCTGATGGTTTCAGCGCTGGTATTGACCGCGCTGTGGGCGTGTCTGCGGTTGGACTCGCCCGCGATCTACTACGCCATTTACGTATTTACGTATTTTCAGTGGACGCTCCAGCTCGATATCGTTTTGCCGAACCTGATCTCGGACTACTATACCTCGCGCGATTATAACCGCTACGCCCCCTGGATCGTGATGGCTCAAACCCTAGGCGGTACGCTGGGCGGCGGGTTTGTCGGTCTTGCGGCGGGGACGATCGGCGCTCCGGCACTGCTGCTGGCGGTCGTGCCCCTGGCGCTGCTGGTGTGGTGGCGCGTGCGCGTCCTGGAGCTGGGCGAAGCACCGATCGACGCAGCACAGAAAGAGGCAGAGGCGCGCCAGAGGCGGCGCAGCGGCGAGGCCGACAACGACGGTTACGTCGGCAGGCTAACGATTTTTCGGCGCTATCCGATCGTGCGGTTGCTGGCCGCCAGCACCTTCCTCTGGGTCATTTTGTACAGCTTGGCGGAGTACCAGTACTTTGAAATCTACTCCCTGCGCTTCCAAGGCAGCCTTGCGGATCTGACGGCATTTCTCGGCGGGTTTAGCGCCATCAATAGCGTCACTCAATTCGCGATGCTCTACGTGGTGACGCGCGCGGCGATCGACAAGCTGGGCGTGCGTCGGATGGCGGTGTTCTATCCGCTGACGACGCTGCTGGGCTTTGTCGGCTTGGCGTTTTCGCCTAGCTTCGGCTTTGCGATCGCCATGAACGTCAACTCCGCCACGATCGAAACCTCGTTCAACCAGCCGATCCACACGCTGTTTTACAACCCGATTCCGACGCGGATCGCCGGGACGGTGCGGGCGCTGTGCGATGGCTTTAGCTACTCGTCGGGGCTGCTGGTGGTGGGCGTAGCGCTGTTGCTGACCGAGGCTCTGGACTTTCCGCTGACCGGGGTGGCGGCGATCGGCGTCTTGCTGAGCTTGGCCTACGTCTTGACGCGCTACCGACTATCCGAGGAGTATTTCAAGACGCTGGTGGCCAACCTGGGCGATGAAGAACTCGATCCTGACGATGTCCGCGCTGGGTTTGCTTCGATTCCGCGATCGCGCGTCCGCGAACTCCTCGCGCAGCTCGAGTCCGGCGATGCCGCCGAGAAGAAGCAAATCCTGCAATTTTTGCCCTACATCAAAAAGCCTTCCCAGGCCACCGAAACGCTCAAGGCGCTGATTCCCGAGGCCGACCGGGGGCTGCGCCAGGAAATCGTCAACTGCTGGCGCGATTGCGGCGATCGCGACCCGCAGGTCTCTCGCGATCTGCGCGCGCACCTCTACGATTCGGTTCCCAGTCTGCGCGCCGTGTCGCTCCACGCCTGCGTCGTACGCCGTGAGGTGCTGGCCCGCGAAGAAGCGATCGCCGCGATCGAGCAGAATGAAGCAGAGCGCGATGCTCTCTCGGCCTACGAGTCGATCGAACTCGAAACTCTGGCGTACCTGGCCGCCGAGCTGCTCTCGCCCGAACAAAAGGGGCCGGAGCTGGCCGATCGTTGCGATCGCTTCTGGCAAGACCTGGCGGGCCACACTCTCGATGCTGCCAGCACCGCCACCGCCACGCGCCTCGATATCGCCATCCAGGCCATCCGCGACACCGGCAGCGAAGCCCTGCGCGAACGCCTCGACGAAGTGCTGCGTACCACTCAAGACGCCGACACGATCCGCAAAATTTTCAGCGCCCTGGCGGAGCTGGCGATCGATCGCTCCGACGCCGACAAGCAAGAGCTAGCGGGCATGGCCTCGCCCTACCTAGGCCACCCCGACGCCCGCGTTCGCATCGGCACCCTCGAGCTGCTCGGAACCCTGGCGGTTGAGGACTTCTGGGACGATATCGCCCAGTGTTTGACCGATATGGAATTTAACGTGCGCCCGAAGGCGGCGGCGGCGCTGCAGGGCTATGGCGAACACCGGCTCGAAGATTTAGAGCAGCTATATCTCCGATCGCCACTTCCCGGCGCGTCGGAAGCCGCCGTCGCCGCGATCGCCGCGATCGACACGCCCAAAGCTCGCGATATCCTCAACCGCTACCTGGAGCCCAGCTTCGCCGAGATCGCAACCCTGCTCGATCTGATGGGTCAAGTGCCGCGCCAGCGCGAGGAGTGGCAGCCCGTCTGTTTGGCGCTGGCGAACTACGGCTACGAAATCGCCGATCGCATCTTGCTCGTGGTTTACCACCTCGGCGATTCGGCGACTCAGTACACCGTAAAAAAGGTGCGATCGCGCCTGCTCGACGAACGGGCTCGCGAGCGCGCCAACGCCATCGAAGCCTTGGCCTCGATGAATACCTACAAGGACTACATCACCCCGGTGCTGAAGATTCTCGAGTTCGTCCCCTCTGCCCGCGACGCGCCTCGATCGGAAGAAGAAGACCGCGCACTGCTCGATCGGCTGGCCGAGCGCGACGAGTGTTGGGTTTCTGCCGCCGTGATTCTCGTCGGTGGGGACTTCGGCCATAACTACACCAAGCGCTTCGAGGCGACCTGCGACCCGATCCTGAGGCCGATCGTTAAAAGCCTCAAAAACAACAGCCGCCGCATCGAACGGGTGCGCCACCTATTTTTCTTGAAGACCACGACGCTGTTTCGGGGCATTCGCCTGTTCGACCTCTGGCAGATCGTCGCGGCTACTGCGCCCGAGAAGCTCGCCGCCAGCGAGGTGCTGCTCGATGCGGGCAATGCGGGCGTGGGTCTCTACATTCTCTACAAGGGCAAACTTCAGGCTAAGCCGGAGCCGCTCGACGATGATGACGACGATCGCACGGTTCCCGTGCTCGGCCTAGAGGAAGAAGCGCCTGCTGAAGCGATCGGTGCGATCGCGCCCGGAGACTTCTTCGGCGGGACGGTGCTGATGGGTGGCCTGGAAGTCCCCTGCCCGGTGACGATTGTCGCTGAGGAAGACAGCGAGCTGCTGGTGCTGTCCCATACCAACTTCCGGATGGCGAACGAGACGATGCCGTCGTTAGCCTTTTTCGTGACGCAGCCCTGCCTAAACGTCGAGTTTGACTGGTAGCTCGGGCAACTGACCGGGGCGATCGTCAATTACTGCAAGTTCGAGTCGAGCGGCGGGTCGATCTGCGGCTTGATGGCCTGAATCAGCGCCTCGATCGCGTTATGCGTCGTCGAATTCGGCGGTTCGGCGTTCGTGCTCGTAATACGCGCGTCGGCGAGGCCGTAGCGCTCGCGTCGCTCGATCATCAGCGCCACCAGCTTGCCCTTCGGATCGGGGTCGTTCAGCAGCGGGCGCGTGCTGTTGCCTTTCAGCCGCCCGAACAGATCCTCGATCGGCACGTCGATCCAGAGAACGCTGCCCTGGCGCATCTGGCCCCAGTTGCGATCGCGCAGAACGATACCGCCCCCCGTGGATACCACCGTCCGCTGGAAGGCCGCGACTTGCTCTAGCACCTGCGACTCTAGATCCCGGAAGCCCGCTTCGCCCTCGCTCTCAAAGATTTCGACGATCGTTTTTCCCGACACCTGCTCGACGATGGTGTCCGTATCCAAACATCGGTAGCCTAACTGCCGCGCTAGCAGCTTGGCGATCGTGCTTTTGCCCGCGCCCATCATGCCGACCAGATAGACGTTGATGCCTTTGAGCCCTTTGGCGAGCAGTTTTCCGGAGTCAGACATGATGCGATGGCCGCACGTTGCGGCGGTGTCGAATTTCGATCGATTATCCTACGCGATGCCAGCCCCTCACACTTCTTACGCCAGCCCCTCACGCCAGCTCCTTACGATTCGTACAGCTCCAGTGGCAGATCGTCCGGGTCGCAAAAAAAAGTAAAGCGACGATCGGTCAGCTCGTCGCAGCGAATCGGCTCGCAGGCCACACCCGCCGCTTCCAGGCGCGCCACCGCCCCATCCAGGTCGGTCACCGCAAAGGCCAGATGCCGCAAACCGCAGGCTTCCGGGCGCGTCGGGCGCGGCGGCGGCTCGGGGAACGAAAACAGCTCGATCTGGGCGCGATCGCCGAGCTGGAGATCGAGTTTGTAGGAGTTGCGCGCGGCGCGGTAAGTCTCGCGAATCGCCGTGAATCCGAGGATTTCGGTGTAAAAGCGCTTCGAGCGCCCATAGTCTGAGGCAATGATGGCGATATGGTGAAAATCAAGCTCGATCGCGGGCCTGGAAGCTGATTCGGGCTCGGGCTCCGATACGGATTCGGGCTCGCACTCGGGCGCAGATTCGAGATCGTTAGAAGTCATGTTGCCAGCCAGCTAAAAAGGAGAGAAGAGAGCGAAAAATAGTGCGCCAGCCAGCCCACACCCACCCCGGCGCTCGCGACCGACACCAACACCGCAAACGCCCCCCAGCCGGAGAAATTTGCCACCTGAAGATCGAGCCGCACCAGCAGCCCCGCCGCGACCAACAGCAGCAGGTTCGCCAACACGTCCGTATGGATGAAGAGAACGACCACGGCGATCGTCGCTACCATCGAGCTGAAGAACGCTCGCCGATCGGAGTTCAGCCAGCGCGCCCCCTGCCGGACGATCGACCAGGGCGAGGCCAGCAGCTCCGAGAGCCCGAGGACGACCAAACCCGCGATCGCCCAGGAGCGCACGCCCACCAACAAGCCCGCCAGCTTCCAGCCGAGGTGAGCGTAGGTCAGCAGCAGCAGCGGAAACGAGACGACATACTGGGGGCGAAGCTGCATCCGGGTCGGCGTGGTGGGACGCGGGGAATCTTCGGACATGGCGAAAGACCTGGCGAACGTTACGGCAAATCGGACTGCGAACCGGACGACAAACCGGGCGGCAAACTGGGCGGCGAATCGAACGAACCGCGAGGCTAAAGATTGGTCGAGATCGCCTGGACGGGACAGCTCGGGATGCACTGCTCGCAAACGATGCAGCGGCTGCGAGCGAAGTGCAGTTGAAACGACTGCGGGTCGAGCGAGAGCGCCTGGGTCGGACAGACACCGGTACAGAGTCCGCAGTCTACGCAGAGGCGATCGTCGATCGCGATCTCGCCCGTCGCCGACGACACGCGAATATCTTTCGATCGCATCCAGTCGATCGCCGCGTTCACTTCGTCGATATCGCCGAGCAGCTCCACGACCAGCGTCCCGATCTGGTTTGGTGTCACCTGGGCGCGGATGATATTGGCCGCCACGTTAAAATCCTTCGCCAGCCGATAGGTCACGGGCATATGGATCGACTGCCTGGGAAAGGTGAGCGTCACTCGTTTTTTCACGGCCCGTTCATCGCGGCAGATATCGCACCACGCGCCCTCGACTCATTACACTAAAGAGTAAGCCAGGAAAAGACCTCGCGCTGTTTCACGCGAGCGATTTTTCCAGTTAGCGACTTCCAGTCAGCACTTTTCCAACTCTCGACGCCCGCTTGCCGGTCGTCGCCCGAACACCACACTGCCGCCTGCCATGAGCGACTCGAACAGCCCCGCCTCCAACTCCCTCGCGACCCGCAGCCGCAACGCGATCGTCGCCATCATCGCCATCGCCCTCAGCGCGGCCTTTGCCCTCGGGCTTAACGCCCCCAGCGGCACGGCCAGCCTCGCAACCCTCGCCGAGCGCGCCACCCCGCTCGACATCGCCCGCAGCAACGGCAAGCCCACGGTTATCGAGTTCTACGCTAACTGGTGTACGAGCTGCCAGGCGATGGCCCCGGCGATCGCCGAACTAGAAGACATCTACGACGATCGCGTCAGCTTCGTGATGCTCAACGTCGATAACACCAACTGGCTGCCGGAGATGGACGAGTACGACGTGGACGGCATCCCCCACTTCGTCTTCCTCGATCGCGACAACCAAACCCTGGCCGAGGCGATCGGCGAGCAGCCCAAATCGATTTTCGATCGTGCCCTCGCCAGCCTCGCAGACGGCCAGAGTGTCGCCCTCGACGCCAGCGGCGAAACCTCCCGCCTCGACGACGAGCCCGCCTCCCGACTCCAGCCCAGCAGCGACCCGCGCGGCCACGGTGCGATCGCGCCAGAAGTTTCGTAACGTCTCGCAATCCCATCGCAACCCAAGCGCAGTCTAAGGGCGGCTGAGCGGTGTAATTATGAAAACTAATCTGAAATTACTTAGGAAAGGGGTGACAAAGCGAGAGTCCGTCTGTATATTAATGAGCGTGTGAGGAGCGAACCAGAAAAAGCGCCGAGACGAAACACGGTCAGTCGTCGGCGCTTTTTCTGATCTCTGGGCTTTTTTGCTAATTTTTCCGGCTTTTTGCTGATTTCTCCGCGTTGGGCTCTCGCCACGGTCGAGCCGCAGCGTCTCGAAAGCGGGCTGACTCTTCATCTAAAAGCGCGAGATCGCGTTCGGCGATCGCGCCACCGGTCGCCTACCGCCGCGATCGGGCGATCGAGTACACTGAAGTCCACTCAAACCTTGCGATCGTCTCGGTTTGACGCCGTCGTTATTGCCTTACGACCCCGAAAAAATATGAATCCCGTTCTCGCTCTGTTCGCCCAAACCCTCAACACGTTTCTCAGCATTTACCTGGCGCTGCTGATCGTGCGTATCTTGCTGAGCTGGTTCCCGAGCGTGAACTGGATGGAGCCGCCGTTCTCGGTGCTCACTCAGCTCACCGATCCGTACCTGAATCTCTTCCGCTCGCTGATTCCCCCACTCGGCGGCATCGACCTGTCGGCCATCCTGGCGATTCTGTTGCTGCAAGTGGCGCAGTCGTTCGTCCCGGCAGTGCTCACCGCTGGCGCGTACTAGACTGGCGCAGCTCGTCTCAACCGTCACCGGAGGCAGCGACAAAGCGAACCCGCACGAAAACTGAAGAAAGCTAGCGAAAAAGGGAGCCAATCTTCTGAGAAGACCGCTCCCTTATGTAAAGGCGGAGCGCAGTGCGTTTCGTCTTTTTTGCGTTGGGTCGCGGGTCGTTGCTTTTTACGGCACGGAAATATCTCTGAAGGATTCTTATGAGTCTGCACTTCTCTGCTATGTTTCCCGCGTAATCATTTGCAGAGTGCATCCAAATGACCGGAACGCGTTTCAATCAAGCGTCTAACCTGATTATCGGGGACGACGCAAACGAGCTGCTGCGCCTTGGTAGTGTGGGAATCGTGGCAGGCTTCGGCGGTAACGACACGATCGAGAGCCCCATCAACAGCACCGCCCCCGGCAGCAAGCTATTCGGCGGGATAGGCGACGATTTCTTAGCAAGCCGAGGCATCGATGACGAAATCTTCGGCGGTAGGGGCAATGATGTCCTGGTCAACGAGTCGGGTCGCGCCACCCTGCGCGGTCAGCTCGGCGACGACACGATCTTCGGCGAAGAAGATCGAAACACCGTCTACGGTGGTGCGGGCAACGACAGCATCTTCGTGCGAGAAGACCGTAACGTGGTGTTCGGCGGCGACGGCAACGACACGATTCGCGGTGGCGAAGGCAACGATAGCTTTGCCGGTGGCGCAGGCAACGACGTCCTAATTGCCACGCGAACCAGCGACGATCCCAGCTTTCTGTTCGGCAACGCAGGCGACGACATTCTCGAATCCAGCCCGAATGCCGACTCGCTCTACGGCGGCGCGGGCAACGACTCGATTACTGCTGAAAGCAGCGCGAACGCTAGCAACATGTTCCTGAGCGGGGACAAGGGCGGCGATACGATCGCCTACTTTGGCTCGGGCGCGGGCGCGATCCTCGATGGCGATCGCTCGGCGTCGCTGACCTCAGCGGGAACCGATGCGGGCGCGGACGTATTTCTCGTCGGTGCGAGCGCGACCGAGCTGAAGGTGTTTGGTGGTGCGGATAACGACTCGCTATTCGGCACGGGCAGCGCGATCGGGGCGAATGCGGAAGTTTTTATGGGTCGGGGCAACGACTATTTCGCGGCTACCAGCGCCGGTTCGAGTCGCTTTAGCGGCGACCTGGGCGACGACTTCGGCTCGATCGTCGCAGGCGGCAACGACACCGTCCTCGGCGACCCAGCGCTCGTTGGAACTGACGCGATCGCAGGCAACGACACGCTAGCCGTCAGCGTCTTGGGCGGACAGAACGTCATCTACGGCGACGACACCAGCAGCAGTTCTGCCGGGAACGACAGCATCGCCACCTTCGGTGCGGGCAGCAGCTCGATCGTTGGCGGCGCGGGTAACGACACCATCAACACTAGCAACAGTGGCGCGGGCGACACCCTGATCGGCGGCGCGGGCAACGACATCTATACCTTCGGTGCGGGTGACGTAATTCCGTTCGACAGCCTGGGCGACAACACTTACATCGCGATCGGCGCGACAGCGAATGACACGATTACGGTGACGCCCAATGATGGCTACACCGGCAATGCCACGTTTGTGGTGACGGGCGAAACTGAACTAATTAAAACCATCACCAATGGCGGCATCATTGCCCCTGAAAGTGGCGACGAGCCAGACCTAATTACGATTACGGGCACGGCGGATGCGTTGACCAGCCTAGCCGATGGCGACGATACGCTTCAAGCAAATAATTTGGCGGCAACTGGCTCCGTCTTCGGTGGTGCTGGCAATGACGTGCTCATCTTTTCTGGAACAGATTTCAGTGGTGGGTCGGGGCCATTGGTATCCGGTTTAGCAGGCGTTGATTTAGGCGTGGTCGATGGCGGAGCAGGTGATGATTCAATCGCCTTTACGGGAGTAGCAGCAGCCATCGCGTCAGTAACTGGAGGAGCGGGCAACGACACCATTGCTGCCCCCATATTTGTGGGCTCGGCTTTTGGAGGTGAAGGCAAAGATGTCTTTGATGTTTTAGCAATTGGCGCGGGGGCATTCATCGACGCTGGGGCCGGTGATGAGCGCATTAATATACCCTTTGTTGTCGAGCTCGCAGATGCAACACTCACAAGCCGCAGCACTGTTCTGGGTGGTGCAGGCGACGATACGATTTCGATCGGTCGTGATGCTTTTGCAACTCGCAACGATCTCGCGATCGACGGAGGAGAGGGCAATGATTATCTCTTTGGCAAGCTTTTTGGTGGCGATAGCATAATCGGCGGGGCGGGTAATGACACCATCTCCGGCAATGCCAGCCGTATGAACGAGCCATATGGTCGGACAGGAACTAACCCGGAGCTATTAGGAGGCGACACGCTCACTGGCGGGGCGGGAGCCGACGTCTTTGTGCTCGCGACGGACGACGCACTTCACATCGGCGCAGACTTAGGTGCAGCTGGTACGCAGGTTGCTCTTAATAATCCTTATATCGTGTATGACGGAACATCCCCCGCTGCTGCAACGACCGGCATCTTCAGTGGCATTCAACAAATTGATGTCATTACCGACTTCAACCCTGAAGAAGATGTCATCCTCTTCAACAGCACAACTTGGAATGGTGTTCTGACCTCACTACAACCGGGGACTAATGCAGATGAAATTGTGGGTGCTACCAACGCTCTGCGAGTCGGGAGTCTTGCCTACTTGGCAGATAACCAAACAGCAGGAGGCCAGTACTTAGGCAACAATGTTGCAGGAGGCGGAACGGCAAATTCCTACGGCTTGACGAGTTATCGCACGCTTGGCGCTGATGATTTTGGCGTTGGTGGTTTCGCCCTCAACGCAGGTGGGTCGGAGAATGGAGAGTTTCCTGTAGGCCAGGTTTTCATGTACGACACTGATGCCGGAGGTCTGTATTACAACGGTTTTCTAGTTGCCATTTTCTCGGGCTCAATTCCAACCACATTGAACCAGACAAACCTTCAGGCTTTGCCCACAGCAACGACTTCAGGCGGAATCGTCCTGATTTAACGTGAGTTCGGGTTAAGAGTACTCCACGGAAATGAATGTTCAGCATTCAGAATTCGAGCACTGAGCTTGTCGAAGTGCGTCACACCCAGGCTTCGACAAGCTCAGCCTTCATTGGCGGCTTCTGGACAAATATATTTGTGGAGTGCCCTAAGCAAATTCGCTTTAACATCGGTAGCTCATGGGTTCTAGCTGATGTAAGAGGCGATGAGCTTGAGCAAATTACTCGAATTCTTAGTGAATCTCGCCAATTTCTGGATCGACCGCATATCGTTGCTTGAGCCAATCCGTCAAGAATAACGATTCTACGAGGCTTTCAGCCGATTCCTTATCCCGAACTCACGTTGATTTAACTCACGTGCATCAGATGAAAAGGCAGGGAGCAAATGCCATTCCCTGCCTTTTCATTTGAGAAGCTACGCCGTCACCAACGCCTCCGGCAACCGCTTAAACGCCAGCCGCTCGTTCTCCACATCCACAAATACCGTATCGCCCTCGCCGTACTCGCCACGCAAAATCCCCTTCGCTAGCGCCGTCTCCAGCTCCCGCTGGATCGCCCGCTTCACCGGACGCGCGCCGAACGTCGGGTCGTAGCCCACCTCGGCGATAAAGTCCGTCGCGGTATCGGACAGCTTGAGCGACATCTTCTTGTCGTCCAGGCGTTTCTCCAGACGCGCGACCTGGAGACCGATGATTTGGCGCAGCTCGGTTTTCGAGAGGCTGTGGAACACGATCGTCTCGTCGATGCGGTTGATGAACTCCGGGCGGAACTGGGCGCGCAGCGCAGTCATGACGTTGGCGCGCATTTCGTCGTAGCGGCTATCGTCGCCCGCTGCTTCCAGGATGAACTGCGAGCCGATGTTGCTCGTCATGATGACGATCGTGTTTTTGAAGTCCACTGTGCGACCCTGCGAGTCGGTGACGCGACCGTCATCGAGCATTTGCAGCAGGATGTTGAACACGTCCGGGTGGGCTTTCTCGACTTCATCAAAGAGAATCACCGCGAAGGGACGACGTCGCACGGCTTCGGTGAGCTGACCGCCTTCGTCGTAGCCGACGTAGCCCGGAGGCGCACCGATCAGGCGCGAGACGGTGTGCTTCTCCATGTATTCGGACATATCGAGCCGCACGATCGCCTCTTCCGTGTCGAACAGGTAGTCCGCCAGCGCTTTGGCGAGTTCGGTTTTGCCAACGCCGGTGGGGCCGAGGAACAGGAAGCTGGCGACCGGGCGGTTGGGGTCGGAGAGTCCGGCGCGCGATCGCTGGATGGCGTCGGCCACGGCGGTCACGGCTTCGGACTGGCCGATGACGCGCTGGTGGAGTTCGTCTTCCAGTTGGAGGAGTTTTTCCATCTCGGAGGCGACGAGCTTGCCGATCGGGATGCCCGTCCACTTGGAGATGATTTCGGCGATGTCGGCTTCGGTGACTTCTTCGCGCAGGAGGGCGTCGCCGCGATCTTGGCTTTCGGCGAATTTCGCCTCTAGTTCGGTCATCTCTTTTTCGAGGCCGGGCAGCTTGCTGTATTTCAGTTCGGCGGCGCGGTTGAGATCGTACTGGCGCTCGGCGGCTTCGATCGCGACGTGGATTTTGTCGATGTCCTCTTTGAGTTCCTTGCGCCGATCGAGGATTTCCTTCTCCGCTTGCCACTGTGCGTTAAATGCCGACTGCTGCTCTTTGAGGTTGGCCAGCTCGCGCTCTAGGCGCTGGAGCTGTTCGATCGAGGCCGGGTCGCTTTCCTTGTCCAGCGAGAGTTTTTCCATCTCGATTTGCAGGATGCGGCGATCGATCTCGTCCAGCTCCTCGGGCTTGGAAGTGCTCTCCATCTTCAGCTTGGCGGCGGCTTCATCCACTAGGTCGATCGCCTTGTCCGGCAGGAAGCGATCGCTGATGTAGCGCGTCGAGAGCGTCGCAGCGGCGACCAAGGCCGTATCGGCGATTTTGACATTGTGGTGGGTTTCGTAGCGATCTTTGAGGCCGCGCAGGATCGAGATAGCATCCTCGACGCTGGGCTGATCGACGTAGACCTGCTGGAAGCGTCGCTCGAGGGCGGCGTCTTTTTCGATGTACTGGCGGTATTCGTCCAGGGTCGTCGCGCCGATGCAGCGCAGTTCGCCCCGCGCCAGCATCGGCTTGAGCAGGTTGCCTGCGTCCATCGAGCCGCCCGCCGCGCCCGCGCCGACGACGGTGTGGATTTCGTCGATAAAGAGGACGATTTGGCCGTCGGATTCGGTGACTTCCTTGAGGACGGCTTTGAGGCGCTCCTCGAATTCGCCGCGCAGCTTGGCTCCGGCGATCAGTGCGCCCATGTCGAGCGAGACGAGCTGGCGATCTTTGAGCGATTCGGGGACATCGCCATTGATGATGCGCTGGGCGAGACCCTCGGCGATCGCGGTTTTACCGACGCCTGGTTCGCCGATTAAGACGGGGTTATTCTTCGTCCGACGCGAGAGGATCTGCACCGTGCGGCGGATTTCGTCGTCGCGCCCGATCACCGGGTCGAGCTTGCCGTCGCGGGCGGCTTGGGTCAGGTCGCGCCCGTATTTTTCCAGGGACTCATACTTTCCCTCGGGGTTGCGATCGGTGACTTTCTGGCTGCCGCGCACTTTGGCGATCGTTTCTTTGAGCTTTGTGGTGTTGAGGCCGACTTCTTGGTAGAGCGATCGACCGAAGCGTGCGTCGTCGGCGAAGGCCAGAATCAGATGCTCGGTGGAAATATAGTCGTCGCCATAGCCTTTGCGCTGTTTCTCGGCGTTGTCGAGCAGGGTGCTGGCGCTCTTGCCCCAGTAAACGCTATCCGGCTCGCTGCTGAGTTTGGGCTGCTGTTCGATATAGGCTTCGGTGCGGACTTGCAGTCGATCGACGCTGACGCCCGCGCGGGTAAAGATGCTGGCCGCGATACCGTCCTCGGAAATTAGCGACTGGAAGACGTGCTCGGTTTCAATGTTTTGCTGTCTGCGCGCTTTCGCTAAATCCGTGGTGCGGGCGAAGGCGTTCCAGGCTTGTTCGGTGAATTGGTTGGGGTTGCTCGGCTGCATATCTATAGCTCCTGTGCGCTATCTGGGCGCTATCTGACTGTGCGCTGTCTGGCGGCGATCGCGGGGCGCATTCTCGACTGTTTGTATTGTAGGTAAGCCATTTGCGCGGGCGGGGTCGGGCTTTGCGCCATCCTCGAGGTGAATTTTCCCCCTACGGTTTTCCCACTTGCCCACTGCGGCCAATCGCGCGATCGTCGTGAGGGCAAAGACTCGCGCGCGCTAGAATCAGTCATCGGCACAGCTTCGGCGACGGGAGCGCGAGGCGGATCGCACGTGCGTCCTAAGGCGTGTCATCAATTAGCGCCCGACCCTTTACGGTGTAAGCAGTTGAGCCCCCGGCCCAAATGAAGCTAGGGGCTGAAACCCTTTCTGGGTAAAGACTGCAAGTCTGATTGACGACAGCCCCTAGAGCCCGCGCGCGAAATCACATGAGCGACCTGACTATTAATTCTCATTTCGTGGCGGACGTCGCAATTGCCGCTGCTTACGCCACGATTCCCGTCACCGCCATTTACCACCTGTCGCGTTTCGCTCGGGAGGCGCGCCCCCTGGTCGCCCTGGCGGCTGCGTTCCTATTGTCCTGTGGTTTGGGCCACCTGTTCGACGGGCTGGGGTGGACGCGGCTTGTAGACTACTGGCGTTGGGTGATGGCGGGCATCTCCTGGGCGAGCGCTATTGCCTTTGCTGTGGTGCTGCCTCGGGCGCTGCGTCGCACGGCATTGCTGAGCACGATCGTCGAAAATCTTCCGATCGGCCTCGGTCTGCTGCGCGAAGAAATCGACGGCGTCAGCGGCAAGCGGCAACTGCGCTGGAAGCTGGTCTCGAACCGCGCGATCGTCGATCTCGGACTCGACCCCCACGACTGCACCCTAGACGATACCAGCCTCGGCCAAGAGCCGCTCTCGACCGAGACGTTTTTCGAGGTTCTCGATACGAATATTCCGATTTTGCGGCGCGAGGTCGCGCTGTGCCATCCTCTCAGCGGCAAGGTCGAGACCTATCTAATTAGCTGCGTCAGCCTGCCCGAGCGCTACCTGTGGGTGGTTTGGCAGGACATCACCGCGCGCCAGCAGGCGTACGCCTCGCTCCAGGCGGCGACCGAGAAGCTCGAGTGGCAGGCGACCCACGACTACCTGACCCAGGCGAGCAATCTGGTGCTGTTCGATCGCCTCCAGCTCCAGGAGCCAAATCGCTTCGGGGCGCTGCTGTCGATCGATATCGATCGCTTTAAAAGCGTCAACGAAACCCTGGGCCACAACGTTGGCGATTTTATTCTCAAGCAGATCGTCCAACGGTTTTGCGAGCTGCTGACGGAGCGCGATGCGATCGTCCGGGCTGGAGCCGACGGCTTTATGATTTTGCTCGAAGCGCCAGAAGCACGAGACGCCACCCTCGCCGAGGTTGCCCAGCAGTTCTACACGGCGCTGCGATGCCCGTTTACGTACCTCGATCGCGATCTCAAGATCGACGCGCGCATCGGCTATGTAGACCGGCAGGCGGGCGACCTGGCGGCGATGCGGATCGCGGCGGATATCGCGATGAACGCCGCCAAGTGCAACCCTATCGGCGAGCGGATCGTCCCCTGGACGAGTGCTCTAATGGACCGCGTTTGCACCCGCCAGGAAATCGCCCTCGATCTGGAGCGCGCGTTGCAGTGTCTCGACGACGAGTTCGAGCTGCACTACCAGCCGATCGTCCGCCTGAACGATCCGAAGCGCTGCTACGAAGTCGAGGCGCTGCTGCGCTGGAACTCGCCAACATTGGGGCGGGTATCTCCGACAATTTTCGTGCCCCTCGCAGAAGAGACCGGCGCGATCGCCGAGCTGACCGACTGGGTGGTGGAACGCTCGATCGTCCAGGCGCGCCACTGGAATAACGGCATCTGCATCGCCCTGAACGTTTCGCCCTGGGACCTCGAGCGCGACGGCTTTGCCGATCGGGTGTTGCGCCTCTGCGAAGAGTACGGCGTCCAGCCTTCGCGCATCGCCCTGGAGATTACCGAGCGCGCTGTCACCGACAAGCTCGAGCGCTTTACCGACGTGCTCCAGCAGCTCGGCGATGCGGGCATTCGGCTGAAGATCGATGATTTCGGTACGGGCGATTCCGGGCTCGTGCGCATCCTGGCGGCGCAGTGGCACGAGGTCAAAATCGATCGCAGTCTGCTGCCCGAAAGCTCCGACGATCTGGGGCGGCTAGCCATCTGCCGCGCGATCGCCACCCTCTGCCACGACCTTAGGATCGGCTCCCTGGCCGAGGGCATCGAAACCGAAGAGCAGCGCCTGCTGCTGAGCGAGCTGGGTATCGAAGACGCTCAGGGTTATTTATTCGCTAGGCCGATGCCGGAAGACGAACTGGCGAAGGCGGGCTGGGTGCGCGGCTGCGAGTCCTGAGAGACCCGAGAGCCCCCTACGCCTCGACGCGCGATCGATCGCCGACGAGCTGACCGTATTCGAGCGTAATCACGCGATCGGCACAGTCGAAGTAGCGATCGTCGTGGGTAATGACGATCGCAGTTTTACCCTGGCGCTTCAGTTCCGGCAGCACCTCGCGATAGAACACGTCTTTGAAGTTCGGGTCTTGATCCGCCGCCCACTCGTCGAATAGGTAAATGGTGCGATCTTCGAGAAAGGCCGTCAGCAACGCGAGGCGCTTGCGCTGACCTTGGGAAAGGGCGGTCGTGGAGAGCTGGCCGCCCGTAACGCGAACCTTGCGATCGAGCTGGAGGCGGGCGATATAGCGAGTGGCGATGGCGTCCAGCTCCGGCGAATCGAGGCCCAGCAACTGCTCGAACAAATAAAAGTCCGCAAACACCGCCGCAAAGTGCTGGCGAAACCACTCGCGATCGGCGTCGCTGGCGACCGACTGCCCGTCGAACACCACCTCGCCCGCGTCCGGCGCGTAGAGCCCCACCAGTAGCTTTGCCAGGGTCGATTTGCCGCTGCCGTTGCCGCCGACGATAAAGACGATTTCGCCCGCTTTTAGCGAGAGGTCGATCGGCCCGAGCGTGAAGGGGCGATCGTCGCTATCAGTTTGATAGGTGCGCGTGATGCCATTAAAGTCGAGGCGCTGCCAGTCGCGACGGGGCGGGCGATCGGGCACGGGCAAGTCACGGTCGCTCGGGCGATCGGCCAGGGCGAATCCGAGCTTTTCGATCTTTTGCAGCGCCACGTTCGCCTGACTGAAGGCCGGAAGCTGACCGATCAGCTTCTCGATCGGCAGCATTAGATACGTCAAAATCACCACGTAGCTCGACATCATCATCGGTGGCACGACCATCAGGTTCGGCAGCGCGAACAGCACGAAACCCATGACAAATACGAAAATTAGCTTGCCCCAACTGCTGGTGGCCGTCAGGTAGGTCAGACCGCGTTCCTGGTGGCGGCGGAAGCGTTCGGTACTGGCGCGCACGTCGCGATCGAAAAAGGCTTGACGGCGCGCGGCGTGGAGCTTGAGCTCTTTAAAGCCCTCCGAGAGCGCCCGAAAGTGGCCGTAGAGTACGTCCTGTTCCTCGCGCGATCGCGACAGCCAATATTTGCCGCGAGCGATTAGCCAGTTGCAGCTCAGCACCGCCACCACCGTCAGCGCCGACACCAGCAGCAGCACCCGCCACGACAGCGTCGCGATGTAGATAAAGCAGCCCACTGTTACTGCCAGGTCGATGCAAATCAGCGGCAGTAGCGAAATCGCCTGCGACACCATTCGCACGTCGTTAGTCAGCGTTGCCAGCAGGCGCGGCGCACCCAGCGCTTCGACCCGCTGAAGATCGGCGCTGAGAATCTGGCGTACCAGATGCAGCCGCAGCTCCACGATTGCCCGCTGGGAAATCCGAATCAGCGTTACCTGCGAGACGATCGCCGCGATCGGAGCCAGCCCCCCCAGCGCCAGAAATACCGGCACGATCGCCCGTAGCTGCTCGGCGTCCGCCGCCACCGCGCGACCGATCGACGCCAGCAATGCCGCGCTACAGCCGCCGCTCAGCAGCCCCGTCACCACTGACAGCGCCAGCAATTTCCAAGAAGCTTTCAGCAGAAAATACAGTAACGTCATGGGCGCGGCGCTCGATCGAGGCTCGAAATACCAATGGTTCCGACTTTAATCCAAGTTGTTAACCTAAGCCGCCCTTTCCCTGCTGACAGTAAACTCGCTCGCGGTGATGCCTCTCAAAATCTCCTGCGACAGTCCTGGAAACACGCGATACGATCGAGGCGGATTTCAAGATCGAGAGAAACCGCCATGACGAGTTCGTTCGGGAAAGTGAGCCAGCCGGAAGAACGCCCCGTCGCTTCGCCGCCCGACGCGATCGAGATCGTTTCGACATCCGTTCCGCCCGCCGTCTGCCGCATCCTCGATGCCAACCTCGATCGCGCCCGCGAAGGTATGCGTATCGTCGAAGAATGGTGCCGCTTCGGGCTTAACGACACCGAGCTAACCGAAACCTGCAAAATCATCCGCCAGGAGCTCGCCACCTGGCACTCGCCCGAAATTCGCGCTGCCCGCGACACCCCCGGCGATCCCGGCACGGCCCTAACCCATCCCAATGAAGAGGCCCGCGCGGACATCGAAGCTGTCCTGCAAGCCAACCTCTGCCGCGTCGAGGAAGCCCTGCGCGTCCTGGAAGAGTACGCCAAGCTCTACAACCCGAAAATGTCGCAAGCCTGCAAGGAGATGCGCTACGAGGTTTACACCCTCGACAGCGGGTTTTCGTCCTACCACCGCCGCCAGCGCCTCGCTGCCGCCCAGCTTTACCTCGTGACGTCTCCGAGCGATCGCCTGTTCGAGATTGCCGAAGCCGCGCTCCAGGGCGGCCTCAGCCTGCTGCAATACCGCGACAAAAACGCCGACGACGTCACCCGCATCAGCAACGGTCGCCAGCTCCAGAAGCTCTGCAAACGCTACGGCGCGCTCTTCATCATGAACGATCGCGTCGATCTGGCCCTGGCGGTCGATGCTGACGGCGTCCACCTAGGTCAGCAGGACATCCCGATCGCCCTGGCCCGTCAGCTCCTCGGCCCCCAGCGCCTGATCGGTCGATCGACGACCAACCCAGACGAGATGCGCCGCGCGATCGACGAAGGCGCGGACTATATTGGCGTCGGCCCCGTCTACGAGACACCGACCAAACCCAAAGCCGCCGCTGGATTGCAGTACGTGCGCCACGCCGCCGCCAACAGCTCGATCCCGTGGTTCGCGATCGGCGGGCTGGATATGACCAATATGCGCGATGTCTTTGAGGCGGGCGGATGCCGCATCGCCGTCGTCCGGGCGATTATGGCCGCCGAGCAACCAACGCTGGTGACGCAGTATTTCCTCTCGCAGCTCGCCTGGTTCGATCGCATGCGCGACATATCGCCGGAGTAGCCGCAATCGCGAACCGTCGATCGGAGGATCTCCCCATTTCTCCCCGCCGCAGAGAAAAGCCACAGGGGAAAGTCAGACAAAAAAGCCAGACAAAAATGAGGGGCAGCGGCTCGGTTGAGATCGCTGCCCCTCGTTTTCTACGCGCTCGCGCCCTGGCTGCGTCTACTTGTCGCGGCGCATTCGCCGACAGGCCAAGGCGATCGACGCCAGAGCCAGCAACGAAGTCGGCTCGGGTACGCTCTCGGGATCCGGCGTTGCCGTTGGGCTGGGGGCGGGAATCGGAGCCGCAGTCGGACTCGGGCTCGGGGAAGGAGCCGGTGCAGGACTCGGGCTCGGGGCCGGTGCAGGACTCGGGCTCGGGGCCGGTGCAGGACTCGGACTCGGGGCCGGTGCGGGGCTCGGGCTCGGGGAAGGAGCCGGTGCGGGACTCGGGCTCGGGGAAGGAGCCGGTG
>CALCCD010000039.1 GCA_937899645.1 uncultured cyanobacterium | reverse complement strand
CGACGGTGGCATCGATTACCGGTCGAGCCTCTATCCTGGAGGCTCTATCTGTAGCCGGTCTTTAGAGATTTGGTATTAGGTGGAGAATTTAGACTTTGTCTGTAATCTCGGCTCGGTGCAGCACTGGGCTCGCGGCTTTGCGTAATCGCCCGAGGCGCATTTGTAGCAATGTGTCACGAACGATCCAGATGACGGCTTTTCCCTGCTTTGTCTCCGGCCTGCTTCTCAGCACAATTTTTGGCTCGCTCTTCAGCTCGATGTCCGATTCGACTGCATTCTCGACAGCATTTGGGAACCATGACCGAAACTTCTTCTAAAAAAACGGGCGGCTGTTGGCTTCCGGCGATCGGGGCGGCTGTCCTGGTTGGTGGCGGGGCGGCGTACTGGGCGCTGAGACCGAGCGGCGGCGATGCGCTGTCGGCGGCGGCGAATGCAACGGCTCTGCCCGACGAGACGATCGCGATCGCCCACCTCGATCCGGCTAGCTTCGATAAGATCGCTGAGTTCGGCACGCCCGCCGTCCAGGCCGAGGTGCGCGAAATCTTCGCGTCGGGTCTGGCGGAGATTTCCCCCGATCTGGACTGGGAGCGCGACCTGAAGCCTTGGGTGGGCAGCGTTACGCTGGGGCTGGCAACGCCGATCGAAGGATCGGAAGACGGCGAAGCGCAGGCTTATGTCGCGATCGGCATCCGCAACAAAGTTAAGGCGTGGCAGTTCGCCCAAGGCCTCCAGGCCGAGGCGGGTGACGAGGCGGTCAAGACGGACTACAACGGCACGGAAATTATCCAGGTCAGCCCCGACGAAAATGGCAGCGGCGAGACCCTGGCGGTGGTGAACGATCGCCTGTTGGTGACGAACTCGCTGGCGACGATGCAAAACGCGATCGACGATGCCAGCGCCTCGAGAACCGCCAGCAAAAATCCCGAAATCCAGAGGCTGCTCAACGAAGCCGAAACCGTGGCCGCTCCGATCTTGCGGGTGTATATCCCCGACACGTCGGCGTTTGCGGAGATCGAAACCGGCGGGGATGCGGCGGCCGAGAGTGTCGATCGCACCGAAAGTGCCGCGATTCGCTCGTCGATCGCGACGCTGAACGTCACTGACAGCGGCCTACACGGCGAAGTAGAAGTCCAGTTCGATGCCGATCGCGAGCTGCCGGAGTTTGCGGTGCTGTCCGATCGCGCTGAAACTCAATTCCCCGCAGGTACGCTGCTGCTACTGGCGGGCAACGGCCTGGGGAAAACCTGGACGCAGTTCGTCGCCCGCGCCGAAGCCGCCGACGCGCCGCCGGAAGCCGTGCAGGCGCTCGGCACGGTGCGCGAAGCGTTTGCCAGCCTGGGGCTCGATGCCGATCGCGAGGTGTTCGCGTGGCTCGATGGCGAAGCGGCGATCGGGGCGTTTCCCGTCGAGTCCGGACTGTTGCAGCAGCTCGGGATCGCCGCCGCCGCCACGGTCGAGACCAGCGATCGCCAGGCGGCCAGCGCCACCCTCGGCAAGCTCGCCAAACTCGTCAACGATCGCGTCCCCGTACCGCTGCGCGAGGACAAGCGCCAGGTGGGCGAGGTAGAAGTGCAGGAATGGACGATCCCAGTTCCGGGCATGGGGTCCGGCGCGCTGTTCGGCTACGGTTGGCGCGACGATCGCAACCTGGTCGTCGGGCTCAGCTCCCCGGCGATCGACGCGGTCAGCCAGCCCGCCGCAACTAGCCTGTCGAACGACGCCAACTTCCAGGACGTGATGAACGAGTTGTCCGCCGACAAAAGCGGCTACGCTTACCTCAACCTGGCCGAACTCGATCGCCGCCTGCAAAATATTCCAGTGGGTGTGCCCAACACCGTCTCGCCCGAGGTGCTGGTGGCGCTCGGAGCAGCGCGCGGCCTGGGGCTGACGCTCGTTTCGGAAGCGCCCGATCGCCTGGCGATCGAGATGTCGCTGGCGCTGACGCGTATGGCTGATGCCGCAGAGCCTGACGCCGCAGAGTCTGACGCCGCGCCGGAATAGCCGAAGCCGAGCGGAGTCGTTCGCGAAGCGTCGGCCTCGCCGAGAGCCCGGGTGTGCCCGCTTCCCTTTACTGTCTGTCTGCCGTGCCTTCGCTCGTCTCTGCCGATCGCCACGCTCTAAGTTGCTTTGCCCGCCGCGTTCTGGTGCGTTCTGTCGCGATCGCCCCGATCGCGCTCGTGGCCCTGACCGCCGCGCCAGCCTCAGCAGCCGAGCGCCTGACCCTGGCCTACGGGAATTTCGCGCGCACGGTCGCGATCGATCATCTCGCAGTACTGTGCGACACCGGCACGTTTCCCGCAGCAGCCAGCGAGCTACGTGCGGGCCTGGCGCTATTCGACCTCGAGGTCGCGACGCTGTGCAACGCGCTAACCGAGTCTGTGGCGGTCAATATTCTCGATCTCGACGCCGCTCTCCATACGGATATCGGCGAAGACCTGTTGTTCGTGGCCGGACAGGCGATTCACAACCCGCCCCGCGTCGCCCCGATCGCCGCGCTGCGCGGTACGCTCCTGACCGCCGCCGAAGATGGCTCCGTCTCGGCAATCGAGCTATTGCAGCGTTATCCGACGCCGGACGTTGCGATCGACCTGGCCGTGCTGTTGCGCGACGATTGGTTTAGCGACAACCTGGACGGCGTCACGCGCGAATTTTCCTGGGAGGGCTTTCGCTAGGGCCGCCGGAGCGTGGCGCTTCTATCTGCGGGGCGGAACGCTGGAAACCGCTACGACATCACCTGCACCGGCGCTTCGAGCATCCGCGCCGGCTCGCCAACCGCTTCAGGCAGTGGCGGCACGAGCGGCACGTTAAAGCAGTAACCGACATTGCGCACCGTTTGGACGAAAGTGGGTTGGCGCGGGTCGATTTCGATTTTCTTCCGCAGCGAGAGGACGTGGGTATCGATCGTCCGAGGGTTGTCGATTTCATCCGGCCACGCCCGCTTCAGCAGTTCCGCGCGAGTCAGCGGCGTTCCCTCGGACTGGGCCAAAACGTAGAGAAGGCTGAACTCTTGAGGCGTAAGTTCGATCAGCTCGTCCTGGAGCTTGACGCGGCGCTGCACCAGGTCGATCTCCAATGGCCCGTAGGACAAGCGCGCCACCGGGGCAGGAGCCTTCTGGCGTCTGAGCAGTGCCTCGACGCGCGCCAGCAGCTCCTGCATCCCGAAAGGCTTGCGAATATAGTCGTCGGCTCCGGCTCTGAGTCCCGCTACCACGTCGGCTTCGGTGCTGCGGGCAGAGACGATCGCCACCGAGCAGTCGTATTGCATCAACCAGCGACACAGCTCCAGGCCATTGCCGTCGGGCAGCTCCACATCGATCAGCAGCAACTTCGGGGAATGCTGTAAGAACAGATCTCGCGACTGACGCAACCCCGCAGCTTGGCAGACTTTATAGCCTGTTTGCTGAAGGTGCCAGCCAAGCAGCGAGCGTAGTTGGGGGTTGCCCTCAACGATTTGAATGCAAAAGGGGTTCACGACAGTCTTTTCCTCACCAGTTACGGGGGCTTGCGTAAAGTTAACAACCTAACTGTCAAGATTCTGTAACACCTGTTACTCGCTCATTTAAATGGGGGCGACACGCGATCGCGGCCTTTCCACGGATGAAATTCAGCGCGAGTTTCACATATTTGCGCGAGGGCTTCAATGGAATAGTTACGACGCATAAGATGGGACGCCAATCGAGCGGCAATCGAGCGCAAACGGAATTCACATTGATACTTCTGGCTAACTTCCGAGCGAGACAGCCACTTTTTCTGAAAATCTCAATCTGGCAAAGAAAAAACGATGGGGGAGGTCACTCTTCTTTTGGGTAAACCGCCCCAAAAACCGACCGAGCTAATGTTAAATCGCGCTTCGGAGCTTCGCAGAGCAAATTTTGGAAGGGTAATATAGGCATTTTCTTCGCGGGAGGTCGTGGGAATTATTCGGATGAATAAACGCTCTCTCTTGACTCGTTTAGTGTATTCGATCTTGGGTTGATTTTATCGATATTATGAGATCGAATCGCGTTCGAGGCGTAATCTAAAAGGAGGATGTATCCGGTGTTACGATCCGCGATCGTCAGCAATCTCGCACCAAATCGATCGCGATAATCGTGCGAATTTCGTGAGTGCTGCGGCGGATAATTCGCCCTCAAAAAATTCCCTAAGAAGATTTACCTCGCGCGGATCTCGGACATACATTGAGATTTTTGCGGAAAGTTATCGGTCGTAGGAAGTTCTCAATCGTGGCAAGTCAGTCGAAATATTGCGGTCAAGTAAACGAACGAGCTTCTGGCAAGAATCGCTGCAACGTGGCCGAAGCGGTTGAGATGCCAGCACGACGGGGTGAAGCAGGTGAGGCACCACTCGTCCGACCTGCTGAGGTTGGCGTTAGTTCTGGAGGTTTGCGTAAGTCCTGGCACCGAACGCGGTATGTTTGTGCGTGCGAATCGGCAAGGCTCGATATCGGCCTCGAACCTTGCCCGGACTCGCCTGCCGCGATCGCCGCGCCGACTTTGCCTCTCTGCACTGCTTGCCTCGTATATATATGACCGTCTTTCAGCCTCCCGCCGGAGCGCGCGATCTACTGCCCCTCGATGTCGCCCAAAAACAGTGGATCGAGCATCACCTCAACGCCGTATTCGCGCGCTGGGGCTACCACCAGATCGTCACATCCACCCTCGAGCGCCTCGATATGCTGATGGCGGGCGGCGCGATCGACCCCAATAGCGTTATCCAGCTCCAGGATCCCGACGATGGTCTCCTCGGCCTGCGTCCGGAGCTGACAGCCTCGATCGCCCGTGCTGCCGTCACTCGTCTGACCGGCGCGGCCTTCCCCCAACGCCTCTACTACAACACCAACGTCTTTCGCCGCGAGCCCCACAGCCGTCACGGACGCCAGCACGAATTTCACCAGGCCGGGGTCGAGTTGCTCGGCGCGGGTGGGTCGATGGCCGATGCGGAGATTTTGCTGCTGCTCTCGGATTGTCTAACGGCGCTGGAGCTGACGGGCTGGAAGGTGGTGCTCGGACAGGCAGATCTCACTCGATCGCTGCTCGGGTCATTTCCGATGGGTCTGCGCGATCGGGTGCGGGCGGCGATCGCCCAACTCGATCGCGTCGCGCTCCTGGAGATGGAGATCTCTGAAGACCAGCGCGCGCGCGCGCTGGCGCTGTTCGAGCTGCGCGGCGAACCCCAGGCGGTCTTAGACAAGCTGGATCGCTTCGATCTCGACGCAGGCCAGCGCCAGAGCCTCGCAGGGCTGGCGGCCACGATCGAGACCCTGGCCGCCAGCGGCAGCGGCACGATGCTGGAGCGGCTGGTACTCGACCTCAGTACGATCGAAACCTACGACTACTACACCGGCGTCGTCTTCGCGATCGTCGTCGAAACTCCCACCGGCCCCTGCGTCTTGGGCAAAGGCGGACGCTACGACGACCTGCTCGGGCTCTATCACCCCACCGGCGAATCGCGCCCCGGCGTCGGGTTCGGCCTCTGCATCGAGGACTTGCAGCAAGCCCTACAAACGGGCGATCGGCTGCCCGCCACCACCTGCGCGACCGACTGGCTCGTCGCGCCAAAAACCCCCGCCGCCCGCGCCGCAACTCACGTCCACGCCCGCCAGCTCCGCGCCGAAAATCCCGATGCCCGCGTGGAAGTAGCCCTCGAAGAGATCGCCACCTCGGCAGATGTTGTTAGCGAGTACGCCCGCCGTCGCCGGGTTCAGCATTTAGCCTGGGTCGCGGCAGATGGCAGCGTCGAGGTCGAAGCGCTGGGTTAGCGTCCGGTTCGCCAACGTCGATCGCGGCAGCCACGCGTTGTTCTGGGAGCGCAATCGCAGCGTCCGCGCTGGTTTCGAGGGCCGCGAGGGGCTGCGGCGAGCGGAGAAAATCGTTGCGGAGGAAGGGTCGTACGGTACGATCGCGGTGAAGTTTGGTTAACACCAGAAATCGAACGACACTGAGAGGATCGACATCATGGCTCACACTATCGTCACCGACGTTTGCGAAGGCGTCGCCGACTGCGTTGAAGCATGCCCGGTGGCCTGCATTCACGACGGCCCCGGTAAGAATAAAAAAGGCACCGACTGGTACTGGATCGACTTCGCGACCTGCATCGACTGCGGTATATGCCTGCAAGTGTGCCCTGTGGAAGAGGCGATCGTGGCCGAAGAACGCCCAGCCCTGCAAAAGACTCCGGCCTAGGGCCGCTAAATCGCACCTGGCTTCCTTGAGGAGCGAAGGATTACGCGCCTGAAGCAAATAGAGCGAGCCGTCTCTGCGACTCGAGCCTGCCGCCCGACCGGTCGCGCCGTCGGCTAAATCGATGGCGGCTCCGGCTACGGATATCGAGCCCGACGCCCACCACCATCCCCGCGCCATGCTGTCTCTAGAACAACTCGGCTACCACCCCGCCGCCACCGAGAAACCTATCCTGTCGGGAATCGATCTCGAGATCGCGCCGACCTCGCTCACGGCGATCGTCGGGCCGAGCGGCTCGGGAAAAACCACGCTGCTCGATATCTTGGCGGGACTGGCCGAGCCGACGGCGGGGCGCGTCGCGTGGCGATCGCAGGCCCTCCTACCCGAGCAGCTCCACCAGATCGTCGGCCTGGTGTTTCAGTTTCCCGAGCGCCACTTTTGCGGCATGACGATCCTCGAGGAGCTGCGGCTGGGCCATCCCGAGCTGGGGCGCGATCGCGTTCGCTCCGCGCTCGCAGAAGTCGGCCTGGAGAATACTAGCCTCGACCTCGCGCCCCACGCCTTGAGCGGCGGACAGCAACGCCGCCTCGCCCTGGCCGTGCAGCTTATCCGCCAGCCGCAGATCCTAATGCTCGACGAGCCGACCGCCGGACTGGACTGGTCGATGCGTCGCCAGCTCGTGACGCTGCTCGCCAAGCTAAAGAAGGAATGGAGCCTGTTGGTGGTGACCCACGATGCGGGGGATTTTCTCGACATCGCCGATCGCTGCTGGGCGATCGAAGCGGGCCGGATACGGGCGGTCGAGCCGGAGTCGCTGCGGACAGGTGCGCTGTCCGGTTCCTAGGCTTTTGGAGAGTTTTAGAGCACTCCACAAATATATTTGTCCAGAAGCCGCCAATGAAGGCTGAGCTTGTCGAAGCCTGGGGGTGACGCACTTCGACAAGCTCAGTGCTCGAATCCTGAATACTGGATATTTATTTCCGTGGAGTACTCTTAGTGGACTGTTGGGGGATTGTTGGTAATGCTGCTGCGATCGCACCGTCAACGTTCGCCGATCGCCATCGAGCTGCCGCCCGCCGCCGAGGTGTAGCCCGAGGCCAATACGCCCGACTGGCTGACGCGCAGCACGATCGACAGGCGCACCCGCCCGCTGGTGTTGCGGATCGAGCGATGGACGAGGCGGTCGGAAAACAGCACGAACTCGCCCGCCTTCAAGACGATCGGCTTGGCTTCGGCCTCGATGCTCGGATCGATCGTCAGCAAGTGGTTGCCGCTGAACGGATCGGAGATTTTAACGGCGTGATTGTTGCAGTCGAGCCAGTTGTTGGGCACGAACTCGAAGCCATTTTGGGCCGTTACGTCCGATAGAGCGATATAGGCGTTGAGGCTTTTCCCCGGCCCCGACAGCAGCTTCGGATACACGTCGCGGTGCCAGAACGGCACGGCCTGCTGCGCCGGGTAGTTCGCCCAAATCTCCGATCGCCACAGCGTCAGCCGCTTCCCCAGGCGATCGCGCAGGCGATCTAACAGCTTCGGGTCGCGCGCCAGCGCCTGCACGGCGGGAGCATCGAGGTGGCGCTCCATATAGTATTCGCCTTTCGAGAGCTGCACGAGCAGCAGCAGCAGCGACCCGAACCGCAGCGTCACCAGAAACCGCAAACACTGCTCGAGCGTTCGCTTTGCCGGTGGGGTCGGCAGCACCTCGTGCCGGATGGCTCGCGCGATTTCAGCCACTTCGTCCGGCGAAAGCGCGAGGCGGTAGGGGCCGGAGATTTCGCGATCGGTGAAGCGATGGAACTGGGCGCGAGCGGCCCAGTTGCGATCGGCGGGCTCGAACGAGGGCGTTGCCGTCAGGGCCAACGTCCGCACGGGAACGCTACCCGTCCAGAGCTGGCTGCGTTCCCACAGCTCCTCGGCTAGCGACGCCGACTCAGCCAGCTTCGGCCAGGGCAGCGGGTTTCGGTGGCGATCGAAAAAGCGATCGCCGACCCTCTCCCGCGCCGGATCGGCCACGACCTCCACCGCAGCGCGCGCCGCGTCCGCCGCCGAGACGCCGATGCCCACCAGCCGTGCGAGCCGATGGCCGATCGTGATATTCGAGCGCACGAAGCCGGGATGGAAGGCATTAACGCACACGCCGCGATCGCCCCAACGCCTCTGTAGCTCTCGCACCCAGAGCAACATACACAGCTTCGAGAGACCGTACGCCCCGATAAAGTTCAGCGGCGTCGGTCGGGCGATCGCGCCCCAGTCGAGCCGCTGAGGCCGGTAGGCCACATTCGAGGCGATCGCCAAAATGCGCGCCGAGCGACTCAGGCAACTCTGCAAGCGCTGCACCAGCAAAAAGTGACCGAGGTAATTTGTCCCCCAGATCGTCTCGAAGCGCTCGTGGGTCATGCCGCGCCCGTGGAAGATTCCGGCATTGGCGACGAGAACGTCCAGGGTGAGATCTCGCGCGAGAAAGCGGTCGGCGCAGTCGCGCACCGAGTCGAGGGAGGCCAAATCTAGGGTCAGCGCTTCGATGTTTGAGGTGTTTGCGGTGTCGGCGCGATCGGACTCTTGGCGCAGGCGATCGACGGCGCGGGCGGCTTTAACGGGCGATCGGCAGGCGATAAAAACGTGAAAATTTTGGCGAGCCAAGGCGAGAGCAATCTCGAAGCCGAGGCCGGAGTTGCCGCCTGTCACCAAGGCCGTGCGGGGTGCAGACTCATCGTGGATCGACATAAAAAACGTTCGCGCTAACGGATTTAAACATCAAGTTAGCGCGAACGCTCGATTCATTCAGCTTTCTTGCCGAGAAGTTCGGCAGCATCCTTCGTGGCTGGTGGGAAGCACGACTTTAAAGCCGGACTTCTGGGGCGATCGCGAGATGGTTAACCGCGCGTTTTTTCCGACCAGACGCGCGTCGGCAGACCCCATACGTAGATGAAGCCTTCCGCTGCTTTGTGGTCGAACTTATCGTCCGCGCCGTAGGTCGAAAGCTCTTCGGTAATCAGCGTGTTGGCCGACTTGCGACCGGCGATCGTCAGCGTGCCTTTAAACAGTTTCAGGCGAACCGTACCCGCAACGCGCGTCTGAGTTTCTTTGATAAAGGCGTCCAGCGCTTCTTTGAGCGGATTGAACCACAGACCGTTGTAGATCATTTGGCTGTAGGTCTCTTCGATGCCGCGCTTGTAGTGCGCCACGTCTTTAGTCAGCGTCAGGGTTTCGATATCGCGGTGGGCGTGAATTAGCGCCAGCAGTGCCGGAGCTTCGTAGATTTCGCGCGACTTGATGCCGACGAGGCGGTTTTCGACCATGTCGATGCGGCCGTAGCCGTGGCGGCCGACGATTTCGTTGAGCTTGGTCACGAGTGCCACCGGTTCTAGCGCCTCGCCGTCGAGCGAGACGGGCAGACCGCCTTCAAAGCCGACTTCGACGTACTCGGGCTCGTCCGGCGTATCGGCGATCGCCGAGGTCAGCGCGTAGACTTCTTCCGGCGGCTCGTTCCAGGGATCTTCGAGCACACCGGCTTCAACGCTGCGGCCGAGCAGGTTGCGATCGATGCTGTAGGGAGAGGATTTCTTCACCGGCGACGGAATGCCAAATTTTTCGCCGTAGGCGATCGCCTCTTCGCGACTCATGCCCCACTCGCGCGCTGGGGTTAGGACTTTCAGCTCGGGGTTGAGACCGGCGATCGCCACATCGAAGCGCACCTGGTCGTTCCCTTTACCGGTACAACCGTGGGCGACGGCATCTGCGCCGTACTCTTCAGCAGCTTCCACCAGCTTTTTGGCAATCAGCGGGCGGGCCAGCGCCGTCGAAAGCGGGTAGCGATTTTCGTAGAGCGCGTTGGCCTGGATCGAGGGGAAAGCGTAGTTTTCGATGAACTCTTTCGTTACGTCAACCACGAGGGAAGTGCTCGCGCCGGAGTCGAGGGCTTTTTGCTTAATTGGGCCGAGTTCTTCACCTTGTCCGAGGTCGGCGGCTAGGGTAATGACTTCTTCAACGCCCCATTCTTCTTTGAGATAGGGGATACACACCGAGGTATCGACTCCGCCGGAGTAGGCGAGAATGGCTTTCTTTGCACGGCCCATGCGATAGTTTCTCCTGAAACAAACGAATGCCTATTATGTAACAGTTTGTGGCGATCTCAGCGGCTTGTCTGAAGGAAAAATAAAACCTCGCTATCGCCTGTCCAGACTGGGTTTGGCGCGATCGCGATCGGGGTGGGTCAGGGAACGATCGCGCTCGTTACGGCGGATTTTGACCCGTTGACTTGCGGTGTGGGATGCAGAGTGGCCGAACGGCATTCCAACACAGAGCACCGGTAACGAGACACGCATCAAATACGCGGAGGGGATATGCGGGAAAGGCGCACCGAACTGTCGGTCTGCCTACGATCGCCCCCCGGACGGAGAAGGCGGAGCCGCCGCCTCGCACTCGGACCCCGCGTCGTCGGGCTCTGCGATCGCTTCAGGCGCGACGATCGCCGCTTGGGTCTGCTTCTTGCCGCGACCCGATCGCGCGAACCACCGCCCCAGAAGATATAGCGCCAGCATCAATCCGACGCTCGACACCGCCATTAGCAGCCAAAATCCGATCGCGGTGCGCCCGCCCGCGTCGATCGCCATCCCGCCCAGCGGTGGCCCGATCGCATAGCCCATCGCCCAGCACAGCGAATTCAGCGACAGATAAATTCCACGCAGCTCGTCCGGAGCCATCAACGCTACGAACGCCGAAGCCGACGGTGTGTACGAGACGATCGCCAGTGCAAAGATCGCCAGGGCGACGATGGCGATCGTCACCGGTAACAGTTGGGCGAGGCTCAGCGCCCAGATGCTGAAGAAACCCAAGCCCCAAATCGCCGCCGACAGGCTCAGGGCACGCACGTGACTTAGGGACTTTATTGCCCGCGAAATCGGGAGCTGCAAGACGGCGCAGAGAATGATGTGGCCGGTGAACAGCGCGCCGATCGACTCCGGCGTCAGCGTGAGCCCCGACATTGAGGGAATGACGTTGTTGAGATAGAGCGGCAGCGTCGCCTGGATCTGCGAGACGTAGACGGTGAAGCCGACGTTAATCGCCAGATAGAGCAGCAAACCGCGATCGCCGAGAGCCTTGAACCAGCGCGACGCGACGTGACTGGGAGCTTCGTCGTGCTGGATGCGGCGGATGTGGGGCAGCGCGATTGCGGCGATGATGGTGAATAGAAGATAGGAAATCCCGTCGATCGCGAACAGGTATTTGTAGGCATTCTCGATCGAGACCAGGGCACTCCCGGAGATGACGCCGAGCCCGAGGCCGAGATTGTCGGCGAAGCGCGCCAGCGTATAGGCATCGCGGTGCTGGGAGTGGTCTGCGGTTGCGGCGATCGTCGCTTCCGATGCGGGCCAGTAAATCCCCAGCCCCATACCGGCAAACAAGTTGCCGAGCAGCAGCGATCGAAAGTCGTGAGTCATCACGAGCAGAAACGAGCCGATCGTCGAGACCAGGCCCGAGAGCAGCAGCGTCCGCTTCGTACCCCAACTCGAGTCGCACAGCGAGCCGCTGAGGATGCGCGCAAAGATCCCGCCGATCGAGGCCACGCCAACCGCCACGCCAACATCAGTGGCCGATAGGCCGATCTGGTTGACGAAGACAATCGGGCCGTAGAACACGGTGAAGCCAGTTCCGATCTCTGAGAGAAAGCGCCCTATGCTAAGGATCCAAACAGGCTTTGGGAGATGCCGCATCAAAACGAGAGGGGTTGTAAACTCTAACCCTGCTTAGCTTAATCGGCAGTCGGCGCGTTTTTTGTACTCATTCAATCGATCGGATCTCGGCTAAGTTTCCAATCGCCCGATAATGCGGCAAACATCGGCACGAAAGGGCGGCGACGGGTGAGTTCGTCAGTCGGCAGGGGAAAAGCCGCTTTAAAAGACAGACCCGGAAGAACAGAGCCGACAAACGCATCCCGGCGAATGCAGAAACATACGCAACCGAGTACGGAAACGGTGCGCCTTGCGGTGAAGATTATTTTCATCGCAAACTCCTCTAAGCCGCGATCGCATTGTCTTATCGATCGCGCGGTCTTGTCGATCGCGTATCGGGCAGCAGCAAACTCGCCCGCGCTAACTTGGAGGTGTCTCCCGCTTTCCGTTTATCCATCCACGATCGAGATTTTTCATACGAGCCATGAACTTCTTCCGCCGCCGTTGGGCGTCCTGGCTGAGCCTCGCGATCGCCGCACTGGCCAGCGTCACCCTCTTCGCCCGCGCCAACGCCCAAGTTTCCCCTCAAGTCGCCAGCTTTAACGCCTCAAGCTGCCAGTTCAACGGCATCAACCTCTACGGCGACGTGCGGGTCGTTAGCAGCTTTCCGGATATCACCGTCAAAAAAGTAACGAGCTTCCCCGACCTCAACGTCCAGTGGGTGTCGAGCTTCCCCGACTCTTGCGGCAAATGGAAAGAGGTCAGTTCGTCGGCAGACTTTACGATTCAGTACGTCGATAGCTTCCCCGATATCGAAATCGAGGAAGTTAGCAGCTTCCCTGGCGTGCCTTAAATCGTCCCGTCCGATTGAGTGCCGAAGCAACCTCTAATCTGCGTCGCTTTCGGGCGGCAAATCGAACAATACCGTCGTCATATAGCGCTCCGCCCACTCGTCGCCAAAAGCTTTTTCGAGGACGCGGCGCGTTTTGTCGTTTTGTTGTTGTTGGGCGCAGTAGCGTCGCTGCCCGGCGATCGCGGCGTCGCGTCCGCTGCCGATGACGGGCTCCATCGCAACCGCTTGCTGGCAATGCAGCGTCAGGTACGACACGACGCGCTCCAGGAAGCGGTCTTCTTCCTCGGGGCTGGCCGGACGGACGAACAGGCAAAACTCCGAGAAAATGTCGCCCCACTCGGGCAGGTCGCGCGGCTGGCTGAAGTCCGGCCGCGGTAGCGCGCTCAAGCCCTGGCGGTAGGCGTCGGGCAGGGTGCGATCGTCAGAGGTGGGCGAAAGATCGACGATCGCCGCGCCTATTTTGCCGCGTCCGCCAACAATATCGGCTCCGAACATCGGCAGCGCATACCCGGCACGCGGGAACATCACGCAGTGGAGGATGTCGAGGCTCTTGCCCACTTGCGCCAGCTCGAGGTGCAGCTTGCGGAACTGCGGCGTCTGGTGGCAGAGGTTTTCGATGGTCAGCCGCTCGCCTTCCAGCTTGCCTTCCACGTAGCCGAGGTCTTCGGGTAGGTGAAACGGCGTAAGGTCGAGGTTGTCTTGCCACACGGTCTCGATCGCGTCGGCCAGTCTGCGAATCAGTGGAGATTGTCGTTCGCGCAGGGACGACGGTGTGGCGACAGTCATGGGCACTCCAAAAAATGGCGGAAAGACGGAAAAACTGACCGCCGGACGATGTTTCATCGGCGATCGCGTCAAGGTATTTTAACCCTTCGCTTCAGTCGTCAGTTTCTGTCACCTCGTCGCGATCGCGTTCTTTGTCTGGGTCGCGGTCGTGCCAGGGCAGCCGGGGCGATTTCGTGCCCATCTCCGTCGCCGCCGACCAAAACAGATACAGCACGAGCAGAGCGACGCCGCCGAAGAAAGACAGCAGGTCGCGATCGATTTCCAAAGCAGCTTCCGAGACGGAGAGTGGCATCAGGGGTGTTTTTGCAGGGGGTGAGAAGTCCGACTTTTCCAAAAAGTCCGACTTCTGAGTAGATCGCGCTATGCGCCTGCGACGGCGGGTTCGGCTTCTTTTTTCGCGGTCTTATCCGTCGGCGGTTCGTACAGGTACTCGAACCAGTTGTCGTCCAGGTCGCGGCCGTAGAACGAGGCCGTGCCGTCGCGGTGCTCGTGGATTTTGGTAACGCGAACGCCTTCTGATGTCAGCTTTTCGTAAGCGGTTTCGATTTCGGCGCGATCGTCGAACACGAACCCGAAGTGCGGCCCCGCTTGGTCGTAGCTCGGGTGCAGGAGCGCGAGCCCGTCATCGCCCGCCTTCAGGTACGCCCAGTCTTTGTCCTGCCATGCCAGCTCGAGGCCGAGATTTTGGTAAAACTCGACGGCTTTGGGGATGTCTTCGACGCAGATGGCGACGTGTCCGAGGCGTTTGATATTCATAGCGAGTAAGTTCGATAGCGATGGCGATCGGGCAAGGAATACGCAATATGTGCGCGCCGATTGACGTTAATTCTTATGGCCGCGATCGCCCGACTTCATTTTATGGTGATTATGCTGGACGTGCGGTCTCGCACGCGCCGGATTGCGGGTTCCCACTGACGCGAAGTTTATGGTTTTCAACGCTGCCCATTGGCCGTACTGGGTCTTTCTCGGCGCGGGTTTGCTGCTGTTTGCGGTATCGATTTCCACGGGTGGCGAAGACGCGCTGGAAGGCGAGCCGGAGATGGGGCTACTGTCGGCGCTGCTGTTCGGCTGGCTGGGGATCGGGCGCGTGCCGTTTTTGCTGCTGGTCGCGACCGACTTGAGCTTGTGGGGCGTGCTGGGCTGGGCGGCAAACGTGGCGCTGGGCGTGCCGGATTCGCCGCTGGCCGTGCCGGTGTTCGTCGGCAGCGGTATCGCGGCGGTGCTGCTGGGCGGCGCGATCGCCCGCCCCCTCGGCCAAATCTTTTTCGCGCCGTTTAGCGAAGACGCCCGCAGCGAGCGACTGGTGGGCTGTCTGGGGACAGTCAGCTCGGCGAAGCTGCCGCGCTTGGCGTCGGGCAAGGTCGGACAAATCGATGTGGTCGATCCGGCCAAGAATCTGGTGACGGTCAACGCCGCGATTCCCAACGATGCCCAGGTGATTCCCCAACGGGGCGATCGCGCCATCGTGATCGAGCAGAACGGCGATCGGTTCGTGGCGATCGCCGATGGTTCGATCGATCGCGATCGCTGGCTCGGCACGCTGCAGGAGTAGACCCGCCACACCAGAAGTCGGACTGTTTGGAAACGTACGACTTCTCACCTCCCGCGAGAACGCCCGAGTTTGTCCGCAATACTTTCGATGAAATTTCTTGCAACACTCTGCATCGCCGCGCTTTCTCTCGCGAGCTGCAATTCTCTAACGCCAACTGCCGAATCGACTGCCGAGCCGATCGACGCATCAACCTGCGAAGCCGACGGTCAGTTTACCCATATCCCCGGCGGCGAGTTTATCGCCGGGAGCGATCGCGCCGAACGCGACTACGCCTACGAAATTTCGGCCAGCGCGGGCACAGACGACCGGGAGGCGATCGCCCGCCGCGAGGCGAATCTGCGCGATCGCCGCTGGTTCGATCGCGAGCCCGAGCGGCAAGACGCCGCCACCGAAGACTTCTGCCTGCAAACCTTCCCGGTCGCGAACCGCGACTACGCCGAATTTGTCGCCGCCACCGGCCACCGCGCGCCGTATATCTCGCCCGAAGACTACCAAACTCAAGGCTTTCTCGTGCATCCCTACGAGGCGGTGCGGCGCTTTCTGTGGGACGGCGATCGCCCGCCGGAAGGTGCGGAAGACCATCCCGTGGTGATGGTTTCAGTTAGCGACGCCGAGACGTTTGCGCGGTGGCTGGGCGATCGCGACGGCTTTCGCTACCGGCTGCCGACGGCGCTAGAGTGGGAAAAGGCCGCGCGCGGTATCGACGGCGAATATTTTCCCTGGGGCAACGAGTGGCAGGATGAGGCGACCAACTGGGCGGCGCAAAACGACGGCGGTACGCTGCCGGTTGGCGCGAAGCCGCTCGATCGCAGCCCCTTTGATGTTGGCGATATGGCGGGCAATGTTTTTGAGTACACCGGCACGCAGCAGCTCGGGCGCGTGGTAATGAAAGGCTGTTCCTGGGACGATTCGCCGGGATTTTGTCGCGCCGCCTACCGCCATACTCGTCCGCCCGAGTCGCGACACATTTTGTTTGGCTTCCGGCTGGTGCGCGACGCCGCGGCGGTTCGCTAAGTGCGGGCTCGATCGCCGCGAGCCGGACTTGAGAGTAACCCGCGACAAAAACGCTCACTGTCCGGGGTTCGAGCACTGAGCGTCGTCGTTGGCGTCGCCTTCGCGAAGCGAATCGTGCGGTACACCCAGGCGATCGGCGAGGCCGGCGCTACGCGAACGACAAGCTCGGCCTTCATTGGCGACTTCCGGACAGCTATATTCTCGGATCGCTCTAAGAAAGCGTTTTAAAAATCTTCTTAAAACCTCGTGGCGTATAGGTTTGAGCGATTTCGATCGAGATCGCTACGATCGTTGCCAGTCAACGGGTCTAGCGAACTTTTCAAACACTTTCTAAGCGCGGATTTGATAATTGCGAGCTCGATATTGCAAGTCCGATAAAAATTGGGCCAGTCCTACCCGAGCGCGGCGGAACTGGCCCAACGAAACGAGATTTGCGTCGAAACTACGCCTTGCTGAAACTACGCCTTGCTGGAACTACGCCTTACTGAAGCCCAGACCATTCGCCTCTGCGTAGCGGCCCATAAAGCGCATGAACCGATCCCAGGCTTCAACTGACTTCATGATGTACTCCACTTCCAAACCTGCGGCCTTGCCGTTGACGAATTTGCCCTTGACTTCGCGGCTTACCAGCTCGCCCTCTTCGTCGATGAGATACATGCCCGTGATCTCCTGGCCGAAGTCGGGCGCGAGCGCTTGGGGATTCTCGAAGCGGAAGGTGGCAATACCATTCGTTCCATCTTTCGATCGCGTGAGCTTAACGTCCGGCACCACTTCCTCTTTGATACCCCGCACGAATTCAATATGAGCCATAACTATCCATCTCGATTTGCATCCGTCTACTGTAGCGCCCTTCAGGCAGGCGGGCGAAACCGTGACAAACGAGAGCCCGCAATCACCGCAACTAAGAGTGTTCGGGAGATCTTCAGGCGGTTTTGAGCCGGGGTGTTTCGAGGCCGATCGCGCCGTTGTCCGCCAGCCACTGCTGCGTTTGGGCCGACAGGCCGCGCGCGCCGCGAAACGAAGCGCGATCGACCGAGCTACCGACGAACTTGGCGCTGTGGCACCAGGTCGTATTTTCAAAGTTAGCGCTCTGAAGGCTGGCGTTGCGGAAGTCCACTTTCGAGAGGGTCGCTCCTCGGAAGCAAGCGCCGAATAGCGAGGCGTCGAGGAAGTCTACGCGTTCGATCGCCGCGCCCTCGAAATCGGCGTCGATGCACTCAACGCGCTCGAAGCGGACGGTGTGCAGCGTCGCGCCGCGAAAGCTCGACTCCCCGAGCATCGCCTGGAAAAAGTTGGTGTTTCTTAGCGTCGCTCCGGCAAAGGAAACGTGCTGCAAGTCGGCGCGCATCCAGGTCGTCGCCTCGATTCGTCCGCGCTCGAAGTGGGCGTATTTCTGATGGGTGTCGTTAAAACTGCACCCGGACAGCTCGCAGGCTCCCAGGTTCGAGCCCTCAAAGTTGGCATGGCTGAAATCGACGTGGGTGGCGCTCAGTCGTCGCAGGTCGGACTGCATCAGACGCGCGCGCGAGGCCGTCACGTTAGAGAGCTGGATCTGCTCGCCTCGGATCTTCGGCGCGTAGAGGCCGCGCAGGTTCGTGTCCAGGAAGCGCGCCCCGCCCAGCACCACTTTCGAGAGGTTCGCCTGGGCAAAGGTGCTGTCGCGCACCTCGAGCTGGCGCAGGTCGGCGTGAGAAAAGTTCGTTCGCTGGCACGACACCTGACAGAGCTGCGCGCCCTGGAACTGGGTGCGGGCAAATTGACTGCGATCGAGGTTCAGGTCTCGGAATTTGCAGCGATCGAAGCAGGAGCGTGCCATTTGGCACCCCTGCCCCAGGTTAGAGAGCCGATCCGATTGAGAGATGGAAGTCATGCCGCTGGCCAGCCGCGTTGCTGGTATCGATCGCCACATTCCAGCTTATCGAGTGTATTTAGACAAGTTAAAGCCTATTTCTTTTTACTTTATATTCCCGAGATGATTCTTAAGGAAATCGGCACGCGACGGACGACTGCACCTCGATCGAGACAGTGGAGAAAGCGCCGATCTCTTGACAGAAAGGCGATCCCCGCAATCGCGATCCGGTTTTATCAGGTCGCGACGCTATCTTCTAATACTGTTCTTTAGATGGCGACTTAAATATCTATGCCGACCCCTGAGATCGATGGCGTAGCGATCTCACGAACTTCGTGCAGACGCCGATCGCGAGAAGCCGGCTTGAAATCTTAAGAAAAAGACACTGTTTTCACGAATTCGCAGCATCAGACTGCGCAGGTGCGTGCGTTACGGCGACGAGCGTCCGAGAAGCCGACAGCTGTCGCGATCGCGAGAACGATCGCGTTTTAAAACTTAGTGAATTCATTGCGCTTTGTAACCGAAGCGCCCCGGATCTAACAGTCGGTTGCGATTCCATTCCGTCCGCCAAAGTGATTCGCTAGGCTGAACGGGAATTGAGAGGAAGCAGTGTCAGAGCTCCCAAAATCAGACCTCGCAACGTCGAAGTCGCCCTTCGGTTTCGTGCCGAAGACCGAGCATCTATGCGGGGATCTCTTGACACCTCGAACTTCCTTTTCCGACTGCTGTTCGTTCGGTGTCCTATGGACTTTCCCTGGTTAACATTCATCATTTTGTTCCCGATCGCGGCGGCGCTGCTCGTTCCCGTGATTCCGGACAAAGACGGCAAAACCCTGCGCTGGTACGCTCTGGTCGTCGGGTTGATCGACTTCGTGACGATCGTCTGGGCCTTCTACTCCCAGTACGACATCAACGAGTCCGGTCTGCAAATGGTCGAGCGCTACGCCTGGCTCCCGCAGATCCAGCTCTACTGGTCGGTGGGCGTTGACGGTCTGTCGATGCCGCTGGTCATCCTGACGGGCTTCATTACGACGCTGGCAATCTTGGCGGCGTGGCCGGTGAGCTTCAAGCCACGCCTGTTCTACTTCCTAATGTTGGTGATGTACGGCGGCCAGATCGCCGTCTTCGCCGTCCAGGACATGATGCTGTTCTTCCTGGTTTGGGAGCTGGAGCTGATTCCGGTGTACCTGATCCTCTCGATTTGGGGCGGCAAAAAGCGGCTTTATGCGGCCACGAAGTTCATCATCTACACGGCGGGCGGTTCGCTGTTTATCCTGATCGCCGCGCTGACGATGGCCTTCTACGGCGATAACTTCACCTTTGATATGCAGGCGATCGCCGAAAAAGATATCCCGGCGACGATGCAGCTTTGGCTCTACGCCGCCTTCTTGATCGCCTACGGCGTCAAGCTGCCGATCTTCCCGTTGCACACCTGGCTTCCCGACGCCCACGGTGAGGCGACCGCTCCGGCGCACATGCTGCTGGCGGGCATTCTGCTGAAGATGGGCGGCTACGCGCTGATCCGTATGAATGTGGGCATGCTGCCCGACGCCCACGTGACCTTCGCGCCAGTGCTGGTGATCCTCGGCGTGGTCAATATCATCTACGCCGCGCTAACCTCGTTTGCCCAGCGCAACCTCAAGCGCAAGATCGCCTACTCGTCGATTTCCCATATGGGCTTCGTACTGATCGGCATCGCGGCCTTTACCGACCTGGGTATGAGCGGCGCGGTGCTGCAAATGGTCTCCCACGGGTTGATCGGCGCGAGCCTGTTCTTCCTGGTGGGCTGCACCTACGATCGCACTCACACGCTGATGCTCGACGAGATGGGCGGCGTCGGCCAGAGCATGAAGAAGACCTTCGCGATGTGGACGGCCTGCGCGATGGCGTCGCTGGCGCTGCCGGGGATGAGCGGTTTCGTCGCCGAGCTGATGGTGTTCGTGGGCTTTGCAACCAGCGATGCCTACTCGCTGACGTTCCGCGTGGCGATCGTCTGTCTGGCGGCGATCGGCGTGATCTTGACGCCGATCTACCTGCTGTCGATGCTGCGCGAGCTGCTCTACGGCCCCGAGAACAAGGAGCTGACCGCAAAAGAGGCGCTCGTCGATGCCGAACCGCGCGAGATTTTCGTCATCGGTTCGCTGCTCGTGCCGATTATCGGTATCGGTCTGTATCCGAAGATTCTGACGCAGATCTACGATGCGACGACGATTCAGCTCGTGGCGCGCCTGCGCGACAACGTGCCCGGACTCGAGGACGCCAAGATTGCGGCGGCGCTCGAGGGGGCAACGGTGCAGCAGGCTCCGCCGGTGGTCGATCGCTTCTAGCGTGAGACCGACGCCACCGAAGCATGGCGCGTGGCAGTGCGCTGCGACCGGAAATCCTTATTTCTGCCCGAACGCTTCGGCAACGCTACGATAGGTCACGCAACAGGGAGGATGCTGCAACGTCAGCGTCCTCTCTGTGTGTTTGCCGACTTTTCATCGATACACAATTCGACGCGCCGTATGATCCTCGATTTTCCCTGGACGAACGCCGTGCCGATCGCCGTTACGGGGTTGGCGATCGTCTACGGTCTCCTCTGCACGATCCTGTGGCATCTTCAAACCGGCCTGGTGTTTCGCCCCTACGCCGAGATCGCCCAAACCCCGACGGACTACGGCCTGAACTACCGCGAGGTCTGGATTCCGGTCGGAGACGGGAAACTAAACGCTTGGTGGATCGGCAGCGAGACGGCGCTCGATCGCAGTTCGGACGAGCGCATCACGCTCTATTTCCACGGAAATCGCGGCAATATCGGCTCGCGACTCAACCTCGATCGCATCGCGGCTTTCCAGCGCACCTGGGGTGGCGCGTTTTTTATCGCGGATTACCGTGGATTCGGCCAAAGCATCGAAGGCCCGCCGTCGGAAGACAAGCTCTACGAAGATCTAGAGGCAATCTGGGGCTACTTGACCGAAACGGAACAAATCGCGCCGGAGCGCATCGCTCTCTACGGCCATTCTCTAGGCGGGGCCGCCGCGATCGCGCTTGCCAATCGCCACCCCCAGGTTCGCGCCATTGTCATCGACAGCTCGTTTACGACGATTGCCAATGTCGCCCGCAAGGACTTGTTTTTCCGGCTATTCCCGCTGCGCGCCATCTTGCGCCACCGTTTCGAGTCGATCGACAAGGTCGCCGCGCTGACAATGCCGACGCTGTACGTCCACGGCACGGAAGATACCGTCGTGCCGACCGATATGAGCGAGGTGCTGCACGCGGCGACGCCAGAGCCCAGCGAGTTGCGGATCTTGAGCGGCGTCGATCACGAGGATGTTTTGGAGACTGCGGACGATGAATTTTTAGGTGCGATCGCCGACTTTTACGACCGCGCCGATCGTCTGCTGCGGTCGCGTTAGATTACTCCAGAGATTTTGAGAAATCTACTTTTTCGCCGAACCGGCGGGGATGCGCTGGCGCAGGCTGTTGAGGCGCTTGCTGGCCGTGACGTTTTTCGGCTCGAGCTCTAAGGCTTTTTCGTATGCCGCGATCGCCGGTTCGATTAGCACCTTACGCTCGTACACGTAGCCGAGGTTGTTCAAGGCCGTGACGTACTGGGGCTGCAGCTCGATCGCCTCCTTGTACTGCCGAATCGCCAGGTCGTACTGCTCCTGGGCAGCGTAGGCGAAACCGAGGGCGTTGTAGATCAGTGCCGTGTTGTCGTCACCTTCTAGATCTTTGGCCTTCAGCGCCCGCTGGAGATGCACGACGGCGCGGGAAAAGAGCTTTTTGTCGATCAGCAGGCTACCCAGCTCGTAGTACTCCTGGGCCGAAGCCTCGCCGTCTTTGGCCACTTTCTGGAGCCGCGACAGCGTTAGCTCGATGCGCCGCGTCCGCAGCACCTGCCGCGCGATGGCGATACCGCTGCCCAGCAGCAGAACGATTAAGACGATCAGATAAGAAATAGCGAGGTTGTTATCCATGTGATGCAGGCGTCGGGATTGTTTCTTCGGCTCTTCTCGTCTTCACTATCTTTCTACATTCCTCAACGATTCGCGAGCTTCCTCATCATTCTGTAATTTCGTTCGTCGCTTCACTGGCGGCTTCGTCCATCGTTACGCGCGGATTTGCGGAGTCGGGAGCGAGTCGATCGCCAGTCGCATCGAGTAAACCCCAGGCTTTCAGGCGCGCTTCGAGCCAGCCGCTGGTGCGCCACGCTTCCAAGCTGTCGTTGACCGCCGCGCGCAGCGTCGCGTACTGCATGCCCTTCGGCAGAACGATCGCCAGCGATCGCGCCGTGATGTAGTTCGGCAGCACGCGATAGCCCGAACGTCCCTGCGTCCAGCCGATCGCCACGCTGCGATCGCCCGCAAAAGCCTCGACCTCCCCGCTTTCCAGGCGATCGAGCCCCGCCTGATAGGACTCGACTCCCGTTAGGTTCGCGCGGGGAAACTGCCACTGCAACGCCGCGATCGCATCAGAGCCGTGCAGCACCGCGATCGTCGCCGTTGCTAAATCTTCAGCTCGTTCGGGGCATCTGCTCGCTTCACCAATCGCGCCGACTCCGTCGGCCGCACCGCAGTCGCGAACGAGCAAGGCCGTACCGTCGATCCAGTAGGGCAGGCTGAACTGAACTAGGCGCTCGCGCGACTCGTTGACGCCGACCTGGGCGATCGTTACATCCACGCGATCGTAAACCGCTTCGAGGCGCTCGTCGTTGGGCAACACCACGAAGGCGATCGCCTCGGGATCGCCGAGCAAATCTTTCGCCAGCTCGCGCGCCAGGTCGATTTCCAAGCCCTGAAGCTGACCGAGATCGTCGCGAAAGCCCAGCGGACGCAGCGTGTCTTTGACGCCGACGACCAGCTCGCCGCGATCGCGAATCGTCTCGAGGTCTGCCGCGATCGCGCCAATGCGTCCGAAACTGCCCGAAATCGCCCATAAAAATACCCCTGCCAAGCCGATGCGCCAGAGTCGCGGCGTGCAGAGGTTAGGGCGTGGCGAAAACCGCCAGCGGGTCGAGCCGAAGAGAGTGGAGAGCGAGCGTCGAGCGAGCATCCCCATTTCCCCTCTTAGGCAGACTTGGCAATTTCGACGACCTTGGCAAACCCTTCGGGGTCGAGGACGGCCAGTTGGGCGAGCATTTTACGATTCAGCTCGATGCCAGCTTTCTTGAGCTTGCCGGTAAGCTGCGAGTAGCTCAGGCCATTCAGGCGCGACGCGGCGTTGATGCGGGCGATCCACAGACGGCGGAAGTCGCGCTTCTTCTTACGGCGATCGCGGTACGCGTTGCGCAGCGCTTTCATCACCTGTTGGTTTGCGGTACGGAAATTCGTCGATTGCGTACCACGGAAGCCTTTGGCTAGCTTCAGAATTTTTTTGCGGCGCTTACGGGCGACGTTACCGCGCTTTACTCGGCTCATTAAATTAGTAGGGTGTGGACGGGGGTGTTCTGCTTCTGCGAGCGACTAGCTCAGCTCGATCGCCCTAGGCGTAGGGCATCATCAGGCGGACGTTTTTCTCATCGCGCTCGTGAACCAGCGCCTTTTTACTCAGCGCATTTTTGCGCGAAGTCGTTTTGTGTTCGAGCAGGTGGTTCTTAAATGCTTTACGGCGCGAGATTTTTTTTCCGCTGCCCGTGACTTTGAAGCGCTTGGCCGCAGCCTTGCGCGTTTTGAGTTTTGGCATGTTCGAGAGCTTTGACACGATTTACTAATATAGCGGCTCGTTTTAGGCAGGGCAATAGCAACACGAGAAGTTTTCTGAGCGAGGATACGGCCAACACGAGGTCCAGCACGTGCGAGCGCGAGGCCAGGCAGCGAAGTCCGGCAGCGAAGTCTGACCCTGCGAAACGGGCAGGACCAAACTTCGCCATTGAGGATTTGGCGCAACGGCCCGCCCCCAACTTGGCCTCCAACATTCGCAGATTTTCAGCTAAACCCAAAAGCCTCGCTTTCGCGAGATGTCGGCAATGCGCGCGAGAGCGATCGCACGAAACAATTACGATCGCGCGCAAAAATATATGAATAGTTGCGTAGATTTGTCGCTCATTACAACAGTGCTCGACGGTCGAGCTTGTGAAGCTGAAGAAAATCAATAGAATCGCGGCAAGATTTTGGGGTGCGGTGAGGGAGGTTCTCCCCACAAATCGAGCGACTCGCCAGGTGTCGGATCTGCCGGATTTCGAGCGCTCGCCCTCCAATTTCTGCGCCCCGCGTTAGAGGAGGTGTATTGCACTCCAGATTCACTTCAAACTCTTTCGTATAGAGGAATTCAAGCTCTGGTGACGGTCGCGTAAAGGCGGCAGATCGCGTCCGCGAGGCGGGGGGATGGCAAGCGAGACTTTCCACTGGAGAAAGGCTTAAAGCGCCGTACGCCGACTGAATCGAAATCCTCTAAAAACACCGGCAAGGCGACAACGGATTTGCTATGGTAGGCTCACAGAGGCGATGCATTTACAGGCCTTTTTGAGAAACTTTTTGGCGTTATGACTCGCGAACTCGTTCGATCGTGTCGCAGTGGCGATTTAATCTCTCAATTGAATGGCGGCCAGCTTTTGGTCGTCGATGGCGATCGCCGCAGCGGACTGATCGTCCAGAAGCGCTACCACTCAGAATTTGCAGGGCCTGGTTCTGCCGTCGGAGGCTTTTTCGATGCGGGCGTCCAGCGGATCTACCCCATCGGCGAGCTGTCGCTGTCGGCTCCGCCGAGCGATGCTTACGAAGCGCGGCAAAAGGCTTTCTCGACGCGACGCCAGTGGCTTAGGTTTATGGAACAGTTGACGACCGACGCGGCACCATTGGCCAGGGCGCTGACATTGCTCGAGCGCTTCGAGCAGTTTTTTGATTGCGACGCGATCGAGGCGATCCCCAACGAGACTCTCGCCACGTTGATTGGTGTGATGCCCTCGACGATTGCGCTCGCGCATCGGTATAAAAAGGCAGAACGCCAGTCCGTTTCGACACCCGTCATGGTGTAACTGCCAATGCTCCCAATAGCCCAACTCAACAGCGGGCGTCTTTTGGCTGTGGATGGTACGCGCCGCAACGGGCTCGTCATCTGCAAGCGCTATCACTCAGAATTTGCAGGCCCCGGCGCGGCAGTCGGCGGCCTACTCGATGTAAACGTACGCAGAACTATTCCCATTGGCGATTTGGCACTATTGCCTCTAGAAGAATTTGACGAGCGCCAGAAAGCATATTCAATTCGGCGACATTGGACGCGGCTCGTGCATCGATTGAATCAAAGCGACATGCCCCACGAACGGGCGCGGACGCTAATCGAGCAGTTCGAGCAATATTTCGACGCTTCGACGGTGGAGTGCTTGCCCGATGAGGCATTGGCATCGCTGGTGGGCGTGCTTCCTAACACGATGCGTCTCGCTCGATCGGCGATGAGTTCTTAGCGCGCCGTGTTGCTTCGCTGGATTGAAGGCGCGACCCGCAGCGGCAAGACGCAGCGACTGATTGAAGCAATTGCACAGCAGGTCGAAGCCTGGAGCGCGTCCGGCCTGCCGCAGATCCCGATCGACGTGCCGTCACCGCTGCGCGTGGTGCAGAGCGCGCCGCCGCTGCTGATCTTGGCGGCGAATGGCGACAATCGCGCGGTGCTCGGCGATCGGCTCGGGCAGGTGCTACAGGGCCGTCACCCGACGGAGATGACGACGCCGCTAGGCTTTTTCGAGCGGGAAGTTTTGCTGTTCTGGCCGCGCATCGCCGGGAAGCGCAATTTAAAAGTGGCGTTCCCGCTGCGGTTGCAGTCGGAGACGGAGCAGGAGCTGGCGCGATCGCTGTGGGCGGACGAGCTGGCCGATGGGGCACTGGCACAGCCGGGAGTCGCGCCCGATCGCCAAGCGCGGCGGGTTCTCGATTTATTGCAACTGGCGACGGCGGGGTGCTGGAAGCTAGAAGACATTGCCGCTCGGCTCGATCGCGGTTTGCCGGACTATCTGGCATGTCCGGCGCTGGCGATACAAGAGGCGGCGGCGCAGTGGTTTCGCTGGACGCTCGATCGTGGCCTGCTGACCTACGGGACGATTTTTCGGCTGTATCGCGAAGATTTGCTCGCCGACGAGTTCTATCGCGCCAAGCTGCTGGATCGATTCAGCGGGATTTATGCCGACGATATCGACGAATATCCGGCGATTTGCCGCGAGCTATTCGAGATTTTCGCCCAGGCGAACAAGCTCGGGGCGCTAACGTTCAATGCCGATCGCTTCGAGGTCGATGGCGAGCTGGTCGTAGAAAGTACGAGCGTGCGGCGGGGCATTAACGCCGATCCCGACGCGCTGCGAAAAGTCCGAGATTGGGTTGACGATGAAAATTGCGAATGGCTCGACGGCTGGGCGGGCTGTGCGGAGCGGCTGCGATCGCCGGTGTTCGGCACGGTCTACGATCCGCTGGATTTCTCGTCGCTTCCGGCGCAGATGCTCAACTTGGCGAGCGTGTCGCGATCGCAGCTTTTGCGCGCCACCGCCGAGACCGTTGCCGACCTGATCGAATCGCCCGACAACGACCTAGCGGCGGGCGATATCGCCATCATCGCGCCCGGTCTCGACGCCGTCTCCCGCTATGCGATCGCCACGATCCTGGAAGGCCGCAATATTCGATCGCGCACGCTCAATACCCAGCGCCCGCTGTCCGGCTCGCCGCGCGTGCGGGCGCTGCTGACGCTGGTGGCGCTGGTGTATTGCCTGGGGGACTTGCTCGATCGCGATGCCGTTGCGGAGATGCTGACGATGCTTTCGCCGCGTCGCCGATCGTCGGATACGGGCGCGCGAGACTTGCCGCCGATCGCGCTGGGGCAGGGCGAGCTGGCGGCGTTTTCGCCGGATATCGATCCGGTACGGGCGGGCGCGATCGCCGACCTCTGTTACGTTCCCGACTTAGAAAATCCCGACCTGCAGTCGCTGGAGATTTTCCCGCGTCGCGATCGGCTCGGGTACCGCGCTTCGGCGGCTTACGCTCGGATTCTGGACTGGCTAAAAGCAACGCGCGGCGAGCTGGAGGCCGGAAAGCTCGACGCGCTGGCGGTACTCGATCGCGCCGTGCGGGACTGGCTCTGGCGTCCGCATTTGAACGACGATAGTTTCGTCGAGCTGCGCGCCGCGATCGAGTCGTCGCAGCACTATTGGGACGTGCAGCGCCAGATCGAGCGATTCGAGACCGATTCCCAGCGCGATCGCAAATCCGAGCGGGAGATCGTCGGGCGATTCGTGCGCTTGTTGCGAAGCGGGGCGATCGCCGCCGACCCATTTCCTGTCGGTCTGGCGAGTGACGATGCGGGCAGCGCGATTCTGCTCAGCAATATTTTTCAGTATCGATCGACGCGCCAAACCCATCGCTGGCAGTTTTGGCTGGATGTGGGCTCGCCGCTGTGGTCGCAGGGCGGGGCGGCAGAGCTGTTCGGTGCGCCGCTGTTTTTGCGGAGTTGGGACGGGGAAACGCTGGATGAAAGCTTCGAGCAAGTGTCGGACGATCGGCGGTTGCGCTGCGTGTTGGCGGAGTTAATGGCGCGGGCGGAGGAGCAGATCGTGCTGTGTCACAGCGATTTGGACACGAGCGGGGCGGAGCGGTTGGGGCCACTGTTACCGCTGGTGGATGCATCGGCGGAGTTGGCGCGATCGGCGTTGATGCCGTTGGGTTGAGTTTCAAGGCAAACGCATACAAAACTCTTGAAGTCGTTCGAGCCAGGATTCGAGCACTGAGCCTGTCGTCGGCGTAACCTTCGCCCTGCGAATAGTGCGGCCACTTTTCACGATTTCACCCAGGCTATCGGCGCGGCCGACGCTACGCGAACGATAAGCTCAGCCTCCTACATATCAGCGGCCCTGGGTTGAACTTCGACAACGTCCGAGCGCTGGAAACTCGCCGTGTACAATGTTGACTACGTAAAAGTGCCGCCTTTGTCGGCTCCAGCACCATGCGATCGAGCGTCACGGCAATCTATCCCGGCAGCTTCGATCCGATCACCTTCGGACATCTCGACATCATCGAGCGGGGTTGCCAGCTCTTCGGCACGGTCATCGTCGCCGTCGTGACGAACCCCAACAAAACGCCGCTCTTCCCCAGCGAGCGCCGCGTCGAGCAAATCGCCAACAGCACCGCGCATTTGGGTAACGTCGAGGTCGATCGCTTCGACGGGCTCACCGTCGATTACGCCAAAGCCCACAACGCCAAAGTGTTGCTGCGTGGCCTGCGGGTTCTCTCGGACTTCGAGATGGAGCTGCAAATGGCGCACACCAACAAAACCCTCTCAGCGACGACGGAAACCGTCTTCCTCGCCGCCTCGAACGAGTACAGCTTCCTGAGCAGCAGCGTCGTTAAGGAAATCGCCCGCTTCGGCGGTTCCGTCGATCATCTCGTTCCCCCGTCCGTCGCGCGGGAAATTTATCACTGCTACGGTCAGGCCACCGCCGCCTCGATCCCGACCAAACATCCAGGCAACCTGTGAACGACTCCAACACCACTTCCAATTCGACGCCCGCATCGGCGGCGGGAACTTCCGGCGATCGTTCCGCAGAGGCCGCAGCTCCGGCGAGCGCCGATCGCAAGGTCGATATCCAGCAAGAACTCAGCCGCATCGAGGAAATGATCCTCGATAGCCCGCGCGTGCCGCTGACGGGTCGGACGCTGATCGACGAAGAGCCGATCCTCGATGTCCTCGACCTGGTGCGGCTGAATTTACCGTCGGCGTTCCAGGGCGCGGAAGAGGTGCTGCGCCAGAAGGACGAGATCCTACGCCAGTCGGAGAAGTACGGTCGAGACGTGGTCGAGGCCGCCGAGAAGCAGGCCGCGAGCATCGTCGATGAAATGGGACTGGTGCGTCAGGCTAAGGCCGAAGCCGATCGCATTCGCGAGCAAATCAAAGCCGACTGCGATGCCGCCCAGGAACGGACGATGGCGGAAATCGAACGCCTGCGCCAGCACGCCCAGCAGGAAGCCGACGAGATTCGCACTCGCGCCTTGGCCGATGCCCGCGCGATCGAGGCGGGAGCCGACGAGTACGCCGATCGCGTGCTGAAGGCGATCGAGCAGCAGCTCAGCGACATGATGCGCGTGGTCAACAACGGTCGCGCCCAGCTCCAGCAGGATGCGTCCTACCGCGCTCATCGCCAGGAAGCGATGCACCAAGCCCAGCAGCTTCAGCAGGCGCAAAAGCAGCAGGCGCAGCAGGCGCAGCAGGCTCAGCAAGCAGCTCAACAACCCCAGCCGCAGGCCGCGCCCCAGCAGCCGCTCTCGAATTCTGCCGCTCCCGGCGCGACCCCGCAGCCCGTCCCTGGCGCGCAGGCCGCATACCCCACTGCTCCCAGCGCACCGAATCCCCAGCGCTAGCTAGAGATACAAAAAATATCGGTAGGGGCGTCACGGCAGTGCGCCCGCGATATCGTTCGCGCGAAACCGGCATCCGGGCGCATTGCCATGCGCCCCTACATTATTTGGAGCGTGCTAGCGGCGCTGTTCCAGATAGTTTTGCAGGCGGGCGAGGCGCTGCTCTGTGACGCGGAGCCGACAGTTTTGCCGCCCCGACGTCTGCCCCAGAATCGATTCGAGTTCGCAAACCGTATAGCGATAGTTCGTCCAGGCGGTGTCGGCAGCGGAGAGGTCTTCGCTTCGAGGTACGTTGCTCGCCATGTGGAAGTAGAGCGTGTAGAGAGCGGCTCTCTGCTCGCCTTCGAGTTCCTCGAAGTCGCTGCGTTCGGCATCGGGACGACGATCGTCGATGTATGCGGCCAACTCGTCGGCGCGCGCGGCGGTCAGGGCTTGGCGGCAATCGTGGTAAATCAGCGGCGCGATCGAGCCACCCATATAGGCGCTGGTCGCGAACTCGCATTCGGCGTCGCGATATTCAGCCCAGGCAAGCTGCGCTTCAGCCAGTGCGGTCGCGGCCAGGTCGGACAGCGTCGGTTCTAGGCGCTCGTAAAGCGCGTCGAGGCGATCGTCCTCCGCCTGCCAGCGATCGCGCGCGCAGAAGTTCATATCGAGCTGCGTCACCGGCGGGTCGCACTGATAGTCCGGCTCGTGGGGCGACATCGCCATTTCGGTCGCCAGCGCGGGAAAACTCGGCAGCGCGATCGTCGCAACCGCCAGCAACATGAAGCGCGAAAGCAAAGCAGTCAGAGGAGCTGAGCGCATGGCGAAGTTTGGTGAAGGTAGACAGCGACGGCCTCGTATCGCGCTATTCGGGGGCTCCGTCGGAGAGCGACGCACGACAGACAGCGATCCAGTCCTGCGAGCGAACAAACGTCCCCGAGATGTCCGAATCACGTACGAGTTCTCTCAGTGTTACTGCACGCTCGACGGGAGCAAGTACGCAAAGTTCGGGCTGAACTTGCCATTTTTCATACAGCTGTTCGCGATCGTCGGGCGCAACGACAGCGATCGGGCGCTCGGCGTAATAAGCCAACGACGGGCGTGGATAGGCATCGAGAACTAGCAGCGGGCGATCGGGCGGAATCGCCTGTCGGACGAACTCAGCAGCGGGACGCACGGGATAGTTTTCGTTCAGCTCCCAGTTCCATTGGTTAGACGTCACAAACGACAGCAGCGAAATATACGTCCCCCAAACCAGCACCAAAATGAACTGCAAATCGCGCCGCGCCACCCGCCAAGCCGCCAGCCCAAAGGTCATCGCCAGACAGGCTACCGTCACCTGCACGTGCCAGGTCAGCAGCAGCGGGCGACCCTCTGCAAACGCCAGCAGCTCGTAACCCAGCAGGCTCACCATCCCAGTCGCGAGCCCGCCCAAACCGAGCGCCCAGATATGCGGATAGCGCCGATCGACCGCGATCGGCATCCCCGTAATGTGACCGCTCTGCCACAGGTCGCCGAGGCGAATCCCCGCCGCGATCGCTAAAACTGGATACAGCGGCAGCACGTACCAGGGCAGCTTTGTCTGCATCGCCGAGATAATCAGCCCATAGCCGAGGCCGCAGACGATTAGCAGCTTGCCCCAGCTAAACTTTCGGTTTTGCCACGCCCAAATCATCCCCGGCACGGCGAACAGCAGCCACGGCCAGCCGTACTTCAGCAGCTCAAAGACATAATATTCCGGCGAGCCGCCATTACTCTCGACGCTTGTGACCAGGCGATCGACCGCCTGCTCGCCCAGATGCTTGCTCGCGAACTCGCTGCCGTAACGCTGGAACTGCATCGCGTACCACGACCAGGCCGGAATGCTGCCCGTGCCGATGCCATACCAAAACCAGGGCTGCCGAAGCAGGCGCGGCGTGTCCCACACCAAAAAGACCATCAGCAGACCGCCGAGGCAAATTCCGAGTAGTCCTTTGGTCAGGCACATTAGCCCGATCGCTACGCCCAGACCCAAGGAGTAGCGCAAATCCCGCCGCGATCGCAGCGTAAAGCCGATCGCCACGACGAAAAACAGCCCGATCGCCGCGTCCAGCATCGCCAGCCGTCCGTGGCGCACCACCGGCAACCAGGTCAAAAAAATCGTACTCGCCAGCATCGCCTCGAGCCGACGCGGCCACAGCTCGCGCACCACCACATACAGCGCCGGAGCCGTCAGCGCGCCGCACAGCGCCCCCGGCAACCGCGCCGTCCACTCGCCCTCGCCGAACAGCCGAAAGCACAGCGCGATCGCCCAGTGCAGCAGCGGCGGTTTGTTCCAGTAGGGTTCGCCTTGGAGCGTCGGAAACAGCCAGGTCAGCGACTCGATCGGCGCGTTGGCGATCTCGCGAGCGACTTGGGCGACAGTGGCTTCATCCCAGTCGCGCAGCGCTGTCCCATCGAGGTTGAGGGTGTAGAGAGCGAGCGCCGCGATCGTCAGCCACAGCAACCAGTTGCGATCGACCCCGCGATCGTCGCGTCGCACCCTCGAAAATCGCTGTGTTATCACGACGCATTAGTCTCCTGCGGCTATCCGACCATTGTAGGAAGCTCGCGATCGTTCCGGTAGGCCGATGTGACACCGATCGCCCCCTTGCCACTACTCGCCGTGAGACGATACCGCACGACCGTTTCAAACGCGCGATCGACGCGACCCCTGCCCGTGCTAGCTCGAATTTGGAGTGCAACCCTGGTCGGCATCGACGCCGTCAAAGTGGGCGTCGAAGTAGATGTGGCCGGTGGCCTGCCGAAAACCGTCATCGTCGGCCTGCCCGATGCCGCCGTCCAAGAGTCGCGCGAGCGGGTCAAAGCCGCGCTAAAAAACTCCGGCTACGCTTTCCCGATGCGGAAAATCGTCGTCAACTTAACGCCCGCCGACCTCCGCAAAGAGGGCCCTAGCTTCGATCTGCCGATCGCCGTGGGCATCCTGGCCGCCTCCGAGCAGGTCAGCGCCCAACTCCTCGGCGACACGATGTTTCTCGGGGAAGTGTCGCTCGACGGTAGCCTGCGACCCGTGGCGGGCGTCTTGCCGATCGCAGCGGCAGCGCGGCGTCTGGGCATGAGCGCGATCGTCGTACCGGAAGCCAACGTCCAAGAAGCCGCCGTCGTCGAGGGTCTGTCGGTCTACGGCTGCAAGAGCATTGCCGAAGTGGCCGACCTGATGAACGACCCGAGCCGCCACGCCCGCGTCGTCGTCGATCCCGAAGCAGCGCTGGCCGACAGCGATCGACTGATGCTCGACCTCAAAGACGTAAAAGGCCAAATCCAAGCTCGCCGCGCCCTAGAGATCGCCGCAACCGGCGGGCACAACCTCATATTCGTAGGACCTCCTGGAAGCGGCAAAACCATGCTAGCGCGACGATTGCCGGGAATCCTGCCGCCCCTGCGCGTCGAGGAAGCGCTGGAGGTGACGCAAATTCATTCGGTGGCGGGGCTGCTGCGCGATCGCGGCCAGCTCGTGCGCGATCGGCCCTTCCGCAGCCCGCACCACTCCGCCTCGGGGCCGTCGTTGGTCGGCGGCGGCAGCTACCCGAAACCAGGCGAAATCTCCCTGGCGCATAACGGCATTTTGTTTCTGGACGAGCTGACCGAATTCAAGCGCGACGTTCTCGAATTCCTCCGTCAGCCCCTCGAAGACGGCTTCGTGACGATCTCGCGCACGCGCCAGTCCGTCGAATTCCCCGCCCAATTCACCCTCATCGCTAGCACCAACCCCTGCCCTTGCGGCTACTTCGGCGACACGATCCAAGCCTGCTCCTGCTCGCCCCGCCAGCGCGAGCAATATTGGTCGCGATTGTCGGGACCGCTGATGGATCGCATCGATTTACAAGTCGTCGTCGGGCGATTGAAACCAGAGGAGATGACCCAGCAGAGCACCGGCGAGCCGTCAGAGAACGTGCGAGATCGCGTGCAGGCCGGTCGCGATCGCGCCTCGGAGCGGTTTCGCGGCGAGTCCGTGCGCTGCAATGCCGAGATGGGCAGCAGCCATTTACGGAAATGGTGTCAGCTCGATGCAGGCTCCCAGGCCATCCTCGAAGGAGCGATCCGCAAGCTGGGGCTCTCGGCGCGGGCGACCGATCGCATCCTCAAGGTGTCGCGGACGATCGCCGACCTGGCCGGGAGCGAGGCGATCGGCACGAACCATATCGCCGAGGCGATCCAGTATCGGACGATCGATCGAATGCAGTAGCGATCTGACACTGGAAAACTCAAATATGCAAAAAGCAGGCCCACGAGCTGCGCGCCGAGTGTGGCGCTCGCCGTCGCGGGTCTGCTTGCGATCTGATGGTATCGAGATGAATAGACATGAGACGAGTCCGAGAACTCGATCGCCCCATGTCAGCCTGAACCTAGTTGAAGACGTGACCCAAGACGCCGAGCATATCGACATAGACGGTTCCGTCTTCTTCCGTGACGCAGCCTGCATCGCGTGCCGTGCGCACTTCGGGCTCGGCATGTCCAACATCAGGGCGCGGGCCAAACGAATCGCTATCCGACGCCATTCCGACATCTGCGATCGGGCCATCTGAACAACTCCCTCCTTCCGATTGAGTTATTGGGCCGGAAGCCAGACGACCCGCATCGCCCATGCTGCGAAGCGTGCTAGCAGCGAGGTGAGCGCGGCTGTGCGGCAGGGTGAGAATGAGGGTACCGCAAGAGCCACCACGATCCTCCGCCGTGCAGATTACGGGTTGGCCGTTCATCCAACCGTGGGTCAAATATTGCAGTGTGCGGTTCCGGATAGTGCTATCGAGACGGTTGGAGACCATTTCGCAGCGGTCTTGTTGCGAGTAGCCAGACGAAGAGCCGAAGTCGCTCGTCCACTGGATAATTGCCACCTCCATATCACCTTTGACGGCATAGGTCGTGAACACGCCCGATGCATCCCGCTGGCATGCAAAGGCGTCGGGATAAGCGTAGTTCGCACGAGCTGGAGCTCCAGCCGCTGCCGACACTGCGGCGACCAGTGAGAAGATGGCAGCTTTCAAAAAGGTTCTATTCAGCATGTCGTTGGTACTTAGGGCGTCAGGGAAATGCCTATCTCTGGCTAGAGTCACATGTCTAGGAAGGGCGCTGCCGTCGCGCATGCGATCCCGCCTTTTTGCAAATATCAGGGAAAACGCATGATTCTAGTGTTTTCACTTAGATTGGTTTGCAGGTTTTGCTTTAGACTCGATCCAGAGAAAAAAAGCATCTAACAGAGTATAAACAAAAGCCCCCTGTTACTCATACTGTGGATTCTACGTAGATGGTTTTTGATCAGGTGGTTGATGTGGGGGAATTTTCGATACGATCGACATCACTTGAAGCGGTGAGACGAGGTAAAGAACAAGAACTTTCGCAAGTTTCGATCGTATTTTATTTTGGGTCTTTGAATATTGCTAGCAGTATTGAGACTCAATGCTTCCCTGCGATCAGTATCGCCAAATTTTGAGATAAATGCCGTCAAAATAGCGGCGAGTTAGATCGATTTTCGTAAAATATTGCCAGCACTTTGAGTAGTTTCAGGAGCAACCGAACGACTGAGAAGCGCTTGAATTTTCAAGGTTTTTGACTTTTTACTTTCGGGGCATACTCAGGACAATCTCGATGATGTCTAAACCTCTGAGATCGGCCATTGCTGCTATCTTGATACTTGTTTAAAGGCGATCGACACTCACTCTCCCCAAGACTCTGTCGCTCTTCTCCCTGCTCGCCAGAACCAAACTTCCAATCATGTTTTCCTCGTCTGTTCCATTCTGCCGCACTTTTCCCGCCCTCGCGACGGCAGCGCTCTGTTTCGTCGGTCTCGTTCCGAGAGCTTCTGGTTCTGAGGCAGCGTGCCAGCTTGCAGAGCAAATCACGGTTCAGATTGACAGTGCCGATCCGAGTCGCCCGTCTCAAGGTAGTGGCGTGCTGCTGGCCGAGCAGGATGGTCTGTACTACATCCTGACTGCCGGTCATGTTGTCGGCGAGCCGCAGCTCACTTACCAGGTCACACCGCCAGGCGGCGGATCGCCCTACCGGCTCGAACGCGAGGACATTATCCGCTTCCCGAGCCATCTCGATCTCGATATGGCGATCGTGACGATGGAGAGCAATGACGACTACCGCATCGTCGGCGATCGCATGCAGACGGACATTAACAACGGTGCAGATGTATCGGTTTCGGGCTGGCCGACGGGTCTGAATGCCTCGCGGCCAACTTGCTCGCTCGGTCAGGTGTCAAACCAGCTCGATGGAGCCCAGAGCAGCGGGTATAACCTGATTTATAACGGTTCGACGCGCGGCGGTATGAGCGGTGGACCGATCCTCAATGAGAGTAGCGAGCTGGTCGGCATTCACGCGGCTGCCGATCGAGGCGGCGGGTTCTACTGGGGGATTACGATCGAAACGTTCCTCAACAACGCGCCGAGTGCCTTCGCGCAAAATGCACTCGTTCGCATGGCGAACGGAGACTATGACGGTGCGATCGCCGACTTTTCCCAGGGGTTACTCTTCAAGCCGGACTCTGAGGTTGCGTTGATCGGGCTCGCCCACGCTCGCCTCGCGCAAGGCGATGACTACAGCCGGGTTATCGACGATGCGAGCCAGGTACTGCGACGCAACTCGAATAATGCCGAGGCGCTGCTAGTGCGCGGTGCGGCTCGCGCCAAGCTCGATCGTCATAACGACGCGATCGAAGATCTCCGTCGCGCCCAGTCGCGCCTTTCTCCACGCCTGCAAGCGCTGTCTCTGGCGCTGCAAGCTCGCAGCTATGCAGACGAAGGCTTAGCACTCGAGGCAAATACAAGCGCGAACGACGCCGTGAGTACCCTCACCCATCCCTTCACATTGCTTTCGCGCGCCTACGTGCGTCGCACCTACGGCGACCTTTCCGCCGCGTCCGGTGACGAGTCGCAAGGCAGAACGCTGCTATCCGAGTACGAGGCAGAATCGCCCTCGCCCTATGAAGTTGCACTCTTGTCCGCCTTTGACGAACGCTTTGGAGGAATGAACAGTAGCATCATTACCTTGGTCGATCCGGATGATGATGACATCGTTACCGATCCAGATGATGATGTCATCACCTTAGTCAGTCCAGATGATGATGACATCGTTACCGACCCAGACGATGATGTCATTACCTTGGTCGATCCGGATGACGGTGACATCGTTACCGACCCAGATGACCCTGACTTTATTGCGGATGACTCGATCGAGAAAATCGTCGCCAGCTCCGACGGTCGAGTGGCGATCGGTTCCGGCAGAGGTACGGTCTATCTGCGAAGCAGCGCGAACACGACTACGCTCGGCAACCACGACACCAGCGTCCAAGACTTGGCCTTCAGTCCGGATGGCCGTCTGCTCGCCAGCGGCAGCGGTGACGGCACGGTGATGTTGTGGGATGTGGTGAGTCAACAGCTTTTGCGCACCTTCGCATTCGACGATGGTCGCGGCGTGTCGGCGGTTGCCTTTAGCCGCAGCGGTCAGAGCCTACTGATCGGCGGCGCAGGTGGCAAAGTCGAGCACTATAACGTAGCCGACGGCACGCAAATCCGCACCTACAACGACGGTATCCTTGCACCGAGCGACCTGATTGCAGCTCCAGACGGCACACATGCCATAGGCGCGATCGGGCGAGTGCTATTCCGATGGAACATCGCTGAAGGCGGACGCGGTACGCGCGAGTTGCAGCTTCCTCATGTCATCATCGAGATGCACTTTACCCCCGATGGCTCTAAGTTGATCACCGGCGATAACTACGGCAATATCGCGGTCATCGATACTCAAACCTGGGCGATTCTACGAGAATTCGACACGGGATTTGAGGTTCGCAGCCTGGCACTCTCTCCCGACGGCCAAACGGCAATCGTGGGAACGGGCGACAGTAGCATCGGCCCCGGTGTAGTCTCATATTGGGATATCGACACTGGCCTGCGCTCTTCCTCTCCGTCCCCTGTAGCTTTCCCGCCAATCGTGCGCGCCGTGGCGTCCCTGCCAAACGGCGATATTCTGGCGGGAGATGCGGAAGGACAGATGCACTACCTCATAAGTAATTAGTCTGCGCTGACGTGAGTAGAGAGTCGAGACGATCGACGATCGGCGTAACGAGACATTAGGGCCTGACGCCACCCCGTACTCCCCCCCCCGGCATTCGCGTACTCTGCACTTGTCCCTATTGGTCTCTTTGCTGAATGTTGATTGGCTTGACGAGAACGATCGCGATTCTTTTTGGTACTTCCATTACGATGGAAATCGCACTCCCGGCCTGTAGAGCCCAAGAATTACCTTGTTTCTTCTGCCCGGAAAGCAATTACACAACGGACGACTTTTTTCCTTCTCTCGAGGCAAGCGAGTTCGGCGATCGCGTTCGTCAGTTTACGGTAAAAGTGTTCGGCGAAGAAAGCTGGGGCAGCGGCGCGATCGTTGCCCGCCACGAAATCGAAGGCGGCGAAGATCGCTACATCGTGGCGACGAACTCTCATGTTTTGCGCGACGAGACCGTACAAATCCAAACTGATGACGGGCAGATCTATGACGCTACGATCGAACTCGACGATCGTGTAGGCGGCTACGATCTTGCATTTCTCTCGTTTACCAGCGATCGCAACCTGCGTGTTGCCTCCGTTCAAACTCAGGTGTCACCGGGCGAGAGGACATTTGCCACTGGCTATCCGTTTGTCGATGCCGATCGCACGCGGCCAGAGAACAGCAAATTTCGTTGGACACAGGGCGAGCTGACCTACGCTCTCGACGAGCCGCTCGTTGACGGCTATCGCTACGCTTACAGCAATCCAATAATGAAGGGCATGAGCGGCGGCCCCGTGGTGAATCTTAGGGGCGAACTCATCGCAATCAACGGCTTGCACGCTTATCCATTATGGGGCGATCCGTTCGTCTACCCGGACGGGCGATCGATTCCCGAAGATTTACGCGAGATGGCATCAGCATCGAGCTGGAGTATCCCGATCGACTCCGCTCTCGAGCGCGGTGCGGAATTTTTCCCAGAAGCCTCCCACGAGACAGAAACAGGCCCGGCTCTCTGAACGTGGGCGATTTTTCTGCGATGGGCGATCGCTAGAGGATTCAGACTCAGAAAAATTCCTAAGATCGCGTCAGATAACTTTGATAGGAAAAGCCGACAAAGACCTTTTCAAAGTAAACCTCACATATATACTGTTGCAGGGATTGTTAAGAGCAAGCGAGTTCTGCAAATATCCGTAAGTTCTAATACACCTGAGGCTTCCTTTCTAGCTCGCCTGAAAAAACACTGGACTCGTCTTTATCCATGGCATCAAAGGCCGTCTTTCAAGACGTTCCCAACTCATTCAAACCCGCAATCGTACTGAGAAATCAAAAAACTGAGGAGATATTACTGATGTCATGGACTTGCACTGGGGTCAAAGCGGACGGCACTGAATTCGATCCGCACCTCCCACACGACAATACGGGTCTACTGTGTGATGTCTGTGGTCTGAGTAAGAACGACGTTGTCGGTGGCGGCTCGAGTGGGGGCCGCAGTCCGGTTGGGGGCCGCGGCGGCAGCGGTTTGCCGGTGAAGCCGATCGCGATGGCGGCAGCGGCCGTGGTCGCACTGGCGGGCGGAGCTTTCGGCGTGTCGCGCATGTTGAGCGGAAATAAAAACGGTGGAACGACGGCAGTTTCCCCCACATCGACGCCAACGCCCGGTGTAAATACCGGCCAGACTGTGGGCGGCACGCCTCCACCGAGCCCGAACAATATTGGTGGCGGTAACGTTTCAATCGCCAACTGTGCGGCAACCGACCCCGACGACTTCGTCAGCGAGTGCGCCGATAAGTCGATCGTCGAAATCTTCAGTCAAGGCGAACGGACGCTGATTAAAAGCTCGAACAACGTCGCTCAGAAAGAAGCGGCCAGCACGAAGTTCGCGCTGCGCGACTGGGGCGCGGCAATTTCGCTGTACGAGACGGCTGTGGCGGCGGACTCGAACGATCCCGAAGCGCAGATTTATCTGAACAACTCCAAAGCAATGGAGAGCGGCAACCCGATTGTGGTTTCAGTCGTTGCGCCCTTACCCCTCGATGACGATACGGGCAAAGAAATCCTGCGCGGTGTCGCCACGGCGCAGAAGCAGTTCAACGACAGGGGGGTCGAGCGCCTGATGGCGGTTGTCGTCGTAGATGCGGGCGATGCCACGCCGGAAAACGCGCTGGAAGGCGAAATTGCGGGCGTGCTAATGGGTACGGAGCAAGTGCTGGGTATCATCGGCCACGGCGCGACGGAGTACAGCGCCGTCGTCCTGCAAGGTTACGCCGCGCAACAACTGCCGGTACTTGCGCCGATGACGATCGAACTAACCGAAGATATCGGCACGAACAACAGCATCCTGACGACGGTGCCGATCGCCCAGGGCGTCGATGACCTCTACAAGCAGTACGTCATCAAGGCACTGGCGACGCTGATCGAACACGCCAAGGCCACGCAGAAAGAAGCCAAAGTAACGCTGGTCTTCGACTCGCGCAACCCTTACAGTAACTACCTCAAGCAACAGTTTGAGGCGAACGAGGATACCTTATCGCCCGGCGCAAAGCTCGACTCGGTCGATATCGGCGTCGAAACCAGCCTCGACGGCTCGGCACTGGTCAACAAAGCGCGGACGAATGACTCCAACTCGATTTTGCTGGCGCTTCCCGGCGAATCTGGCGTTTCCGTGGCCATCAGCGTGGCGCAAAACAACGCGGCTCTCGGCTCCGATCGCCTTTTGCTGATGGGCGATGCCGCGCTCTACTCGCCGCAGCTGCTGCTCAACGGCGAGTCGGCCGTGAACGAGATGGTGCTAGCCGTGCCCTGGCGCTGGGAGGAGAACGACGCGGGCTTCTCGAAAGACACGGCGCAACTGTGGAAAGGCCGGGTGAGCTGGCGGACGACGGCGGCGTTCGACGCGACCGACCTGATGTCGCGGGTGCTGCGCAACGCGCCCGATCGCGCCCAAGCATCGCAGATCCTCAACGATGGCGTCGAGGTAGGAGCCACCCAGGCGGACTACAACGTGATCGACAGCGTGCCGCTCGTTTGCGTCCAGCCGTCGAACTCCGGCGGCCCGAGCGGTGCGAATTTCAGTTTCGTTTCCGTCGAGAACGGCTGTCTATAGCGCTTCACCGGTTCCGCCGTCGAGGTTGATGTTTCGATCGCCTCGACGGCGAGCTCTACTGCCACTCGTCCGCCCGCACTCGCGATCGTTGCGATCGCACTTTAAATACCAATGACACGCCGCACGATTCTCGAAAATCCCCTATTCAACATTCCCGCAATCGCCTTTGGGCTCTGTCTCGCGATCGCGCTGCTGTCTGCCCTACTCGGTTTGGGGAGGCCGAACGTCAACGTCGCAATCGCTCTCGATCTGAGTAACAGCACCGGCGACCTGGCAAACTTCGAGCAGCCGGGCAGCGTCATGTTCGAGGAAATCGCCGCCGTCAAGGCATACCTCGAGCGCAGCAATACGACCCTCGATCGGCCTAACCAAATCAAAGTCTTCGGCTTTGCTGGTCAGACCGAGCCGCTCACCGAGTCATTCAAGGCCGACCCAGAAGCCGTCGAGACGGAGATGCTCGCCAAGCTCAGCGATCCGACGCTCGCGGGCAGGCTCGAGACGGAGCGCACCGATCTCAATCTCGCGATTACCGATGCGACTAACGCCCTCTTGCAGGTCTCCGATCGCTGTCGCGAGCTGCTCGTAGTGACTGACGGCAAACCCAGTACGCCGCTTGACCCCAGTCTACTGGCGCAGATCGTGGCACAGGGCATCAAGATCCACAGCATCTTTGTGGGTGTTGCACCAGAAGATTTGGCCGAAGCCGGTCAAATGTCGCTGACGACGGGCGGTTTGTCGCTGGCGAGTGAAGCCAGCGAGCTGGCGAGCAGTCTGCAAGAAAAGCTCTTTGGGAGCATCAACAGCAACATCAAGTGGATTATCTTCTGGTTGGGAATGGCCTGGATCGCGTTGATGTGGATGGTGATTTTGCCGCTCGATCGTTGGGTATTTCAAGGTATGTTCGGCTTGCGGATCGATATGGCAGGACGAGCCGCCGTCTCACACGCGCTGTTTTGGACGACAGCAACGCTGATTGCCGTTTGGAAATTTGCCACGATTCCGTTTATCAAGCCCTGCTAGCGCAAAGTCCGTAGCGCGTGCAACTTCTGTATTGTTGCCCCGATCTTGAGTTTTATTCGGGCACTATTCCCACCCATTCCGTATCGCAAACAAGAGGTTAAATTATGGCAGTTGATGAGAAAACAATGGTACCGACGGTCATCGTCGGGATTGGCGGTACGGGGAATGAGGTGATCGCTAGGGTTCGGCGGGCGATCGAAGAGGTTTACGGCAGCTTAAAGGCTTTTCCGGTTGTTAGCTTTCTGTCGATCGACACCGACAAGGACTACCAAGTCAGTAACCCCAGCGCCGCCGGTTCGACGCTGAAAGACAACGAGAAGTATCACGCCACGGTTAAAGGAATCGAGGCCGATGCGATCCTGCAAAACATGGGGAACTATCCCTGGATCGAGGCTTGGTTTCCCAAAGAGCTCGAAAAAAACGTAACGGCACTCGAAGCCGGAGCTGGGCAGATTCGCGGCTGCGGCCGGTTCGCATTTTTCTACAACTACCCGGGCATCGAGAAGACCTTCACCCAAGCCTGTAATCGCGCCAAAGGCCACGAGCAGTTCATGCTCAATAACTATGACGTGAAAGTAAAACCGACGGCGATGAACGTCTTCGTGGTCGGTTCGCTCTCCGGCGGGACGGGTAGCGGCATGATTCTCGACCTGGCTTATTGCATTCGCGCTTGGCTGCGAAAAGTGACGACCAGTCCGACGACGACGTCGATCGTGCCGATGCCGAATGCCTTCGCTTCGATCGACGTGGGCGATCGCGTCTTGGCGAACGGTTACGCGGCGCTGATGGAGCTGAGCTACTTTTCCGATTCGCGGACGGAGTATCGCGCGCAGTTCACCTCCTCGGCAGCGGGCGAAATTATCGAGCAGCGCGCGCCGTTTGACTTTACCTATTTAGTCGGTACGAAAAACGAAGCGGGAGAGCTCGACCTCGACAGCATTCGCGAAGCGATCGCGCAGAATATTTTTCTCGATCTAACCTCGGATTTCGCGCCGCACAAGCGCTCGATTCGCGACAATATCAAAGGCTCCTGGGCGCAGGCCGATCCCTGCGGTCGCAGCTATCCGAAAAACTTTATGAGCTTCGGCCTCTCGACGGTCGAAATTCCAATTTCGCAGATTCGAGCTTCACTGTCCGAGCGCCTGTCTGCTGACCTGGTGGGCTGGTGGCTCAACGGCGATATGGCGCTTCCAGCAGATATGCGCAGCGAGGTCGAGAAAGAAATCCTCAAGCCGATGCGCCTCACCTCGATGGAACTGCTGGCCGATCTGTCTTCGTCGGGTAAAGGCTCGCTGCTCGAAACCGTGAGCAGTTGGGTCAACACCGTGCGGCAAGACATTGCCGACAACGATCGCCTCAAATGCACGAAGGAGGGTCTCAACCTGTTCGGCTCCGAGGAGGGCGCGATTCGCAATTTCGTCGATACGTTCCTGGATCCGAGCGCTCGCAAGTATCGCGACGAGCACTTCAACGACAGCAGCCCCGACGATCGCATGCACGGCGACTACCTCATCAAAATGTACGAGAATCGCGATCGCGTCATCATCCAAACCCGCAAATCACTGGAAGAGAAGCTCTACGAGATTCTACAAGATCGCAATCGCGGGCCGAAGTTTGCCGAGCAGTTCCTAGAACTGTGCGAGCAAATTATCATGAACACGGAGAAGATCTTCAAACGCCAGCTCGACACCTGGGAACAGCAGCAGAATGTCTTCCAGGAGGCCTACGCCCAGAAGCTCCAGGACATCGTGTACTACCGCGATCGTTTCGGCCTGACCAAGCAGGGCAAGATGGAAGAGCTCTGCGAAGAAGCGCTGCAAAACTTGAACGAATCGCTCAAGGCGATCGTCCAGGCCAAGTCTCGCCAGCTAGGACAGGTGGTCATCGCACGGATGAAGGAACATCTCGAGAAGCTGCGATCGCAGTACAACCGCTTCGTCCAAAAACTGCGTATCGCTCGCGACGGCTTTGCGGCGGCGGCCGACGAGCAGGCCAATAGCGCCGATACCTTGAGCGTCAACGGCATCAAGCTCTACGATCGCGCCGTCCTCAACGAGCTATATCGCGATTTCGTCGAGCAGCAGTCCGGATCGAGTGAAACCAGCCAGAGCCCCTACGAACAGGGGTTAAACAATCTATGTTCGACGATGGCGGAGTCGGTGCTACCGGAGCTGAGTGGTCTCTGGCAAGAAAACCGCAACGCCGATCGCGTTTTCCGACTGTTCGACTTGCAGCGCCTCGAAGACGTACAGGACGAAGACGTACGCGGCACCATTTTTGACGAAGCCCGCGCGCGCATCACCAAAGCGCCGCAGTCGAGCAAGCTGGTGCGCGAGCTGTCGGCCTGCGACCTGCTCTACAAGACCTATAACAACGACAACGCCGAGATTCGCAGCCAAATCGCGATCGCCTACGGCAAGTCGAATCCGTTCTTGATCCTGTCGCGGCCGGAGATGACGCGCGGCGATGCGAGCTTCACGCCGCAGCTCAACCAAATGGCGGCGATCGTCAACGGGCGCGATACTGAGGAGCCCGCCGCCCAAAAGCTGCTCGAGGTTCTCTCCGAGCGTCTGGGTAACAAGTCGAGCATCGCGCCGCTGGCAAAAGAAGAGCGCCACCGCATCGTCTTCGTGCAGGAGATGGGCGGTTTCTCGCTGCGCTGCATCGAGGGGATGCGCGAACTGCGCAAGTCTTATCAGGACTGGCAAGGGCAGATGGTCGAAGCTAAACGCGCCCAATTCCGAGGCGAGGCGCGGGATATGCCGATTCCGGTTCACATTCAGAAAGATCCACCGTTCTGGGATGTCTTCCCGCCGGACGAGCGCGTCTACCAGCTCGTCGTCCTCGCCCGCGTCCTCGAGGTGCTGACCGTCGAGTTCAACAAGGCCAGCAAAGACAACACGATTTGCTACCAGGTTCAGAGCGCGACCGGCGATGAGAAAGTCGAGATCGCCTCGACCTGGGAAGAGGCCGTTCAGTTGCTCGAAATCGACACCTGCCGACGCGATCGCGAGGCCGTTAGCGCCCAGGTGAGTCGGATTTTTGCCGATGCGGAATCGGACGACGCGAAGCGGGTGCTGACCGACAAGCTGGCGGAATTCTTGAAGATGCGCGAGGCCGAGTTGCCTGCGGGTCAAGACAGCCCCGAGTACCGCCGCGATCGCCAGATCGTCAAAGAGACGATCGAGAAATACGGCCTGCCGTCGATTGACGCCGACTCGGCGTCCGCGCCGATGCCCCAACCGGAAGCAACGGCCACTCCCGCCGCCGAAACGTCCGCACCGACTCCAGCACCCGCAGCAGCCCCGTCATCGAGCTTGGAAGACAAGCTCAAGGAGCTGCAAAAAGTTCGCGAACTGGGTTTGATTTCCGATGAGGACTTCGAGACGCGAAAAAAGTCGATCCTCGATGAATTTCTAAATTTGTAGAGGGTTGAATTCTCTTCCCGGCAGGGCTCGATCGGGCACTTGCCACTCGATCGAGCCCACCCGCATTGCCCAGCGGATATGCGACCATAGCATCAAAGATTTCGAGCACCGTTCTCCATGACAGCCGCGCCCCACTCCATCGGATACGTTCTCTTCGATCGCTATCGAATTGACGCAATATTGCCGGAAGGCGGCTTCAGTCGGAACTACGTCGCGACCGACACGCGCGACGATCGTCGCGTGGCGATCAAGCAGTTCAATCCCGACCAGTTTGACGAGTCGAGTCTCGAGATTGCCAAGCGGATGTTTCGCGAGGAAGCCGAGACGCTTCAGAAGTGCGGCGAGCTGCACGATCGCGTCCCGAAATGCTGGCGCTACGTCGATGAGTGCGACGGCTACCCGGCGATCGTTCAAGAATTTATCGATGGCGACACCTACGAGCAAATCGCGCGCAAGGCCGGAGCCTTTGACCTCGATCGCGCGCTGAAGTTTGCACAGGAGTTCGTGCCGATCGTCAGCACGCTCCATGAAGCTGGATTATGCCACCGTGACATCTCGCCCGAAAACGTCATTCACGCCGCCGAGCGAGACCAGCCCGTCCTGATCGACTTCGGCTCAACAGCAAAATATCAATGTGGTGTCGGCGAGCGCGATCGCACCCGCGTTGTCAAACCCGGTTACTGCGCGCCCGAGCAAATCGAGACTGGAGAGTTCTCGCCCCAGAGCGACCTCTATGCCATCGGCTGCACGCTCGTCTTTTTGCTGACCGGGCGCGATCCCGATAGCTTCGATCGCCTGCCCTCTGGCAAATTGCTGTGGCGATCGTCGGTGTCCGCGTCAGCGCAGCAGCACCCCGCTTTTGTCGGATTTGCCAGCGCGATCGATCGATCGCTTTCCCCCAGCCCGCTCGATCGACCGGCCTCCGCCCAACAGTTTCTCGACTCTCTTCCTGCAACCATGGCTAAAAAGACCGAAATCCTCTCCTCCTCTCCCGAACCGGGCGGGCGAAAGACGACCATCATGCCCGATGGGCACACCGCGACCGGCTCCTATGCTCCGTCCCCGTCCCCGAGCCCCAACCGCGCCCCCCTTTTCGTGGCCTCTGGCGTCGCGGCTTGCATCATCGCCGGTGGCGTCGGCATTGCGGCCTTGCGCGGTGGTGACTCAACGGTCGAGCCCACCAGTGCCGAAACTCCCCAGCTCGAAGCACCGAACAGATTAGAAGAGGCAGAAGCTGAGATCCCCGAGCCGATCGCCTCGCCAGAACCGAGCCCGGACATCACGCCGGAGCCGACCCCGACTCCGACGGCTACCCCACAAGCTGTTCCGACGCCATCTCCCGTCGAGACGAACGCGCCGTCCTCGAGCTACGCCAGCCCGCAGCCCGCGCCTGCGCCCGCGACGAGCTACGGTTACGGCTCGTCGCCGTCGCCGAGTTACGGTTATGACCAGCCCGCGCCGACCTACAATCCGCCCGCGCCGACCTACAATCCGCCCGCGCCGACCTACAATCCGCCCGCACCGAGCTATAGCCTTCCATCATGCGACGAAATCGCTTTTGGAGCATGTCAGTAGCGGGCGCAGTCAAGCTGGAGGTGAAGTACCAAGGTCAGTCGCTCAAATTCGATCTCACCGACTCGGAATATCGGCTCGGGCGCGACGAGACTTGGGCGACGATCCAAATCCCCAGCACTGACCTCTGGAACGTCGTGAGCAACCGCCAAGCGGTGCTGCGACGCGAGGGCGAGACGTACCGAATTTTCGACGGCGCATTTGAATCTGCGGCAGTCGTGTCCTCGGGCAGCAGTAACGGATTGTTCGCCAATCGCAAGCGCGTCGATTTGCAGGCGGGGTATCGCATCGATGGGCAAAACGATCGCCTGACAATCGGTCAAGACCCCCGCAACTGCGTCGTCCTGGCATTTGCCAGTTCTGAGACGCAGCTCGTCAAGGGGAAAAACGCTCGCCTCCGCATCGATCTCCAGCAGGAGCTGGCGACCTCTGGTTCACTGTCAATCGGGCGCGATGCGAGCTGCCAAGTTCGGCTCGATAACCCGCTCGTCTCCAGCGTCCACGCAACGATCTCGCGCACTGGGGCCGATACCTATCAGCTCGAAGACAACAACAGCACGAACGGAACACTCGTCAACAACAGCGCGATCGACTCCACCCACCGGCTCAACAATGGCGACTCGGTGCAGATTGGCGAGCTGGTGTTTACCTATCGCGACGCCATCTTAGAAGAGGTGTTCAGCGGCAGCGATAGCCTCCGTATCGAAGCGCGCAACATCCTTTGTTTTGCTGCCGAGCGCAAGACGCTGCCTCAGAAGCTCGGGTTCGCGCCGCCCGCTCGCGGACGACAACTCGTCAACTGCCCGAAGCTGGATATCGAGCCGGGAATCACGTCGTTTATCGGGCCGAGTGGCGCGGGAAAATCAACGTCGATGAAGTCCGTACTCGGTCTGCTACCGCGATCGCAGGGCGTTGTGCGCGTCAACAACCGCCCGATGCCGGGACGCTACAACCTCGCGCAGGCGTCGATCGGCTACGTTCCCCAAACCGACATTCTCGACTCCGCCCTCACCGTGCGCGAGTCGCTAACGTACACCGCGCGCCTGCGGTTGCCGCCCGACACGACCCTGACAGAGATTCGCGAGCGTATCCGAGCGATCGCATTGCCAAGCGTAGATCTTGGCGACAGTGAGGAAAAATATATTCGCAGCCTGAGCGGCGGGGAGAAAAAGCGCGTCGGCATTGCGGCAGCTCTGTTGACAGACCCCCAGGGAATTTTCCTCGATGAACCGACCTCCGCGCTCGATCCCGGCCTGGAAAAAGAGGTTTTTAGGGTGCTGCGAGAGCTGGCACAAACTTTGGGTAAGACGATCGTCATCGTGACCCACTCGCCCTTTATTGCCGAACACTCCGATCGCATTGCGTTGATCGGTCGCGGCGGCAATTTGCAGATCTTCGATACGCCTGTGGCGGTCAAAGCCAAGTATGAGGTTGACGACATCGAAGACATTTACGACAAGTTGCGCTAGTCGCTGCACTACTCTCTTCATGCGTATTTTTTGGACTCACTTCACCACCCAAGCGGAGCGATACTTTCGCCTCGTGCGCGCCTCGCGAGCGAGTTTGATTATCTCGCTGCTGGCAGGACTGATCGCGATTTGTCTGCTGCGCGTTGTGACCGGTACGCCCGAAGCGCTGGCCGTCGTGCCGGAGGGAGCCGCTTTTCCGTCGGCGCTGAAAGTCGTCTTTATCCTGACCTGCATTAACCTGCTGCTCGGGCTGCTATTTTCCGTCCGCGAGATCGTCAGCGAAACAGAGCGCTACGAAGACGAGCGTCTCTATGGGCTGATTCCGACCGCTTATGTTCTCTCGAAGCTGGCGGTCAGGGGCGGGATCGCGTTCGTGCAGTCGCTCGCGATCGTGCTGTTCGTTCTGGTGCTGTTTCAAGCGCCTGCCGCAGAGGTCGTCCCCTGGGGTATTGGGCTGTACGTGACGACCTGGCTGACGATCGTCGCCGCGCTAAGCCTAGGTCTGCTGCTTTCGACGGTCTCGAACAACACCGATCAGGCGAGTAACTTGATGCTGTTCGTGACGATCGCGCAGATCGTCTTGTCTGGAGTTCTGTTTAAGGTCGAAGGCGCGGCGAAATTGATGTCGTGGCTGGCAATCGGGCGGTGGTCGGTGGGCGCATATGCCACTCCGATCGACCTGGAAGGCCAGATTCTAGGAGACAGCATCATGCCCGGTGCGATCGTCGAAGAAACGCTGTCGAAGCTGCCGATTCCGATCGATCCCTATGCGATGACGTTCGATAATCTCGCGCTGAATTGGGGAATTCTGCTGGCGCATATCCTCGTGTATGTCGGTCTAGCTTGTTTCGTGAAAAGCAGCGCGCGCGCTTGAGCGAGGGGGCCCCCGAAAACTGCACTTTCGATTGTTTTCAGTCACCACGATCGCAATCTCTCAAGCTGACTTAAGAAAACGTGAGGTCGGGATAAGGAATCGGCTGAAAGCCTCGTAGAATCGTTATTCTTGACGGATTGGCTCAAGCAACGATATGCGGTCGATCCAGAAATTGGCGAGATTCACTAAGAATTCGAGTAATTTGCTCAAGCTCATCGCCTCTTACATCAGCTAGAACCCATGAGCTACCGATGTTAAAGCGAATTTGCTTAACCCGAACTCACGTTAAGAAACGCTGAAGAGATGGCTGATGCGTCCGCTCGGCGGGATTAGGGTAGTAGCTAAACTCAACTCACAATTTCCGAGCTCATGTCTCTATTTTCTCGTTCTCCTCGTCTCTGCGCGCTCGCGCTGCCCGCTTGCCTGACGCTGCTAGCAGGCTGTGCAGGTGAGGAAAATGCCTCGTCGTCAGATACGGCCACCGCCGCCAATACCGAACCGGGTCAGCTCACGGTCGTTGCCAATGGCGAAGATTTCGTCCGGCAGGGGTTTACCTCAAAAGACGGCTGGCGGATTGACTTCGATCGCGTGGAGGTCACCCTCGGTGAAATCGTACCGAAAAGCGAAGCTGGCGATCCGGTCGAGCCGATCGCGCCGCAGTCTGTGGACTTGGCGGCAGGCGATGAGAATGCCGAGCCGATCGAGCTGACAACGGTGACCGTGCCCAGTGGCTACTACAGCGGCGTGGAGTGGTCGATCGCGTCGGCGGATGATGCACCGTCGATCGTGATGACGGGGACGGCGAAAAAAGACGACCGCGAGATGGCGTTCGAGCTGGCGTTCGCGCCAAATTTGGCCTACTCCTGCGGTGAGTACGTGGGCGACGAGCGTAAGGGCTTTGTCGAGCCGGATGCGCCGGGCGAGCTGGAAATCACGTTCCACTTCGACCATATCTTTGGCGATGCGGGAGCTCCGGCGGACGACAAAATCAACGTCGGCGGCTTCGGGTTCGATCGCTTTGCGGCGCTGGAGAAAGACGGCAAGGTGGTCGTGACGCCGGAAACGATGAGCGAGCAGTTTTCCGTTGACGAGATCTCGCAAATCGCCGCGCCGATCGCCGGTCTCGGCCACGTGGGCGAGGGCCACTGCGAGGCGGCGGCTCAGTAGGTTCAGTCGTTGATGAGGCGGTACTTTTCGCCGGGAAAGCCGCCAAATAGGGCCGCGTGGCGATCGCGCCCGAACTCGTCCTCGCGATCGTCGTAGGTGGCGACCCACTCGAGCAGGTATGCCAGGGCGGCATCCTGCTCGGCGGGCGTTGCGAACTTTTCGGGCTCCCAGGTGCGGTTTCGGCAACGATCGAGGCAGATGTCCGTGCCGGGGTCGAGCCAGTACAGCACTGTCGCCTGGGATGCGATCGCCGCGAGCAGATCGCCGTAGCAGCCCTCGATTGCCCAATTATCGCGATCGCGTGTAAAAGCTTCGATCGCGTTGATGCTATCAGCGCTCGAACGGCGCATCGGCTTGCCGTCGATTGGCTCGCCCCAGGCGACGGCGTCGAGATTGAGGATCGGGCGATCGGCATCGGGGCAGTTGGGGAAAAGCTTGCGGGCGAAGGTCGTCTTTCCCGCGCCGGAGTTGCCGACGATTAAGGCGCGCATGGTGACGTGTTGAAGGCCGGGTTAGCTCGCTTCGGAGAGATTGGCGAGGGTGTGGCTGAAGCCGCGATCGCCGGTGTAGCCGGAGAGGTCGGCGAGGGTGTCGAGTTCGGTGATGCCTTCATAGAGCTGGCCGTCGATCTCCCAGGTGGGGAAGGAGTGAATGCCGGTGGAGCGGCAGAGGTCGGGGCGACCGTTGATTCCTTTCGAGTCGCACTCCACGTAATCGATTTGCGTGAAGGCTTCGATGCCGAAGAGTTCTTTTTGGGTGTGGCAGTGGGGACACCAGTAGGCTCCAAATTGCTTTGCGCCGGTTTTAGTGAGGTGCCGTGCCAGGGCGATCGAGTCGCGATCGGAATGATTGACGAGCGGCGCGCCTGTATAACCACCGCTGCTGCTGTTGGCGGTTGTGGTTGCCGTTGCAGGAGCCACACCTGCAAACGTGCCAAACGCGCCGGTTAGCGTCACGGCTCCGACAATCGTCAAAGTGAACAGCACGCTACCGAAATCGTCCCAGTCGCGCCCCGCGATCGCCAGCCCGAAGATCGTCAGCGCAAACAGTGCCGAGGCGATGCAGTACGGACAAAACGCCTGAAGCTCGGTGAAAAGCACGTACATGAGGTAGCCGCTGACCGTGGCCATAATCGCGCCGCCTACCGCCAAGATCCAGGAGGTGGTGATTTCGGTGTTCGAGGCGCGGAAGGGGTTACCGGTGACTTTGCGCGGAATCAGCGCCGCGATCGCCATCGTTAAATACGCCAGGCAGCCCAGCGCGGGTAGCGGAATCCCGAACGGCATGGCGTAGTCGCTGGTTAGCACGGTGTCGCAGCCGCCGGTCGCGCAAACCTCTGCTGCGCGATCGCCGAGCTCCACCCAGGTAAGAAAGGCGGTCTCGATCGCGCCGAGGCTGGCAATGAAGGCGATCGCGGGGCGGGCGTAACGGTGCAGGAGCGACAGGCCGGATCGCGGCGAACCTGCGGGCGTCGTACGGTCGGTCATGGCGGTGGGGGCAGCGATGTACGAATTTCGTCTACTACGATAGCGCTGGATCGCAGAATCCCGTTAGGAGGCGGAGCTGGCCGTCGCGCGCGAGCCGCGATCGGGGCTGGCACCGTTGGAAGCGGCGGGATCGACCGCGTCGGCGGCGACTTCATTCGGGGCGACGAACGGGTGCTGGGCGGCTTCGACGAATTGGCTGACGCGGATCGGGTCGATCGGCGATTCAATATTGCCGTGACGCTTCAGGGAACTGGAGACGATCGCGCCGTCGGCAGCGGTCATCAGCTCGGGGATATTCTCCCAATTTGCGCCGCTGCCGATAAAGATGGGTTTATGTCTCGCGGCGCGCTTGGCCAGTTCCAGGTCGGCCAGAGTCGGCGGCAAACCGGTGGCGAGGCCGGAAAGAATCACACCGTCGGCCAGGCCGCGCTCGAGGGCTTCGCGCACCGCCAGCGTCAGGTTGGTCGTGCCGAGGGGGTGGGCGTGTTTGACCAGCACATCGGCCAGGATCTTCACGTCGCTATTGAGTTCGCGACGGTAGCGCAGCAGCTCGTGGGCACAGCCTTCGATGATGCCCTGGTCGGTGACCATCGTGTTGGTGAAGACGTTGACGCGGATGAATTTCGCACCGGTGCAGCTCGCGATCGCCATGGCGCTGAGGGCGTCGTTGCGCAGAACGTTGATACCGATCGGCTGTGCGACCAGGCCCATCAGACGATCGACGATGGTCGTCATGGCGCTGACGACGACGGGATCGACGCGTTCGCGGCAGAAGGGCGCGTCAAAAAAGTTTTCGACAATAATTCCATCCACACCACCGGCGGACAAGGCGGCGGCCTCGCGTTCGGCGCGATCGATCACGGTTTTCAGATCGCCCCCCCAGCGCGGCGAGGCCGGAAGTGGCAAAAGGTGAACGACCCCAATGATGGGGTTCGCGGTCTTAAAAATTTGTTGACAGTCCACGGGTTTTCTCGATTCGGACTTTTTATATATCGATACAGATCGTAGCGAGTTCGGACGTGCGTCGCCGCTGCGCTCGGCTTACGAGCTTACCGTCCGAAGTGTCGATCCTCGATCGGCGAATTGTGCCGTGGGGTGTCAAGCGCGAGGAAAACTGGCGACCCCGCTGCGTCCTTCGTCCATGATACGGGCAACCGGAACCCGCGCCGATGCGGGCGCTGTTCTGGGGCTATTCTGGGGCTGTTGTTTGCCGCTGCGATCGCCGATCGATCGCTGCTTTGCTATGAAACTCGTCTGGATTGGCTTGGCCGTCGCGATCGGGGCGGTACTGCTAGTCGAACTGGGGCTGCGCGTGGTGTTCGGCTTCGGCAATCCGCTGCTCTACCTCGCGGAGGATGATATCGGCTACCGGCTCGCGCCCAACCAAAGCACGCGCCGCTTCGGCAACCGCATCCGCATCGATCGCTTCTCGATGCGTAACGACGGCGAAATTGCCCTGCCGCCCGACCCAACGACGCTGCGCGTGCTGCTAATCGGCGACTCGATCGCCAACGGCGGCTGGTGGACAGACCAAAGCGAGACGATTTCGGCGCGTCTGAAAGTACAGCTCGACGGTTGGCGCGGGCGTAAGCGCACTGTCGGCGAAGGCGAGGCGGCGGTGGACTATCCGATCGAGACCATTGAAGTACTCAACGCTTCGGCCAACTCCTGGAGCCCGCGCAACCAGCTCGCGTATTTGAAGCGCTTCGGCCACTTCCAGTCCGATCTGGTCGTGCTGCTGATCAACACCGACGACCTATTCGGCGCACCGCCCAACTCGCTGCCCGTCGGACGCAAGGTTACTTATCCCGCTCGCAAGCCCGTTTCGGCGATCGACGAATTCGTTCGGCGGCAGTTTTTCGTCGAGCCGAACTTTCCGCTGCCGCCGGAGCCGGGGCCAGTAGGCGTTGAGGAAGCCAACCGCATCGCGATCGGCGACATCCACGACCTGCTGGCCGAGGACGACGTGCCGATGGTGACGGTAATCACGCCGCTGTTGCGCGAGGTGGAGCCAAACCAGCGCGACTACGAAGTTAAGGCGCGCAATCAGCTCGAGGAGTTCATAGCCGATCGCGAGATGACCTTGGTGGACGTGCTGCCGATGTTCCGCGAGCGATCGGAAGCACCGCCGGAGCTATTTCGCGACACGATCCACCTTAGCGGCTTGGGCAATACGCTCGTCACCGATCGCATTGCCAAGGCCGTCACGGCGGCGATCGGCGATCGGTTTGCAGATGTCGCCACGGGTCAGAAATCACAGTAAGGTTGCCACGATAAAATCGTCTATCCCCAGAAGTTCGCTCTGTTGCAACAGCCGGGAGACTCGTGCCCCACAGCGAAATTTTTGCACGCGAAAAGCGCTGCATCGAGCCATACAATCATTCGAGATGTTCGGGCGATAATGCGAATCTTTGCTCGTACAACATGCAACCTCGGGTAACTTCAAAAATGTCAGAACCAGAAAAAGTAAAGGGCAAAATCGGATGCTTGGCCTGGATTGGCTACGGCATCATCGCCATCCTTGTCTTGGGTGCTTTGGAAACGGGCATCAGCTACTTGCTGGAGTCGGGCGAGCGTGCCGAAGCCCAAAAGGAGATCGACACCAATACGGAAACGCTGCTAGACAGCAAACAGTGCGCGGGCTGCGACCTGCGCGACGCCGACTTCAGTGGTGTAGACCTGAGCGGCGCAGACCTGAGCGGCGCAGACCTCAGCAATGCCAAATTGGACGGCACGAACCTGACGGGCGCGAATCTCACGGATACGAACTTTGCGGGTGCGAGCTTGGCCGGTGCGAACCTGACCGACGCGAGCGTCGCAAATCTCGCTACAACGATCGCGGCGGCAACCCTCGACGAACAAACCACACTTCCGAACGGCAGCACCTACATGGCGCGAGACGTTCTCGCTTCGGTTTGTGTAGACGGCTCCGCATTCGCGGGTGCTACTCCCTACGATCCCTTTAGTGACGCTATGCTTGTCACCGCATTCGAGAAAACGGCTCCCGATGGCAGCTTCGAGATTCAAGATGCGATCCCGGATGATGCGCGAAAAGCGGCGGATGCCTCCAGTACGAGCCTGGTTTTGTGCGTCGATCGCTCTCAAGAACCGGAGGTCGTCGAGAACTGCGAATACGACTTTGACGGCAGAAACTTTGTCGTGAATCGCTATCAGCGGCAGATTACGTTAACGCTGCTGGAAGCCTCGACGGGGCAAGCGATCGAGAGTACGACTGAGCCTTTTGATACGACGGAATGCTCGATGGTTGCGAGCGTTTCCGAGTCCGAGCTGGCTCGTGGAGAGCGAGATATGTTCGGTGATGAGGAGGTCGAAAATCAAGCGATCCAGGAGTGGCTGAAGTCCCGAGTGCAGCCCTAACTCGCTAGACCATGAGATACCGCCGCTTCGGGCGCACGAACCTCCAGCTCTCCACCTTCACGCTGGGGACGATGCGCTACCTCGAATCCCAGGCCAACGCGATTGCGACGATTCGCGCGGCGGTCGATCGCGGCATCAACCACATCGAAACGGCGCGGGGCTACGGCCAGAGCGAAGTTTTCCTCGGGGCGGCGCTGGCGGACGGGCTACCTCGCGATCGCGTCTTTATCACGACGAAAATCCCGCCGACGCCAGATAAATCGGCGACGGCACGCGCGATTGACGAGTCGCTCGATCGCCTGCGAACAGACTGTATCGACAACCTGGCGCTCCACGGCGTCAACACTGCCGAGCATCTAGCCTGGATTCGCGAGCCCGACGGCTGCATGGCGGCGCTAACTGAGGCGGTAGCCGCAGGCAAGATTCGCAATCTGGGGTTTTCGACCCACGGCAGTCGCGAGCTGATTCGTGAGGCGATCGCGCTCCCGGCGTTTTCGTTCGTGAATCTGCACTACTACCTGTTTTTCCAGCGCCACGCGCCGCTACTCGGCGAGATTCGATCGCGCGATCTCGGCTTGCTGATTATCTCGCCGGTGGATAAGGGCGGGCAGCTCTTCGCGCCACCGAAGACGCTGGTCGCTCGCTGCGCGCCGCTCTCGCCGCTGGGGCTGAACTACCGCTTTTTGCTGAGCGATCCGCGCGTGACGACGCTGAGCCTGGGGGCGGCGAATCCGGAGGAGCTGGACGCGCCGCTGGCATGGGCGGATGCGACGGAGCCGCTAACCGACGAAGAGCGCGAGATTCTGGCAAGGCTCGATCGCGCCGAGCGGGAGAGCTTGGGGAGCGATCGTTGCGCGCAGTGCTACGAGTGCTTGCCCTGCCCGGAGGGGATTAATATTCCCGAGGTGCTGCGGCTGCGGAATCTGGCCGTGGGACACGACATGGTCGGCTTCGGGCAGTACCGCTATCGGATGTTCGAGAATGCGGGGCACTGGTTTCCCGGTCGGCGCGGCCACCGCTGCTCGGACTGCGGGGACTGTTTGCCGCGCTGTCCGGAGGGGCTGGAGATTCCCAGGCTGTTGCGGGATACGCACGTGCGGCTGAACACCGATCGGCGGCGACGTTTGTGGGGCGACGACGATCGCTAGCTGTCCCGGTTAATTGCAGGTTATCCAGAGGTTATGATGATTTCCTTCATTTAGGGCGACCCACAGTGTCCGAGCGGCAGCGCATGATTCCTTTCTTCAAACTCGATCGCCAGGTCGCGAGCAACCAACCATCCGATCTCCATCTGTCGCTGACGGCGTCGCGCGACTGGATTACCAAGCGACTATTTATTTGCGTTGCCGCATTTTTCTGCGGTCACTTTCTCGAGGCGATTCTGGGCAGCGATAAGCGAATCTCGCGTCTGCTCCAGTTCCGCTTTTGGACGGGAATGAACGAGGAGATGAATATCCCGACGCTGTTTTCGGTGGGGCTGCTGTTGACTGCATCGTTACTGCTCGGCGCGATCGCCTATCTCGCCAAACGTAACGATCGCAAGCGCTTTCGCAACTGGCGTCGGCTCTGCGTCTTGTTTGCGATCTTCGCACTGGACGAGCTGCTGTCGTTCCATGAAGGATTTAGCAAGGTACTGACGCCAATCCTGGAAGAGAACGCGCTCGATTTTGGGTTTCTGTATCACTCTTGGGTGCTCGTCGGCGCAGCGTTTGCGGGCGTAATTTTCCTGGTGTTTATCCGATTTGTGCTGGGGCTACCGACGTTTTTTCGCAATGCTTTTATTCTGTCGGGGCTGGTTTTCGTCAGCGGGTCGATCGGGATGGAAATGATTAACGGGGCGTGGCTGGCGATGGCCGAGCGGGGTTTTGTTTATGACGTGCTGACGGGCATTGAAGAGGCGTTGGAAATGAGCGGTGTCGTTATCTTCATCTATGCGCTGATGACGTATTTACAGACGCAGCTCTACCAAGTGACCGTGACGCTGCAAGATTGACCGTGACGCTGCAAGATCGCTCGAGAAACGAATGGCACACACCGATCGTCCCGGCCTGATCGTCGTTTGCGGCGCGACGGCGACGGGCAAAACCAGTCTCGCGATCGAGCTGGCGCAGCGCCTCGGCTCGATCGTCATCAGCGCCGACTCGCGCCTGGTGTATCGCGAGTTCGATATCGGCACGGCCAAGCCCAACTACGACGAGCGGGTCGGCGTGCCGCACGAGGCGATCGACATCTGCGACCCGCGCGAAACGCTGACCGTTGCGGCCTATCAGGAGCAGGTGCGCGGGATTATTGCCCGAGAGCACGATCGCATTGTGGCCAACCCCACTGCGCTGGCGTCTTGGCAAATCGAGGAAATCCCGGAGTTAGCGCGCTACCAAGGCTGGCCGATCCTGGCGGGCGGCACGGGACTATATATCAAGGCGATCGTCCGGGGCATGAGAATCCCGCGCGTCGCGCCCGACTACGGCCTACGCGCGCAGCTCGAAGCCCTCGGGCAACCCCACTGCTACGCGCTGCTGAAACACGTCGATCCCGAGACGAAAATCCACGCCAACGACGCCCACCGGACGCAGCGGGCGCTGGAGGTGTTTTACGTCACCGGGCGATCGCTCACGTCTCAGCAGGGCGAAGATCCACCGGACTATCCCGTGGTGCAAATCGGGCTGGGCTGCGATCGCGAGCGAATGGCGCAGCGCATCGTGCAGCGGACGAATTCGATGGTGGAGGCGAGCTTTATCGGCGAGGTGGAGGAGCTGGTGGCGAAATATGGCGCAGAGTTGCCGCTGCTGGAGACGCTGGGCTATGCGGAGTTTCGGCAATATTTGGCGGGCAATATCTCGCTCGGTGAGGCGATCGAGCTAACGGCAGTCCACACGCGTCAGTTCGCCAAACGCCAGCGCACGTGGTTCCAGAAGGACGAGACGATCGCCTGGATTGACGCCGATGCGCCCGATCGCCTCGAGTTGGCGCTGGGAGTTTTGCGAGATCGGCTGCGGGATCTCTGAGAAATTTCGAGAAATCTCGACGGGACATCTTGACGGGTAGTCAGGCGGGCGATCGCGATTTGCGCGGAAGATGGGCGATCGCCGATGTATTACACCAACATCTACGTAACTTGCCGCGACGTGGGTCACTTCGCGCTCGAAATCGCGGCATTAAAATGTGTAAACGGGGGGCATTGCCCCCGCTAAACTCGTCAACTCGACTATGGAGCGTTGTGGATAGGATGCAGAAAAATATTGGAACCCATCTAATCGTTGATGCCTGGGAAGCTCCCGACAGCTTGCTGAACGATCCTGAGTGTATCCGTCAGGCGCTCCTAGATGCGGTTTCCGCCGGAGGCGCGACACTTATCGATCTCTGCGTTCACCAGTTCAGCCCCCACGGCGTAACGGCTACAGCGACGTTGGCAGAGTCACACATCGCGATTCATACCTGGCCGGAACACGGATATTTCGCTGCTGATTTCTTCTTTTGCGGGGCGGGCGAGCCGCGTAAGGCGCTGGAGTTTTTGGCGGCGGCGCTGAAGGCCGAGCGCGTCAACGTGACGGAGCTGCCGCGTGGTTTTGGCGATCGGCCGGTTCCGCACGCGAGCGAACCGACCGAGCTGACTCCGGCGATCGTTTCTGCGGCTTCTTAGTTTGCCAGCTGAGGACGGCGCACAGCCGACACCGGAGGGGTTGATGGCTTAACCTGGCGCTGCGCTATCCGCCTGGTTCGCGATCGCCGCGATCGGCGGTGACGTCGTCTTCGTCGAAGGCGCGGGTGCGAAGCACGGTTTCGCCATCGCGCACCACGATAAAGTCGAATACGAGCGGGCTGGCGGTGAAGGTGTCGCGTGCGGCCACGACGCGGATCTCGACCGTGCCGCTCAGCTCGGCCAGCTTGGAGACGAACCCGACAAAGGTTTGCGGCTGGCCGTCGCTGAGTTGGATTTGGTCGGCGTCGATGCCTTCGCGCTGGGCCAGGAAACGGGCGGCGTCGATCGCCCAGTAGAGCTGCTGTACCAAGACCTGAGGCTCGGTTCCTCTCGGTGCGAGGGACGTGCGCGAAATGGCTTCGTCTGCCGAGAACAGCAGCACGTTGGGGATGGCTTCGATGAAGACTTGTACGCCCGTTTCACCGAGGAGGTAGTTCCCGGTCGAGAGGGCGCGGACGACGTATTCGCGACGATCGCGCAGGCGATCGCGCAGGGTGTCGAGTTCGCTGCGCGAGACGTTGACGATCGGCAGTTCGTCGGGCGTGACGCCGAGTTCCTGGGCGGCGGCGGCGTTGGCCTGCTGGAGCAGCGCCAAAATTGCATCGTCTACGCGATCGGCTTCGAGCACTTGCAGCAGGCCGGATGCGAGCACCTGGCCTTGTTCGATGGCGATGCGCCGCTCGCGGAAGCGCTGGATATTTTGGCGCAGCTCCTGGAGCTTGGCTTCGGACTCGACTTGCAGATCGCGCAGTCCGGCCAGTAGGGCTTCGCGCTCGGCTAGCTCGGCTTCTTGGGCGTCGAGGCGGTCTTGGTTGTCCTGGAGTTGGGTGTCGCGATCGGCTAGCAGGCGGCGAGTTTCTTCGGTTTCGTCGAGGAGCTGGCGGCGCTCGTCTTGGATGGTGGCGATCTCGGCCTGGAGCACGGTTTGGCGGGCGGCAGTGTCGCTGAGTTCGGCTTCGATGCGAGCGATCTCGGTCTCGGCTTCGGTGCGTAGCTCGTCGGCCAGGTCGAGCAGGCGCTCGGTTTCGGCGAGCTGCTCGTCGGTGATCGCTTGGCGATCGCGGGCGTCGTCGAGGTCGGCTTCGGCGTCTTCGAGGCTGCGATCGAGTTGTTGCAGGCGGCGCTGAGCGGTGGCGCGCGCGCGCTGGGCGGCTTCGAGTTCGCGCTCGATGCTCTGGCGGCGCTGCTCGGTGTCGTCGAGTTCGCTACGGGCGTCGCTCAGCTCGGTTTGGATTTCTTCTAGCTCGAACAGGCCGGTACGCAAGGATTTGTCGATCGCCAGCAAAATTCCCAGGGTCGAGGCCGCCACGAGCCCGCCGGAAATCGTCGTCACCAGGGTGGCCGTTTCGCGCGGACGCAGGTTAAACAGGCGCAGTCTCGCTTTGCCGACGCGCGAGCCGATGCGATCGCCCGCCGTCGCGATCGCGCAGCCCAGCACCAATGTCGCCAAAATTAGGACGTAGCCCGCGTTCATCTACTCTTAGCGCGGACGGTTGTTTCCGCCAGCGGTGGGTCTATCGCTCGCAATTCTCGTATTTTAGGCGCGATCGTCAAGGAGCGTCGGGCGGTTCGTCGGGCGGTCAGTCTGGCCATCGAGCGAGCAGCTCGGAGATTCACAACGGCTAGCGGCTAGCGTCGCGATGCTGGCGGCAGAAGCGGCGGTAAATCAGCTCTAGTCGCCCGCCGTATTCTTCGAAGCGTAGGCGCTGGCGGCGGTAGAGGCTACGAAAGCCGTTGGCAAACAGTAGCGTAACGATCGCCACTACCAGCCCGAACACCGTCGAAGACAGGGCCGAGCCGATGCCTGCCGTAATCGCTCCAGCGTCATTTTGGGTCGGGTCGCCGAGCTGCAAGCCTCCGAAGCTCTGAATCAGGCCCAGCACCGTACCCAGCAAACCCAGCAGCGGCGCGGCGGTGACGATCGTCTCGAACAGGGTATTAAATCGGCGCAGGTGTACCAGCTCGGCGCGGGCGGCGGTTTCGAGCGCGAGGGAAAATTCTCCCGGTGTCGGGCGATCGAGCTCTAGGGCTTCGAGGCAGGCGCGGGCGATCGGCAGATCGAGGTTATCGCGCAGCAGCTCTGTGGCGGCGGGGCCGTTAATCTGGATGGCTTTGAGGGCGTGGCGGATGATGCGGTCTTGCTTGTGCAGGATGCGCCCCCAGAACAGGCAGCGCTCGCCGATCGCCGAGAGCGACACCAGCGAGAGAACGAGCAAGGGCAGCGCGACAATGCCGCCGAACTGACCGGCGATCGCGACGGGGAGAGGCTGAATCATGGCTGGGCTATTCGCTCGGGGACTCGGTGGACGGTCGGGCTGCGCTTTCAGGCGCAGCCTCGGGCGCGGCTTCGGGGGCACTCTCGCGGGCGCTGGCGTCTTGCGGCGGATCGCCGGTTTGGCCCGAATCGCCCGACGGAGCGAAGATTTCGGCTAGCTGGGCGATCGCGGCGTCGATATCGTCTAGGGTGGCGGGCTTAACGAAGCTGTAGTAGTCCACGAGGAAGACGCGATCGCCCTTGACGGCTTGCAGCTCTTTCCAGAATGGCAGCGCGGCGAATCCAGCGATCGGCTCCTCGTTTCCCGGCGTGGCGACGATCAGAATGGTTGCCGGGTCGGCGGCGACGATCGCCTCGGGCGCTAGGGTCACATACCCAGCGGCAGCGCGCTCTTCTTCGAGGTCGGCGGCGATGTTGTCGGAAAACAGGGCGATCGTGCTGCCGCCCCAGCTTTTTTGGTTCAGCGAGAACAGTGGATCGAGGCTGGCGAGGATAAGCGTCGCGCCGGGTTCGGCTGTCTTGGCGTTGGTTTCGCCCGCTTTGCCGACCTCGGACTCGCCTGCGTCGGACTCGCCTGCGTCGGACTTGCCTGCGTCGAGCTCGTTGGCGTTGTCTGTGTCGGAGTTGGCGGAGTTGGCGGCGAGAGCGGAGCCGGGTTCGGCAAACTGCGCCTGCGGCTCTGAGGCGAGAGTGAGGCGATCGCGGACGGTGGCGTAACGATCGAGCAGTGGCGCGGCGTCGGCGTCGGTGGCGTCGGCCAGGGTTTCGATCGCGGCGAATAGGCCCGTCCAGCCGTCTACCGTTACCCGCAGCGTCGGGACGCCGCTTTCGGCCAGCTTCTCGAGGGCGCGCTCGTGTACCCCCGCCAGCCCCACGACTAGGTCGGGCTCTAGGGCGGCGATCGCGTCGAAGTCGAAGTCGCGCCCGTCGCCGACGTTGGCATATTGGTTGAGGTCGTCGCGGGTGGCCACGGTGCGATCGTGGGCGACGCCGACGAGCCTGTCTGGCGCGAGCTGGTGGAGGATGTCGGCGGGCAGCGATGAGAGGGCGATCGCGCGGCGCACGTCAGAGATTGGGGCGATTGGGGCGATCGCGGCGGTGGCCGTTTCGCCGCTGGGGTCGGAGGCCACCGGCGGCGCTTGGCGATCGCAGCTCCAAAGTCCGATCGCGCCGAGCGCGAGGCCGAGCGCGATCGCCAAGCGCTGATATCGCGGATATCCCTTTCCCATGTTGCACCTCAATTCCCATCGAACCGCTCCTATCGAGTCGCGCCCGGCTCTCTACATTGGGGCGAGCGCGCACCAGCCTAGACTATCTTGCTTCTGAAAGCTTCGGACGCTGGCGGTGGCGCTCGCAATAGTGGCCGCGATAACAGGGCTATTTCGTTCTAAAGAGGCGCTGTAGTGTCCCGAGGCCACACTTGCAGTGTCGTTCCGCCTGAGCCACATAATGAAGTAGACCTGACGACAATAGCTTTAACTCTCGCTCTTTTTTTCTTCTCATTGCAAGTTCATTGCAAGACTTACAGTACGGTAGGTTCCTACTCGATCTTTACGGGATAAACGAAAATAGCTAGAGGCTAGGTAAGTCATGCTCAGCCAAAAAAATCGGGTTATAAAGCTTCGATAGATATTTCACCCCGCTATCGCAAAGAATCGTGACAACGATATTTTCTTTACCGAGGCTATCCGCCACCTGTTTTGCAGCAAATAAATTCAATCCACTGCTTCCACCGACAAGGAGTCCCTTTGTTTTGACAACAAGGTGACACATCGCAACAGCATCCCAATCAGAAACCTTTCTGACTTCATCAATAACAGATAAATCGAGACATTGCGTTGGTGAAGATTTACCAGATCCCTCAATCGATGATGTTCTTTTTACACTTTGTTTACTATCTTGCTTTTCCACATCTTTTCCATAGTAGTGCTCGTAAATATTAGAACATTCAGGTTCTGCTAGGGTGATGCGAATTTTTGTATTTTGCTCTTTCAGGAACCGACCGACTCCCGAAATGCATCCAAAGGTCGAACCCGTTGTGACAAAGTGAGTGATTTGGCCGTCAGTATCTCTCCAAATTTCCGGCCCTAAAGTCTTATAATACGTGTCTGGATTACGAGAATTATTATATTGATCCACATCAAAAAAATTATTTTCTCGTGCGTAGTCTCTGCCGCAACTCATATATTCATCTTTGTCGGCAACGATAACTTTAGCGCCGAGAGATTTGATATGAATTTGTTTCTCTTGGCTACAGGATTCTGGAACAACAATCGTGACACGGTAACCTCGGATTCTGCCCAGCATTGCAAAGCTGCAACCAGTGTTACCACTGGAAGCACAAACTATCGTATCTCCCTTTGTGAGCTGGCCTTGTGCCTCTGCTGTATCTAATATGTGGATAGCAATGCGGTCTTTGAGGCTAAGACCTGGATTCATAAACTCACATTTTGCGTACAGTCGTGCCGAACCGGGCTCAACGAGGTCAGTTAAGTCTAGTAACGGTGTACTTCCAATTAGATCGACTATTTCACAGGCTGCCATAGTTTTTTCAATGAGTTCGATCTAAAAAGTAGACGTACAGACTCGTGCAGAAAAAGAGCGAAGCTCGATCGAGCAAGAATTCACTGGACTTTACGTGTTCCTGTATACGTAGAGCCAGAACTCTTCGAGAATTTCTAAGCTAGCAGATCCATCCTCAGAAAACTGTTCGATCCAGTCAGAAACGAAGTGCGATTGAAGCATCCATAAACCAACAAGTTGATTCTCACGAACAGCATCAATATAAAGAGATTTAGGAACGGTTAAAAATTTGCCATAACAGCTAACGAGAAGTGATAGTCCTAATGAGCTAGGTGAGTTTACTCGACGAGTGGGCCGTGGCTCAGAGAAAATATTTTTCCAGTAAACTGACGCAATCTCGGGCAGTGGGTAGGAGCCCGCAGATCTTGCCGTCCGTTCGGCGACAACAATCGCTCCATCATCTTGAAGAAATTTCTTCAGATACGAGAGACTAATTTCATCTTCAAAGTAATGGTAGGCTGATTTAACAAAAATAATGTCGAAAGATTTTTCACCTACTTTCTCAAGAAGCTCTGAAATCTCACAACATTGAAAGCGAGTGTTCGGAAAGTTAATCTTCTTTTTGGCGAGCGAGATTAAGCTAGGGTCTATATCGACTCCAACGATCTCCGATCCTTCAAAGTTGAGACTTAGTGCTTTAGTAGATAAGCCTACCCCACAGGCTAAATCCAAGATTTTATGAGGCTTCTCAGTCAAGAGACGGCTCAAAATACCGATCAACTCCTCATCATATGAGGCGAAGAGAGAAAAAAATCTATCGTATGTCTCAGATTGAAAGCGATCGATTGTCTTAATCAAAAGATTTACCGATATTTTATATAGGATAGAGATTAATACTCGCCAATAGAAGCAGCATGTAAAATAAAGACTTGATTTATATTTTCTTTACGCACGTACACATTTGCTGGCGACACCTTTGAAGCATCGCCTCAGAGGCAATTTCAAAAGTAGACCTGTTGCGAAATAGGCGAAATAGAGGTAGGAGTCAGAGTAGTGGAAGTGA
>CALCCD010000038.1 GCA_937899645.1 uncultured cyanobacterium | reverse complement strand
ATAGCCCCCTAACCTACACCAATCTCGCCCCCTTTTTAGATGCGTTTACCCTGCGTCAGTGGCCCGGTGAAGTCGATGGTGGGCTCGAGAAATTCCCGGTTACCGAACGAGAAGCCGATCTCATAGCGCGGCGTGCTGAGCGGCTGCTCCGTCACCAGGTTGATGACACCACCGGGCTCGATCGCGCCCAAGAGGATGCTTGCGGGCCCTTTGAGCACTTCAATCTGCTCGATGTTAGCCAGCTCCTGATACCCACTATTGCCGCTGCCGCCGTTGGTCAGCCGGAAGCCGTTACGCAGGATCGAAGAGCTGTCGAAACCGCGAATCGTAAACCGCTGCCCGCGCGGCTCGCTTTCGCCCGTGACCACGCCGCTGGCGTTGCGGATCGCGTCGCTCAGGCGAACCGCGCCTTGGTCTTCAAAAATTTCTTGGGGGATAACCTGAATCGACTGAGGCGTATCGCGCAGGGGCGTGTCGGTGCGGGTTGCAGTGCTGGCATTTGGAACGAAGTAATCGTCTTCTTCGCCCGTGATTCCCAGCAAGAGCGCGTCGTCCGTCGTGCCGCTCCCGGCGACACCGCGCGTCACGCTCAGCACCAAGCCGGAGCTTGTATCGGTCACATTCGCGATCGGCGGTGCATCGGAACCGGTAATCGCAATCTGGACGCGATCGCCGTCTAGTTCCGACGCCTGAATCAGCGCGATCCCTTCTGCTGGCTCGAATTCATCAAAGCCCGTCTCGGACAGCACCGCATTCGGAATCTCCAAAATCAGCGCATTGCCCAGCGTGCGACTCACATCCGGTACGGCGACCGCCGCGCCGTCAGTTTCTATCGTGAGCTGTACGCCCGTCTCAGTCTCGACGATCGTCAGTCCCGTAATCGTCACCACCGATTGCGCGAGCCGATCGACGCCAATCGCGGGCGGCCCCAGCGCTTGTGCCATATCGCCCCCCGCTAGCGCGCTGCCCAGGGTCAGCAGCGCAATCGAGCTCAAGGTTAATGCGGTCGGTTTCATCGGTTTCACAATCGTTTCTCACACTCCACAAACAAGCCACTACAACCTCGCCCGAGCCCATGCGACAGCGTCAGAACGCCGCACAGGTCAGGCACAAAGGCGATCGATTGTCATAAAGGTAGAAGAACGCTTCGGGCGCGGTCAGGCGTTTTGATGCCCAAACGCATTTCCCGCGAGATCGCCATCAAAAAACGGCGCACCGAAGTGCACCGCTGGCAGGAACCGTGAATTTTCAGCCTTGCCGTCGCGCTAGCTTACCTGCGCCCAAGCTCGCATCTGAAATGCCTTGGGATTGATACCGTACTTTTTCCGAAACGCAGTTGCGAACTTACTTCGACAGGTGTAGCCGACCGCCTTCGCCACTTGAACGACCGACAGTTCCGAAGTTATCAGTAAGTCACGGGCACGAATCATCCGACAGTCCCGAATGTAGCCAAACGGGGTCGTGTCGTACACCAGATGAAATCCCTGAGTCAGCTTGAAGCGATTGCTGTGGACTCGTCGTGCCAGAGCCTCCACGCTGGGCGGGTTGACGAACTCGCGGCGCAAGATCGCCCCGGCCTCGTAGACCTCATCGACGATCGCGCCCTGCGGCTGCTGTTCCATTGCTGCTAAGCGCAGCTCAACCAGCCGATCGGCCTGACGATTCAAATACGTCCGCCGCGTCCGCCCCTGATACGGACAGCTCAAAATATTGTTCAGTACTGGCTGCATTTCCTGAGAAATCGGGCAGCTCACCGCATGCTCCATGACAATCGCGTCGCGCTGTATCGTCTCGACAGCCGAACGATCGCCCATGTAATATATGCGGTCGAACTCGCGAATATCGTGCAGGTCATCTAGGGCTTGGGCGAGTGCTGGAGTGTTTTGACTGTTTCGTCGGCAGCCCAAACAACGATGAACCGACTGCACGATCTCTGCCAGGATTGCTTGGGTTTGAGGCGCGAGACGATCGAGAAAGTCGCGGTAGTGAGCCTTTAGGTTGGGGCGGTTGAAAAATAACTCGACCTTAAAAAAACGCTGGCCAGCTGGAATGATAAAAAAATGAGGGACGCCGAAGCCCGGGCAAAATAGTGTCCGATTCGGCACCGAGCTGGCGAGGTGGAAAGTCAGCTCCAGGGTGTTTCTCGTGTCGCCGTTGCCAAGCGTCAGGTCGCGATCGAGCGTGTAGTCCAAAATCATCAGCGTCAGGTCGTCGCGCAGCGGAATGCGCTGGAAGTAACCCCGACCGCACTGGGGTTGAACGATCTCGATGCGATCGGAGCTGCCCGAATGGAACAAGCGTGTATCGTTTGCCGTACCGGCTCGCAGTACATCGCTCCAGCGAGGGAGCCCCAGAGAAGTCGCCATGTTGAAACGAGTCTGGCGTGCAGCACCGCCAGACTCCCCAGACTAAATGAAGATAATTTGCATTATAGTTTTTTCGCTTGCCGTCCAAATCCGAGGTGATTTGACGAAAGTTTTCCTCGCAGTGCTATCGACAACGCTCATTTCTGGCCTCTGCTGTTGCGCTTGGCTTCTATTAGTTGCGCGCTTGCGCGACCTCAATCGCCTCCGCGATCGCAACGGCTATTCTTCTGAAGATTCCTCTTCGTCGCCTCCAGACTCATAGCCGCCGTCACTCTCGTAGCCACCGCCTTCGTAGCCACCGCCTTCGTAGCCACCGTAGCCGTCGGTGGCATAGCTGTCGCCGTAGGTATCTGCGCCGTAGCCATCGTAAGTACCCGTGCCGTAGCCGTCGGTCGTGTAGCCGCCGTACCCATCGCCCGCACCCGAGTCGCCGTAGGCTGCCGCACCCGAATAGTCACCGGCAGGGACACCCGCCCCATCGGAGTAGGCTGCATCGCCGTAACTCGCCGCACTGCCCGAGCCGCCGTCCGTACTGTCATTTGCCGCCGGTGCGGAATAGCTCGAATTCGCAGGCTCGCCCGTCACCGAACTGTCTGGTGCGCTCGCTGGATTGGAATAGCCATATGTCGAGCCGCCGTAATCCGCTGTGCCATCCGAGCTGGCCGGAGCGGAGTAACTGTAGTCCGAGACTTGTACAGATTGGCGATCGCCGCGATCGCGTGCCGCTTGGTTGCGCTCCGAACCTTCGATGCTCAGGTCGTAGTCGATCGGGACGCTCGTGCCGCCTTCTACCGGCTCGAAGCTGGAGTTGCGTGCAGCCTCGATCGCCGCGCGATCGATATCCGGGTTGCCGCTGCCGCTAATTAGCGTAACGCCGCGCACCGTACCGTCTGGCGCGATATCGACCTGGACGCGCGGTGTACCCTCGACGCCATCGCGCAGGGCACTATCCGGATACTCGGGCAGCACGCAATTAGCGCAGGTGACGGTTCGCGCTCCCCCGCCGCCACCGCCGTCGCCCGTGCCGCCGCTGCCTTCGGTGTCGCCGCCGTCGCCTTCTCCGTCGCCGTCACCTTCTCCCCTTCCGTCACCTTCGCCGTTTCCATCACCGGACTCATTTGTTCCCTCAGCATCACCCGTGCCCTCTCCATCGGGATCGCCGTCCGGGTCGCCGTCCGGGTCACCGTCACCGTCACCACCGATTCGCCCGTCTTTATCTTCGTCCTTCTTTTCCTTGCTTTGAATATCCGTGCCTGCAACTTCCGAGTCCACATCAGTGTCGGGAATCGCTTCAATCTCGGCGGGCTCGAACAGGCTGGCCGGAGCGGGAGCAGCAGGCGCACTGGCGGATGCGCTAGCTGTCGGAGCTGCCGGATCGGGTGGGGCGTTCGGCCGATCGGGCGGCGTCTCTAGTGGCTCTTCCGTCGGTACCTCCTCTTCGGTAGAAGGTCCCACGACCAACAGCTCGATCGGGGTTCTGCCAACGCTGTCGCGACCCGTGCCCCAGTTCGCAGCGCTCGAAAGCAGTAGGTGAAGCCCTACAGAGCCGACGAGACTGAGCAATAGTAGTTTCGCGGTCTTGGACTGCTGCTGTTGCTGCTGTCGATTACAAAGTTCGGAGAGGCTCATTGAACGCTTAAAGAGTTTTCCAGCTGAAACGGGTCTGCCAGCCTTGTTGACTTATGGTCGCGAAAATCTATGTGTTCGTCAACACTAGATTACAAGCAGTTCACTCACCCATCCACGCCAGTACTTCATCCCTAAAAAACGCATTAACAACCATATTATTGTGTAAAAAATGCGTTTGAGGCTCAAAACCTATTGACAAGCATAAAACTTACGTGGAGAGCATCTCAGCGTTTATCAAAGATCCATAAGCCCTAGAGATTCAATCACATAAGCCATCTGTATATTTTAACGTCGATCGTTTGCGCTTTGCCTCGATCCCGGCCCGACTTCGAGCTTGACAAGGACGCGGCACTAAGGCTCAATTCTTAGAAATGTTTTGATAGGCAGAGTCAATTAGCAAGCAGCAATTTTTCGAGCGTTGTGTTGATTACAGCTTTCAAAATTTTGTGGCTTTTAGCTCGTCTATCGCTCCATTATTCGGCTTGTAAGTGTAGGGGCCTAGAGAAACTGTGGAAAGCTTAGGGAAGATTTTTGCCGCCGGTGGCGTGGTGATGTGGCCACTGCTGGCATTCTCGCTGGTGTCGCTCGCGCTGATTATCGAGCGAAGCGTGTTTTGGGTGCGGCTCAACCGCCGTCAGCGCAAGTCACTGCAAGGCGTTTTGCGGCTGTACCGCGACTCGCCTGTGGAAGCCCACGCCAAGCTGCGCAAACACGTCGATCTTCCGCTGGCGCGCATTTTCCTCGAGGCGCTGGAAATCGACGGAGCCAGCCCCAAGCAGTTCCATTTGGCGCTGGCGAGCGCGATGCAGGCAGAGCTGCCCGACCTGCGACGCTTTAATACGATGTTTGCCACAGTTATCAGCGTTTCGCCGCTGTTGGGTCTGCTGGGGACAATTCTCGGTCTTATCTCATCGTTCGATGCCTTGCAGCTCGGTAACTTGTCGGAGAACACCGATGTGGTGACGGGCGGCATCAGTGAGGCGCTGGTTTCGACGGCTGCGGGTCTCGTGGTGGCGATTGGAACGCTGCTATTTGCGAACTTGTTTCGCGGCCTCTACAAGCGCCAGCTCGCCTTCATTCAGGAGTATAGCGGCCAGCTCGAGATTCTCTATGAGGAACACTACAACGCGCTGAAGGCTTCGGCAGGCGTCCCGGCAAAAGCATCAGGGGGGCGCTATGTACGGTCTTGAGGAAAACGAAGCTGAGTTCGAGCTCAATATCATCCCGATGATCGACGTGATCTTCGCGATCTTGACGTTCTTTATCATCTCCAGCATGTTTCTGTCGCGATCGGAGTCGCTGCCGGTGAACCTGCCGAAGGCTGACTCGTCGGAGGTGCAGGATCGAGTCCGCATCACCGTAACGGTGGAGCCGTCGGGGCAGATCTCGCTCAACCGTCAGGATCTCGAACTCGACGAGCTAGAGGCGGGTGTGCGCGATCGGATGGAAGAAGGCACGCAGGCGGTTATTGTCATCAATGCTGACGAGACGGTCGAACACGGTCGCGTCATCGCCGTGATGGACGTGCTGCGCGGCATCGAAGGCGCAGCGCTGGGTATCGCGACCGAACGCTCTTAGATATAGGAGAGAGCCGTGCAGATTTCTTCGGCGCGATCGCCTGCTTCTCTGACGCTCGGTTTGTCAGTTGGCGTATTGGCACTCGCGGGCTGTTTGTATTTGGGCTTGATGCTCGGTGCTGCCGACCTGGATAGAGCGACCGTTTGGCAGGCGCTGTTTCAGTTCGATGGCTCCACCGACCACCTGATCGTCCGGACGGTGCGTTTGCCTCGCTCTTTGCTCGCCATCGTCGCTGGGTCGTCGCTGGCGGTTGCGGGCGCGATCGCTCAGGGTCTGACGCGCAACCCCCTGGCTTCGCCGGATATTTTGGGCGTCAACGTGGGCGCATCGCTGGCGATGGTGTTGGCGGTGTTTCTGACCGGCAGCGATTCGATCGGCTTTGCGTTCGTCGGCGCGGCACTGGCGGCCTTAACGGTGTACTGGCTCGGCTCGATCGGGCGCAGCGGCCTGACGCCAATCAAGCTGATTATTGCGGGTGCAGCGCTGACTTCGCTGCTCGGCTCCCTGACGACCTCGATTCTGATTCTCAACCAGCGCACCCTGAACGATATTCGCTTCTGGCTGGCGGGCTCGCTATCCGGTCGCGATCTAGAGAGCTTGCTGTCGATCTGGCCCTATGTTGCCGTCGGCCTGGTTGGCGCGCTGCTGCTGGGCAGGCCGCTGACGCTAATGAATCTCGGTGAAGACGTGGCGCAGGGTCTGGGGTTGAATACGCTTTGGGTCAAGCTCGGTGCGGCGATCGTGGTGGTGTTGCTGGCGGGCAGCATCGTATCGTTGGCCGGGCCGATCGGCTTTGTCGGCCTGGTGGTTCCCCATATTGTGCGCTTCGGCGTCGGCGTGGACTACCGCTGGGTGCTGCCCTATTCAATTTTGCTGGGAGGGATTTTTCTCTCGCTGGTCGATACCCTCGCCCGCTGGGTCGTTCAGCCGTTCGAGATACCTGTGGGAATTATGACCGCGCTAGTTGGCGCGCCGTTTTTCGTCTACCTATGCCGATCGCGCCTGAAGAAACGCTAGTTCGCCGTTCCTCGTCTTATGCCCCCTAGCCCAACCCCTTCCGGCCAAACATCGAGCAAGCCCTGGATTTCCCTGCGCCGCGCCCGCCTGTCGCTGCGAGTCGATCGCCGCGCGCCGTTGGCGATCGCGATTTTGTCGGCGATCGCGCTGCTGACCTTCCTCGCCTCGATCGCCACAGGAGATTACCCCATCTCGCTGCCCGACACGATCGCCACCCTCTTTAACCGCCCCGCCAACCCGGACTACGCTTTCGTGATCGGGATGCTGCGCATTCCCCGCGCCCTGGCCGCGCTGCTGGTGGGCATGGGGTTGGCCGTTTCAGGGACGATCTGCCAGGCGATCGCGCGCAACCCCCTGGCCGCACCGGGAATCATCGGCATTAATTCCGGCGCGAGCCTGGTGGCCGTTATTTTTATCGTCGTCTTTCCCGCCGCGCCCGCGAGCGGACTGCCGCTCGCCGCCTTTCTCGGCTCCCTGACTGTGGCGCTGGCGATTTACCTGCTGGCCTGGGATGGCGGCAGCTCGCCAGTGCGCCTAATCTTGATCGGCATCAGCCTGACCTCACTCACCGGCGCAGTCACTAGCCTGCTCACCACCTTTGGAAATATCGGCGATGTCAGTCGGGCGCTGGTGTGGCTGATCGGCAGCGTCTACGGTCGCAGTTGGGCGCAAGTCGGGGCGCTGCTACCGTGGCTGGCGGTGTTTTTGCCGGTGTCGCTGGTGCTGGCACGCGATCTCGACGCACTCAACCTCGGCGACGAACTGGCGCAGGGTCTGGGGAGTCGGCTCGAACTCAAGCGTAGTGTGTTGACGCTCTGTGCGGTGGCGCTGGCCGGGGCGTCGGTGGCAACGGCGGGGACGATCGGCTTCGTCGGGCTGATGGCTCCGCACCTGGCGCGGCAGCTCGTCGGACCCTCTCATGCGGGCCTGCTGCCCGTTGCGGGGCTGGTGGGCGCTTGCGTCGTCGGACTGGCGGATCTGGTCGGGCGGATTGCGTTCGCGCCGATCGAGCTGCCCTGCGGCGCGATTACGGCAGCGGTCGGCGCACCGTATTTCCTCTGGCTGCTGTACCGCAACCGCAACTGAAGGGCGCTCTTATATATTCAGCGGGCGCACTGCCATGAAGCCCCTACCCCATCACCGATAGTTCTTGCCATGCTGACCGACACCACCACTCAAATCGCCCTCACCGCCCGCAACCTCACCCTCGCCTACGAGGGCAACACGATTATCGAGAGCCTCGATCTCGCCATTCCCCACGGCCAGATCGTTACCCTCGTCGGGCCGAACGGCTGCGGCAAATCGACCCTGCTGCGGGGCATGGCAAAGCTGCTCGCCCCCCAGACGGGCGCGGTGTACCTCGACGGCGACGCGATCGCCGAGCTACCTGCGAAAACCCTCGCCAAGCGCCTGGGCATCCTGCCCCAAAGCCCGCCCGCACCTGAAGGTTTGACCGTCCGCGAACTGGTCGCCCAGGGACGCTACCCTCACCAAACCTGGCTGCAACAGTGGTCGCGCGAGGACGAGTGGCAGGTGGAACGGGCGATCGCCACCACCGACCTGCAAGAATTCGCAAACCGCCCGCTCGATCGGCTCTCCGGCGGACAACGCCAGCGCGCCTGGATTGCGATGGCACTGGCGCAGAATGCCCAAACTCTGCTGCTCGACGAACCCACCACGTATCTCGACCTGGCGCACCAAATTGAAGTGCTAGACCTGCTCTACCAGCTCAATCATGAAAGCGATCGCACGATCGTCATGGTGCTGCACGACCTCAACCTCGCCTGCCGCTACAGCCACCAGCTCATTGCCCTGCGCGACGGAACCGTTATTGCCCAAGGTCGCCCGCAAGAAGTCGTCACCGAAGCACTCGTGTCCGAGGTCTTTGGCCTCGACAGCCGGATTATCCCCGACCCGGTGACGGGAACGCCGCTCTGCGTGCCGATCGGGCAGGGTGTTCGACACTCGTAATTTAAATCTGAGACCTGTGGAAAACGTCGAGACCGTTTTGGCGATCGCTTCCTAGAGCTACGGCATTCCTCTAGCGACGACACCGGTGGTTTCTCTGGCGGTGTTCGTCAGGACGATCGCGCCAGAGAAACCACCGGTACTCGAGTGTCACGGTTTGTCCCTCCTTTGTCACGCTCCGGGATAGGGAGGAGCCGGAATGCAGCTCGAGCGTGCGAGAAATAACGTGAGTTCGGGATAAGAAAATCCGCTCAAATAAGGGTATGCAGAGCATTCTGGTCGATGCAAAGCTCCTAGATTCTGGCTGATTGCCCGAATTTCGTGCAAATCGAGCCGATTGCTAGACCGACGGCACACCGTTGCTCTAGCCACTGCGCCAAAAACAACGGTTTTTCGAGACTTTCAGCCGATTCCTTATCCCGAACTCACGTGAGAAATAGGCTTGCGCTTGGCTGACTCGAGGGAGAAATTGATGAAATTTCCTCTCGCCATTTGTCTGGCCGACGGAACGACTCATCCTCAGCGCCGACTCTCGACCCCAGACGGCGCTGAGGGATTACGGCCATTGCTGGGGTATCGAAACTCTCTTCGCCGCCCTCAAGGTCGGAAGCTTCAAGTGCGAGGAGACTCACTTCCGAGACTCTCGCGAGCTCAACAAGCTGATGGCACTGCTTGCCACCGCCTTCCACCTGGGCAATGTGCGCTGGCTGCGCCAGAAGAAGCCGCGCGAGCGGTGCATGGTCGAAGGGAAAAGAGCTGGTTTCGGCTGTGCTTGGATTTTCTCCGTCGCCTCTGTCTCGATTTTGCCCTTCACCGTACTGAGCTTCGTCACGCTCTACGACTTTTGTCCCAGCACCGAATAGTTGTTTATCCCAATACAGGGAAACAGACAGCTTCTACAGCCCTAAATATAGCAACTAAATCTAGAAGAATTGCTTATTGAAAAAATAAGTCATTTGTATAAAAGCGTCAGTGCGAATACCACCTGGAAGTGTACATTTGCCGCCCCTTCTTCTACACTGATTTTAGGCATTGTTCGCCTTTTATGATAAAGATTTTTACAAAGATTTTCCCTGCCGATTGAAAAAGATTTCGATCGGCGATCGTTTTGAGGAGTACCTATCAAAATGACGACAGTATTCGACGGTTCCACTAGCCTCGTACTAGATCCAGCAGCGCTTGCCGCAGCGGGCTTAACCGCAACCAGCAATGACAGTACGGGCACAGCAGCGTCTGGTGGTTTCGATATCGCTTTCGACATTACCGAAGCGAGCTCGCTGACCGTCAATAGCGGAGCAGTGCAGAGCGGTACGATCGAGCACACGGGCTCGATTACGTTTAACAACACGCTGACTGTTGGTAACTTTTCGATCGGCTTTAACGCCGCGCGCGTTAACGCCACAACTGGCGCAAACGGCTTCTTCGTGCAGGACACGCTGCTGGCCAACGCGCCACTGTTCGATATTGCAAACTCGGCAACCTCGATCGCGGACACGTCGCTAACCATCACGGGCGGCGACCTGCTTATCTCCGCCGAATTGGGCGGTTTGCTGGGCAACTCGGCCCTTATCGGTACCGACGCAGGTAACGCACAAATTGACGCCGTACTGACTGGAAGTGCGGGCTCGTCGGGCTCGACGACGATCGCGCAGGCGACCCCGGCGCTGACTGCCGATTCGAGCAGTGCCGCCGCCGACACCTCCAGCTACCTGCGCTACAACAAGGGCGAAAATGGCAGCGCGGGCGCAAACGACGCCAGCCAACCCCTAAATGACTTCAATTTCACCACCCTCTCGAGCGGTAACGACGCAATTGACTTCGCGTCGCCAACCTCGGTGTCGGAAGTCCTGACCGACCTGCAACCGGGCATCGGCGGCGACGGTACGCTGAGCGACACCGCCCGCTGGATCGTCGGTCTCGGCGGCAATGACACCTTTACGGGAACCGATGCCAACGACGTGCCGTTTATCGGTAACCAGGGTAGCGACACTTTCGACCTCAAAGGCGGAGCTGACGTTGCAGCGGGCGGCCAGGGATCGGATGTCATTAACGGCGGCGACGGTAACGACCTGCTCAACGGCAATGCGGGCAACGACTCGGTCGTCGGCGGCGCGGGCAACGACGTCCTTAACGGCGGCGCGGACGACGATATTCTCCAGGGCGATGCGGGCAACGACACGCTGAGCGGCGATCGCGGTCGCGACTTCCTGACCGGCGGCGCGGACGCCGATACGTTCGTCTTGACCACCAACGCCACCGCAGCCACCGCAGACCAAGCCGACGTAATTCTCGACTTCACCGCCAGCCAGCAGGACTCGATCCGCGTCAGCGGTGTCGGCAGCTTTAGCGAGCTGACCCTGGAGGACATCACGCTGAGTATCAACGGTACGTCCGGGAGTGCCACGGCGATTAAAGTCACAGCCAGCAATCAGTTCCTCGGCCTCGTTAACGGCGTCGGAGCCTCGACGCTGACCGCCAGCTCGTTTACCTTTGCGTAAACGCGCGCCCCCTCGAACTCAGAGAGCTGCAAGCAGAAAAGACAAGAAAGGCATCGTTCCGACGCTCTGCGTCGGAATGCTCTAGCAGGTGCTCTGCGTCGAGTGATTTTGAGTCCGAGTGTTGCCGCTGCGATCGACCGATCCGGCGGCTTTGCTTGTTGTGTGAGATTTTTGCGTGAGGCTCGAACTATGACTGCTCCGCTTTCGCTCGTCAGCTACAGTATTTTGGCCAGCCTGATTTTGGTCGCTCCTCCCGCCCTGGCTGTCAGTGTCGATCGTCCGCCTCGCGAATCGATCGTCAGTATGGGCGAGACGATCGCCATCACCGATGTTCGGGTGCGATCGACCGAGTCCGGCGTCAGCATCACCGCGATCGCCGATCGGCCTTTGGCCGCAAGCGAAACGAGGGTTTCAGGAAATGCCACGATCGTCACGATCCCCGACGCCGCGCTGGATCTCGCGGACGCAGCCGCCGCAGAGCAGTTCGCCCCCGCCGAGGGAATTGCCTTGGTTCAGGTGAGCGCGATCGCTGGTGGCGGTGTGCAGATCGCCATCACCGGAACCGACGCGCCGCCGACAATCGACACCACCGAGAGCGACAGCGGCCTGGTGCTGTTGGCAACGCTCGGTACTGCCGACGCCAGCGCTGACGATGCCGACGCGCTACAGCTGGTCGTCACCGCAACGCGCACCGCAGAAGAAGTGCTGGACGTGCCGCGATCGATCGCCGTCATCGATCGCGAACAGATTCAAGACCAGCTCAGCTTTACCAACAGTCTGGCCGATATTCTCGGTCGGCTCGTACCGGGACTTTCGCCACCGAGCTTTAACAACTCCACCAGCCAACTGGAGCTGCGCGGCCGCCCGATCGTCGTGCTCATCGACGGCGTACCCCAAACCCCTAACAGCAACAGCAACGCCGCCGACCTGCGCGTTATCGACCCGGCGCTAATCGAGCGCATCGAGATCCTGCGCGGGCCGAGCGCGGTATTCGGCGATGGCGGCACGGGCGGCGTGGTCAATATCATCACTCAAGCGCCAGCAGAAGACGGCTCCCAATTCGAGCTGACGGCAGGCATCGGTACCAGCCTCACGTCTTCGGACGGTGATAGCCACTTCTATAGCGGCTCGCTCAGCTCCTCGGGAACCGACGGCCCAGTGGACGCGCTGTTTTCGCTGTCCTTCGATGCCAGTAATAGCCGCTACGACGCCGAGGGCGATCGCATTATTCCCACCACCACGAGCGATACCGATCGCTTCGGCCTGCTCGCCAAGCTGGGCTACGACTTCGATGAAGAGCAGCGCCTGGAGCTAAGCTACAGCTTCTATCGTGACAGTCTCGACACCGAGTTCCTGCCAGACGAGAGCGTGACGTTCATCTCCGGCTTGCAAAAGGGGCGCACGATTCGGATTGGCGACATCGATTACGAAGACGAGCCGCACCAAACCAATCACGTCCTCAATCTGACCTACCGCCATCGCGACATCCTTAATTCTCAGCTCGACTTTCAAGCGTATTTTCGCGATCGCGAGCTGGTGCAGCGCCTGACCGATCTGCGACCGAGCTTGCTCAACGGCAGTCCGCTGTTTGAGCCGTTCCCCGATGTGTGGCAAACGGGTTTGGACTCTACCGAGTGGGGCGGTCGCCTGCAAATGGACACGCCGCTGGACGAGTACGTGAATCTGGTGTGGGGCGTTGACTACACCAACGAAGAAAACGACCAGCCGGTGCGCGTGGCGGACAACGACGATTTCGACAATAACCGCGAATTTAATATCGTCGATGACAGCCTCACCCAGGGCGGCCCCTATGATGTGGAAAGCTTGGGGCTATTTGCTCAGGGGAGTTGGGAGATAACAGAACAGCTCGAGATTAGCGGCGGTCTGCGCTACGAAAATATCAACGTAGAAGTCGAAGATTACCGTCTGGCATTTGTCACGACCGCGAACCTGCCGCGCGATCGCGACGGCGGCTCGAACAGCTTCGACGACGTGGCCTTTAACGCGGGTCTGGTCTACCGTCCCGCGCCGGAAGTCGGGCTGTTTGCCAGCTTCGCCCAGGGTTTTTCAATTCCCGACGTGAGTAGCGTCCTGAACTCCGAGCCAGGATTTGATATCAGCAGCGACCTGCAACTCGAGCCCCAAAAGGTGGACAACTACGAAATCGGGGTGCGCCTGGAGTTCGATCGCGTTCAGGCGTCGCTCTCGGGGTTCTACAACGAGTCGGACTTAGGGATTCGTTTGTCCCTCGATCCCGACGGCCGCGCTCAGCTATTGCGCGCGCCGCAGCGCAACTACGGCGTCGAGGCCACGATCGACTGGCAGCCGGACGATGCCTGGCGCTTGGGTGGTTTGTTTAGCTGGAACGAAGGCGACGATGACTTTGACAACGACGGCGACTACCAGGCCGCCAGCATCCTCGACGTCAAGCCCTTTAAGCTCGGCCTTTACGTCGAAAACGACACCACGCCCACCTGGACGAATCGCCTGGAGCTGTTGGCGGTGGGCGATCGCGATCGCTCGTTTGATGAAGGCGTCGACATCACGCCGATCGATGGCTATATCACCCTCGATTTCCTCAGTCGCCTCCAGCTCGGCGACGGGCAGCTCACCCTGGGGATTAGCAACCTGCTCAACGAACAGTATTTACCGACTTCATCCCAGGTTCTGAACACGCTCCCCGTGGAGTCACGCCGCGCGGCGGCTCCGGGTCGAACGATTAGCTTGCGCTATCAACTGCAGTTCTAACCTCACCGCTCTCGCCGATCGCGCTAGAACCAGCCCAATTTCTTGCACTGCGCCTGGATGCCCCAAATCATCTTGAGCGGGAACGGTACGTTGGCGTCCTGACGTTTATCGATGCGGTGTTCCTCATCGGTGCGACCGAACTTCCAGTAGCTGCTGATATAGAGATTGTCGCGATCGACGTTGCGTTCGTCATTAAGGTACTGCCGCACCTTTTTCATGCTGTTAAATTCGCAGGCCACCCAAATAAATGGCTTGCCGGAATCCCAGTTAATTGACTTGATTTCGTTCGTCAAGACATCGGTGTTTTCGCCCGGTCGATCGTTGACGATCCACTTTACGTCAATCCCAGCGGGCACTTTCAATTCCTGCCGATCGGCTTCGCTCATCACCTCGATCGCGGCATAGCCCCGCGCCGTGTCCGGCAACTGCTCCAGGCTGCTCGATAGTGCGGGCAGCCCTGCCATATCCCCCACGAACAAGAACCAATCTGCTTGATTGTTGACCCGCTTGCTCATACCGGGGCCAGCCATCAGAATGCGTTCGCCGGGTTTGGAAGCATTTGCCCAAGTCGCACCGGGGCCGTTTTTCTTGCCGTGTAGGGAAAAGTCGATCGTCAGTTCGCTAGCCGCGCGATCGAAGCCTCGCACCGTATAAACGCGCGGGAAGTTCGAGCTGGCTTGCAGTTGAGATTCCTCCGCGATCGCCTCACCGCGATCGGAAAAATACAGCCGTACGTAGCCGCCTTCGTAATCTGCGGGGAAGTCGGCGAGATCGTCGCCGGAGAAGGCCACCCGCTGCATATTCGGCGTGATTTTCTCAGAGCGTTTGACCGTGATGGTGCGGTATTTCGACTTGGACATGGTTCTAATAAATCTCAGAAAGCGTTTGAAAAATCTCGGGCGGACAGTGCGGCGATCGTCACCGTCTCAACTGACTGCGGGCAAAGCTCGTAGGTTTGGCTCATGCGATTGCGAGGCCGATCGCACCAGTGGCGAATAAAACAACTCCCGGCTCTTCGCTTACGCGATCGCCTGTAATTCTAACGCGACAAACAGGAAGGAATCTCAATAAGCCTGTATAGTATCCCGCACGGTAAGTTCGCAAAGTCGCCTCGGCGCTTGCGAGCCATATGGTGTGGAGAGCTTGTTATGCAACCGTCTTGGCTGAATTTAGGTCTGTGCTGCCTGAGTCCGGCGCTGTTTGCCGCAGCGTCCGCAATGGCGAGCGTCTTGCCGGGAGAAAGTGCCGATCGCCTCGCCCAGACCCGCGTTCGGGATATCGCCATCACCGAGATTCGGGTGGAATCGGTAGAGGCAGGCATCGAGCTAATCGTCGAAACCGACGCTGTGCTGACGGCCTACGACACGCGGACGCTGGGCAACGCCGTCGCAATCGACATTCCCAATGTCACGCTGTCCGAGCCGTTCCAATCGTTCGACCCCGCCGAGGGCATTGCCCTAATCGACGTCGCTGAAACCACTGATGGCGTGCGGATATCTGTCACCGGTACGGATGCGCCACCCGCGATCGTCACGACGGAAACCGACACGAGCTTGACCCTCGGCATCGCGCCCGGTGTCGCCACGGTGGACGGCAGCGACGACGATGCGCTTAGCCTGAGCATCACCGGCGAAGACGACACCATTGCCACCACGGCCACGCGCACTGATACACCTATCAACGAAGTGCCGCAGTCGATTCAGGTGATTCCGCAGGAAATTATCGAAGAACAGCAGGCTTTTCGCCTTGACGAGGTGCTGCGCAATTCACCAGGAGTGATTCAGGGCAACACCTTCGGCAACACAGACGAAGTCTTCACCATTCGCGGCTTCGAGCAGTCAACAATCCTGCGCGACGGATTTCGCACCGGCACGATCGTCTCCAGCTTCCGCGAAACCGCCAACATCGATCGCGTCGAGGTGCTCAAAGGCCCAGCGGCGATTCTGTTTGGCAACGTGGAACCCGGTGGCGTCGTCAACCTGGTTACGGAGCGACCCCAGCGCGAATTCGGCCTAGAGACGGCAATGCAAGTAGGCGGCTACGGGCTCTACCGTCCGACCGTCGATATTACCGGGCCGTTTACCACGGACGGCGACGTGCGCTATCGGTTCAATGCCGCCTATGAAAGCTCCGATGGCTACCGCGACTTCGACACCGACGTGGAGCGCTACTTTATCGCCCCCGTTATTGCCTTCGATATTGGCGATCGCACTGAAGTGACGCTGGAGCTGGAATATCTCGACGATCGCCGCCCGTTCGATCGCGGCATCCTGCCAGTCGGCGATGAAATCGCCGATATCGACACCGACACGATCTTGGGCGAACCGGGCGACTTCGCGGAAGTGACGCAGCTCAGCCTGGGCTACCGCTTGGAGCATCAACTCAGCCAAAATTGGGAGCTGCGTAACCGCTTTCGCTACGTCCATAACAACTTCTTGAGCTATCGTGCCGAGGCGCTACGCGTGCTTCAGCCAAATGGTGACTTTAGCCGTGCCTTTGTCTCGAACGATAGTGAGGCCACCACTTACGATCTGCAAACGGAAGTTCAAGGTGAATTTACCACCGGCTCGATCGAGCATACGCTGCTGGTGGCGGTCGATCTATTTTCGGCAGAGTCGGAAACACTCACGACCAACGCTGTAGCCACGCCACAAAATCTATTCGATCCCACGATCGGTGAAGTGGAGCGTCCGTCACTGCCGCTAAACATTCGCCGCGCTGACTTTAATAGCGAGCTCAGACGCCTGGGGTTGGTGCTCCAAGATCGGGTGGAGCTATCGCCAGAATGGAATCTCCTCCTCGGCGGTCGCGTGGACTTCTTCGAGCAGGAAGGCCAGTCCGCACCGCTGCTGGGAGATGGTGATGGGCCGGTCGAGACTCAGTCAGAAACGGCCTTTACGCCGCGCCTGGGCGTGGTCTACCAGCCGATCGAGGAACTATCGCTCTACGGTAGCTACAGCCAGTCGTTTCAGCCCAATACCCTCACCTCCACGACCGTCGATGGCGACTTCCTGGAGCCAGAGCGCGGCGAGCAGTTCGAGATCGGAGCCAAGGCCGAGCTATTCGACGGGCGGCTGTCGGCCAATCTGGCGCTGTTCGATATCACCCAAACCAACGTGGCGGAAAGCGACCCGAACAATCCGGGCTTTGTCGTGCCGATCGGCCGTCAAGTGAGCCAGGGTCTCGAGCTGGAAGTGACGGGCGAGATTTTGCCTGGCTGGAATGTATTAGCTGGGTTTAGCCTGCTGGACTCGGAGATCGAGGAGAGCGACGCGGTCGCTGAAGGCGGCGATATCCGCAACGTGCCGGATACGTCGGCGAATCTCTGGACGACCTACGAGATCCAGTCCGGCGATCTGGCGGGGCTGGGGTTTGGCCTCGGTCTCTTCTTCGTCGGCGATCGCGCGGGGGATGCAGCCAACACCTTCACGCTGGATGACTATCTCCGCACCGACGCCGCAATTTTCTATCGTCGCGACAACCTTCGTTTGGGGCTGAATATCCGCAACCTGTTCGATGTGGACTACTACGCCAGCAGCGTCGATCGGCGCGGGGCGATTCCGGGCGATCCGTTTACGGTTATCGGCAGCGTTTCGGTGGAATTTTAAGGCGATCTCTCGGCAATCGCCAACCAATCTCGTATCTGTGAGGAATGTTTGTGAAATCTACGATATCGACCCTAAACCTGCTGGCGCTGCTGAGTTTTGGCGGGGCACTGCTGGGGCCAGACGTCGCCCGCGCTCTGCCCGCCGAACCGGTCTCCGGCGAAGCGCAGCTGGCGCAGGCCAGCCAAACCGCCACGATTACCGGTCTGACGATCGACGAAACCGAAACTGGGCTGGAGATCCGTGTCGAAACCGCCGGGGGCACGCTGGCCGGGCCGGATGCCTCGCGAACCGCGGGCAACGCGCTGATTTTAGAGGTTCCCAACGCCATACTGTCGGAATCGGAATTCTCGGACTTCGATACGTTTGAGCCGATCGAGGGCATCGCGCTGATCCAGGTGTCGGCGCTAGAGGGCGATCGCGTCCAGATTTCCATCACCGGCGCGGATGCACCACCGGTGGCCGAGGCGATCGCCGACGGCACGGGTCTTTCCCTCAGCGTCACGCTCGGCGAACCGGGCAGTGGCGACACCGACGACGCCATCCAGCTCAGCATCACCGGCGAAGACGACGACTACTTCGTGCCCGATGCCACCACCGCCACCCGCATCGATACGCCCCTGCGCGATATTCCCCAGTCGATCCAGGTGATTCCCCGCCAGGTGTTTGAAGACCAGGGCGCGGTACGGCTCAACCAAGCGCTGCGCAACGCGAGCGGCGTCGTCTCCAGCGAGAACGAGCCGCGCGGTCAGCGGTTTAATATCCGGGGATTTAGCAGCTCTTCGGTGTTGCGCGACGGGATACGGCTCACCAACGGCGCGACGGGGAATATCGGCTTTCAGGAGCTGGCCAATATCGAGCAAATCGAGGTGCTCAAAGGGCCTGCCTCGATTCTGTTTGGCGTTGTCGAGCCCGGTGGCGTCGTCAACCTGGTGAGCGAGCAGCCCCTGGGTGTGCCGCGCTATGAAGTGGGCTTTCGGGCGGGAAATCGCGAATTCCTCGAACCCAACCTGGACTTTACCGGCCCCCTGACCCGCGATGGCAGCGTGCGCTACCGCGTCAACGCGCTCTATCGCACCGAGGAGTACTACCGCGACTATAACGATCCGGTGGAGCGCTTCTTTATCGCGCCGGTGGTGGCGATCGATATCGACGACGACACCGACCTCACCCTAGAGCTGGAATACCGCGACGATCGTCGCCCCAATGACTTCGGCCTCTTCGTGCTGGACGGCCAGGATGAGGTTATCGATGTGCCGCTCGATCGGGCTCTCTCTAACCCCAACGACCTCTCCACCTCCGAAGCACTGCGCCTCGGCTACCGCCTCGAGCACCGCTTCGACGATCGCTGGAAGCTGCGTAACTCCCTGCACTACAGCCGCTACGACAGCACAATCCTGACCAACCTGGCGGGAACGCTCGTGAGCTTTGGTGCGATTCCGTTTGTTATCGACCCGGACACCGGCGACTCATTTATTTTCTCCGGTCGTCTATCCCAGTTGTCCAGCGCCCTGGAACTGCAAACCAACGTGGTGGGCGAGTTTAACACCGGCGCGATCGAGCATACGCTGCTAGCTGGCGTTGACTTCTTCCAGTATTGGAATCGCGGCAATGAAATTCGCGCCGAATTTCCGCCGATCGGCGATCCGGATGCGCTCAATTTCTTTAATCCCGATTACAGCACGCTACCCGATATCGACAATAGCGACTTCGACGATCTGCCAGTGGTATTCGACGGCAGCGGGCGCACGGATGGCCTGGGAATCTACATCCAAGACCAGGTGAAGCTAGCGGATAACCTGATTCTGCTCGCAGGTCTGCGCTTCGACACCGTCTACCAAGAGAACAACGACTTTAACGTCTTGTCCGGCACGACGGAAACCGATCGGGAGGAGTCGGACGTGACGCCCCGCGCGGGCATTGTTTATCAGCCATCCGACGACCTGTCGCTCTACGCCAGCTACAGCCGCTCCTTCGCGCCCAACAACAGCACGACGGTAGATGGCAACTTCCTCGAAGCCGAGCGCGGCGAGCAGTTCGAGGTGGGGGCGCGGCTGGAGCTGCTGGATGACAATTTGCTAATCAACCTAGCGCTGTTCGACCTAGAGAAAGACAACGTCGCGATCGTCGATCCGGACAATGTGCTGTTTTTCGTGGCGGGCGGCAAGCAGCGTAGTCGCGGCATCGAGCTGGACATCATCGGAGAAATTCTGCCGGGGTGGAATATCGTTGCTAACTACGCCTATCTCGATACCGAGCTGGTGGACGACGACGACCCGAACCAGGGCAACGAGCTATTTAGCGCGCCGGAAAGCGTCGCGAACCTTTGGACGACCTACCAGTTCCAGTCGGGCACTTTGGAGGGGCTGCTGCTGGGGGTTGGGTTTAACTACGTGGGCGATCGCTTTGGCGATCTGGAGAACAGCTTTAGCGTCGATGATTATTTCCTAACCAATGCCGTTATCGGCTACGAGTCGGACAACTGGCAGGCGATGCTGAATTTCAGCAATATCTTCGATATTGACTACATCGAAAGCGTCGCGGGGACGCGCTTTCAGGAGATCTATCCCGGCGAAGGGTTTACGGCGATCGGGTCGCTATCGATCCAGTTCTAGAGCGTTTCGACTGCACTGTCCCGTTGCCCCGAAGCAACGAGCACCGCTGTTTCTGCCGTCGTCGAGGATGTCAGACAGATTTGATATGCCGGGTATGGAATTAAAGCGGTCGCGATCGGTGCTGGACATCGCTTCGCGAGCGCTGGCGTTTGCCGGAACGGGTCGCGGCCAGGGCTGTGCGAGATCGCGGCCCATGATGGGGTTAGCCCAGACGTGAGTCAGGCCCGATTGGTGCAGGCTTTCCTCCTGGGATACCAAGCCTGGATGGAACGGGTTGATGAGGATGTGAATCTTAAGTTTTGTCAGGACAGGGCGAATACCAATATTCATCTGTGCTTACCATTCACTCGTATAAGAGTAGACGCCGAATTGAGGTAACTGCGTGCTTTCCAACCTGACCGCACTTCGCAATCGCATCCCCGGTCGAGCCTACCTCCTCGCCGCTGTCATTATCTTCGCGGCCTCCAACACGATCGTCCGCATCCTCACTGACATCGGTGCAGAAAACCCGATCGACGGACGCAACCCCATTTCCTTCTGTAATGTCCTCTTCGTCGGCAACCTCGTCGTCCTGATGGTTCTGTCGAGCGTTTACCGATCGCAGCTCAACCGCACCACTTTCGCCAAACTGACGAAGCTCGACTGGGGCGCACTGCTCGTCGTGGCGCTACTGTCCGGGGCACTGGCTCCTGCGCTGGTCTTTATGGCGCTCGATTTGACCACCGTCAATAACGTTGTGCTGCTCGGGCGCATCGAGCCGCCGCTGGCGCTGATCCTGTCGATCGCGTTCTTGGGCGATCGAGTTGGCGCATTGACGCTGGTCGGGTCGGCGATCTCGTTTTTCGGCGTGGCACTGACGGTTCTGCTGCCGTCTGGCGATAGCGCGATGGCGGCAACCGGTGGACTGATGGTGGGGCGCGGTGAAATCTACGCGCTCAGCGGCGCGATCGTTGCCGCTATCTCGACTATCTTTACGCGGACGGCGCTGAAAAACGTACCGATCGGCATCTTCGCGATCGTGCGGACGATGATCGGCGCTGCGGTCTTCTTCGTCGTCGTGCTGATACTATTCGAGCCCGGACACTTTATGGACGTGTTTTCGCCGTTCCTCTGGCAGTGGATGCTGGTGTATGGCGGGCTGGTGATCGTCGGCGGTCAGCTCTGCTGGTTCACTGGCCTGAAGGTGTCGGTAGCGTCGGAGGTATCGCTCGCCAGCTCTTTTGCCCCGATCGCCGGAGTCCTGGCAGCGTTCCTGCTCCTGGGCGAAGCGCCGACCACCGCGCAATATATTGGCGGTGCGGTTATTGTTATCGGGATCGTCTGCACCCAAATCGACGTACAGCGTCGATCGCGCCAGCCGCGCCCCACCGCAACCAAAGAACTCGATATCGGCGTGGGCTTTAAAGGTACGTCGTGATGAGTCTGCGACAGCACGCAAGCCAATCCAGCGTTACCATGAGCTTAAATTCCGCAGCGCTCGCCTGCGGCTCATTCCACCCAAAACGCTCCCAAAACACCATGATTCTGCCCGGTTCCGCTGTCAAAGTCACCAACCCCGACGATACCTATTACCAGTTCCAGGGGCTCGTGCAGCGTGTCTCCGACGGGAAAGCCGCCGTGCTATTCGAGGGCGGCAATTGGGATCACTCCGTCACCTTCCTGCTGACGGAGATCGAGTCCGTGGATGCGAAGGCCGGACGTAAGAAGTAGTAACACTAACCCGGCGGAGGAGCGATGCGCTTACAACTGCCACTGTTCGAGACGGGCGATCGCGACCCGGCACAATTTGCCGAGGCGATCGAGTCTTCAACGACCGAGTTTCTGGCGCAGTGTCTGGAGCCGGAGGACTTAGCTTTTCCGCCAATGCCCGCCTTTGGGAGCTGGGTGCGATCGCGCGACGAGGAAACCGGCAACGAAATTTACGCCGTGGTCTATCACGCGACGACCGCACCGATCGACTCGGTTCACCGGGCGCAGGCTCTGGGGATGTCGCTCGACAAACTCCGCGAAGAGCAGCCGCAGATTTTCGCGATGCTGAAAACGGAGTTTCGCGCGGCGATCGTCGGCTTTACCGCCGGTGAAAATACGGCTTTTAATGCCGGTGAGGTTTATCAGTACCTACCGCCGCGCCCGCCGCAGATCCACCAGGCGGTGTACTACTGCGCGCCGGACGAGGTGGCACGCTTCTGCGAAGGGTTCGACTTTTTGCGGACGCTGCTGGCCGTGAACGGTGCGCCCGTTGAAGCGCTGACGGCGGCGGCGATTCGGGAGGTATACCGCATTCGCAAGGCCGATCGCGACTGGCTGGTACAGGCGGGGCGCACGCTGGGGTTGCTGCTCAAGGATGACTACGATCGCCTGCGAGTTATCCTCGGGCAAATTCATCCTTAGATCGTTCCCCGTCGCCGCTTATTTTCAGGATTTTCCATGACTCCAGGGGCGTACTCGACCGAAGATTTAATCGAGATTCTGGCGACGGAGCGCGAAGCGTGTTTGCGTGGCGATCGCCTCAATCTCAACGCTTCGCCGTTTATCGGCAATGCGGCAGTCGATCGCTGGCTCGATCCGTCGCCAATGCAAAAGTTCGCGGCGTTTCAGGACTTTTGCAAGCAAGTCCATAACTACCAGCGCGATCGCGACGTGTCGGGCATCGTTTGGTGCGAGCTGACGGCAGGCGGGCGATCGCTACAGTTTCCTCGCATCCACGACCGGCTGGTGGCGCTCGATCGCGATTTACCGGTGCTGCACGACGCGAAGCTCTCCGTACTCAACTTTTGGCTGGGAGTGACGGAGGGAATGGATTTATACCTGGGACTCAACGGCGGCAAAACCTACGAATCGCTAGAACGCCAGGCGGTGACTGCGATCGAGCGACGGGCGGAGTGGGCGGATATGTGGATGTCGGAGGGGCAGCGATTTTTGCAGATCGTGCTGCAGCTAGGCTGGGGCGCGCCAAGCGAGGCGGCTTACCGGCGCGGTTCGCTGCGATCGGGCTGCGAGTATCTTTACGCTGTGTGTCCGGGACAGTTGCCGATCGGATAGAGAGCGCCGTGAAGGCGCATACGAGCATTGGTGCTACCGCAGCCTTTAACTCTGGCGACGCGACAGAATCCTGAGATAAGGCTTCGATGCCTTGGGCGATCGGCATAAGCTCCCTGAACTTAATGAAAATTCAATAGACCTTTTGCACAAAAAAAATTGGACAGTCAGAATGGGATGTCTCGCAGGCTGAGCGGAGTCGAAGCCTGGGTGCTATCGCGAAAAGTGGCCGCACTTCGACTCCGCTCAGTGCTCGAAACCTGACCTTTTCGATTCATGCAAGAGGTCTAATGATTCGCGATTTTCACGTAGGAGCGATTCGTGGCGCTGTGCGATTCGCGGCGCTGGCTCCCCGATCGCCGCCTGTTGATGTGAACTCTTTCGGTGAGATTTGCGTGGTTCGCGTGCCGGATGAGTTCTTGCAAAAAGCTTAGGCATGCTTGTCTCGCTCTAGACTAAGTAAAGTAACTTTTGCGATCTTTATATAATAGAAAAGTAAAGATTTTAAAGTCTTGTGACTACAAAACACCTCGCCCGTCGGTATAAATTTTTACTGTTCTCGATTGTGGCTAGTCTTTGCGCGATCGCTCTCTCCTGGAAGAAAGCACAGCCTCCGGTCGTTTCGCCGTCTCCACTACATGCCGAGTCACGCCAACTCAGTGATGCCGTGGCCACTGCTGCCACTGATGCGATTGTCGTTGGCACCTCTGCGAACTTCAAAGGCACGGCTCGTACTCCGAGTGTCGAACTCTACAGGGGCTCGATGGCTTACTTTGAGAGCGTTAACCGCAGCGGTGGTGTCAACGGCAAGCGGATCGAAATTCGCACTTATGACGACAGCTACGATCCCGCCAAGACGATCCAAAATACGATTCGCCTGGTTGAAGAAGATGCGCTTCTTCTCTTCAACTACGTGGGAACGCCGACGGTGACGCGCATGTTGCCCCTGCTCAATCACTATAGGGATCTCGATATCCAGCTCTTTTTTCCCCATACCGGCGCACAGCCCCAGCGGCAGTTCCCATATCGCGATCGCGTCTTCAACCTCAGGGCTTCCTACGATCGCGAAACGGAGGGATTAGTCGATAAGTTTGTTGCCACTAACCGCAAGAAGATTGCGATTTTCTACCAAGCTGATGCCTATGGCCGCAGCGGCTGGAATGGGGTACAGCGCGGTTTAGAAAAGTACGGGCTTGATATCCTCGAGGAGGCGACATATCGGCGCGGGGCGGACTACGATACAGATCTAAGCGAACAGGTTGAGTTGCTCCGCGCAGTCGAGCCCGATGCTGTGATTGTCGTTGGAAGCGATAAGGCCAGTGCTGCTTTTATTCGCGACGCACGCGATGCAGATTGGGATGTGCCCATCTCGATCGTCTCTTTTGTGAACACGCCAAACCTGCTCTCTATCCTTAGTCAGGAGAGTCGCGAAACGGGGCGGGACTATGATTTCAACTTGGTTAGTTCCGAGGTGGTGCCGAGCTATAAGGATCTTTCGCTTCCCGCCGTTCGAGAGTATCGCAACGCGATCGATCGTTACAATCCGGAGCCTCCTCAAGGGTTTGAGTTTGAAGGTTATCGCTCACCTCGGTACAGTCACACGAGCTTTGAAGGTTTTTTGAACGCGAAACTGCTGGTAGAGATCCTAAAAAATACTGAAACAAAGGACGGAAAGTACCATCGTGAAGCATTGGTAGAAGCCGCCGAGAGTCTAAAAGATTTCGATCTCGGCATCGGTACGCCCATCTCTTTCAATGCCGACGACCGGCAGGCACTCAATACGGTGTACTACACGACCGTTGAAAATGGAAGGTTCGTCCCGTTACACGACTGGGAGGCCTGGGCTGAATGAGACGACCGTCCCTTTTCCGAAAGATCTTGATCGGCCAGATTGTCATATTCGGGCTAGTGGCGCTGGGCACATCTGCGTTTTCTGCCTGGAATATCTACCGCAAGCTGATGGCGGAGCGCCTCAGTAAGGGTAAGGCAATTGTCTCTAGCATTGTCTATACCAGTCAGTTCTTGCTGGAGAGCAGTCCGCCAGAAACAACACAGAATGCAATTGACGAGTTTCTGGCGATCGAGGGCGTGTCTTACGTGTTTGCGATCGACGCCGACCGCAACATCATCGCCCACACGTTCGTGCCGACTATTCCCACTGAGATTCGGGCACTTACCAACAGCGAGACGACCGGAACCGTCGTTCGAGAGTTGGAAATTGAGGGCGTCGGACAGTTTATCGATATCTCGTCTCCAATTCTGCTGGGGGTTGGCGGTCACGCCCATGTGGGCATCGACAAGAGTGAGGTTGTCGCCCATATCCGGGAGGCGATCGTCCAGCAGCTGGCTTTGATTCTCGTGTTGTTTGCCCTAAGCGCGATCGCCAGCTACTTACTAATTCGTCAAATCACTCAACCGCTCGTGCAGCTTACCGAATACGCCCAGCAGCTCTCCGCACGGAATTTTCCATCTGATATCGATATTCGTTCCACTGATGAGATCGGCCTGCTCGCAGCAACGATGCAGTCGATGGCCTCAGAGATAAGTGGCTTTCTCGCACGGTTAGAGCGGGCCGTGGACGATACGACCCGGAAGCTCCAGCAGGCGCAGTCCCAAGTGGTTCACAACGAAAAGATGACGAGTCTGGGGCAGATGGTGGCAGGCGTCGCCCACGAAATCAACAATCCCGTCGGCTTTATTCACAGCAATACAAGCCACGTTTCAGAGTACGTTAAAGAACTGCTGGAGTACCTGCAACTTTACCGAGTTTACTATCCCGAACCCCACCCAGAGATTCAAGAACGATCGGAAGAAATCGAACTCGACTTCCTCCAAGAAGACCTTGAAAAGACGCTCGGCTCGATGCGAATGGGAACCAATCGTATTCGAGAGCTGGTGTCATCGCTGCGGAATTTTTCCCGACTCGATGAATCTGCAATCAAGGCGGTAAACCTGCATGAAGGTATCGACAGTACTCTTGTGATTTTGCGTCATCGACTGAAAGCCACTAGCGACCGGCCAGAGATTCGCATTGTTAAAAAGTATGGTGAACTACCGCTGGTCGAGTGCTACCCCAGCCAGCTTAACCAGGTGTTTGTCAATCTAATTGGCAATGCAATCGACGCTTTGGAGAGCGCTACTGCCCGCATTGAGGACGGGATGCTCAAAGTCGAGATCTACACGGCTGTCATTGCAGACCAGGCCATAATTCGAGTGCGAGACAATGGATCTGGAATTCCCGCAGAGGTGAGAGAGAAAATTTTCGATCCCTTCTTCACCACAAAGCCGATCGGAAAAGGGACGGGTTTGGGACTATCAATTTCGCACCACATCGTCACTGAGAAACACCGGGGCCGCTTGGTGTGTCGTTCGGAGTCGGGATACGGCACGGAGTTTGAAATCGTTATTCCGCTGTGCCTCACTGGCGAGAGCGAGGCTCCGCCCACAGACGAGGCGGAGCTGCCAGCAGCAGAGCGATCATAGGTGCGGCCTAACATTGGGGTCGAGGGCTAGAAGCCGTTAGCGCTGCGACTGGGTGGACGGCATTGACCCGTCATCGGTCAAAATTTCCCAGGGAATCATCGGGCTCTGGGCCAGACGCTCGGCAATGACCTGCGCACCGTAGCGGTTTAGGTGGCTCGGGTCAGAGAAGAGTTCGTTTTCCTCCGGCCAGAGCTTGGCGAAGTCGCGGAAGGCGAAGTCGAGGGTCTTTGACATTTGCAGCATGTAGCTGCTGAACTGGCGCTCGTAGTTGCGGCGCGTGTCGTCGAGGTACGCCTGGGTGAGCGGCAGATTGACGAAGACCAGCTCGATCTGGCGCGATCGCAGGGTGTCGGCGATATTGGTTAGCGAAATCGACTGGATGCCCCGGAGCTGGAACGAGCGATAGTCGGAGTCGTAGCTGCCCGCGACACGGGTGAAGTTTTCGTAGTAGGTGGCAGGGGTGAAGCGATCGGCGAAGGCCAGGAAGCCGTTGCTGTAGAGGGCGGCGTTGCCCAGCTCGCGGCTGCTATTGGTGGAGGCGTCGGCAACGCTGGCGGGCCGATCGGCGTCTGGGGTCAGGACTGAAACTGCTGCGTCGCGCAGGTTTTCCTGGAGGCGATCGCGCTGGGCGTAGGTGGCGGAGTGGTCGGCAAAGCCGCGCGTCAGTCTGTCGTCCAGGTCGCGGTAGCGCTGGTGGAACGCCTCGAAGAACGAGGGGCGATCGACGGCGTCGGTGGCAGCGATCGCATCGCTTTCGATCGGGCGGAAACCGTCGCGGATCTGCGCGTAGCCTGGAGAACTGGCGATCGCCTCGAAGGTGCGATCCTCGCGACCGCTGTTGAGGGCGCGCGCGCCGTCGGCCCAAACGATCAGGGGCGGCAGTTGGTCGGCGGCCAGCACCTGGGTCAGCAGCATCTCGACCACCTGGGCAGTCGCGCCGTTGATCCCGAGGTTGAAGGCGCGCAGGTCGCGGTAGCCGACCTCGGCGAGTGCTGCTTCGAGCGCGCCGGGATCGATGCCGCGCAGCGCCCGCGAGCTGCCGACGATCAGCACGTCGGGCACGCCGTAGTCGGCAATGTACTGGGCGTAGAGCGCGATCTGGCGATCCATTTGCTCGCTGTTGAGCGTCGGAAATTCGGTTTCGATCGCGTTGCTGTCGAGGCGATCGGCGGGGGTCAGGTCGGCGGCGCTCAGCGGTCGGTTGGCGGTGCGATCGATAAATTGGCGACTGTCGAACGCGCCTGCTTCGTCGCTGGCGGCGTCGAGTTGGGGCAGCGGCGCGTTGTCGTTTTCGGCCTGCACCTGAAGCTCGGTTTCCAAGGCGCGGCGCTCGCTCAAGGTCAGGTTGAGGTCGGGCGCGTTAGGGTCGATTTCGGCGGCAATGTCGCCACGGGCGATCGCCTCGCGGGCGGCCTGCCGTCCGAGGATTTCGCTGGCGATCCAGTCGGCCTGGACGGTCAAGACCGCGCCGACTGCGCCCCACACTAGCGCCGTGCTGAAGTTGGCAGCTGGACGGCGCGCGGGCTCGAAGCTGGGCGTACTGGGACGATCGGCAAACAGCCCCGTGGAGCAAAACAGCCGACGCAAACCGGCGAGCGGACTCGGGCGGACGGGGCGAGTGGTGACGAACGGCGTGGTGAAGCGCGAAGTCGGTTCGACGGCGTCGGCGCTCTCGTCCACGATGCTGGCGTCGGGAGCTTCCGGCTCGGGCGCGAGACTGGGAGCTAGCTCGATGCTGCGATCCCAATCGGGCTGGCGCTGACCGCTACGCCGTCCGTAGAGCCGTACGCCGCTAAAGTCGCGGGTTTCGATTTGCTCGAAGAACTTCGAGACGATCGCGTGGGTGCGATCGCTGTCGGGGGTCATCGGCGCTTCAACCGCGACGTAAAGCAGGTCGTGTTGGCGGCGCAGATCGACGTGTTGGCCGCCGGTGGCGAGCTTGTCGCGCAGGTTGGGGTTGAGCAGTCGATCGAGCGAAAAGGCGATCGCCTCTAGGTTGCCTGCCCGCGCCAGCTCCAGTGCCGAGATCTCTAGGCTGGGATATTGCTTGGCGGGCAGATCGAGCCAGGTCACCCACTGGGGCGCGCTCGGAGTGGGAAATGTCGCTTCGTAGGGGATCTCGACGCCGTAGACCGTTGCACCGAGAATGCCGCGCGGCGACAGATCGGCCAGGGCAGACTCGAGGTGGGCGACGACGTCTTCGCGAGCTGGGAAGCTGGCCGGGTCGATCGCGCCTTCGGATTGGGGGCTGCAGACCACGTGCAGCGTCGAATCGCGCAGCATCGCCGAAACTTGAAGGCCGATGGGAACAAGCTGACGCTCGAGGCGATAGGCGATCGCGGCGACATCGCCCCACTGAGCCCAGCGTCGGATCGTCTGCTCCGGCGGCGTCAGGTCGATGCGCAGCATCCACTCCGGCTCGGTTTCGCCGCTGACTTGGGCGATTAGGACGGCATCGCGGAAGCCTTCGAGGTTGAGATCGCGCAGCTCGGTGGCGATCGGACGGGCGAGCTGGGCGGCATCGGGCGTGTAGTCGGCTTCGCAAAGGATCCACAGCCGCCGGTCGGTGGCTTCGCCGCGTTCGGGCTCCAGGTCGCGAATCGAAATATTCAGGCGATCGACGGACTGACCGAGGGCCGCCAGCCGCGTTTCGATCGCTTCAACCAGATCGCGGGGCGGGGCAGCAGGCACTTGGGTCGGGCGGATCTGATGGGGCTGAATTTCGAGGCGCACCGTCCACTCCGGCGGCGTGCCCGAATCCGGGTCGCCGTCGGGCGAGAGACCGCTGCGACCGTAGAGCACGAGGCGCGAAACGTCCGCCGCGCTGGCGGGCAGGGCGTGACTTCGTTGGTAAATCGCTTCGGAGAATGCCGCCGTCATCCGCGCTGCGTCCGGACAGGGCGAACCTTCGCACCAAACGCAGAGAGTGCGGTCGCGTTGCCGTGCGATCGCGCGAATGCCGGGATCGGCGACCGTCTGGGCGGCCCAATCCTGCAAGTCGTAGGCCAGATCGGATTCGCGATTCAAGAGACGCTCTGCATTCACCACAAATTCACCACCACCAATTAACCGTCCTGCTTGCCGAGAAGTTCCAAAAGTTGCGTCAATTTTAAGCTGCATCCCGGCATCGTGTCAGGCTTCCGCGCGATGCCGCGCTCTAAAGTTCCGCAAAAGTTCCATCGAAGTCCTACCGAAGTTCTATGCGATCTCTACACGAGTCTCGCCAAAAGTCCCGGCCCAATCCCCCCAACCCGCGTTGCGGTCTCGCCGCGATCGCCTTTCAGCATGTAGCTTCTTCGTGCGTGTTCGTGCAATCCTGCCAAGCAGGTTGAGGCGACGTCGGGATGACTTCGGGGCAAGTTCGCGGCAAGTTTGAGACCACCCGCGCAATGCTTTGACATCATTGCTTTGGCATCGTCAACCAGACCGCTATATTGGTTCGTGCGTACGATAACCAAAGTGTCGAGACTGCCGCGTTTCCCAGCGGCCAGACGCCCGTCCGCTCCACCGTTTTCTTTTACGTTACGCCTATGTCCCTGACTCCGAATCGCGTATTGCTGGGCATCTCGGCAGGCTCGGTGCTTACCGGGTTGTGGTGCGGTCGGGCGATCGAGCGCGCCGTCCGTATGCTGGGAGATGCCAGCGAAGAGACCTTGCGGGGCGATCGTCTGCCCTTACTCGACGCCACGACTCGAGACAGCGACCTACAACCGTCCGCGTCGGACGCTAACGAACCCTAGATATTGAAGCCCCGAGGCCCGCAGTGCCCCAGACGGGAGATTAAACGGTAAAGCCAGCTACAGAGTTGCGCCTCACCTCGCCGCCAGTATGGACGAGCCACTCCGAGCGTCGTACCCCGCGATGCCCGTTTGCGTTCTGACCTCGGCAGCGATCGCCTTTCGAGGTCTTGTTGTCATGCCTGCGAGCGCAGTGCTGCCAGCGGCAAGCTAACCTTCGGTGCGCCATTTTTTTCGCTTCGTTCGACTCCATTCGACCCAGCTTCCACCTGTCAACCGAACCATCACTCCTCCGCCTAACTTCACCTCGAGACGCACAATGAGTCCACGACTAGAGACCACCGAACGGACGCTTGTCCCTGCCGAAGCTTCCTCCTCTGAACTGCGGTTGCGCTACCGTATCAAGCTCGTCGAAGAACTGTGGGAGTCGGTACTCCGCCAGGAATGCGGCCAGCAGCTCGTCGACTTGCTCAAACAGCTTCACGCCAGCGAAACTACGAGCGGACAGGCCGCCGACCTACGCCAGTCTCCGGCGATCGAGACGATCGAAAGACTCGAACTCAACGAAGCGATTCAGGCCGCGCGCGCCTTCGCGCTCTACTTCCAGCTGATCAATATCGTCGAGCAACACTACGAGCAGCAAGACCAGCGCACGGCCAGCGTCCACGCCCGTCTGAAGTTCACGGAAGACTCGATCTCGCCCGTCGAGGCCGATGCGGAAGGGGCACCGGCTCCCGATGACGAGCAGACCACCGCCGACGCGCGCCCCGTCCAGACGACCTTCGGCTCGCTCTTCCCGACGCTGAAGACCCTGAACGTGCCGCCGCGTTTGATCCAAGACCTGCTCGATCACCTCGATATTCGCCTCGTCTTTACGGCGCACCCCACCGAGATCGTGCGTCGGACGATCCGCGCCAAGCAGCGCAGCATCGCCAAGATCCTGCGTCAGCTCGATCGCATCGAAGACAGCATGTCCGCCCTGAGCAAGCAGTCGTCGCTCGAGTCGGATATGGCGATCGAGCAGCTCACCGAAGAAATTCGCCTCTGGTGGCGCACCGACGAGCTGCACCAATTCAAGCCGAAGGTGATCGACGAAGTCGAGTACGCGCTGCACTACTTCAAAGAGGTGCTGTTCGACGCGCTGCCAAAGCTTTACCAGCGCCTCAACCGCAACCTCAAGGCCGAATTCCCCGACCTGCACCCGCCCAGCTTCAATTTCTGTAGCTTCGGGTCTTGGGTTGGCTCCGATCGCGACGGCAACCCGTCGGTCACACCCCAAGTCACCTGGCGCACCGCCTGCTACCAGCGCGATTTGGTACTCGAGAAGTACATCGCCGCCGTCGACAACCTCACCGAGTCGCTGAGCCTGTCGCTGCACTGGAGCGAGGTGCTGCCCGAGCTGCTCGAGTCCGTCGAGCAAGACCGTCTCGTCATGAGCGAGGTCTACGACGAGCTGGCAATCCGCTATCGCCAAGAGCCCTATCGCCTTAAGCTGGCCTACGTTAAAAAGCGCCTGGAGAATACCCGCGATCGCAACCGCGCGCTGTTTAACGCCGACGACTGGAAGCAGCACGTCCCCGATCGCCAGAGCATCCCGATCTACAGCTCCGTGCAGGAGTTCTTTAGCGAGCTGACACTGATCCAGCGCAACCTGGCCGCAACCGGCCTGACCTGTAGCGAATTGGAAACGCTGATCTGCCAAGTCGAGATCTTCGGCTTCAACCTGGCGCACTTGGATATTCGCCAAGAGTCGTCGCGCCACTCGGACACGATTTCCGAGATTGCCGACTACTTACAGGTGTTGCCGAAGCCCTACAACGATATGGACGAGGCGGAGCGCGTCGAGTGGCTGACCGGCGAACTCAAAACCCGCCGCCCGCTCATCCCCACCGAGATGCCGTTCTCGGACGTGGCGCGCGAGACGATCGAAACCTTCCGCATCGTCCGCCTGCTCCAGCAGGAGTTCGGCGTCGAGCTGTGCCAGACCTACATCATCAGCATGAGCCAGGAGGCCAGCGACCTGCTGGAGGTGCTGCTGCTGGCCAAAGAAGCCGGACTCTACGACCCGGCCACCGGAACCGGAACGCTGCGCGTCGTGCCCCTGTTCGAGACGGTCGAAGACTTGAAGCGCGCCCCTGGCGTGATGCAGGATCTGTTCGATTTGCCGCTGTATCGATCGATGCTCGACGGTGGCCATCTGCGCGAGCTGACTGATGTGGCGCTCCAGGAAATCATGCTGGGCTACTCGGACAGCAACAAGGATTCGGGCTTCTTGAGCAGCAACTGGGAAATTCACAAAGCCCAGAAAGCGCTGCAAAAAGTGGCCGATCCCTTTGGCGTCAAGCTGCGCATCTTCCACGGTCGAGGCGGCTCGGTCGGTCGTGGCGGTGGCCCTGCTTACGAGGCGATCCTGGCGCAGCCGGGCGACACGATCGACGGGCGCATCAAAATCACCGAGCAGGGCGAAGTGCTAGCGTCGAAGTACAGCCTGCCCGATCTGGCGATCTACCACCTGGAAACAGTCTCCTCAGCGGTGATCCAGTCCAGCCTGCTCGGCACGCGCTTCGATACGATCGACCCCTGGAACGAAGTTATGGAAGAGCTGGCGATGAAGTCGCGATCGCACTATCGCGCCTTGATCTACGAGCAGCCGGACTTCATCGACTTCTTCTTGCAAATCACGCCCGTCGCCGAGATCGGCCAGCTCCAGATCTCGTCGCGCCCGGCGCGCCGCAAAAAAGGCACGCGCGATATCGACAGCCTGCGAGCAATCCCCTGGGTGTTCAGCTGGACGCAAAGCCGCTTCCTGTTGCCCGCCTGGTACGGCGTCGGCTCGGCAATTCAGGGCTTCCTCGACGAGAAGCCGGAAGACCACCTGCAACTGATGCGCTACTTCTACTTAAAGTGGCCGTTTTTCAAAATGGTGATTTCCAAGGTGGAGATGACGCTGGCGAAGGTCGATCTGCAAATCGCCGAGCACTATATGCGCGAGCTGGCCAACCCAGAAGATCTCGCTCGCTTCCAGGCCCTATTCGAGCAAATTTCTGAGGAGTATCGCCGCACTTGCAAGCTGGTGTCGCAGGTGTCCGGCCACATGCGCCTGCTCGACGGCGACGTCGCGTTGCAGCGATCGGTGGAGCTGCGCAACTCGACGATCGTGCCTCTGGGCCTGCTGCAAGTGGCGCTGCTCAAGCGCCTGCGCCGCCACAGCACGAACACCACTCCCGGCGTGATTCAGTCGCGCTACAGCAAAGGCGAGCTGCTGCGCGGCGCGATGCTGACGCTGAACGGGATTGCGGCGGGCATGCGCAACACGGGTTGATTGCAGGCAGGCTGGTTCGTGAGTCCGCGTCATGGATGATAGATTTGTTCCGAGTTGTCGAGTCACAGGTTTCGTCTCAACAACTCGGGCCGCTCTGCTCCTGACGAATCTCCGCCTGAGTCGCGCCAGCCTTTGAATTTGTATGAGCCTCGAAGAGTCTGAAAACTTGTGGTGGGTCTTTGCGCTGCTGTCGGCACTGTTTGCAGCCTTGACCGCAATTTTTGCCAAGGTCGGCATCGCCGGGGTCAGCTCGAATCTCGCCACCGCGATTCGGACGGTGGTTATCCTCGCGATCGCTTGGGCGATCGCCGCGCGCGACGGCCAGCTCGCCCAGCTCTGGACGCTCTCTACCAAAACCTGGACGTTTCTGGTGCTGTCGGGAATTGCCACGGGGCTGTCGTGGCTGTGCTATTTCCGGGCGCTACAGCTCGGCCCCGCTTCGCTGGTCGCTCCGCTCGACAAGTCGAGCGCGATCCTAGTGCTGGTGCTGTCGGTCGCGTTCCTCGGCGAGCCGCTGACGCTGTCCGTGGTCGTCGGGACGCTGCTTATCCTGGGCGGCACGCTGGTTTTGATTTTGATGTAGCGAAAGAGAAGTTGGCGAACAATGGCAGAACAGATCGTGCATTTCATCAGCGGCCATCTCTCCCTAACGCCTGAGGAGTTTGAGACACACTACCGATCGACAATCGATCGGGCGTTGGCCAATGGCGATGCATTCGTCGTCGGCGATGCGCGTGGTTCAGACACAATGGCGCAGGTCTATCTATCCGGCAAAACTGAAGCGGTTGTGGTCTATCACATGTTCGATCGGCCGAGGAACAATAGCGCGGGCTTCCCAACCCGAGGCGGCTTCACCAGCGATGCAGAGCGCGACGCCCAAATGACGCGCGACTCCGAGCGCGATATTGCCTGGGTGCGTCCGGGTCGAGAGCGATCGGGGACTCAACAGAATCTCGATCGCAGGAGCGGAGAGAATTAGAGTGCGCGATTGCGATCTCCTAGTGACAGTCAAGGCCATACACTTGCCGCAGGCAGCGCACGAACAGTGACGCGATCCGGGAAAAATGCGTTAAGCGCCCAAAATCTCTAGTTCGCGTTGGCGAACTCCCATAGCCTACTTCTTAACAATTTTTCTCAATCAAAGCCGCGAGCCTGCGGCGTTTGAGAAGTCACGTGAGGCTAGTGGAGCGCTATGGCGAGTAATTTCAATCGCGATCGAGTCGGGCAACGTCCTTGTGAGCAGAATCGATTCGGGCGGTGGCTCTTGGTTGGTGGGCGGGCGGCACTCGCGCCGCTATTGGTGTTGCAGTGCGCGAGCGCGGCATCAGCCCAGGACGCAATCGAGCTGGCGGAGATCTCCGAGATGCTCGCGCCATTTACTGAGAGCACCGCCGAAACGGTGGCGCAGGCAACACCGGTGGAAATTACCGCCATTGAGTTCGACACCGACGGCGCGAACCTGCAGGTGCGGGTCGAAACCGCAGGCGGCGGGCTAACCGCACCCGTCACCAGCACCTCCGGAAACGCCTTTATTCTGGAGATTTCCGGCGCGTCTCTCGCTGGCGGCGAGGTGCTCGAATTCAACCCGGCGGATGACATCGTCCTGGTGCAGGCCAGCGAACTCGATGGCGGTGTCGTCCGCATCTCGATCACGGGCAGCAACGCCGCGCCGGAAGTGACGATCGGCAGCGATGCCGCTGGTTTAACGCTGGGAATCACACCGGGTATCGCACGGGCAGACGGCGATGACGACGCGATCCAAATCGGCATCACGGGCGAAAACGAAAACGACTACATCGTCCCCAACGCCACCACCGCAACCCGTACCGATAGCCCGCTGAGCGATGTTCCCCAGTCGATTCAGGTGATTCCCCGTCAGCTAATCGAAGACGAGCAGGCGATCGGCATCGAAGACGTGCTCGATAACGTCTCGGGCGTTACCTACCAGGGCAACGACGACGGACGCGGCACGCAGTTTTCGATTCGCGGCTTTGGTACCTTCGGCTCGCCGGTGTTGCGCAACGGCTTCCGGGTCTACAACGGCGGTGGTAACGCGGTTTCGCCAGAGGTGGCCAACCTCGAGCGCATCGAGGTACTCAAAGGCCCCGCTTCGGTGCTTTACGGTCAGGCTGACCCCGGTGGTGTGATTAACCTCGTCACCGAACAGCCCACATTCGAGCCCTACTACAACATCCAGCTCCAGGCCGGAAGCTATGAGCTTTACAGTCCCAGTATCGATATTTCTGGCCCTCTAACCGAAGACGCGAGCGTGCGTTATCGGCTTAATATGCTCTACCGCCACGAGGGCACGTTCCGAGATTTCGATGATGACTTCGATCGCGGCTTTATCGCGCCCACCATTGCCTGGGACATCAACGATCGCACTCGCCTCACTTTCGGTGCGGAGTACGTACGCGAAGACAACCCATCGGACTTCGGACTCTTGGCCTTTGGTAACCGCATCATCGATATTCCTTTAGATCGCGTCTATGTCAGCAACCCCGACGACGCACTGGAGAAGGACTATCTGAGCCTCGGCTATACCTTCGAGCACGACCTCAGTGAAGACTGGACGATACGCAACGAGTTTCAGTATGTCTCCGACAACTATATCTACGACCTCGTCGGCGTTCCTCTAGCATTTGACGAGTCGACCGGCAATCTGACCCGAATCTTGGCATCCCAGGAGAACGAGCGCGATAACTACAGCTTGTACACCAACATCCGAGGGAGTTTTGACACCGGCTCGATCGAACACAACCTGCTGTTTGGCGTCGATCTCTCCCGCGAAGAAGACCTCGGTGGCGGTCGCGGTGCCTTCGATCCACGAGTCGGCCCACAATTCTTCAGCACCATTAATGTCTTCGATCCGGACTTTAGCTTCACCAAGCCGAGCCTCGATGATGCGCCGAACCGACTTATTAACGACGAGCGTGCCGATCGCATCGGGGTCTATCTGCAGAATCAGATGTATCTGACAGACGATCTCATCGTGCTGGCCGGACTGCGCTACGACGCCGTTGACGCTGAATCGACCAGCACAACTCGGTTTACCTCCGATGGCTCTATTCTCGACGAAAGCGAGTCCGAGCAGTACGACGACGCCGTGACGCCACGTGTCGGTATCGTCTACCAGCCCACCGACACCATCTCGCTCTACGGCAGCTACGCCCAATCGTTTAATCCCAGCTCTGCGACCGACATCAACGGCGATTTCCTCGAATCGGAGACAGGCGAGGGCTTCGAGATAGGCGTTAAGGCCGATATTATTCCCGATCGCCTCGCGGCCACGCTGTCGTACTTTGACATCACCCGCCAGAACGTCGCCACCGCCGACCCCAACGATCCGTTACTCCAAGCCTCGATCGCTACAGGCGAACAGCAAAGTCGCGGTATTGAGTTCGACATCAACGGCGAGATCCTACCGGGCTGGAACATCATCGCCTCCTACACCTACCTCGACGCCGAAATCACCGAAGACAACACCTTCGAGGAAGGCAACCAAATCGCCGGTATCCCGGAACATATGGCCAGCCTCTGGACGACCTACCGCATCCAGTCGGGCGATCTAGAAGGTCTGGGCTTCGGGCTCGGGCTTAATTACGTCGGCGAGCGCATCGGAGACCCAGCGAACACCTACAAGGCTGATAGCTACTTACTCACTAGCGCTGCGGCCTTCTACCGCCGTGACAACTGGAACTTCCAGCTCAATATCGACAACCTGTTCGATATCGACTACATCGAGTCAGCGCAGGGCGGACGCTTCCGGGGCATCTATCCCGGCGATCCGTTTACCGTGCGGGGTTCGTTCTCAGTGACGTTCTAGCCCACTACCGTTCTCGCGGGCACTCAGTTCACATAAAGCGGCTTAGAACTGAAGCCCGCGTGCGGTTCTGATATTTTCCTGGAATCATTCCCCTTTGGAGACTAAAGAGTCAGGAATAGAAGCGTAAGACAGCAAAGTATTGAAGAAAACTACGATGCCAACCATTTCTAAACATTCTTCAATAGTCGTCGCCATCGCGTGAACGATACTGCCCTTACCGTAAAACTCTTGAGTAAACGAACCGACGACTTCCATTCCTATCGTGCCAGAGACATAAATGCAGCCCGACACGATAAACATCCTTCTTGTTGCCACTGGCAAATGTCGCAAAAAACGCCGATAGCTAAATACAAATATTGCCACCAAAATTCCATAGACAAGAACCCAGGAATCATCATAAAAGATATGTTCCTTGCCAAAGAAATGCAGTTTAATATCCTCGTGGATACTAATTGCCTCATCCATAGAGAGATAGAAGAAAATAAACCCCAGCCACAGCCAGTGACGACAATACTTGTCTCGGGACTGTTGTTTATTTAGGCTAATAAAATAAAGAATTACGCCACAAAGCAATAGGATCGAGGCAGAGTACCAAGCGGGAATATTTTTTTCTTCGTTTAGATCGAATATATCTAGAAGTTCATACCCATACTCAAAGTCTAAAGCATATTTAAAAATTGCACGCAATAACCCAAGCAGATTAATCGTAATCGTCGCGACCCATAATAATCTGACAGTTTTTCGGGTTGGGATAGACAACATAGAGCTGGGTTCGGGCACTTCATGACTTCTGAATTTTGACTGACGAGCAATCAAATCAGTCCACTCTAACGTAATTCTGTACGGCGACAAATCTCACTGGGGACAAAAACAGGGCAAACGCATACTAAATTTCGATGACTCTAAAGCGATACTTCGAGTACTGAGCGTAGTCGTTGGCGTAGCCTCTGCGAAGCAGATAGTGCGGTCACTTTTCACGAAAGTACCCAGGCTATCGGCGAGGCCGACGCTTCGCGAACGACTCCGCTCAGCCTTCGACTGACTGCCTTTGACATGGAAAGTCGGGAGTATGCGTTTGCCCTGGTATCTCAAAGACTCGGTCGAGCACTCTCGAAGACAAATAATTTGCGATATCTGGCGCAGCGCATAGTCGAACAAACGCGCTTGAACTTCTCTGTGAGTATGGATTTTGGGCTTTAGCCTGAGATTTAGCTACGTTGGTGGGCGTCTCGGGAATCTCGACACTGCCGACATCGCGGACAGTTCTTCCCAAGCAGTGCCGCAGCCTTTTGCTGTTGCAAGAACCGGCGCTCCCAACTCAATATCGACACCCTGTTCGGCATTAACGGCATCGAGTCAGCGAACGGACGAGATCGCGGTCTCGATCTAGGCAGTCGATCTACAGTGTGCGGATCAATATCGATGATATTTTGATTCAGTGAATCACCACTCGCGAGCATATCTGGAATCGATCGAACATGCTCCCCCAAACGATCCAAACGGCTCGACTTCTGCTCCGCAAACCCGCTCCAGCAGACGCAGGCACGATCTTCGACACCTATGGCCAAGACCCGGCAGTGTCGAAGTATATGGTGTGGCGTCCCTTGACTCGGGTCGCTGAAGCCGAGCAGTTTATTGACGAGGCGATCGCGGGTTGGGGGAGAATATCTTTCCAGAGAATAAAGATATTCTCGCTCTGTGGGAGTTTCTGACTGAGAGAGCCCGGAGGGAAGCCGAAGAACATATACGAGCGGCTAAAAGCGCGATGACTCACGAACGACGGGCAAAAGCGATCGCAGAAAAGATCTCGACGAACGCTCAAAATAAGACCTGGCAAGCGTGATATCGAGCAATATTTCGCCGTGCATCTGCCTCTTGAAACCTAGGTATTTATGCGCCCCATTATTGTTGTCGATTACGATCCCAACTGGCCTACAATTTTTCAGCAGTTGCACGCTCGCTTGTGGCCAGTTATTCGTGATGTCGCTCTCGCGATCGAGCACGTCGGCAGTACCAGCGTGCCGGGCTTGGCGGCCAAGCCGATCGTCGACCTGAGTGCGATCGTTCCGTCCGAACGAGAGATTCCCATCGCGATCGAGCAGTTGTCTGCATTGGGCTACGTTCATCGGGGAAATTTAGGGATTGCAGGACGAGAGGCGTTTAAAACTCCTGACGGACTGCCCGACCACCATCTTTACGTTTGCCCCCAAGGCAGTCCGGCCTTAGCGAACCATTTAGCCGTGCGAGACTACCTGCGCGCCCACCCTCAAGCAGTCCGGGAATATGGCAATCTTAAGAAACAGCTAGCCCGCCAATTCCCCAACGACATTGACCGTTATATCGATGGTAAAACCGATTTGATTGTGGATATTTTGCGAAAGCAAGGCATGGCCCTGGAGCAGCTGGCGATCGTCGAACGAGCGAACCGAATGTCATAGATGCCATAAAGGCTATCGGCGATCGTCGGCTTGGCGAGCGACTTCGCAGTCTGATGGCGATCGCTGGCCTATGGTGACTTTTGGGGCATGAGCGCGATCGATTTGTCGCGATCGAGGAATAAATTTGGATCGATATCAAACGCAGGGATTTATTCGGACTCGCAATTTCTTCACGGCAAAAGAGCTAGAGGCCGTCACTTCAGTTGTTTGGAATTTTCATTCGTCTTGGAGGCGAGCAAATCCTCAAGCAATATCTTCAGGGAGAGTGAATTCTGCATTTCTAACTGGAGCGAAATACCTTTGCGAGGCAGATAGAATTTCACTATTTCAATTTATTACATCAAAGAAGATAGCTGATATTTTATCCAGGCTGCCTTTTGAGAAGCCTGCATTTATGAATACTCAGTTATTCTTCAATCCCGTTGACTCTCAGCAAAAGAATTACTGGCACAGAGATCCGCAGTATCATCTCTCTCTGGCGCAACAGCAGCAGGCTTTAGCGGGGCCAGAGGTTGTACATGTACGAATACCGCTCGCCGACGAGCCCGGTATAGAGCTGATTCCCGGCACGCACAAACGCTGGGACTCAAAGGAGGAACTCGATGTTCGGCTAGAGCGATCGGGTAAGAAAAAATATCACGATCTTTCGACGGGTCTGGCTCTTCCGCTGAATAAAGGAGATATTTTGATATTTTCTGCCAATATTATCCACCGTGGGCTTTACGGGAAAGATAGGCTCGCACTCGACCTACTGTTTTGTGAGGCTCTCCCTGAGTTGATGAAATTTGTGGATGGTGATTGTTTACCGAGTCCAGCAATTCTAGACAAGCTGGAGAACCCCGAACCTTTCATTAACTCGATCGAGGCCAAGTTGTAGACCGGAGAGTTGCTATCGTGCAATTGCCAAAGCCTTACCAGTTCCGAGACGCCACGATGGGAGATGTCGACGCGCTCTTCGCGATTCACAAGGCTGCAATGTCTGATTATGTCGATCGCATCTGGGACTGGGAGGACGTTTGGCAACAGCAGAACTTCGCAAAGAACTTTAGTGTGCCCGCAAATCGTCGCGTACTCTGCGAGTGTGACCGACCGATCGGCTGGTGGTGCTGGACGTCATCACAGCAATCGATCTTTATCAATGCCATCGCGCTACACCCCGCCCATCAACGGCAAGGCCTTGGCAGTTGTATCCTCAATTGGTTCGTCGCCCAATCGGAAGCGTCTGATACCAAATCCGACTTAGTGAAGAGCGTTAGAGCGATGTGTAGGCCACCAGT
>CALCCD010000037.1 GCA_937899645.1 uncultured cyanobacterium | reverse complement strand
GAATAGCCCCCTAACCTACACCAATCTCGCCCCCTTTTTAGATGCGTTTACCCTGATTCGTTATCTTCTAGGACTTGTCTTTCTCCAGCCAAGAATACTAACAAGCTGATAATGCTAATTAGCGTTATCGCTAGAAAAAACAGTCTGTAAATACCTGCGATCTTTTTCTTTACTTTTTTCTTATGCATTTCCAGTAAGAATTTAGTGGCGTATGGCAGAAGATCGACTGACTGACCTAATGATAATACGTGATAGGGTCGAGCCACCCGCGGCCTATGGCTTCGCTATCATTGCCGAGCATTTAACTTCACCGGCGATCGCTATGTCCCAGATGACCGCTAAAGATCTGCCCCGGTTCGATGAGAACGAGCTGGCTGATGGCGATCGCTGTTCCCACCGGCGGCAATAACGCGCCGGTTTGGCAACCTGAATGTCGCAGACAAAGGAACTGATTGGTATGGGTGTGCCTGCGATGCTGCTGCCCTATGGATGAGACGTGTAGCAGGTGGGCTACGATCGCTGACGCGCCAGCGCCGCAACCCGATCGACCGTCAGCCCCAGCCCCATGCCGAGGTCGGGCAGGGCGTCCGTACCGGAATAGACGATCGGCAAACCATCCGCCGCCCACACCCAAATCTGCTGCCGATCGCCGTCAATCAGCCACGCCAAGCGGGTCTCGGCTCCCAAGCAGTGTAGGGTTTTATTTTTCAAATTGTTCTGTAGCTCCAGCGTCCCCTGACCGGGTGACAAAATCTCGATAAGCCAATCCGGCGCACCCTCGAACGCGCCATAGTCATCGGAGAAACGATCTTCGGCAATGACAGAGATATCCGGCACGGGCGACTGCGGCGGCACGACGCAACGTAATTCCTGAATCGCCTCGAAGCCTTTCGCGCGATCGTTGATGTAATTCATCAAGTTGCGCTGCAACCGCGAGTGAAACAAAGTCGGCATCGGCTTCTGAACTGCACGTCCTCGAATCAATTCCCAGGCTGGAGACGACTCGATATCCGATCGCGCCAGGAATTCAGCGAGCGTAACCGTGGCGATTGACTGGGTCATAGGGTCAGGAGTGGAATCGGCCACCATTTCTTGCCTGTATTTTATACCAAAACGGAAAAGTCTAGCTACAGATGAAAGTTGCTCGTGAGTATGAAGCCTCAACTTCGTCCAGCCCTTGCTCAGCCAATCTGTAGCTCCAGTTTAGAAATTTGGTATTAGCCAGCCCAGCCAGCGGCGATTACGGTCTTTGCGCCTCGCGATCGCCGCTGCCCCTTCTTAAAATGGTGCCAGCCGACCCTAGCGACTATCGAGCGACTCAGCCATGCCGTCCTATCCCGGAATTTCCAGCGAAGCTTTCCGCCATCCCCTCGATCGCGAGGCCGAGAGCGCCCTCCGCAGCGTTCCCGGTTTCGATATGCTCGCGCGCAAGTTCGTCGAGTTCGTCTACGAGCGCCCGCAGTATATCTACAATCTCGGTAACCATATCGAGGTCGGCCCCCGGCAGTATTCGACGGTCTATCAAATCTTTCGCGAGTGCGTCCGCGACCTGGACGTTAGCCCGACGCCCGCGCTGTTCGTGGCGCAGAACGCCCAGGTTAACGCCTACGCCCTCGGGGAAGAGCAGCCGACGATCGTTTTGCACTCCGGCCTGCTGGACTTGATGAACGAAGACGAGCTGCGAGTGGTTATTGCCCACGAGCTGGGACATATTAAGTGCGGACACACGACGCTCAACCAGATGGCGCAGTGGACGATCTCGACGCTGAACGCGATCGGCGAGATGACTTTCGGGCTGGGCAACGCGATCGGGATGGGCTTGGTGTATGCGTTTTACGAGTGGAAGCGTAAAGCCGAGTTGTCGTCCGATCGTGCGGCGCTTCTTGTCTCCGACGACCTGGATACGGTGATGGGCACGATGATGAAAATGTCTGGCGGCAGCAGCAAATACGCCCACGAAATCGATCTGAAGGAGTTCGTGCGCCAGTCCGATCGCTACCACTCCCAGGACGAGGACAACCTCAATCAGATTTATAAGTTCCTGCTGGCGAATGGCGGGCAGGGCGGCTTTATGACGCACCCATTCCCCGTCGAGCGGCTGGCGTATCTGCGCGACTGGAGCAAATCCGAGGAGTTCGCAGCGATTCGCAATGGCGACTACGTGCGCTGCGGGGCGGAGGGCGCAGTGGATGTGAACAGTCCAGCGTCCCAGCAGCAACCGAAGGCAAGCCCGGAGACCGATCGCGACGATATTGAAAAAATTGCTCGCGAAATCGATGCCCTGAAGCGCGAAATCGAGCGCGAAAAGGCCAAGCAGGCCGGTCGCTAATCATCGCGAAGCCAAACAATCTGTAGGACGCACCGCCGTGCGCCTTTGCCATATCCCACCTCCGAAAGCCCGAGAACACTGTTTCCCCACGTTGCCATGACCCTCACTGCTCCCGTCCCCGCGATCGAAACGATCGCCGATCGCGTCGCCGCCCAACGTAAATTCTTCGCAACTGGCCAAACGAAAAGCTACGAGTTCCGCCGCGATCGCCTCGAGGCGCTGAAGCAGGCGATCCTCGATCGCGAGTCGAAAATCGTCGAAGCCGTCCGCGCCGATCTCGGGCGTCCGGAATTTGAAGCCTATATCGAGCTGGCCGCAATTACCGACGTCAACTACGCGCTGAAAAACCTGAAGCGCTGGATGAAGCCGCAGCGGGCGAGCGTGCCGATCGAGCAGTGGCCGAGTTCGGCGTGGCGACAGGCGGAGCCGCTGGGCTGCTCGCTGATCCTCGGCGCGTGGAACTACCCGTTTCAGCTGGTGTTTCAGCCGCTGGTGGGCGCAATCGCGGCGGGCAACTGCGCGATCGTCAAACCGTCGGAAATCTCGCCGAACACCGCCAAGCTGGCTGCCGAGCTGATTAACGAAACCTTCGACCCGCGCTACATCTGGGCAGTGGAGGGCGACGCGGAGGTCAGCCAAGCGCTGCTCGAAAACAAGTTCGACTCGATTTTCTTCACCGGCAGCACCCGCATCGGCAAGATCGTGATGGCAGCGGCGGCCAAGCACCTGACGCCGGTGACGCTGGAGCTGGGCGGCAAGAGCCCCTGCATCGTCGATCGCACCGCCAAGCTCGACATCATCGCCAAGCGCATCGCCTGGGGCAAGTGGCTCAACAACGGCCAAACCTGCATCGCGCCGGACTACATTTTGGTCGATCGCGCTGTGAAGGATGCCCTACTCGATCGCCTGAAAGCCATCGTCCGCGAGTTTTACGGCGACAACGCCCAGCAGAGCCCGGACTACGGCCGCATCGTCAATACGGCGCAGTTCGATCGTCTGGTGGGTCTGCTCGATGACGGCAACAGCGCTTTTAAAACCATCTGCGGCGGCCAGCACGATCGCGCCGATCGCTACATCGCTCCAACGATTCTCGATGGCGTTTCGCCCGATGACGCAATTATGCAGGACGAGATCTTCGGGCCGATCCTGCCGGTGCTGACCTACGACAAACTCGAAGACGCGATCGCGCTGATTAACGATCGGCCCAAACCCCTGGCGCTCTATCTCTTCAGCGAAGACAAAGTCGCGCAAAACCGCGTCCTGCGCGAAACCAGCTCCGGCGGCGTTAGCGTTAACGACACGGTCTCCCACGTCGCCTGCCCCGAGCTGCCGTTCGGCGGTGTCGGCAATAGCGGTATGGGTTCCTACCACGGCAAAGCTAGCTTCAATGCCTTTTCCCACACGAAGAGCGTGCTGAAAAAGGCGACATGGTTTAACTCACCGCTGCTCTACGCGCCCTATCTCAACAAGCTGGGCATTATTAAAAAGATCGTAACTCGGTAGACCGTTCGCGCGAGACGCATCTGAAAACCGCCCGTCGACGAAACTCTCGGCGGGCGCTCGCCTCTAAAGGGTCGCCGAAAAATAAGGCCATTCCTTGCGATATCCTAGAAGACCGACTTTTCTAGAAAGTCATAACTTCTGAAGTGAATGGCTTTTTCTGGGAACGCTTTAGCCGTGGATCGGCAGCTCGGGTTGCAACGCAATCGCGTGGTTTACCACCGGAATTGCAGTGGGATAGCCGTAACAAAGCGTGCCTTTGAATACTGACGTTTAAGTTTACGATCTGCCATATTTTGAAGCGCCGATTTAAGGCGGTGCGATCGATCTGGGTGCGGCCCCTTTCACCGGGCGGCATTTAGTCTCACTCGCCTCGCATGTTTGGCAATCTCGCCATTCGGGCTTTGAAAGTCATCTGCACGATATCTGGCCGTACGGTAAAACGCTAGCGAATCGGCGCGCGATCCGATACTGGAGTCGCGTCCGTTTCCAGACTGAATGCGATCGCCCGTTGCGGCCAGCTTCACGACCTTTCGATTGACCTTGACTTCGTCCGTTTTATTGATGGCGAAACATTCTCCACCCGCTCGAATTCAAAACTCCTATCCGGGGGCGCAGGCCAGTGAGGCACGCTCCTTTTTCGCGCGGCTTTACCATTTTTTGCCGGACTGGCTCGTACTCAACGGGCTGACGAGCGTGCGCCAGAAAATCGGCTGGGGATACGCGATCGTTGTCGGCGTCACCCTGGCGAGTACGGCGGTTGGGATCCAGCTCGATCGCGCCAATCGCCGCGCGGCCCACGAGCGTAAGCTAACCGCGATCGCCAAGCAGCTCCAGGTCGAGCGCCTGCAAAACCAAATGCTGCTGGTCAAGACCCAAACCCTAGAGTTGGCGGAACGGGCGGAGCGCGACGAATTTTCGGCAACGGAAGCCGAAGCTCTGCTCGATCGCCTAGAGCACTGCGCGCATCTGCTCTTCGGGCTAGAGCCGCTGGCGCTGTCTGCGGGTAGAGCGGCGGACGAAACAGCGGGCAGGGGGTCAGAAACGGCAGGCGGGATCGACAGTAGGCGATCGGGAAGCCCAGCACCATCGGACATACCGTCGGTGTCGAGCGCCGTCAGCCCGTCGCTCGACACCGACGAATTTCGGGACTACACCGTCGTCATTACGCGCTACACGCGCCGACTCGAGTCGATCCTCGGCTCGGGTTCTTCGAGCCGCTCGGACGAGATCGCTGAGGACTTAGCGACCTTTATCGGCAGCGATGAATACGATGCTTTCCGCGATCGCGCCTACGCCCTGAGCGAATTCAGCGCCCAGCTCGACGATCTGCGTCGCTGGCTGAGAGCAGACCTCGAGCGCGCCGAGGGCCTCAGTCTACGGATCTGGCTCGTCGGTATCGGCGTTTCGGTGTCGGTGACAGCGCTGGCAATTTTTTATATCAGCGGCATTATTTCCTACCCGCTCAGCTTCGTGACGGCCTTCGCCCAGCGCATCACGCAGGAGTCGAACTACCGTCTGCACGTGCCGAAGATTTCCAACGACGAGGTGGGTGCGCTGACCGAGGCGATCGACACCCTCGTCCGGCAGGTGGAACTCGATCGCGAGGAAATCCGCGACGCTCAAACCCAGCTCGTCCAGATCGAAAAAATGTCCGGGCTCGGCCAGATGGTGGCAGGCGTCGCTCACGAAATCAACAACCCCGTCAACTTTATCTACGGCAATCTGGCCCACCTCGACACCTGCGTCCGCGATATTTTGGGCATCATCGAGGAGTATCAAGACGCCTACCCCGAGCCCGTGGAGACGGTGGCGGATTTACTCGAGGAAGTGGAGTTCGGCTATCTGCAAGAAGACATCCCCAAGCAGATCGAGTCGATGCGAATGGGCGCAGATCGCATTCGCCAGATCGTCCTGTCGCTGCGGGTATTTTCGCGGCTGGACGAGTCGTCGCGAAAGCGCGCCGACCTTCACGCCGGGCTCGACAGCACGCTGGCGCTGCTCGACCATCGCCTCAAATCGCGCGTTCGCCTCGTAAAGCAATACGGCGACTTGCCCGAAATCGACTGCTATCCCGCGCAGCTCAACCAGCTTTGGATGAACCTGCTCGCGAATGCGATCGACGCTCTCGATCTGGTTTTCGAGCGTTTTCGCCACACCCTCTCGGAGCCGACAATTACCGTTCGGACTGCCGCGAGTGGCCGCCAGGCGACGATCGAGATCCGCGACAACGGCATCGGCATCCCGGAGGATGCTATCGATCGCGTGTTCGATCCGTTCTTCACGACGAAGCCGATCGGCCAGGGAACGGGTCTCGGGCTGTCGGTGTGCTTCGCGATCGTCGAGCGGCACGGCGGCCAGATTCGCGTACGCTCCCAGCTCGATACCGGCACGAAAATCACGGTGACGCTGCCGCTGCGGCGCACGGAGCGGCTCGGGTCGAGTCCTGACGAACGGTTTCGATAGCACCGACGGTGAGCGCTGTGGAGGTGGGCGATCGCGCAGAAACAGGGCTTACGCAAAGTGAAGCAGAGACAGTGACGATCGCCCGCCACAATAGAGCCGACACGCACACTCGCAACTTGCAAAACAATGCTGGACTGGAGCGGGCTACGGCCTCCGTTAGCAATTGCCCTGGGCGCGATCGGCGGCTCGCTGGCGCGCTATTACGTTTCCCAAGCGATCGCGTCGTGGAGCGCAGCTTGGGGAGCGGGATTTCCCTACGGTACGGCGATCGTCAACGTCAGCGGTGCGATCGCCATGGGCGTTCTGGCGACGCTGGCCGCGCGACACTTTCCGTCGATTTCGCCGGAAGTGAAGCTGATAATTGGGACGGGATTTCTGGGGTCGTACACGACGTTTTCGACTTACGCGCTGGAGTCGGTGTCGCTGTGGTCGTCGGGGCGCGGCGGGCTGGCGCTGGTCTACTGGCTGGGGAGCGCGGTGCTGGGGCTGGTGGGGGTTGGGGTTGGTGTTGGCTTGGGCAACGCGATCGGGCGCAATTTTACACCTTGAGGATGCAGCTTTGTACGATCGCCTGATGGCCGGAATGCCCCGCGATGAAGCTCTGCGTGAAACTCAGCGAGAGTTCCTCGCGAGTCCCGAATATGACCGTCCATTCGGCTGTGCAGCCCCCATCGCTTCCGGTGACTAGCGAGCGTTGCGGTAGGGAGAATCAGTGAGATGGTGATGGCTACGGCTGGCCGCGATAGCGCAGCGCCAAGATCGTGATGTCATCCGATTGGGCCTCACCGTCAGCGAAGTCGAATACCGATCGCTGGAGGACGTTGAGAATCAACTGGGCTGAAGCGTCGGCGGGCATCTGTTGGAGAACATCGAGGGCACGCTCTTCGCCGAAGAACTCGATCGCGCGATCGCGTGCTTCGGTAACGCCATCGGTGTAGGCCACCAGGCGATCGCCCGGTTGCAGCGTGATGCTGGCGGTGGGATAGTCGGTGTCGTCGCTGATGCCCAGCAGCATCCCCGGCGGCACGTCGAGTAGCTCGAAGGCTCTGCCGTTGCGCTCGACAAAAGGCGGGTTGTGGCCGCCGTTGCAGTAGATCAGCTCGCCGGTTTCCAGATCGAGCAGGCCGACGAACAGCGTCACGAACATGCCGCGCTCGTTGCTCTCGCACAGGTTGCGGTTGATCGACTCCATCGTCGCGCCCAGCGCCCGCATATAGGCACAGTTGAGGTTCGAGACCTGGAGGCGCAGCAGCGTAATCGCCCGAATCATAAACAGTGCCGCCGGGATGCCCTTGCCGGAGACGTCGCCGATCGCGATGCAAACGCTGCGATCGTCGAGGGGGAAAGCATCGAAAAAGTCGCCGCCTACTGCCCGCGCCGGAATAACCTTGGCGGCCACGTCCACCTGCGGGCGATCGACAAATAGCGACGCTCCGTGGGGCAGGATATTTGACTGAATCTGAGCGGCGGCTTCTAGGTCGCGGCGCAGGGCGGCAAGCTTGAGGCGCTCTTCGATCGTCTGGAGGGCAACGCGATCGAGGCGGCGCATCCGGCTGGAGAGATCTTGCAGCAGATTTTTGACGATTCCCGGCGTCGGGATCAGCTCGTCCCAGAAAGTTTGCTCGTTAATGACCAGCAGGCGGCAGTCGGCTTCGGCGCGAACGTAGGCCGAGACGGGCTTGTGTTCGATAATCGACATCTCGCCGATGCACTCTCCCGGCGCGATCGGGAAGCCGACCTCCGGCTCGACCTGTAGGCCGCGATCGCTGTCGAGAAACACCCGCAGGTTGCCAGTAAGCAGCAGATACAGATCGTGGTTTTCGTCACCGGGCTCGATGAGGATATCGCCTTCGTGAATGTCGATGAACGTGCCTTTGTCCAGAAGCGATCGCAAGACAGAGCGCTCGACGTTCTTAAATAGAGCGCAAGATGCAAGCGTATCGAGGTCGGGAGGGCTATCCACGGGCAGGACTGGCATCGAATGAGGGAATTTTCGTTGTTCTGAGGCGGCGATCGAGGTAGATGGTGTCGCGCCATTCTAGCCGATCGATTTCGCCTTGCAAAACAACGTTTATGTGAGATTTACATCATCACCGGCAGCGGGCTTTTTTGAGGGGGAGCGCCGCCGCCGCAGCACAACCCTAGGGCGTATCGCGCAGGGCGAGTGCGGCCCGCGCCTGCTCGCGATCGTCGAAGTGAATTTTTTCCGTGCCGAGGATTTGGTAGTCTTCGTGGCCTTTCCCGGCGATCAAGACGCCGTCGCCCGGTTCTGCCTCCAGGATGGCACGTCGGATCGCCGTGGCGCGATCGGCTTCGACGATCGCGTTGGCATCCCCAGGGATTCCGGCGATGACATCGTCGAGGATCTGCTGCGGGTCTTCGGTGCGGGGATTGTCGGACGTGACGACAGCCAGATCGGCTAGCTCGGCGGCAATCTTGCCCATCAGCGGTCGTTTGGTGCGATCGCGATCGCCCCCGCAACCGAAGACGCAGATCGTCCGCCCGGTCACGAACGGTCGAAACGCCTTGAGGGCATTTTCGAGGCTGTCAGGCGTGTGGGCGTAATCGACGATCGTCGAGATCGTCTGGCCATCCTGACCGGACTCGACCTCGACGCGCTCCATCCGCCCCGGCACGCCTGCGAACTTCGGAAGCGCGTTGACGACAACTTCCAGGTCGAGACCGACAGCTAGCGCCGCCCCGACCGCCGCCATCATATTTTCCAGGTTGTAGCGCCCCACCAGCGGCAGCGAAAAGGACAGCGTTCCGGCGGGGGTCTCGAGCTGGCCGCTCGCGCCCGTCGGCGTTAGGGTCAGGTCGCTAGCGTAGAAGTCGGCCTCGGGATTCTCCAGGCTGTAAGTCCAGGCGCGATCGCCTAGCCGCTCGACTAAGATCTGGCCGTAGTCGCTGTCGGCATTGACGATCGCCCGACCCGTCGGCGAGAAATACGGCGGCGCGAACAGCTTCGCCTTCGCCTCGAAGTAGGCGTCCATACTCTCGTGGTAGTCGAGGTGATCCTGGGTCAGGTTGGTAAATACCGCCACCTCAAACTCGCAGCCGAGAACGCGCTTCTGATCGAGAGCGTGGGAGCTGACCTCCATGATGCAGGCGGTGGCTCCAGCGTCGCGAGCGCTGGCGAGCTGGCTTTGCAGGTCGATCGCGAACGGCGTAGTGTGCGTGGCGACCTGCTCGAATCCCGGCCAGCGGGCATAGAGCGTGCCCAGCAGCGCCGACGGACGCTCGGCGGCTTGCAGGCAGTATTCGATCAGGTGGGTCGTAGTGGTTTTGCCGTTGGTTCCGGTCACGCCGATCGCGGCGAGGGAGTCCGTGGGTTGCCCGAAGAAGGCGCGGGCGATCTGTCCGCAGGCCGAACGCACGTCCGGCACGACGATGACGCAGGCACTCGGGTCGGTAGACGGCGCGACCTTCGCGGCAGCGTCGGGCGAGACGATCGCCGCGATCGCCCCAGCCGCGACCGCGCTCGGCCAGAATTCACCGCCATCGACCCGCGTTCCCGGCATCCCGAAGAACAGGTCGCCCACTTGGCAGGTTGCGGAGTTGGGGCTGAGCCCTTTGACCTCCGCGTCGAGGGCGGCGGCAGCTCCGGGAAGCGCGGCGATCGCGCTCGGATCGAGTTCGGGGATCGCCTGGAGTAATTCGCGCAGTTTCACGGTCGAGACCTCTCCTAACTGACTGAAATTATGCCGGATGGGGACGACGCGGACGGTCGATCGCCCGTGGCCGAACGCGCCAGCAACTGTCAGGCTGCGCCCCGGTGCGCGTTCGAGCTCGGAACCATTAGCTACGAAGTTTCAACGGATTTCTGTAGCCATTCTTCCAGTTCGGCGACCGTCAGCCGGGGCGACGGGCGCGGGATCGGCTGCTCGGCTCCGTGGCGATCGCGGCGGAGTAGCACGGGAATTTCGTAGCGGTACTCCTCGAACCAGTCGTCGCGGGTGGTGATATCGCGTCGCTCGATCGCCGCGATCGTCAGCCCCCCCCGCGCTGCCGCGATCGCCTCGAGCTTTTCGAGCAAGCCTTCGCACAGATGGCATTCGGGCTTTTCGTAGAGAACTAAATCCATTGGCCGAACACGAGTAAACCGCGAGCGAATCGGGATCGAGGACTCGAATCGCTTGAATAGATTAGGTAACCGTGCCAGCCAATGGAGATATCAGTCAATAGACAGCCCGCACGAATCGCTTCGGGAGCCGCGCCCGACTCAGCCGGACGGCAGCGCGATCCAGCCTTCGACGATCATCACCGCTGCAACCACGGCCAACAGCACGCGAAACAGACCACTCACCACCGGCTGCGCCAAATACGGCAGAAGCCGCGCCCCGAGCTGCGCCCCGATAATGCCGCCCGCACCCATACACAACCCCGGAATCCAGAGCACGTTGCCGAGCAGCGCGTGGCGCGCCAGTCCCGACAGGCCGATCGCGACGATCGCCCCCAGGCTGACCCGCACGGCATCTTTGATCGGCGTTTTAAGAATCAGCATTTGCAACGGCACCATCACGACGCCACCCCCGACGCCGAACAGTCCCGCCAGCCCCCCGGCGATCGCCCCGATCGCGATCGACGGCCCGTTCAGCAGCAAGGTGGGTGCGTCAGCCCGATCGCCCTCATCGCTGCTGTCGCCATCGGCGAGCCGCTGCCGCAGTCCAATCAAGTAAATCGAGGCAGCTTGCAGCGCCGCGAAAGAAAAAGCCAAACCCGAAGTCGAGAAGTGCGCGCCCGCCACCGCGCCCAGCTGCGCCGCCGGGATCCCGCCGATCGCGAGACCGAAAGATCGCCGCCAGTCCAGCTCGCCCGCCTGCCAGTTGCGGATGCTGCCGGACATCGAGCTAAAAATCACGCCCACCAGGCTCGTCGCCGTCGCGGGCAGCACGCCGAACCCCAGACCCGTCAGGAACGGCACGATGAGCAGCCCGCCCCCGATCCCGAACAGGCCCGAGAGCACCCCGACGAACGCGCCGAGGGCGAACAAAGCGGCGACAAAGAGAAGAGTCACGATCGGATCGATGGCAAATGCCAAACAGCAAACACTAAGAAATATTACAAGACGAACTCGGGATCGTTGGCAAGCGTCGAAGTGACTACAATCCGTCGATATCCTACACTCCATTGCCGGAGTTTGGCCGCGCTTTTCGCGCTCGCGATCCCGATAGCAAAACCGGACGCGATCGACGATAGAGATCGAGTCTCATCCAACCTTTTTTCTCTGAATTAGGGAGTGTGGATTTGCGGGCCGCAGCTTTTATAAACGGCTCTGAAACGATGGAGATCGCAATGCGATCGCATCTTGCAAGCGAGCGCGAAAATTTTGCCGAACGCTCGATATTAAAGGGCTTTCCCCCTAAAGTGAATCGGTACAACTACGGTTCTCGCTACAAGATCGCCGCGAAAAAATTGACCTTCGATCGCATCGCTTTACGGAGATTATCGCCAAACCTCGATATTCCAAATCTACTCTCGAAAGCTTCTAGAAGTCGGTGGTATTATGTCCGTGAAACGCTCAAATTTATGCACGAAAGGCAACAGAAACTTATGAGTCAAGCACCTGTTTCTCCTGTGGTGCTCGTGATTCTAGACGGGTGGGGATACCGCCCCGAGACAGAGAAGAACGCCATTGCGACTGCCAAGACGCCCGTTATGGACAGCCTCTGGGAGGTGTATCCGAGAACGCTGATTCGCACGTCCGGGAAAGACGTCGGGCTGCCCCACGGACAAATGGGCAACTCGGAGGTCGGCCACCTGAATATCGGCTCCGGGCGCGTCGTCCCCCAAGAGCTGGTTCGCATCTCCGACGCGGTCGAAGACGAAAGCATCCGCGAGAATCCGGCGATCGCCAAGCTCTGCGACACCCTGGGGACAACGGGCGGCAGACTACACCTCGTCGGTCTCTGTTCCGACGGTGGCGTCCACTCCCATATCGACCACCTGTTCGGACTGATCGACCTGGCCAAGGCGCGCGACTTCGATCGCGTTAGCGTCCACGCCATCACCGACGGACGCGACACGCCACCGACCCAGGGCCGCAATACGATCGCTTCGCTGCAAAGCTACCTGGAGCGGCGCGGCGTCGGCGAAATCGCCAGCCTCAGCGGCCGGTATTACGCAATGGATCGCGACAACCGCTGGGAGCGCGTCGAGAAAGCCTACGCCGCGATGGTGGGCGGCGACGCGGACATCAGTTCGCTGTCCGCTGTCGAGCTGATCGAGAAATCCTACGAAGACGGCATCCAGGACGAATTTATCGAGCCGACGCGCTTGACCGACAGCAAGATCGAGCCGGGCGATGCGATTATCTTCTTCAACTTCCGCCCCGATCGCGCCCGTCAGCTCAGCCAAGCGTTCGTCGGCCACGACTTTTCGGGCTTCGATCGCGATCGTATCGACGATCTGACGTTCCTGACTTTTACGCAGTACGATCCGAACCTGCCGGTGCTGGTGGCTTTCGAGCCGCAAAATCTGACCAATATCCTGGGCGGCGTCATTGCCGATAACGGCCTCAAGCAGTTCCGCACCGCCGAAACCGAGAAGTACGCCCACGTAACCTACTTCTTCAACGGCGGTAAGGAAGACCCGTTCCCCGGCGAAGATCGCTACCTGATCAACAGCCCGATGGTTCCCACCTACGACGCAGCTCCGGCGATGTCGGCAGCCGCCGTTACCGAAGCGGCCAGCGAGGCGATCGCTTCCGGCCAGTATTCGCTGGTGGTCATCAACTACGCTAACCCCGATATGGTCGGGCACACGGGCAAGATGGACGCGGCGGTCGAGGCGATCGAAGCAGTCGATCGCAATGTCGGCCAACTGCTCGAAAGCGTCGGCAAAATGGGCGGCACGATGATGATTACCGCCGACCACGGCAACGCCGAGTATATGGCCGACGAGAACGGCAACCCCTGGACGGCCCACACCACCAACAAAGTTCCGTTCATCCTCGTGGAAGGCGAGCGCCGCAAGGTTATCGGCCACGGCACGAATGTGGCGCTACGCGACGACGGTCGCCTCGCCGACATCGCGCCGACGATCCTGGAGATTCTCGGCCTGCCGAAGCCCGAGGAGATGACGGGCAACTCGATGATCGCTCCGGCGGCGTACGAAGTGAAGGAAAACCGCGCGCCGGTAGCGCTGCGCGTCTAGCCCACTCGTGAGGCGCACGGCAATGCGCCCAAACTCCTGTCGCTCCAGGGCAAACGCATACATTCCCAGACCGACAAAAAGCTGAAGCAGGCGAGATGCCCGCGCTACAGAAAAAGCGAAGCAAGCAACCGTAGCGCAGGCGTCTTCGCCTGCTTTAGTTTCTGGAGGCGTTTTCTAACTGCATTTGCCCTGTTTCAATCGATCTCTTGCATGAATCGAAAAGGTCAGGTTTCGAGCACTGAGCGGAGTCGAAGTGCGGCCACTTTTCGCGATAGCACCCAGGCTTCGACTCCGCTCAGCCTTCGAGACATCCCATTCTGACTGTCCAAATTTTTTTGTGCAAAAGGTCTAATCGATCCCGATCGCGTGCCGCAAAGCCGCTGCGCCCAAACCGACAACGCCGCCAACTCTCGCCGCGTCGGGACTGACGAACGATTTCCCAGCCATTGGGAACGGTGGCGGCGAGTTTCGCTTGTCATCGCCCTGCAAAGTCAATACACTTACAGCACTGCGGCCCGATCGCCGCTCGAGTCTTTTTCGTCTTTCGCAACACTCTCTTATGAACTCTGCTGTAATCTTTCAAGTCCTCTGGACGGGGTCGGCGCTCGGCCTGATCGCGCTCGTGATGCTCCACAGCCCGAAAGGTGACGGCATCGGCGCGATCGGCGGCCAGGCACAGCTATTCAGCAGCGCCAAGAGTGCCGAAACGACCCTGAACCGAATCACCTGGGTGCTGACGACGATCTTCCTCGGGACGACGCTGGTGTTGGCGGCGGGTTGGGCATAAGCTCGATCGAGTCGAACTCATTTAAAGCTTGAGACGGGCTGGGCTTCCAACGGGAGGCTCGGCCCTTTTCGGTTCTCCGGGGTCTGCGTCAATTTGCCGAGGGCTCGGCGTTTGTCAAACAGGACTCGCGCGCGGATCTTTGATAGTCGATTCAATCAAAAATGAGACGAACTGACGTGGCTCGCGTCGTCTCAAACCCTGCACTTCGACTCCGCTCAGCGCTCATTGAGGTATTTCGCTAATTTATCGAATTGACGATAGAAACCTCATAAAATCTCGTTCTCAGGGATCGGCCAGAACCAAGAGGCTTTAGTTTAGGTCTCTGATGTTTGAGTAAGCTCCGTCAGCGTTCGTCGGGGTTCGGCAGCTCCTGGCCTAGAATGAGATCCGTTCTCGGGTTGCTTGTCCTCGCCTTTCCCTCGCCATGCTCGATCTCTGCCGTGTTTCCGTGCGCTACCGCGACGTGCGCGCGCTGACGGACGTTTGTCTGACGCTCGAACGCGGCCAACTCGCCGGTCTGGTCGGCCCCAACGGCGCGGGCAAAAGCTCTCTGGTCAAAGCCGTTTCCAGCCTGACGGACTACAGCGGCACGGTGACGCTCGACGATCGTCCGATTTCCACCCAGCAGCAGCGCATCGCCTACGTGCCCCAGCGCTCGCAAATTGACTGGCACTACCCGATTTCTGCAAAAAATGCCGTCTTGACTGCCCAGACTGTGAAGATGGGCTGGTGGTGCGGTTTTTCGGCGGCGGCGCGCGCGATCGCCCGAGAAGCGATGGAGCGGCTGGAGGTGTGGAACCTGCGCGATCGGCAAATCGGCGAACTGTCCGGCGGGCAGCAGCAGCGGGTTTTTCTGGCGCGCGCCCTGGCGCAGCAAGCCGATGTGTTTCTGCTCGACGAACCCCTCGGCGGGATCGATCGCAAAACCGAACAGATCGTCCGCGAGCTGCTGGTCGAGCTGCGCGACGACAATAAGCTCGTCGTGGTTTGCACCCATGAGTGGGGCGACGAGCTTGCCCTCTACGATCGCTTGGTGCTCATCGACGGCCATATTATCGCCGACGGCACGCCCCAAGCCGTCCTGACTCCCGAACATCTAGCGCGCGCCTACGGTCGTGGTTTGCGGCTGGTCGGCTGCACCCATCCCGACGACGCTCCGACCGCTGCTTCGACTCCGGCCTCGGCCGCCCCGGCCTCCGTCTCGACCGTCGCTCCGATCGCGCCGTCCGAGAGCCCTACCCGAGAGCATTCCTGATGCTGGCGATCGACGCGCTGCTCGCCCCGCTGGGCTACGACTTTTTCCGCAATGCCGCGCTAGCGGGCGTGACGATCGGCGTGCTCTGCCCGGTGGTCGGCAGCTACCTGGTCGTGCAGCGAATGACCCTGCTCGGCAACGTGATTTCCCACGCGATTCTACCCGGTTTGGTGCTGGCGAAATTCTTCGGCATCGACCTGCTGGCGGGCGCGTTCCTGGCCGGATTTTCCAGCACTGGCCTGATGTCCTGGATTCAGACCCAGCCACGCATCCGTCCCGATGCGGCGATGGCGCTAACCCTTTCAACGTTCTTTGCTCTCGGGGTCGTGCTGGCCTCGGTGCTGGACTCGCGCCTCGACCTGGAAGCGCTGCTGTTTGGCGATCTGCTCGGCGTCACGCCCCGCGACACGCTCGAGACTGGCATCGTTGCGGTGTTTGTGGCGATCGCGATCGCGCTGCACTACAAAGAGCTTTTGTTTTACACCTTCGATCCGATCGGCGCGAAGGCTGCCGGACTGCCGACGCGCCGCCTGCACCTAGGCCTGGTGGCGCTCGTGACCCTGACGATTGTCGCCAGCCTCAAGACCGTGGGCGTGCTGCTGGCGGTATCGATGCTCGTCGGCCCTGCGAGCGCGGCGTATCTACTAGTGAAGGAGCTGCATCAAATGATGGCGCTGAGCGCAGCATTCGGCGCGATCGCCAATCTCGTCGGCCTGTTCGCCAGCTTCTATCTAGATTTACCGTCCGGCGCGGCGATCGCGATCGTCACGTTCCTGATGTTCGCGATCGCCTTTGTCGGCGTCAGCCTTCGCGAGCGGCTCTAAACTTTCGCGATCGCCTGCTGCGCTGCCGTTCCTACTGCATGGAGGCGACCTAGAAGCGGCCTGGGAGCCGCAAGCCGCCCACGAAGGCTAGTGCAAATTTCTGTAGCTTGTGAAACAAAGCGCGAGCAATTATGTCGTCAGCACTTGACGAAGACGATCCAAAAATGTATTAATAGATACAGAAACGAAACGTTCATCCCCAAAGCAGCCATTGCGGCGGAGACGGAAGTAAGGAAGTCGCCCCTCGTTTTTGACAGGGACATAATTCCTGAAGGAACGCGCCCCATTGACGTAACTGCAAATGGAGGCGACTCATGCAACTCAAATATCGCGGTATTCAATACGAATACACCCCCCCGGCGGTAGTCACCGCGCCGAACGACATCGCATCACATTACGACGGTATCGACATCCGCTTTCGCCATCAGCACAAGCGGCCCGTACAGCGCGCCACGATCGACCTGAAATATCGCGGCGTCGCTTACAGCACAGCGACAGAAGAGCAGGCCCGCAGCTGGGAAATCCAGCGCGAGCACAGCCACGAACGCCGCCAGCAGTCGATGCTCGGTCGCTTGCGTTCGGAGCTGTCAGCTTAAGTCGGCCTGAGTTGGCTTAAGTCCCCGGCGGCAGCGCCCTGCGGCGATCTCGTCCGACTGGCGCTGCCCGATATCTCCTCGACAGACCGACTCGTTCGGTCTCGCATTCAAATCTTCACATGGGGCTCGACTTCGGTCGGGCTCTTTTTTATGGACGCTTTCCCCGTCTCGAGCTTGCCGTCCCGATGAATGTTCGGCCTGCTGTTCGGCCCGATTTCGGCCTGCTGCTCGGCCCGATTTCGACCGGACGCCCAGCCGGATGTCCGGCGATGCGCTCGACAACTGCGGGCCGTGCCGATCGTGCCGATCGCTCGGATGCTAGGAGCGGGCCGTTGGCCTCCACTACAATTGAAAAAGCGGTGCATGTAAGTCTGCATCCGGCATGGTGTCGAGACTCGCTACAGTGATTGTAGGCAGAGCGATCGCGCCGCGATCGCAGTGCTCTCCGGCTCGAACCTGGCGAGCGAACGAGATATTGCGACGAGTGGTTTTCATGTACGTCCCAGACAATAGCGAGCTGTTCCATCCTTTGCTGGCCTGCAGTCCAGTCGCGATCGCGATGGTCGATCGCCAGATGCGCTACGTCGCAATGACCCAGCAATGGCTCGAAACGTTCGGCCTCTCCCGGGAACGGGCGATCGGCACGAGCCACTACGACCTGTTTCCCAAGCACCGCTACCGCTGGCACGAGCTGCACGATGCCTGTCTCACCGGAGAAAGCGGTCAGTGGCAAGAGCCCCACTGCCTGCTGCCCGACGGGCGCACCGTCGCAGCCCAGTGGACGATCCGGCCTTGGAAGCATCCCAAGCGGGGTGAAGTGGACGACGATCGCAACGGCACGAGCGAGCCAGCCAGTGGCCTGGTGATGAGCTGGGAAGATATCAGTCTGCCCAAACAGGCGCTCCAGCAAGCCTGGAAGCAGAAAAAAGGTCTCGAGCGCCGCGTTCGTCAGCTCGCCCTCGACTTGCGCCACGAGCGTGAAGAGCGCAAGCGCACCGACGACCTGCTGCCCCTGGGGCAAATTTCCGTCAACAAGGCCGGAGACGCGATCTTTTGGCTCGATAACAGCGGCGGTATTTTCTACGTCAACGACTCTGCCTGTTTGTCGCTGGGCTACGCGCGCGACGAATTGCTCGATATCACCATCCACGACATCAACCCAGACTTCCCGCCAGAAATCTGGCCCGACTATCGCGACCAGGTGCGCGAGTTCGGCTCCTTCACCCTCGACTCGCGCCACCGCCGCAAAAATGGCCGTATCTTTCCGGTGGAGATCACGATCACCTCACTGGTTTATCAGGGCAACGAATATATTTGTACGTTCGCGCGCGACATCACCGAGCGCAAACAGGCCGAAGCCGAGCTGTACCAAGCGACGATCGCCGCTGAAGCCGCCAACCAAGCCAAAAGCTCGTTTCTGGCGAACATGAGCCACGAGCTACGGACTCCGCTGAATGCGATCATCGGCTACAGCGAAATCTTGCAGGAAGAGATCGAAGACCTGGAGCTAGGCGACGGTTCTGAAGATATTCAGTCCGACCTCAAAAGCATCACCACAGCAGGGCGTCACCTGCTGACGATCATCAGCGATATTCTCGACTTCTCGAAAATTGAAGCGGGCAAAATGGACATCGCGCCGGAGGAGTTCGATATCTCTACGCTGATTTACGAGCTGGAATCGACGGTGCAGCCGCTTGTTGAAAAGAACACGAACTCGCTCAAAGTCGAGTGCAGTCTCAATTTGGGGACGATGTTCGCCGATCGCACCAAAATCAGCCAAGTGCTGCTGAATTTGCTCAGTAATGCTGCGAAATTCACGCATCAGGGCACGATCGTGATGACGGTCAATCGCCAGGAGTCACCATTTAGCGAAGTCAACAGCGACGCCGAACGCGACGCCGAAGCCAGCAGCGCCGCCGACCCCACGGCCTGGATTTGCTTCCGGGTCAGCGATACGGGCATCGGCCTCACTGACGAGCAGATCCAGTCGATTTTCCAGCCGTTCACCCAGGCGGACGAATCCACCACGAAGCGCTACGGCGGGACGGGATTGGGGCTGGCGATCAGCCGTAAGTTCTGCCAGATGATGGGCGGTGACATCACCGTCGAGAGCGAGCCGAACGTAGGCTCGACGTTTACGGTCGATCTTCCGGCGGTGGATAAGGCGACGGAGACTTCGCAAGCGCCATCGGAAGCGGACGGTTCGAGCGGTGAAAAAGCGCCGCTGTCGGCCAATCCGCTGTTCGAGGGGAGCGACGCCGAGGAGGGCGTACCGCTACTCGACGAAACGGCAGAGCTGCTGGAGCTACCGGAGTTTGCCGGGGTGTCGTTCGACGATATCGAGAACGACGATGGCGAGCCGCCGCGATCGGCGCTGCTGCTGGACTCGTTTGAAGACGACGCGCCACTCGAAGAGAGCGAGTGGTTTGCTTAGGCGGCTTCTTTACTCTTTTTTGAAGCGGTTGAGACGCCAGCGCTACGGGAGAGCACATCGAACTCCCGATCGCACAGCCGGGACGGCTGCTACACGTTCTGGGGCTTTGAAGAAATGTATCGACTACTCGGCGCGCTTGAGTTCCAGCACGTCGCCTGCGGGATTGATCACGAGCAGCTGGCTGTCGGTGACGGTGTAGCGGAAAGTGCGCGCCTCGCCCGACTCTGCGTTCGTGGCGGTGAACGTTACATCTTCGACCTCGAACGTACCCTCTGATAGGCCCGTCCGCACGCTGCCGTCTTCGCCAAACTCCCAGCTCAGCTCTTCGCGCTCCGGCTCGGGAATCTCGACTAGGTCGGTTTTGACGCCGTCGGGGCGAACGTAGGCGATCGGCTCCCACTTGCCGATCAGGAGAGCTGGGTCGCCGCCTTTGGCGTCGCTGAGGTCGTCGGTCGCGTCGGCGGAATCGGCAGAGTCTTCGCCAGCGGAACCGTCCGGTGTGTCGGTGTCCGGCGCGCTGGGCTCGGAGTCGGCTTCGGTGGGCTCGATCGCCTCGATGTCGGGGTTTGAGTCGGAGAGGGCGTCAGGGGGGGCGTCCGTTGCGGCGTCTTCCGTGGCGGGGGGTGTATTGCCGCAGGCGACGATCGCGAGCGCCAGGGGAATGGCGAGCAGGTGGCGGGTGGCGCGGATGCGTCGGGTCACGATCGGCAAATCTCCTGAGGGGTAGGCGGGCTTAGGCCATTGTAGAGAAGTCGCGGCGCGATCGCGCTGGCCTCTTCCAGGCTCGACCCAAACCCAATCCGGACTTGCCTCGAACCCGCCCCGAACTCGCTCCGGGCTTACCGACCCCCGTCCGGATGGGTTGCGCCCACTGCTGTAGCTTCTGGATGCGGCGTCCGGCGAGCGGGCCTGGAGTCGGGCGGGGGACAGAATCGGGCAAGCCGTGGAATATAGTGATATCGGCAAACTACCCAAGCGAGCGGGCCGCGCCGCTGCGTCCGGTGTCGAACGGCAGTCTGCGAGCCGCTGACGAGCTACGCGCCTCTTCCCCGCTATTGGCTCGCACGCCATTCCCGGCTCGCCATTCCCCGTACGCCATTCCCTGTGGGCCATTCCCCGCACGCCATTTAAATCTGCCGACGCCAAACGGCCAGTGGAGACAGCAAACGTGAATCTTCTTGTATCGCTTCGCCTGAGTATTGTTGGTCTGGGGCCACTGGCGGCGGCGCTAACCATCGCCCCGACGGCCCGACTGCTCGCGGCAGAAACCAGGCCCGACGAAGCGATTTCGGCGATCGCGGCGATCGCGGCAAAGCGAGATCTCGCCACGGAGGCCCGTGCCGTCAAGCCGGAGCGCTCGGAACTGTCCAAAGGAGTAGCGACTGCGGGCAGCACAGCGCTCGCTCAGGCAGGCGATATCCCCACGAATTCCGACGTCAATATCCCCACAATTCCTGACATTCAGGGCGACCCCGACCCCGATCCGGACGGCGACTTCGGCCAGCCGACGCCGGACGTTGCCCCGCTCGAAGATGAGAACGATCCGGCCCTCGACGCGCCCGACGGCACCGGCATCGTCGGTGAAGAGCGAGAAGATATCGGCACCCTCGAGCCGCGTCCGGACACCGTGCTGGTCGCAGATTTCGACTTTATCGATCTCAATGGCAACGCTCTGGAGAGCAGCTATCTGACGCCTGAGGCGATCGAGCGGCTGGTGGGCGATCTGCGCGGGCGCTACTTCACCGTGGACGAGCTGCAGGCCGTGGCCGATCGCGTGACGCAGTTTTATCTCGATGGCGACTACATCACCTCGCGGGCGATCGTGCCGCCCCAGGACGTCGCGAGCGATCGCGTCGCGATCCAGGCGATCGAAGGTCGCCTCGCCAGCATCGAAGTCGAAGGCGAAGATCGCCTGCGCGAATCCTACATTCGCAGCCGCATCGAGCTAGGCGCGGGCGTTCCGCTCAGCACGACCGACCTGGAGAACCAGCTACGACTGCTGCGATCGAACCCGCTGTTCGAGACCGTCGAAGCTAGCCTGCGGGCGGGCGAGCAGCTCGGCGAGAATATTTTGATCGTCCGCGTCACCGAAGCGCGCCCCTTCAGCGCCAGCCTCCGCGCCGACAACTACGCTCCGCCCTCGGTCGGCTCCGAGCGCATCGGCATCGGCATCGGCCACCGCAACGTCGCGGGCTTTGGCGACGAGTTTTCCGCCGAGTACAACTTCACCACCACCGACGGCCTCGACTTCGGCAATATCAGCTACCGCGTGCCGGTGAACGCCATGAACGGTGCGGTGCAGTTCCGCGCTTCGCCCAATCGCAACAACATCACCCAAGACCCGTTCGACGAGTTCGATATCAACGGCCAGTCAAGCACCTACGAGCTAACCTACCGCCAGCCGATCGTCCGCAGCCCGCGCGAAGAGCTGGCTTTATCCCTCGGATTTTCGTTCCAGAGCAGCCGAACCTTTATCGGCGATGACCCGACTCCGTTTGGCATCGGCCCCGACGACGATGGCCGTAGCCGGACGCGCGTTCTCAGCTTCGGACAGGACTACATCCGCCGCGACACCTCCGGAGCCTGGGCGTTTCGATCGCAGTTCCGCCTCGGCATGGATATGTTCGACGCCACCACGAACTCCGGCGATACGCCCGACGGCCAGTTTGTCAGTTGGCTCGGTCAGGTGCAGCGCGTCCAGCGTCTCGGCGACGACCACCTGTTAATCGCCCAAATCTACACCCAGTTCGCCAGCGAGCCGCTGCTGCCGTCCCAGCAGTTCGTAATCGGTGGCGGCCAGTCGATTCGCGGCTTCCGCCAAAACGCGAGATCGGGCGATAACGGCGTGCGGATGTCGATCGAAGACCGAATCGCTCTGGTACGAAACACCGCCGGAATCCCCGTTCTCCAGATCGCGCCGTTCCTCGACCTGGGCTACGTCTGGAACGATTCCGACAACCCGAACACGGAAGTAGACCAGCGTTTCCTAGCCGGTCTCGGCCTCGGTGTGGCCTGGGAGCCGTTTGAGAATCTCACGATTCGCCTCGACTACGGTGTGCCGCTGGTCGATCTCGACGATCGCGGCGACAACATCCAAGACGACGGCTTTTACTTCAACGTCGGCTACGGCTTCTAGGTTTTCCCTTGCCTCAGGCAACGCCCGCCCCAACTCGCTAACGATTTCTTAATCCTCAAGGCACGAGACGTTAACCGACCGTTCTCGTCCCGTTAAATCTCGCGTGGAAATCTCTGGGCAGAGCTTCCGAGATCCTGAAACGCTGTTCGAGGATCTCCGGGCTCGTCATTCAAGAGTTTTGGGGAATACACGCGAGATGTCGATTCAGCTCAAGCCGATCGGAACTTACAAGACGGGCATCTTCGATGAAAGTGCCGCCGAGATCGTCTCCTACGACGCCGCGACGAAGCGCCTGTTCGTCGTCAACGCCAACAGCGCCACGATCGACGTTCTCGATGTCAGCAGCCTGAAAAGCGATGGCTCGGTGGATCCGTCGCTGGCCTTCTCGATCGACGTGACGCCCTATGGCGCAGTCGCCAACAGCGTCGACGTGCAGAACGGCGTCGTCGCCGTGGCCGTGGAAAACGCCGACAAGCAGGCCGCCGGTAACGTCGTCTTCTTCGATACGAACGGCAATTTTCAGAGCAGCGTCACGGTCGGCGCGCTGCCGGACATGGTCACCTTCACGCCCGATGGCACGAAGCTGCTCGTCGCGAACGAAGGCGAACCGAGCGATGACTACACTAACGATCCGGTCGGTTCGATTAGCGTTATCGACATCTCGAGCGGTGTCGCCAACGCAACTGTGACCACGGCAGGCTTCGATGCCTTTATCGGTCGCGAAGCCGAGCTGAATGCGGCAGGTGTTCGCGTCTTCGGCCCCGGAGCCAACGCCGCCCAGGACTTCGAGCCGGAGTACATCTCGGTTTCGCCGGACGGCACGCGCGCGTTTGCCGTGATGCAGGAGAACAACGCCGTTGCGATCGTTGACGTGGCGAACGCCACCATCCTCGACGTGGTGTCGCTGGGTACGAAAGACCACAGCGTTGCGGGCAACGAAATCGACGCCAGCAACCGCGATGACCGCATCAACCTTCAGAGCTATCCGGTCTTCGGTCTGTATCAGCCCGACGCGATCGACAGCTACACCGTCAACGGCCAAACCTACTACGTCACGGCTAACGAAGGTGACGCCCGCGACTACGACGGCTTCAGTGAAGAAGCCCGCGTCGCCGACCTGACGCTCGATCCGACGGCCTTCCCCAACGCGGCGGCGCTGCAAGACGATGCGGCGCTCGGTCGCCTCAAGACCACCACGACCCTCGGCGATACTGACGGCGATGGCGATTACGATCGAATCTACGCTTACGGCGGTCGATCGTTCTCGATTTGGGATAGCAACGGCACGCTGGTTTACGACAGCGGCAACTCGCTCGAAACCCTGACGGCGCAACTGCTGCCCGCGAACTTCAACTCCACCAACGACGAAAACGGCTCGTTCGATAACCGCAGCGACGACAAAGGCCCCGAGCCCGAAGCGATCGTTATCGGCGAAGTCAACGGCGTTCCCCACGCTTTCGTTGCCCTCGAGCGCGTCGGCGGCGTCGCGGTCTACGACATCAGCAACCCCGCCGAAACGACCTACGTCACCTACGTCAACAACCGCGACTTCAGCCTCGACCTGAGCGACGACGCCAACAAAGCCAACGCCGTCGGCCTCGGCCCTGAAGGTCTGGAATTCATCGACGCGGTGGACAGCCCCACCGGAAAATCGTTGCTCGCCGTGTCCAGCGAAGTCAGTGGCGACACCACCGTTTATGAGGTCGGTGGCATCACCCAACTGCAAATCCTGCACGCCTCCGATCTGGAAGGTGGCGTTGACGCGATTACCGCTGCGCCGAACTTTGCGGCGGTGGTTGAAGGTCTCGAAGCGGAGGCCGCGCAAAGCGACATTCCTTCGATCTTGCTCTCGGCGGGTGACAACTACCTGCCGGGGCCGTTCTTCAATGCGGCGGGCGATCGCAGCCTGCGCGACGACTTCCAAGCGTTCTACAGCGAGTTCTACGGCGTCACCTTAGACAACGTCCGCGAAGGTGTGGGTCGCATCGATATCTCGGTGATGAACGAGATCGGCTTTGATGCCTCTGCGGTGGGCAACCACGAATTCGACGCTGGAACCTCAGTGTTTGAAGACATTATCGGCGGCGACATTCGCGGCACGGAACTGAGCGATGTTCGCTGGCCGGGAGCCCAGTTCCCCTACCTGAGCGCCAACCTCGACTTTGCCAACAGCAGCCTCAGCGGCCTCTACACCGGCGACATTCTCGAAAGCACCGACTTCGAGAACGGCCTGGAAGAGCTGGCCTCGGGCTCGTCTGCGCCGAGCCTCGCTCCGGCGACGGTCATCGAGCGCGACGGCGAACTCATCGGCGTAGTCGGCGCGACGACCCCGACCGTGGGCAGCATCTCCTCCACCGGCGATGTGGCCGTCCTCGGTTCGACGAGCAACGATATGGCGGCGCTGGCGGCGCAAATCCAGCCGACGATCGACGCTCTCGAAGCCAAAGGCGTCAACAAAATCATCACGCTGACCCACCTGCAACAGTTCCAGCTCGAGCGAGAGCTGATTCCGCTGCTGAGCGGCGTTGACGTGGCGATCGCTGGTGGTTCGGACACCATCCTGGCCGACGAAACCGATCGCCTCCTGGCCGGTGACGTCGCCACCGAAGGTTTTCCCGTTCTAACGACCAACGCCGATGGCGAGCCCGCCGCGATCGTCAGCACCGACGGCCAGTACGAATACGTCGGCCGCCTGGTGGTGGAGTTCGACAGCAACGGCGTCTTGATTCCGTCGAGCATTAACTCGGCACAGAGCGGCGCGTACGCCACCGACGACCTGGGCGTTAGCACCGTCTGGAACAACATCCTTCCCGGCCAAGACCCGTTTGCGGAAGGCAGCAAAGCCGAGACGGTTCAAGACCTGACCGGTGCAACGCAAGATATCGTCACGGCCAAGGACGGCGATATCTTCGGTTCGGCGACGGTGTACCTGGAAGGTCGCCGCAGTGAAGTTCGCACTGAGGAAACCAACCTGGGTAATCTGACGGCGGACGCGAACCTGTTCGTCGCGAAGCAAACCGACCCGAGCGTTGTGGTTTCGCTGAAAAACGGCGGTGGTATTCGCGACTCGATCGGCGAAATCGACGGCATCACTGGCGAAGAAACCACCACCTCGGCCAACTCGCTCTCGGGCAAAGAGGCCGGTCAAGTCTCGCAACTGGATATCGAAGGAACGCTGCGCTTCAACAACGGCCTGACGCTGCTGACGCTGAGTGCCGACCAGCTCAAGCAGGTCATCGAGCACGGCGTGGCGCAAAGCGGCGGCGGCGCAACGCCCGGCCGCTTCCCGCAGGTGAGCGGTGTCGAGTTCAGCTTCGACACCAACCAGCCGGAAGGCAGCCGCGTTCAGTCCCTGGCGATCGTCGATGACGCGGGCAACCCCACCGATGTGCTGGTGCAAAACGGCGCGGTGGTTGGCGATGCGAGCCGCACCTTCCGCATCGTCACGCTCGACTTCCTGGCCGGTGGCGGCGATAGCTACCCCTACCCGGACTTTGAGGCCACCAGCAACGCGATCGACCTGGAAGTGGGCGAGCAAGCGGCACTGGGTCAATTCATCCAGTCGCTGGGTACGGTTTCGGCAGCGGACACCACGCCCGAAAACGACACCCGTATCCAAAATCTGTCGCGCCGTTCGGACACCGTCCTCGATGGTGGCAGCACGGTCACGACGCCGATCGCGACGACGACCTTCCCCGAAAGCGCGATCGACAAAAATCGCGATTCGCTGCGCCGCTTCGACGACGAACTCGAAGCCGTGTTCGACAGCGACTTCTACCTGACGAACAACACCGATGTGGCTGGCTTCAACGGCGGCGCGATCGCGCACTTTATCCTGCACGGCCAGTTTGAAAACCGCGCGATTAACGCCACGTTCAGCCCCGCTGGCTACCTGGCGAACAATGCCGACGTGAGCGCGGCGGTCGCGAGCTTCGAGTTCACGGCCACCTCGCACTACATCGAGTACGGCATCGGCGAAGGTCGCGCGTTCTAGCTCGCGTTCCCGAACGGCGGCGCGATCGGAACGAGTGGCAGGTCACGATAGGCGTCACCCACGGCGTAAAGCGATCCGCAAAACGCCGTCAGCGCTGCCCGTTCGCTCTTATCCGATTCAGCCCCTAGCGCCGCATCGAGCGCTGCTGTCAGGCTGTCGCAGGCGATCGCGTCGATTTCGGCGCAAATCTGCTCGGCAGTCTCGATCAGCTCGCTCGGTGCGGCGCTGCTGTGCCCGCCGACGGCGAAGGCAAACAGCCGATCGCCCGGACGCAGCAGCGCCCCCAGCACGCCCGCAATATCTTTCACGCTCAGCATCGCGATCGCCCAGTACACGGGACGCTCGGGCGCAACGCGATCGAGGTAAGTTCGCAAATGCCGAGCCGCTTCGACGTTGTGCGCGCCGTCGAGTAAAAACGGGCGATCGTTCCACGCCAGCCACTCCATTCGCCCCGCCCAGCGCACGGTGGCCATGCCCTGACGGATCGCGGCATCGGGGATATTCCAATTCTGAGTGCGCAGTTGCTCGATCGCGGCCAGTGCCACAGCGGAATTCTGTCGCTGGAACTCGCCCAGCAGCGGCAGCGGGTAGCGCAGACCGCGCCACTGCGCCACGGGCAATTCGTCAAAGTCTGGGGATTCTTCCTCAACCCAAATTGCCGGTTCCGCCCAGATCGTCGGGCAATTTAGCGCCTCAATTCTATCCGCGACAGTTTGGCGCGCTTCTTCCGGCAAAATGCCGACCACTGCCGGGCGATCGCGCTTGAGGATGCCTGCCTTCTCTCCAGCGATCGCCGCAAGGGTATCGCCCAGGCGCTGCCAGTGATCGCGCCCGATCGAGACGATCGCGCTGACCAGCGGCGCATCGACGACGTTGGTGGCATCGAGTCGCCCGCCAAGGCCGACCTCGATAACGGCGATATCCACTTCTGCCGTCGCGAAGGCCAGCCACGCAGCGGCGGTGAAGACTTCAAATTGGGTCGGCGTATGGGTCGGGGGATCGGCGTCGATCGCGGCGATCGTCGTTTCCAGTGCAGTCAGTAGGCGATCGCTGGCGATGTCGCGCCCGTCGATGCAGACGCGCTCGTTCCAGCGCACCAGGTGCGGCGAGGTGTAGCGCCCGACACGGTAGCCTGCGGCACGGAGGATCGAAGCGATCGAGACGCAGACCGAGCCCTTGCCGTTGGTTCCGGCCACGTGAACGATCGGGACGCGGCAGTGCGGGTTGCCGAGGCGATCGAGTAAATCGACGATGCGATCGAGCCCGAGATCGACTCCGAAGCGGGCGAAGCGTTCGAGGTGAGCGGCGATCGCAGTGTCGCAGCGTTCGGCATCGAAGTTTGTGGGAGCAAGCGGGCGATCGGGCGTCGGGTCGGTCGGAGTCATGAACGGTCTAGAACAATGCGGAAACGGCGCGGATAAAGCTGCAATAAAGTCTAGACGCCGCGCGGCCTCGTTCGGTACTACATTAGATTCCGGCCAAGCCGCTGCGACTGCTCGATTGACAGGCTGCGGACGCACTAACGATCTCGTGCCGCTCTTCCTTCTGGACATCTTCTATGAAAGCTTCTCGCTCGCTGAACTTCGGGCTCGCGTTCTGGCAGCGCGCCCTGGCGATTTTTGCGGTCGTCACCCTGCTGCAAATGCCCTACAACTGGATGTTCCAGCAGCCCGCGAGCGAGATCGAACTGCTCGCCCTGGCGCGTCAGATCGCCGAGCCGGGCTGGATTCCCCAGGACTGGTATCTGGCGCTGGGCGAGCGGGCCGATCTGCCGTTTCGCGCGATCGTCTGGCCGATCGGCATGGCGGCGAGGGCGCTGGGCTGGAGCGCTACGATCGCGATCGGGCGGTTGCTTTGCTACGGCCTGCTGGCGGTAGGGCTGGCGATCGTCACCGACCGGCTCGACCTGAGGCCGGGGACTTCGACCCTGGCGATCGGGCTGTGGCTGGGCTTCAGTCGGCTCGTGCCGATCGAAAGCGCCCCGAGGGTCTACGTCGGCTTTGCGATCGTGGCGGTCGCGGTGCTGCTGCTGGTCTGCACCGGGCGCTTTCCCAACCTGAAGCGCCACTATCTGAAGCTGTTTTTGCTGGCCTTCGGGCTGCTGCTGTCGGCTAACGACCCGCAGAGCTTGGTGGCGGGGGCGCTGCTCGTGCCGAACTTCAGCCTCGCGTCGATCGCCGGGAGTCTGATGGCGATCGCCCTCGGTTTATTTCTGGCCGATCGGCGCTACGCAGCAGCAGCGATCGCGGGGGTGGCGGCATCTTTTCACGCCACAGTGGGGGGCTGCGGGTTTCTGACGATGTTTCTGTGCTGGCTGCTGGAAGATGTCTTTCTCGGCTCGCTACGCACCAAGCCCAACCTCAAGACCGCCATTCCCTTCGCGATCGGCGCGATCGCCATGTGGCCCTTTCTCTGGGCTAGCGCCACGGAGAACGCTCTCCTCTCCGACGTGCTGGCTTCGGAGGTGCGCGTTTTAATCCGCTTTACGCGCCTGCTCGACCCGCAAAACTGGAACCCACACTGGTGGCTGAAGTTGGGGACATACCTGCTGGTGCTGGCGCTGTCGATTTATATGGTGGCAGCGATCCGGCGGCGATCGTCTACGGCGATCGATCGCGGCTTCGAGACGCGGCGCGCCCTGGCCTTCCTGCTCGTTAGCGCCCTGCCCTTTGGCGTGGGGCTGGCGATCGCGCCCTTCGATCGCACCGGGGCATTTTTGCAGTACGCGCCGTTCCGCTTCTTCGATGCGATGCTGCCGCTGTTCACACTGCTGTTTTTCGCCCGCGCCATGCAAAATATCGGCGCTCCGGGCCTGAACGCACGCGGGTTCGATCGCCTCTGCGTCCTGCTACTGCTGCCGATCGTCCTCTACTCCAGCTTTAACCTGATGCCGTTTCTGACACGCCCCACCCACGGCGCGAGCATCGGCACGACCGAAGCCGAACGCGCACTCTACGCTTGGGTGCGTGACGAAACCCCGCCCGACGCGACGATCGTCGCCCCGCCCGACCTGTCCGGAATTCAGGTGTTCGGCGAGCGCGCCACCGTCGTGGCCTTTAAGTTCTTGCCGCGCGCGACCCCGGATATCGTCGAGTGGTTCGCGCGCCTCGACGACATTACCGCCAGTGCCGCCCACCGCGAACTCGAAGCCATCCGAAACGGCGATCGTCGCTTGGCCTCGAACCTCGTCGCCGACCTGGCCCGCACTTACGCCCGACTCGATCGAGATCGGGTCTTCGAGCTGCTCGATCGCTATGAAGCCACCTGCTTTATCACCACGGCTGGCGCGGATTTCGTCAGCGCGGCCAACCTCGAGCCGGACTACCGCAACGCCGACTACGCGGCCTACTGCCCGAGCGATCGGGCAAGCCGTTGAGGCGATCGCCCATCGACAAACTCCGAAATTTGCTTTTAGGCTAGAGGCTGTTATCAATTAGATTCTCAGATTTCACCCCCACGGCGGTTCCGGCCTCTCGTGTTTTGTTGGTTCGGGCGCTCAACGGCCGATCTCGCAAAGGGTCTGGCGCTAGTTGACAACCCGCCCCGAAAAACGTGAAGCGAGCGCGCCGAGCGCGCCGATCGAGGAGCCCTGCTATGAGTGACGATGCCGAAAAATTTATCTTTCCCCGCAGCCGCTACCACGGCGATTTCACCCCCGAGAACGTGATTTTCAACGCCAACCTCCAGGAGTTCGCCCAGCGCATCAGCTATATCTGCGGCCTGGAAACCAACGGCCAAATTACCTCCCAGGAAGCCTACGAAGCCATTAAAGAGCTGTGGGGCACGCTGAAAAAATCCAAAAAAGAGCTCAATATCGGCAAGCCTAAAAATCCGCCCGAGTCGAACTGACGAGTCTGTTTGGTTTGGAGCCAGACCGAAGCCGAGCCGGAGCTAGGCCAGACGCCAACCAGACGCCGACCTTAACGATATCTTCCGCTCCGCGCCGCTCTGGCCCCGAGCCGCTGTCTACCATAGGAAGAGATGACAGCTCGATACCGCGCGGCCTGAGAAGGGCACACCGCGCGATCGGCATCTCGAGGGAGGACTTCGACACCGATGGCGACCCAATCCACAACGCCCGACAACGCCCAACCGTTTTCGATTCCCGAACGCGCGCTCGATCGCGACTGCACCACCCTCTCGCGCCACGTACTCCAGCAGCTCCAGAGCTTCTCGCCCGACGCCCAAGACCTCAGCGCCCTAATGGGCCGCATTGCCCTGGCCGGGAAGCTCATCGCCCGCCGCCTCAGCAGCGCGGGCATCGTCGATGGCGTACTCGGGTTTGCCGGGTCGGAGAACGTCCAGGGCGAGGCGGTCAAAAAAATGGACGTCTACGCCAACGAGGTATTTATCTCCGCCTTCAAGCAAAGCGGCCTGGTCTGTCGGCTGGCCTCGGAGGAGATGGACGAGCCCTACTACATTCCCGAAAACTGCCCGATCGGCCGCTACACGCTGCTCTACGACCCGATCGACGGCTCGGGCAATATCGATACAAACCTCAACGTTGGCTCGATCTTCGCCATCCGTCAGCAAGAAGGCAGCGACACTACGGGCGAAGCCAAAGACCTCCTCCAAGACGGCAGCAAGCAGATCGCGGCAGGCTATATTCTCTACGGCTCGAGCACGGTGCTGGTGTATACGATCGGCAAGGGTGTCCATGCCTTCACGCTCGATCCGAGCCTCGGCGAATTTATCCTCTGGCAAGAGAATCTAACGATGCCCGAGCGGGGCAAGGTTTACAGCGTCAACGAGGGCAATTTCTGGGACTGGGAGGACAACATGCGCGACTACGTGCGCTACGTCCACCGCAACGATAATTACACTGCACGCTACAGTGGCGCGCTTGTCTCGGACTTCCACCGCATCCTGCTCCAGGGCGGAGTCTTCCTCTATCCCGGAACGAAGGCTAAGCCCGACGGGAAGCTGCGCCTGCTCTACGAGTCGGCCCCGCTCGCCTTCCTTGCCGAACAGGCGGGCGGACGTGCCAGCACCGGAACCATGCCGATTAGCGAGTTCGTTCCGAAAAAGCTTCACCAGCGCACGCCGCTGATCGTCGGCAGCATCAAGGATGTAGAGCTGATCGAGTCGTTTCTCAACGATCGGCGCGAGTAGAAGCCGGGAAAACGCGCACGCCCTCGAATCGGGGAGGGCTCGCTGCGGGCAAGATGTCCGCGCGACGGAAGGAATGGAAAGAGAAAACAGCCGTAGCGCAGGCGTCCTCGCCTGCTTCGAGTTTTGCGTTCGTTTTTTTCGTGCGTTTGACCGACAAAATAGATCGGCGCGAATGGGCCGAAGCGAGATCCCTCCGGTAAGCTAAAGGCGCATCGCCCGCGATCCGAACCGCTCCGCCTTCGTCCGGATCGCCCGCGCCCCGATCGACTGAGCCTAACGCCATGCGAGAGCCGACCCCCCGCGACCCCGCCGGAGTCCTCCAGCCCATTTTGATTCGAGCCGCCCGCGACTGCTACCAGATTTACCTCCAAGACCTCGAGCGTACCGGTCAATCCAGCACCGCCCGCCCACTCGGGGTGGTTGTCGATCGCGTCAGCCACCGTGCCCGGACGATCGTCCGCCCGCAGCCGCTACTGCCCCAGGAGCGCTTTATTCCGCTGAACCTAATCGCACCGATCGATGGGTAGCGACGCGATTCTGCTGACGGTGCGGGCGATCGAGTCGGCGATCGTGCTGGCGACAGGCTGCGCGATCGGCAGCTTCCTCAATGTCGTTATCTATCGCATTCCGGCGGGGCTGTCGCTGCTGTGGCCGCCGTCACGCTGCCCCCACTGTTTGCACGCCCTCGGCCCGACGGAAAATATCCCCGTCCTCGGCTGGCTGCGGCTGCGCGGTCGCTGTGCCCACTGCCACACACCGATTCCCGTCCGCTATCCTCTCGTCGAGGCGCTGACGGGCTTGCTGTTTCTGGGGCTGTTCTTTGCTAATGGGGCGACCTGGTCGATCGCGCTGTTCGGCCAGTGGATGATGGCCTCGTGGCTGCTGGCCCTCTCGGCGATCGACCTCGATACGCTGACACTACCGAACCCGCTGACACAGTGGGGCGTCGTGGCGGGCACGGTGCTGAATACCGTCGGCGCGTGGCGGCCCGAGGTGGCGATCGCGGCCAATCTCGAAGCGGCGGGCGCGGCGGTGTTCGCCAGCCTGGTGGGCGCGCTCGTCGGGCTCTTGGGGCTCGATGCCCTGCGGACGCTCGCCTCGATCGCCTTTCGCAAAGAGGCGATGGGTGCAGGCGACAGCAAGCTGATGGCGGGTATCGGGGCGTGGCTGGGCTGGACGTTCGTGCCGCTGACGCTGCTCGTTGCCTGCGCGATCGGGGCGGCGGTGGGTAGCGTGGCGATCCGGCTCGATCGCACCCGGCGCTCGCAACCGATTCCCTTCGGGCCGTTCCTGGCGATCGGCGCGCTGGTGTCGGCAGTCTGGGGACGCGCGATCGTTGATGCCTATCTCCAGTTTTTCCTGCCTGCCGCTTGACCCGCTACGATCGAGCCCAATCGTTTTGCGGCGATCTTGCATCCGTTCTTCTCAACAGGTTCGCATCATGTCTGACTCCCCAAAATCTGACTCCCCGAAATCTGGCTCCTCGAAACCTGACTCTCCAGACGGCGGCTGGTATATCGTCAAACGCGCCGAAAGCATCCCCTGCGAGATCGTCGAATCGGCGGCTTTACCGGCCGAAGACGAGATCGTCAAGCGTTGGGGGCCGTTTGCTTCGCCACCGGAAGCGATCGCCAGACGCGTCGGGCTAATTCGCGCCGGGAAGTGCCAGCCGCAGTAAACGCCAGCAAATTCCAGCAACAGTAGGGGGCATCAGAGCAGAATGCGGACGCGCACCAGGATAACGGTGATGTTGTCGTGGCCGTTCTCGCGGTTGGCGAAGTGAACTAGCTCGGAAGCGGCGCGATCGAGGCTGGACTGCGGGTCGAGCATCGCCTCGAAAGACGGCACGTCCGGTCGTCCCAGCAGCTCGCGATCGGTGAGGCCATCTGAGGCCAGCAGGAAGAGCGAGTCCTCTTCGATCGTCAGCGCGTACAGGTCGGGATCGAGGGCATCTTCATCGTAGGGGCCGATCGCCTGGGTGAGCTGGTGGGCGTTGGGGTGGCGGTAGGCGCGGCTGGCGGGCGTACCGTTGCGGATCAGCGCGTTGGCAAAATCGCTGTCGGTGGTGAGCTGCTCGAGGCCGCGACTGCGGGTGTAGCGATATAGGCGGCTATCGCCGACGTTGACGATCGTCGCTTGGGTGTCGTGAAGCAGCAGCGCCACGAGGGTCGTGCCCATCCGTCCGAAGCCCTCCGCCCGATCGGACTGGTTGGCGCTGTAGACGGCGCGGTTGGCAGCGAAGATGCCGTCGAGGATGGTTTCGCGACCGGGCATCTCGCCCTGCCAGTGGGACTGGAAAAAGTCGATCGCCGTTTGGGCGGCGAGCTGGCTGGCTGCGTCGCCGCTGGCGTGGCCGCCCATGCCGTCGCAGAGCACGTACAGGCCGCGCAGGGACTCGTCCTCACCGTCGGGGCTCGCATGGCGATCGCGCCGTTCCCACATCGCAAAGGTGTCTTCGTTGCGGGCGCGCTGGCGGCCGACATCGGTGCGGGCCGCGCGCTCGACTTCGAGGCGCGGTTTTGCATCGGCTTCGATTCGGCGGGCGGGGCGGTGGGCGCGATCGTGCTTGTCGAGGATGCGGCGCAGTCGGGCGACCGTTAGATTTGGCGTGCGCTCGATCTCGGCGAGGGCGGTGGAGATCGCGCGATCGGCGTTGGCCGTACTGGGGACAGACGAATGCGGCAACGCCTGCCAGAGGTCGGCCAGGGCGCGTAGGTCGGGCGGGCCTGCCGTTCGCGCTTTGGGCGAGTCTGCCGCACGGGGATGCGACGTTGGCAAGTCGCGAATCAGACGCTCGATGCAAACGTGGGCGCGGGCATCGACCACGAGATTTTCCAAGGAAAGGACGCTCTTTTGGCAGGCCAGTACGCCAAGGCCGACCCATAAATCCAGCATTTGGTGCATCCAGGCGAATTTTTGCTGTGGCGCTCCGGCCACGTTTATCCAAGATTGCACGAATGGGATGCGCCGATCGGTCGTGCCGTACTGTTCGCAGTCGAGCGCGTCGGGCGGCATCGGAGCCCGACCGCCCGAACTGCGATCGGCACGCGTTTGGAAAGGAGGTGTGGTGTCCGTCGGTTCGGGCATAGAAGCGAGGTGCTGGAAAAAAACGGACGGGCGGCTGGCAGCCCAAATCGATGCACGCTGGAGCTCGGTTAGATGAGCGTCAAGTCTAGGCGATGCCGACGAGCGCCAGCAAAACCGCGATCGCCGATCGGACGCTCCGGTTTGACCCCGGCATCACTCCGACGTGAGTCCGGCATCGCCACCCAGGCGAGAGCCGCATCTGAAATCGCGACGATGGTTTCTAACGGCGACGCCGGGAACGCGATCGGCGCGGGGCGGCGGGAGAAGACGCAGTGAAACCGCACAGTCGGTGAAGCCCGTCACGCTCGGCATCGGTCAAGTCGCGCCACTGGCCCGGTTCGAGGGCGTCGATCGTCAAGTTGGCGATCGCGACGCGCACGAGCCGCAGCGTCGGGAAGCCCACGGCAGCAGTCATGCGTCGCACCTGGCGGTTGCGTCCCTCAGTTATTACGAGCTCTATCCAAGTGGTCGGGACGTTTTTCCGAAACCGGATCGGCGGGTCGCGCGGCGGCAAGTCGGGCTCGCGATCGAGGCGGCGTACGTCGGCAGGGCGCGTGCGATAGTCCCGGATCGTCACTCCCTGGCGCAGCGCCTCGAGGGCCGCTTCATCCGGGACGCCTTCGACCTGCACCCAATAGGTCTTCGGCTTGCGGTAGCGGGGCTCTAGCAAACGGTTCTGGAGTGTGCCGTTGTCGGTGAGCAGCAACAGCCCTTCGCTGTCGCGATCGAGCCGACCGACAGGGTAGACGCGCGGCACGTCGATGTAGCCCTTGAGCGTCGGACGCGGCGACTCGCTGCGATCTTCAAACTGGCACAGGACGCCGTAGGGTTTGTAAAACAGAAGATAGCGACGGGATTTTGCCATGATTTGCGTCCCCAGCTCGAACGCGCGACTGACAGCAGTCGCCGTGTCGAACAGGATATACGAGTCCGACGCATCGATCGTTCGTTTCGCCCCAAAGCCCGTCAGACAGATGCGATCGCCCACCACCGAACAGCTCGTTACCGCCTTCCACACCGGAACCCTCGATCGCCAGGGCGGCCAGTTCGTCCCCTGCACCTACTTCAGCCTGTGGTTTAGCTTGCCGTTCGCCGCGATCGCTTACATCATCCCCTTCGTTGCGATCGTCGGCGTCGTCCTGTCCCTCTTCAACGGCTCCGACCAGTCCCAAACCTACATCCGCAATTTTCTCAACTCAGATCGGCCGACCCAGCTCGTCGTCGTCCTCTTCCTCGGCATCGCGCTCGTCGTCGGCACCTGTCCGCTCCTCAACTATTGGCCAACGCTGGAACTTGATGTGCGCGGTTTGCGCGAAAGCTGGCGCGAGCGACGTACCGGCGAAAAGCGCTACGGTCTGCTCCTGACCTCCGACTACTTCGCCCTACGCTGCTTTAGCCTCGGCTACGACGAGCCCTTTATCGTCCGCCGCGATCGCATCACCGTCTTTAACCTCTACTCCGAATACTCCTCCACCAGCCACCAGCGCCACAAGTACATTGTCATGACCGTCAACGAGCCGGGCGATCGCGAGCGCCACTATCGATTTCCCGACCACTCGATCGCTCTCGAAACCCACAAGCTCCACCGCACCCTGATCGATTGGCTCGAGCCCGACAAATCCTAGGCCGATCGCAAGCACCGCGATGGAGCGAAGCGATCGGCATGGGCTTTTGCCATAATGTCTTAATCGTTACGTTACATATTCTCGTCTCGCATCTTTCCCGCGACCATGCAAAGCGCCTTTCTCGATCGCCTCCACAGCCACGAACGCCCCGTCATCGTTTTCGACGGCGCGATGGGAACCAACCTGCAAGTCCAGGAGCTGACCGCAGCGGACTTCGGCGGCGAGGTGTACGAAGGCTGCAACGAGTATCTGGTGCACAGCAAGCCGGAAGCCGTGGCGATCGTCCACCGGGGCTTCCTAGAAGCGGGCGCAGACGTCATCGAGACCGACACTTTTGGCGGCACGCCGATTACCCTAGCCGAGTTCGATCTGGGCGACAAAGCCTACGAACTCAACCGCGATGCCGCCAAGCTGGCGAAAAGCGTCGCCGATGAATTTTCCACGCCCGAAAAGCCCCGCTTCGTCGCCGGATCGATGGGGCCGGGAACGAAGCTGCCGACCCTGGGACACATCGATTACGACACCCTTTACGACGGCTACGTGATTCAGGCGCAGGGTTTATACGATGGCGGTGTCGATCTGTTCCTGGTGGAGACGTGCCAGGACGTGCTGCAAATTAAGTCGGCGCTGAACGCGATCGAAGACGTTTTCACAGAGAAAGGCGAGCGCCGCGCGATCATGGTGTCGGTGACGATCGAGAACTTCGGCACGATGCTGGTCGGCTCGGAAATCGCGGCAGCGGTGTCGATTCTGGAGCCTTACAACATCGACATCATGGGCATGAACTGCGCCACCGGCCCCGATCTGATGAAGGATCACATCCGCTACCTGTCGGAGCATTCGCCGTTTGTGGTGTCGTGCATTCCCAATGCCGGTTTGCCGGAGAACGTCGGCGGCCAGGCGCACTACCGCATGACGCCGATGGAGCTGAAGATGTCGCTAATGCACTTTATCGAAGACCTGGGCGTCCAGGTGATCGGCGGCTGCTGCGGCACGCGACCGGCGCACATCGCGGCACTAGCGGAGCTGACGGAAGGGCTGACGCCGAAAGAGCGCGTGCCGGACTACGAGCGATCGGCCGCGTCGATTTACTCCACGCAAACCTACGAGCAAGACAACTCGTTCCTGATTATCGGCGAGCGGCTCAACGCCAGCGGCTCGCGGAAGGTGCGGACGCTGCTGAACGAGGAGGATTGGGACGGCCTGGTGGCGATCGCGCGATCGCAAGAAAAAGAGGGCGCGCAAATCCTCGACGTCAACGTGGACTACGTCGGTCGCGACGGCGTCAGCGATATGCACGAGCTGGCTTCGCGCCTGGTGAATAACGTCAAGCTGCCGCTGATGCTCGACTCCACCGAGTGGCAGAAGATGGAAGCGGGCCTCAAGGTGGCCGGTGGTAAATGCCTGATCAACTCCACCAACTACGAGGACGGCGAGGAGCGCTTCTATAAGGTTCTGGAGCTGGCGAAGACCTACGGCGCGGGCATCGTGGTCGGTACGATCGACGAAGACGGCATGGCGCGGACTGCCGACAAGAAGTTCGAGATCGCAGCGCGGGCATACAACGCGATCGTCGAATACGGCATCGATCCCGGCGAGATTTTCTTCGACCCGCTGGCGCTGCCCATCTCCACCGGCATCGAAGAAGACCGCGAAAACGGCCTGGCGACGGTGCATTCGATCCGGCGCATCACCCAAGAGCTGCCCGGTTGCCACGTCACCCTCGGCGTCTCGAACATTTCCTTCGGTCTCAACCCCGCCGCGCGTCAGGTGCTGAACTCGGTATTCCTCGCGGACTGTATGGCTGCCGGGATGGACTCGGCGATCGTCAGTGCGAACAAAATTCTGCCCCTGGCAAAAATCGATCCCGAGCACCAGAAAATCTGCCTCGACCTGATTTACGATCGGCGCGAATTCGAGGGTGACGCCTGCACCTACGATCCGCTCGGCAAACTGACGACGCTATTTGAAGGCAAAACCACCAAGAAAAAAGAGGCCATCAGCAAAGACCAACCCCTGGAAGAACGCCTGCGCCTGCACATCATCGACGGCGAGCGCATCGGCCTCGAAGACACTCTCGAGGAAGCCCTCGGCAAATATCCGCCACTCGATATCGTCAACAACCACCTGCTCGACGGCATGAAAGTCGTGGGCGAGCTGTTCGGCTCCGGGCAAATGCAGCTCCCGTTCGTCCTTCAGTCCGCACAAACCATGAAGGCCGCAGTGGCGCACTTAGAGCCACACATGGAGAAAGAAGAAGACGACTCCGGTAAAGGCACGTTTCTCATTGCCACCGTCAAAGGCGACGTCCACGACATCGGCAAAAACCTCGTCGATATCATCCTCACCAACAACGGCTATAAGGTGGTCAACCTCGGCATCAAGCAGCCCGTGGAAAACATCATCAACGCCTACGAAGAACACAAAGCGGACTGCATCGCCATGAGCGGCCTACTGGTGAAGTCCACCGCCTTTATGAAGGACAACCTGGAGGCATTTAACGAAGCGGGCATCAGCGTTCCGGTGATTCTCGGCGGGGCAGCGCTGACGCCAAAATTCGTCCACCAGGACTGTCAGCGCGTTTATAACGGCAAAGTGGTGTACGGTCGCGACGCCTTTTCCGATCTCAATTTTATGGACGACCTGATGCCCGCAAAACAGGGCGGTGCTTGGGACGATTTCAGCGGTTTCCTGAACGGTAACGCGGACAACAACGACTATTTCAAGGAGCCGAAAGAAGTCGAGGAGAAAAAAGAGAAGAAATCCGACGAGCCGGTGGTTATCGACACCAATCGGTCTGAGGCAGTGGAGGTGGATATCGATCGACCCGCGCCGCCGTTCTGGGGAACGAAGCTACTCACCCCGGAAGATTTCCCGATACAGGAATTGTATTGGCATTTGGACATGCAGGCGCTCGTCGCCGGTCAGTGGCAGTTTCGCAAGCCACGAGACCAGAGCCGTGAAGAATATGACGAGTTCCTCGCTGAAAAAGTCCATCCGATTCTGGACGACTGGAAGGAAAAAATCGAGAGCGAAAAGCTCCTCGAGCCGACCGCGATCTACGGCTATTTCCCCTGCCTCGCTCAGGGCAACACCCTGTTTATCTACGGCCACGAACTCGTCGATAACAATACGATCCCAGCGGATGCGGAACCGGTCGCACAGTTCGAGTTTCCGCGCCAAAAGTCGAACCGACGTCTGTGTATCGCAGACTTTTTCTTGTCAAAGGAAGTTGCCGCTAAGGAAGCGACGGGCGATCGCCTAAAAGTCGATGCCTTCCCGATGCAGGCCGTCACCGTCGGCGAAATCGCCACCGAGTACGCCAAGACACTGTTCGAGGGCGACGACTACACCAACTACCTCTACTACCACGGCATGGCAGTGCAGATGGCGGAAGCAATGGCAGAATGGCTGCACGCGCGGATTCGCTGCGAGCTGGGCTTTGGCGACCTGGAGCCGGACAATATTCGCGATATGTTGGCGCAGCGTTATCAGGGGTCGCGCTACAGCTTTGGCTATCCGGCTTGTCCGAAGGTGTTGGATTCGCAAATTCAGCTCGATCTGCTAGGAGCAGAGCGAATCAAGATGCACATGGACGACAGCGAGCAGATGTATCCGGAGCAATCGACAACGGCGTTTGCGGTGTATCACCCGACAGCTAAGTACTTCAGCGCCTAAGCGATCGTCGCGTTGGCCTCAATCCAGCTCCGCGTCTTCGTCGAGTAAGTCTGCAGTGTTGCGAAGCAGCCTGTTCTCGTAGCGGCGGTTGCGTCTGCGGCCTTTGGACTTGGTGGCGCGCTTCGTACCTCGGCTGTCGATTACGAGCTCGTCGAGATCTTGGGCGTCGTTGGCGTCGTCGAGGCGGTGCTGGGGCGTTCGCTTGCTCATATCGGCGGCGGCAGGATTCGTCGTCCAACAGTGTAAAGAAATTTTACTTTTCTCGCCGAGTTCTGCCGAGCTGGCAATGTTTTTGCGAAGGGCGATCGTGGCGCTTGGCCGTCTGTCGAAACGAGCAGCGCCCCCCTCCGCAGGTCTTTGCCACCCTGGCCGATATCCCAGTTATCTCAGAGCCCGGCGGCGAGGCGGCTTTAGTCTTGCGAGGCTCGTGTCCGGGGGGATAATGGCACAGTAGCGCCGTGTCGCCCGCCGAGTCCTGCTTTTATCATGCGCCCGCCCCGCAACCTCACGATCGTCTTCGGCGTCTGCGTCATCC
>CALCCD010000036.1 GCA_937899645.1 uncultured cyanobacterium | reverse complement strand
CTGTGGGGGGACTCCTCTATCCTATCTGTAGTCTCACTTTCTGGGCTTGGTATTAAAGCTCGATGAGCGCCGATCTCGGCATCAGTGCCGGGAAACGTCATCGTTATAATTGGCCCAAGTCGCGCTGAGTGATGCCCGTGCTCGTCAACAAACCGCTCCCCAGCTCCCACGAACTCCCCTGTTCGGACGATACGCCCGTGGATAACGAAGACCAGAATTTGCTGCCGAATTTGCTGCTGATGCTGCTCGTCGAGCTGTGGTCGGCGCGGCAAGACTGGTACTTCGGGGCGGATATGGCGATCTATCACACGACCGGAGCGAGTCCGAAAGTCCCCGTGGTGCCAGACGGGTTCCTCAGTGTCGGGGTCGAGCGACGCAAGGGCGGCAAGTCGCGGCGCAGCTACGTGATGTGGGAAGAGAACGAGATCCCGCCGGTATTCGTTCTTGAGATGGTGTCCCACACACCTGGGGAGGAGTACGACAAGAAGATGGAAATCTACGCGCGGCTCGGAGTGCTGTATTACCTGGTGTATAACCCAGAGTTTTGGCAGCGCGATCGCCACCAGCCGTTCGAGATGTATCGGCTCGAGGGCGGCGAGTACCGGCTGCAGATTGGCGAGCCGTACTGGATGCCGGAAGCAGGGTTGGGCATCGGACGCTTTCAAGCTGAGGTGGGCGGCATTTCCCGAGAGATTTTGACGTGGTACGGCGAAGGCGGAAAACGTTACCCAGATGCATCCGAGCGCGCCGAGCGCGAGCGCGAGCGTGCCGAGCGCGAGCGGCAAGAAAAAGAGCGGCTGGCGGCATTCCTGCGATCGCAAGGTTTCGACCCAGACCAGTTGCCGGAGTAGGCCATGGCCGACACATCCAACTTCTTCAAAGTTCTAGGCGGAAGCCTCTACGCCGACGACCCGACCTACGCGGAGCGCGATGCGGATGCGGAGCTGTTCGCAGCGCTGCGGGATGGCGAGTTTTGCTACGTATTGAATTCGCGGCAGATGGGCAAGTCGAGTCTGGCGGTGCGGACGATCGACCGGCTGTGGGACGAGGATTTCGACTGCGTGTATCTCGACCTGTCGAAGCTGGAGGCGAAGATCGACCCGGCGCAGTGGTACGGGAATATCGAGCTAGAGCTGCTGAACGCGCTGGATTTGGAGGAGGGCGACGAGGCATCTTTGGCGCGGGTGTCGCCGTTGGTGCGGCTGTCGCGGACGATCGAGGATGTGGTGCTGCCAGAAATCGATCGCGGGCTGGCGATTTTTATCGATGAGATCGATTCGGTGTTGGGGCTGGACTTCAACGCGGACGATCTGTTTGCGTTTATTCGCTGGCGTTGCTCGCTCAAGGGAGGAAAGCAGGATGGCGCTGAGGTAGTGGAACCCGACCGTGCTTCAGGTAGTGCAGTAGCAGGCGAATCGAGCGCTTCAACATCTCCTCGCACTTCGAGTAACACAGGCTCTTTCGCTTGAGCCGTGCCAGATAGTGCCGCAGTCGCGTGTTCTCTCCCTCCACACGGGTCATGTAGGTCTTGGAGATAATCCGGTCTTCGTCAGGCAAAAACTGGTCGTAGACCTTCCAGCCATCACTGACCCAAAAATAGCAGCCCCACACCTTGATTCTTTGCCACAACGGCTCGAAGGTGCGAGCGCTCCGGTCGCCGAGCGTCCAATCCAGTATCCCTGCTTTGAAGTGGTCTACCGCCGTCCACACCCATCTCTTGTTTTTTTTGAGCCGACATAAGTGTGCAGTTCATCGACTTCTCCCACCTCCGGATACTCAGCCTCCTGCGAGACTCTCTGCGAAGCTTGAATCTCTTCCAGGTGCAGGTCTGCCTGCTTGACCCAGCCGATAATCGTGGTGTGGTGAATCTCGGTGACTCGCTCGATGGCTCGGAAACCCATGCCGTTGAGGTACATCTTCAAGCACAGCTCTCGCACGTCGTCGCTATAGCCCCGATGGGATTGGGGATTGGAGACGAACTGGCGACCACAACTTCGGCAGCGGTGGTTTTGCTTTCCGTGTCGGAACCCGTTCTTTGAGATTTCGCTCGATTGGCAGTTCGGGCAGTGCATCATTTCTGGCCGGTTTCTACACCTCCCTCTCTACTTCATCCTCTCTCTCATCTGCAACGCCCGACATCAAATTCACCCTACGTACCGAAGTCGGTCGCTCACTCGTCCTGAGCTGCTTGATCGTTCGCATCGACGAAGACTTTCCTCGCCTCACCAACACCTACCCTATCTAACGCCATGACCGAAATCCAAGACTACGATCTCGTCGCCCTCACCAAAGCCCACACCGCCACCCACAAACAAACCCAACAGCCCCTCCAACTCCAACGCGGCCAAATCGGAACCGTCCTCATGTCCTTTAACGACGAAGCCTATCTCATCGACTTCGCCGATCGCGACGGCAACACCTTCGCCATGGAAACCATCGAAGCCGCTCACCTGCTCCGCCTTCTCCACGACCCTGACCTCGCCCTGGCCTAACCCGTCGCCCGCAGTGCCCGCGCAAACTCCTGTGAGATACTGCAACACAAACCTCACACTCTGACACGTTGCAGACATTAAAGCCGTGAAAGCAATCACCCTCCTCGGATCGACCGGCTCGATCGGAACCCAAACCCTCGACATCCTCGAGAGCAACCCCGATCGCTTCCGACTGGTGGGTATCGCCGCAGGCAACAACGTCGAACTCCTCGCACAACAGATCCGCCAGTTCCAGCCGGAAATCGCAGCCATCCATAACGAAGCGAAGCTGCCGGAACTCGAAGCCGCCCTCGCCGATCTCGATCGCAAGCCCACCCTGCTCGCCGGAGCCGAAGGCATCGTCGAAGTGGCGCGCTACGGCGACGCGGAAGCCGTCGTCACCGGCATTGTCGGCTGTGCCGGACTGCTGCCGACGATCGCCGCGATCGAAGCAGGCAAAGACATCGCCCTCGCCAACAAAGAAACCTTGATCGCCGGTGGTCCGGTGGTCAACCCGCTCGTCGAAAAACATGGCGTCAAGCTGCTCCCCGCCGACTCCGAACACTCCGCAATCTTCCAGTGCCTCCAGGGCGTCCCCGACGGTGGTCTGCGCCGCATCATCCTCACCGCGTCCGGCGGTGCGTTCCGCGACTGGCCGGTGGAGAAGCTGACAGAAGTTACCGTCGCCGACGCCACCTCGCACCCCAACTGGTCGATGGGTCGCAAAATTACCGTCGATTCCGCAACGCTAATGAATAAGGGCCTCGAAGTCATCGAAGCGCACTACCTGTTCGGCGTGGACTACGACGATATCGACATCGTCGTCCACCCGCAAAGCATCATCCACTCCGCGATCGAGCTGCAAGACACCTCGATCCTGGCGCAAATCGGCTGGCCGGATATGCGTCTGCCGCTGCTCTACTCCATCTCCTGGCCGGAGCGCGTGCCCGCCGCCTGGGAGCGCTTCGACTTCGTCAAAGCAGGCGACCTGACATTCCGCGCGCCCGATCGCGTCAAATACCCCTGCATGGATCTGGCCTACGCTGCCGGTCGCGCGGGCGGCTCGATGACGGCGGTGCTGAACGCGGCGAACGAGCAGGCGGTGGCGCTGTTCCTAGAGGAGAAAATCGAGTTTCTGGGAATTCCGAAGACGATCGGGGCGGTGTGCGATCGCCACCGTAACGACCTCATGGCGACGCCGAGCCTGGACGACATCCTGGCCGTCGATCGCTGGGCGCGTCAGGCGGTGGATGAGATCGTCGCCGACTCTGAGAAACAGGCAGTGTTGGCTTAGGCAACGTTTGAGGAAACATTCAGGCTTCACCTCAAAAGCACTGAAGCCTGAATGCCCAAGCAAGATACGACACCAAATTTCTAAAATTCACCAAACCTGTAAATCTTATAGTGAGGAATAAACTCGGCATCGTATGTTTGGCTGGATTGCTCCTAGGCTTATCCTTTGTGTATGTCAGAGGCAATAGCCCTAAAACTCTTCCCATTGAAGCGAACCTTAACAATCGGGAGGTCAACTTTTTTGCAGTTGGCCGCCAAGGATATAAAAACAAGCCAACGCGAGAAATTGCCGACTCTATGGAAGCGATCGCCGCCGAGCGAAAAAACATGGGGTTTACAGTTTTACTGGGAGATAACTTCTATCCCAAAGGCGTTCCATCGACGACCGATCGTCAGTGGAAAACAAAGTTCGAACATCTCTACCGCGGCCCATATCAATTAGCGGTGCCGTTCTTTGTCGTGTTTGGCAATCACGATCGACAAGGCAATAATGCTGAGGCACAGCTGAAATATGCCGAAGATAATGTGGGTTCGGGCCGTTGGGAGATCGACGCGCCGTTCTACTCACGGGATTTTGGCGAAGTGGATGGGCGTCCCCTCGTGCGTATCGTCTTCCTCGACAGCGTGTTGCTCTACAACGTCGATACTGGCGAAAAATCAAAGCAGGAAGAGACAACGCGAGAGGAGCAGCTAGAGTTTATCCGGACGTCATTTCTTGAGGATGAGGAGCAGCCTTACTGGCAGATTGTTGCATCGCATTATCCTTTCAGAAGCGAAACGCAGCATCCCTTCTCACAAAAGCGAGTGATGCGCGATCTGCTGCCCCTTCTAAAGGAGGCCGGTGTCGATCTGGTTATCAGTTCCAACGATCGATTTCAGCAAGTCCTCGATCGGCCCGGTGAGCCGCTGCATGTCAGCACAAATGGTGGAGGCTCGAAGCTCGAGTCAATTGAGGCGGTCGAGACTTCTTCTGAGTTCATCAAATCTCAGAACGGGTTCGCAGCAGTTTCTGTCACCTCAGATCGGATTTTGGTTGAGCTATATCGCTATGACGGCTCGCTCGCTTATTCAGCCAATCGCTTATTTCAAGAAAAGGCGAGGGAAGAAACGGCCGATATACGATGAGCATCGTCGCCGATGTCGAGAAACAGCCGGTGGTGTAAACGCAAGAAACCGGACTCCCACAGCTTGCTGACTTGCGCCGTAACAAAGCTAAAAAAAAACAGCTTCTGGAGGGGCGCGCCGAAGCTGCGACTATTCGAGGTTGACGCTGAAAGCTGCATGCTGCATCGACCCGTGCCGGTCAGCCGGGCCTCAGCTAGTAGTGGCCTCTGGTGCAAGGCCGGACAGGGAACTCCACCGTTCTTGCCCGCTGGGTCTTTAATAGCCCGATATTGCTCGTAATCAGGAAGCTCGTAAACGAAGCGATCGCGATCACGGGCAGGATGGTCGTGTCCGAGAGCACGGTCAGAATAATCGTCGTGCTAACCGGTGTTTTGGTGATAGCGACATTAATCGCAGCCATGCAGCACAAGACGGCGATCGTCGGATGAACGGCAGGTACGCCAAAAGCGATCGCCAGCCCCAGGCTCGCACCCGCAAAGAATAGCGGAAAGATAAAACCGCCCCGGAATCCGCCGTGGATCGTGAAGCAAATTGCCACCATCTTCGCCAAGCAAAGACACAGCAGCATCGTGACCCCATAGGATGCAGACTTCGCGAGGAGCTGCGTTTCGATTTGTTGCTCGCTAAAAAACAGCGTGGCTGGAAACAGCACCGCAATCCAGCCAATCCCCAAACCGCCCAATACCGCCAGTAAAATATGGCGATGTTCGATTTTCTGGATCGCCCAATTGAGTGCGCGAAAAATGCCGATAAACAGAACACCGGCCAGCGCACCAACAATGCCCAGCAGCAGCCCTTCAGCTAAATGCACCCAAGATAGCGTCGGCAGATCGCCGAATCGCCCGAAGTTATAAATTCCGCCGACAGCGAGACCCGTCCCAATACGAAACACGGCAAAGCTACAGATACCCGCGACCATTGCCGGAATAATCGCCTCGTAATATTCCAGGCCGCGCCGATGGGGGATTTCGAGAGCAAACAAAGGCCCGCCGATCGGGTCGCAGAAGAACGCCGATAGCGCCGCTCCCATCCCGCAAAAGGTCAGAACGCGCGTGCTGGTCAAGGTTAAATTCAGCTTTTGGGCAATCCAGCTGCCGATGCTGCCATTAATCTGCACGAGCGGAGCCTCCGGCCCCAAGCTGCCTCCTGCTGTAATCGAGACCAGCGAGGTGGCGATCATGCCTGGGGTTTGCTCGGGTTCGAGCTGCCCGGAATCGTGAACGCGATCGATCGCGATCGCCATCTCGCCCGGCAGTCCGAGAAAGTAAAGACAGAGCCCAACACCCAAGCCGCCGAGGGTGGGAACGAGCCAAATGTAGTTCCAAGGCGGTAGCCAAGCCGGAAATAGAGCGACCAGCGACTCGCGCCCGGTATGCCAAACGAGTTCTAAAAGATTTTCCAGAACAAAGTAATAGACAGTTGCGACGACTCCGCCCGCAATGCCGACGACAGCAGCGGCAAAAAGAGTTTTGGAGTAGGTAAGTTTACACGGATTAGCGTCGCTGTCTTGCAAGTTCTCGAACGAACTTGTCGATGCTGTCTCTGGTGTACCGGTGGTCACGATCCTAGTGGTGTTTAGGTGTTCTTTCTGGCTCTCAGAGTAGGCAAAAGGTTCGCGATCGAAAGTAACAGTTGCTACGCGCAGTTCTTTGACTGAATATCTTAAATATTCGTCGGTGTGGCGGGCATTCTCGAGGATTTCTACGACGAGTAAATCGAGTGTGCCCCGGCTCCGTATGCGGTTTCGGCAAGTGCCGCCCCCGATCGCTCTCATGCGATAATGTCGCACTGCCTAATCCCATCAGCGCGAGCCAGCAAACCCCATGCGACTGTCCCAGATGCTCTTCGTCACCCTGCGCGAAGACCCCGCCGAAGCCGAAATCCCCAGCCACAAGCTGCTTCTGCGGGGGGGCTACATTCGTCGCATCGCCAGCGGGGTCTACGCCTACATGCCGATGATGTGGCGCGTGCTGAAAAAAGTCTCGCAAATCGTCCGCGAAGAGATGGACGCCACCGGCGCGCAGGAATGCTTGCTGCCCCAAATCCAGCCCGCCGAACTCTGGCAGGAGTCAGGACGCTGGGACACCTATACGAAAGCTGAGGGCATCATGTTCTCGCTGACCGATCGCCAAGAGCGCGAGATGGGGCTCGGCCCGACCCACGAGGAAGTCATCACCGCCGTGGCGCGAGACACGATCCGCTCCTACCGCCAACTGCCGACGCACCTCTACCAAATTCAAACGAAATTCCGCGACGAGATTCGCCCCCGCTTCGGGCTGATGCGCGGTCGCGAATTCATCATGAAGGACGGCTACTCGTTCCACGCGAGCGAAGAGAGCCTTAAGGAAACCTATGCAGATATGGATCGCGCCTATCGCAATATCCTGAGCCGCTGCGGCCTCAAGTTTCAGGCGGTGGAGGCGGATTCGGGCGCGATCGGCGGTTCCGGATCGCAGGAATTTATGGTGCTGGCCGACGCGGGCGAAGACGCGGTGATGTACACCGAAGACGGCAAGTACGCAGCCAACTTGGAAAAAGCGGTGTCGCTCCCACCCGATGCGGTGGCGTCAGAATTCGCCACCACCGAGAAGCGCGAAACGCCCGACACTGCCACGATCGCGAGCCTCTGCGAGCTGCTGGGCTGCTCGCCGACACAGGTGGTGAAGAACGTGCTGTATCAGGCGATGTTCGACACCGGTGTTACGGTGCTGGTGTTGGTGAGTATTCGAGGCGATCGCGACGTGAACGAAACGAAGCTGACGAACGAGCTAACCCGCCGCGCTGCCGACTACGATGCCGCGACCCTCATCGCTCTCGACGTTCCCGACGCCGACGCACAGCGCAAGTGGGCAGCGAAACCGCTACCGCTGGGCTACATCGCAGCCGACCTAGCCGACGACTACATCGCCAAAGCTGAAAACGTTGCGCCGAAGTTCCTGCGACTGGCGGACAACACCATCACCGAGCTAAAAAACTTCGTCACTGGCGCGAACGAGACGGGTTATCACACCGTCGGCGCGAACTGGGGCGAGACCTACACGCTGCCCGATACGCTCGACCTCGACTCGGCAATGGTGGGCGATCGCGCCGTCCACGACCTCAGCCAAACAATCCAGACCGCACGCGGCATCGAAGCCGGTCACATCTTCCAGCTCGGCACGAAGTATTCGGCGGCGCTAGGTGCGACCTTTACCGACGAAGACGGCAAGAACAAGCCGCTGGTGATGGGCTGCTACGGCATCGGCGTTTCACGCTTGGCGCAGTCGGCGGTGGAGCAGTCCCACGATAAGAACGGCATCATTTGGCCGCTGGCGATCGCGCCCTATCACGCCGTCGTCGTCGTGCCGAATATCAAAACCGAGGAGCAGATGACCGTCGGCACGCAGCTCTATGAAGCGCTGAACGCGGCGGGCATCGAGACGCTGCTGGACGATCGCAAGGAGCGGGCGGGCGTGAAGTTCAAAGACGCGGAGCTGATCGGCATTCCCTATCGCGTCGTTACGGGTCGTTCGATCGCGGATGGCAAGGTGGAGATCGTCGAGCGGGCGACGGGTGAAGCGCAGGAGGTTGCGATCGACAAGGTTGCTGACTTCTTAAAAAGCAAGCTCGCGGAGGCCGTGCCAGGATAGGGGCAGATTGCCCATATTTCAGGTCGAGGTCATGCCGCAGAAAGCCGCCTCTCAAATCTCTGCCAACGCGCTTTACGATCGCGACTACGTACTGTGGGTCGAGCGTACCGTTGCAGACCTACGGGCGGGAAACTTGCAGAACCTCGACCTGGAAAACCTCATTGAAGAAATTGAGGACATGGGCAGCAGCCAGAAGCACGCACTGATCGGCAACATGCAGATCGTTCTGATGCACTTGCTGAAATATGCGTCCCAGCCGGAGAAGCGCTCCAATAGCTGGCGATTTACCTTAGTCGAACATCGCGATCGCTTACAGCGTGCTGTTAAAGCAAGCCCGAGCCTCAAGCGCTACGCTAGCGAAAACTTGGACGGTTGCTACAAAAAAGCCGTTCGGTTTGCGAGTGAAGAGAAAGGGTTGCCGCGATCGACGTTCCCGCCGCAGAATCCTTTCACGCTAGAAGAAGTTTTCGATTCGGACTACCTGCCGGAGTAACTCGTACCGGTCGAAGTCATGCAACAGAAACCCGCTCTCGAAATTGCTGCCCGAGATCTGTACGATCGCGACTACGTGCTGTGGGTCGAGCAGACACTGATGGACTTGCAGGCAGGAAATTTCCAGAATCTCGACTTGGAGAATCTGATCGACGAGATTGAAGGCATGGTTCGGGCAGAGAAAAACGCACTTAAAAGCAATCTCATACCAAATCCGACTTAGCGAAGCGCGTATTAGAGTAGCGCGTATTAGAGT
>CALCCD010000035.1 GCA_937899645.1 uncultured cyanobacterium | reverse complement strand
GCCGAGCCTCTATCCTGGAGGCTCTATCTGTAGCCGGTCTTTAGAGATTTGGTATTACGCGCAAAATGAATGGGTTAACCCCTAATCGTAAAAAAAGCACACTCCAGGATTAGAGCGTGCTTTTTTGCAAGAGCGAGCGTTACTCGCCCGAAGAAGTTACTGCTTCGCCACCAGATCTTTCTTCGCTTCCTCAGACGCCAGGAACTTCTCTAGCTCCGTTAGCTGCTCGGCATCGACCTTAGTCTGCATCGGGCAGAATTTCGGCCCGCACATCGAGCAGAACTCGGCGGTCTTGTAGATGTCCGCCGGGAGCGTTTCGTCGTGATACTCACGCGCCCGCTCCGGATCGAGGGACAGCTCAAACTGTTTGTTCCAGTCAAAGTTGTAGCGCGCCTCGGATAGCTCGTCGTCGCGATCGCGCGCGCCAGTGCGGTGACGGGCGATATCCGCCGCGTGGGCGGCGATCTTGTAGGCGATCAGGCCGTTGCGAACATCTTCGGCGTTGGGCAAACCCAGGTGCTCTTTTGGCGTCACGTAGCAGAGCATCGCCGTGCCGTGCCAGCCCGCCACCGCCGCGCCGATCGCGCTGGTGATGTGGTCGTAACCGGGTGCGATGTCAGTAACGAGAGGGCCGAGGACGTAGAAGGGCGCTTCGCTGCACTCTTCCATCTGCTTTTTAACGTTGAACTCGATTTGGTCGAGCGGCACGTGGCCGGGGCCTTCGACCATTACCTGCACGTGGTGTTCCCAGGCGCGGCGCGTCAGATCCCCGAGGGTTTTAAGTTCGGTGAGCTGGGCTTCGTCCGAGGCATCGTGGGTGCAGCCCGGACGCAGCGAGTCGCCGAGGCTAAACGACACATCGTATTTCTTAAAGATTTCGATGATGTCGTTAAAGCGCGTATAGAGCGGGTTTTGCTTGTGGTGGTGGAGCATCCAGCGCGCCAGGATACCACCACCGCGCGAGACGATCCCCGTGATGCGACTCTTGACCAGCGGCAGGTGCTCGATCAAGATGCCCGCGTGGATCGTCATATAGTCCACGCCCTGCTGCGCGTGCTTCTCGATGACGTGCAAAAAGTCGTCAGCGGTCAGCTTATCCATATTGCCGTGGACGCTTTCCATTGCCTGATAGATGGGAACCGTGCCGATCGGGATCGGCGAGGCGTCAATAATGGCCGTCCGAATCTCGTCTAGGTTGCCACCACCGGTGGACAAGTCCATCAGGGTGTCCGCACCGTACTTGACCGCCAGGTGGAGTTTTGCGACTTCTTCGGAAATGTCGGAGCTGTTGGGCGACGCGCCGATGTTGGCGTTGACCTTGCACTTGGAGGCAATGCCGATCGCCATCGGCTCTAGATTGGGATGGTTGATGTTAGCCGGGATAATCATCCGACCGCGAGCCACCTCGCTGCGAATCAGTTCCTCCGGCAAGTTCTCGCGCTTCGCGACGTAGGCCATCTCTTGGGTGACGACGCCATTCCGTGCGTAGTGCATTTGCGATACGTTCGTTCGACCGCGACGCTCCGCGATCCATTCAGTACGCAACATATTCAGTTACCTCGATAAACAGCTTCCCTCCGCCGGTACTAACCGGACTCAGGTTCCAAGGGTGTTTCTCAGCTCGGCTCTCCGAGCACCCCTAGCTATAAGGCGGAATTATATCGCATATTTACGGAACCCTTTTTACGCCTAAATCGTTGCGAGGAGAGGAATTCATGGCTTTTAGGCGTCCGACGGTGACACGAGAATCCTTGCAGCAAATTCGTGAGATTTTCCCGGATTGCGTGCAAATTCACTGAAATACGACCCCATGCAAACTGTCGATCTTGCTATGTATCGATCGCGATACATAGCGTCGATTTGACCCGAAGCAAGACGCTGACTCAAAACGAGCCGCGAAAGCGGACTTTTGAGGAATTAAGATGTGACGTTTTGTAATGCGATCGGGAACACTACGAACGTGTGATGAAGATTAAATTCACCTCTGGATCCACATCACGGCTGCCAACCGTATCCTTGCCATACGCTATGTGTAGCCATTCATCTACTTCACCCGCAAACGTCAGGCGTATCGGATACGGATTCGATCGCCAAGGCTAGTGAATTCGGGGTGTTCTTAACGCAGCGGGACTGATGAAAACGAGACGTGGCCATCAGTTAAGTCGCCCGCCGTGGCGCTCTTCACAATTGCCACCCGCCAGTTTGCTTTCGAGATTACTCCGTTCAGGATGAGGGCACATATGCCAGGAAAGAATGCCTTTCAAGCCGAGGATCGCGGCGGCTCCGACCGCGATTCGCAAGCGACCGCTTCGCTGGACGTTTCGCTCGTGACCGATGGCGCGCCGACCGCCGATGACGGCACGAGTGTCAGCGTTTCCGCAGAGTACGCAGACGCGAGCGAGCTGGTCAGCCGTGGCAACCGCAGCACAACCGATCTGGTGCGGCTCTATCTCCAGGAAATTGGCAAGGTCGAGCTGCTCGGTCGCGATGAAGAAGTCTTCGAGGCGCAACAGGTTCAGCGCTATATGGAGCTGTTCGAGCAGCGCCAGCAGGCCGCAGAAGCGGGCGACGAGCTGCTACAGCACTGCGTCAAGCTCGCCCACATTCGCGATAACCTAACCTCGCGCCTGGGCCACCGCCCGTCGATTCAGCGCTGGGCCAAAGAGGCCGAAATCGATCGCGCCGAACTCAAGCCGACCCTGGCGGCCGGGAAGCGTCGCTGGGCGGAGCTGGTCGGCCTCAGCGTCGAGGAACTCAACGCCATCCAAACCGAAGGTCAACGCGCCAAGAAGCACATGATCGAAGCGAACCTGCGCCTGGTGGTGTCGGTCGCTAAGAAATATCAGAAGCGCGGCCTGGAGCTGCTCGACCTGATCCAGGAGGGCACGATCGGCCTAGAGCGCGCCGTCGAGAAATTCGACCCGACGCGCGGCTACCGCTTTAGCACCTACGCCTACTGGTGGATTCGCCAGGGCATTACGCGGGCGATCGCCACCCAGAGCCGCACGATCCGCCTGCCGGTGCACATCACCGAAAAGCTCAACAAAATCAAGAAAGCTCAGCGCCAGTTCGCCCAAGAAAACGGACGCACGCCGACGGTCGCCGACATCGCTTCGATGCTGAAGATGACCGTCGAGCAGATTCGCGAGGTGATGCTGCGCGTGCCGCGATCGATTTCCCTCGATGCCAAAGTCGGCAAAGAAAAAGACACCGAGCTGGGCGACCTACTGGAAACCGACAACGCCTCGCCGGAAGAGCTGTTGGTGCGCGAGTCGCTGCAAACCGAACTCCAGCAACTCCTCGCCGACCTCAGCAGCCGCGAGCGCGACGTGATTTCCCTGCGTTTCGGCCTGAACGACGGTACTCCGGCTTCGCTGGCGGAAATTGGCCGGACGCTCGAGCTCTCGCGCGAGCGCGTTCGCCAAATCGAAGCAAAGGCGCTGCAAAAGCTGCGTCAGCCCAGCCGCCGCAATCGAATTCGTGACTTCCTCGAAGAGCTGGAATAGTCGCGCGGCCAGTCGGCCTGACGTTTGGAAACGACAATCACTGCAACTTTAAAGACCGGGTTTCTTTCGCTCGCCATCGCCAAGCGCGATCGCGCCGAGGAAGCCCGGTCTCTGGCAATGTTGCAGCCTGGAAGAAACCGCCTCGCACGACGCAGCGGCTCCGTAATGTTTCGTTGCAGATCTGTAGATACCCGTCAACACGGTTTCAACAGGTCTGGAGATCTACATGTTTTTTCGCAACCTCGCTTTGACCGGCCTGACACTCGCCGGAACGATCGCCCCGATCGCCACGCTGTCCTCGATCGCCGCGCCGACCCCCGAAACCAACGCGCCGATCCTGCTCGCCGACGGCCACAGCGAACGCACCATCACCGTCGTCGTCGATGAAGGGACGAGCGTTCCTGCCGAGCGCGTCGAAGCAAAATACAACTTCCGCAGCAGCTACTTCGGCAATGACATCGTTCCGCTCGAAGTCGCTCCGATCGAAGCGGTCGTCCGCCCGGTGCTAGAGCGTGCGGGCATTCCCACCAGTGCGGTGGAGATTTACAAGGTTCCCAACGGCGATTACGGCTATCACGAGATTGCCGTGACGATCGCGCTTCCGGCATCGCACACCGCGATCGGCAACGCGAACGACGCGATGGGCGAAGCGAGCAACCTGGTGTCGGACGCCACGCTGAGTATGGACGGCGTCCGCCTCGGAGTCAGCAGCTGCGATGCTCTAGAAACCACCGCACGCCGCGAAATGTTGTCGGCAGCGGAGGCGCGCGCGACGATCCTGGCCGATGAGATGGGCGTGACGCTCGGAGAACTCGTGTCGGTGCACGACAGCTATCAGTCGATGCGCCCGTTTGGTGCGGCACATTGCCTGGAGTCGTCGGGCGAACTTCCGCCCACCACGCTGGAAAACTTTTACGGCGCTTGGACTGCGTATTCGCCAACGGCATCGCTGGAAGTCACGCTATCGGCGGCGCTAGAGGCTACGTTCTTGACAGAGTAGCCTGCCTGCGGGAAATCTCGCTAGCCGCGTGCGGGCTGACCTCAGATTGAGGGCGCAGCGGCCAGCAGTACCCAAATTCCCGCCAAGCCGAGAATAGCGATCGCCCACACCACGCGCCCGATCGTCATTTCTCCGGCAGCTCGTATTGGCTGACAATTTTCTTGGCGAACTCCGGCACGTGCGCCTCGAGCTTCTCGGGGTAGTTGCGCTTCGTGTAGAGGTAGTTGCGCGTAAAGTGCGAGTCGATCGAAAAGCGCGCGTACTCTAAGCCCTTCGGCCCAAAGCGCTCGATAAAGACGCCCATCAGCCGCGCCGCCCACATCGGCAGCGTTACGCCCATATCGTAGGCCGGGATGCTCTGCTGCACGGCCTGCTTGCGATCGCCGCTGGAGCTAACCGGCTGAGTCTCGATGCAATCGCGAATCACCTCCAGCATTTCCGCACCCGTTTCGTTGCGAACCACGATCCACTGCCACTGGAACGGCGCGCCCATATAACCGACGACGAGATCGGCAAGGCCGTTGGTGTAGTCGAAGCAGCTCATGCAAGACGGCGCGAACACGTCTTTCAATTCTTTGGTGTTTAGTCCGAAGAACGGAACCAGCTCTTCCGAGCCGTCTTCGTGTTTAAAGTGGACGCGGAAGTCCTGCATAAACTCGTAGTGGACGACGGTCTCGGGCGATCGACTCGTCGTCTCCAGGAACTTCTGCAACCCAGCGCGATTGACGTTGTCCACGCAGGGCAGGCCGAGGACGTAAAGCTTTTCGAGGCCGATTTCGTGCTGCACCGCACGCAGCGCCTGGATTTGGCAGCCGACGCCGATCGCCAGGACGCGCTTCATGCCTGCTTGCTCGATCTGCTCTAGCACCGACAGGTTCGGCGACAGGGTTGGCTTGTTCACCTTCGCGGCCAGCACCTCCTCCGGCGTACGCGCCACAATCGGCACGGGGCCGAAGCGATCGGTTTTGGAATTTTGCACGCAGACGACGCCTTCGACCAGGCCGCGCCCCAGCATCTCGCAGGCCAGCGTGCTGACGATGCCCGTCCACTGGGCTCCCTCGATCGGCTCGGTCTTGCGCGCCGCGAACATCTCCCGATGCACCCCAAAGTACAGCTCGCGTTCGTCGCCCAGGTCGCGCTGGCGTCCGTGGCTGGCGGTCTCCAGCGTCTCGAACTGCTGGTTTAAGAAGGCGCAGGCATTGCGAACGTAGGCGACGTAGTGCGTGTCGCACAGGCCGCATTCGCTACACAGCTCCTTGGCGGGCTTGAGGCTGCCGGGTCGGAGTCCTTTGGCTCTGCGGTGGGCGAGGGTGCGAGGTTTGTCAGTCGAAGTCGGGTCTGGCAGGTTAACGGCTGTCATAGTTCGCGAGGTGGAGTGATGCTGCGCGGCCCGCCCGCATTCACGGGGCAAGCTGGCGCGATCACTGGGGAATCTGTGTCGAAGTGCGATCGACGATACGCAATCCGACAGTTTCCTCAAGATAGCGCAACCATTCGCATTGACCTCACAGCAAGCGGCGCGGCCCGCCTCGGCAACCGCGAGCCGTCACCGCAAGTGTCTCAGAGACCGCAGAGGCAGGGCAAAGGCACTTCAGAAGCATCCCAGGGGCAACTCAGAGGCGATCGTTAGCGAGCTGGGTCAGGTCGCCGTTGATATTTGCCAGCCAGTCCTCCCCTTGCAGCGAGTCGCGATCGACGCGCTCCTCGATCGCCTGCACCACCTCGTCGGGCAGCGCGAGCAGGCGCACCAGCGCTGCGTAGGTTTTCACTTCTTCGGCGTTGATTGTCGGCTCGTAAGGCGATCGGGCGCTAGCGGCGATCGTCTTGTAGCTGAGCTTGAGCACCAGTTCGCGCTCCTCGCGGGTTTCGAGCTGCGGCACGAGTGTGTCCAGGGGCAAATTCTGCATCAGATAATCGCGCAGCTCTTCGCGGAGCTGCATCTGATGTTCCGTGTCGCGGGCAAACATTTCACTAAAGCTATCGACCGCTACGGCAACCTCTTCTTCCGCAAGGTGACCGTCAGCCCAGGCCATCGCCGCAACGATTCGTAACATCGCCATCTGCTTGGGCGAGATGCTGGGAGGGGAGGGAACCGTCGCCATCTGCACAATCTCCAATAAACAAGGCCAGACAAACTGAGGCTATCACCGATTTTAGGGTCAGGTAGATTTGCCTAACGTTTCTTTTCAATTGCCTGCAGAAACCGGCAGCGGGGCGCTGCGTTTCTTTACATCACCGCTTATCATCGCCACGCGATCGCAAAATTTTCTCGATCCTTTATGCCGCCTTCTCAGTTGTTCGCTGCACACCAACTTATCGGTCGCGAACCTACAGATCCAGCCACTCAAAAATCCGTTCGAGCTGGCTGAGGTCGATCGATCCGTACTGCCAGAGCAGCATGGGTAAAACGTTGAGGAACGGCGCTTCTTGTCGCATTGCCAGGGCGATGGCATCGTCTGGAACTTGCAACTCGTCCTGTAAAAAGTGTAGGAATTGAGGCAATCTATCGAATTTCATTAACTGATACCTTTTGTGATGAATGCACCGGGCCGATGCTTGATGTTTTTGCGAACTTTTTTGCTCTCTCGAGTTAGCGATTCTTTCATTACAGCAAAGAGTAATTGGAAACATTTACGCTCTTTGTCGCGATCGTGCCGCAATTACGATCGTCCACTCGCAGAGGCGATTTCGACCCGATTTCCCACGTATTTTCGTGCGTCGGCCCGCCCGGTTCGGTGACGGTCGTCGGACTGGCCCAGAGATCGGCCGATCGCGGTGGGCGCGTTCCTAAACTCGAACCGGAGCGCGGCGATCGCGAGTTTCGAGCTTGATGCGATCGCGCGGTTCGGCACGATAGCTCTTTACCCGTCGGGAACTTACGATGAAAAACCAACATAGCGCCGCCTGGATCTTTCAAGCATGGGCCTCGTTCGTTATTTCGATCTCCGTGCTCGGCGTCGGGATTGTTTACATGCCCGTCGATCCTTGGAAGAAAGCTTTCCTAGGAATGGGCGTCCTCTTTTCGATTGCCTCGACCTTTAGCGTTGCGAAAACCACCCGCGACCTCCACGAAGCTAAGCGATTTACGTCGCGGGTCGACGAAGCCCGCGTCGAAAAACTTATCGGCGAACACGACAAAGCCTCATCGATGGTTTAGCGCGAGCGGTTTGGCGCGAACCGAATTTTTCTGTCGCGACGCCGTCCCGGCCGCTCCGGACTTTAATGGCCTGCGCCAGCAACCGATCTATCCGTCGTCAAAGCGCTGGAAAAAGTTGCGGGAAAGTTTGATGGGTCGCAAACCGAGATGGTTTGATTGAGGGGCTCGCTCCAGGCTTGCTCGTACCCGTCAACGTTTATGTCTTCTTCTCCCCGATCGCCTCAGGCTTCCCCGCCGCCGCGCCGCCACTGGCTGGTCGCGCTAACGGCGGGCCTTTTTCGCGGCCTCGGGTCGCTGCTGACCGCGATCGCCAATCGCCTGGAGGCCAACCCGAGCGATCCGCGCGCCAGTGCCGGAGTCTGGGGGCTTGCGGTTGTTTTGGGGGTGGCGATCGCCGTGGCGATCGGGCGCATGCCGACCGTTACGCCAGAGGTGGCGACGGACGTTGCGGCGAGACCGGCGATCGAGACGCGCCAAGCGCCGGAGCCAGCAGCCGACAGCGCCGAGCCGGAAGGCGCGATCGCAGCCCCCGACCCCCCTCCCGAAATTCTTCAGGACGACCCTTCAGATATCGCCCCAGCAGAGCCGCTGGAAGACCCCGACGCGATCGCCGACCTCGAGACGCCGCCCGCGCCGATTTCCGCAGAGCCTCCCCCACTCGACGAAGCCCTGCCCGAGCCCGATGAGATTAGCGACGAAATCGACGACGAAACACAGCTCGCTGCCGACCGACCCGAAGAAATCCCCAACGAGCTAACTGCACCCGACGCGCCGCAACCCCTAAAACCCGCGCCGCCACCGCCAACGCCGGAACAGCGCCTAGTTGCCGCACTCCAGCAGCGCATCGCCACCGTTTCCGACGAGTACGCCGAGTCCGATCTCGTCACCACCGTGCGAGTCGATTTCGCGCAGAACCACCTCGATATCGAAGTCTCCGATCGCTGGTACGACCTAGGCGAAACCGAGCAAGATCGCGTCGCTGAAAACCTGCGCGATCGCGGGCTCCAGTTCGACTTTTACGATTTCAGCGTTCTCGACGTAGACGGGCGACTCCTGGCGCGTCAGGCACTGGTGGGCGACGGGGCGATCGTCATGCGTCGCCTGCGTGACTAGCAGAGCGCGAGCGGGCGGCAATTGCTATCGTGAGTCTGGGATCGTAAATCCGGGCACGTCACCGCTCCTCAATATCTATGTCGCTCTCTCCCGAAGGTTTGAACCGCATCATCCCCCAAGCGCCGCAGCGCGCCGAAGATGAGGAGATCGCCCGCTTTCAGCTTCGCCGCGAGCTGACCTACGAAGTCGATCGCCGCCAAGCCTTTGCCGAATATTGCGCCTGGTATCGCGCCGTGGCTCGCCAGCACCAGGAAGAACTCGCCCGCTGGAAAGGCTGCACGGTAGAAGAGCTGCGCCGCATCAAACCGCGTCCGACGGCTCGCTGCGCCCCCCGCACTTCGTTGACCCGCCGCGCTTGGAATTGGCTGAGGAACGAGCTACGTCGCTGGCGAGCGGCGTGAAGGACGTAGGCGTCCTTTGCAAGCGCTGAGAAGTCCGGCTTTTCTTCTGTGACGCCTCACGTTGGATACCGGGCGAGCGGTTCCGTTACAGTCAGAGTTATCGCTAATCCCCGCTTTGTCTGCGTTGTCTGCGTTGTCTCCCGTATCGCTCATGACTGCCGAAACTTTGCTCGCGTCGTACTGGCTTGTCGCGATCGCCCTTAATTCATTCCTGATTGCGATCGCCTTCGCTCTCCCGAAAAAGCTACTCACCCCTGCCGGATATCTTCACGCCTGGATTCTTGGCGTTCTGGTATGGGGTTGCCTCGGCTGGCGCGGCTACGCGATCGTGATGTTCTATTTTCTCGTCGGGTCGGGTGTCACCAAGATCGGCATGAAACAAAAAGAAGCCGAAGGCATCGCCGAGAAGCGCGGCGGGATGCGCGGCCCTGAGAACGTTTGGGGGTCGGCGCTGGTGGGGACGCTCTGTGCGATCGCATTTGCAGTGTCGGGCAATGCAGGCAGCATGGCTAGCGCAAACGCGATCGGGCAGCTCTGCCTGTTAGGCTACGCGGCCAGTTTCGCCACCAAGCTCTCGGACACCACCGCCAGCGAAGTGGGCAAGGCTTACGGCAAGCGCACGTTTCTGATCACGACGCTTCAGCCGGTTCCGCGCGGTACGGAGGGGGCGGTGAGTTTGGAGGGGACGCTGGCCGGTGTCGTCGGGTCGCTGGCGATCGCGGCGGTGGCGGTGGCGGTCGGCGCGATCGATGGGGTCGGTGTGCTGTGGTGCGCGATCGCGGCGTTTGTGGCGACGAATGCGGAGAGCGTCATCGGCGCGACGGTGCAAGAACAGTTCGACTGGCTGACGAATGAGGTTGTGAATGGGATTAATACCGCGATCGGGGCGGTGGTGGCGATCGGACTAGGGTGGCTGCTTTCCTCCTAAACGTCTCAGTCGCAACTAGAGAAGGGCAAAAAATCGAGCGGCCTAGAATAGACATCAAGCGATAAATGCTCCATCTTTCAATCTGAAAGATTTCAGGATGGCTCCTTCCTTAACATCGCAGCTCAAAGACTCAATCGGCTGGCTTCGAGGTTTGGAGCAGTCAATATCTTCAAGTGAAGTTTTGCCCGATATTCTCGCTCGCGCCGACAGCTTGTTGAGGTATCTCGCTGGAGCCTGGAGATCTGTCCCCGGATCTGACTGGGTATTCTTTTGCCTGATATGGGTCGCAGTGAGCTATCTAATCTCTAGGGCGGGGGGATGGCATCGACTGCAAGCAAAGTACCGCGTCACGGAACCCGTGAAGGGCAAAAGCTTTACCTGTCACTCCTGCTTGGTGGGTGGCGTGCGATGTAAGAATTGCATTTTGTTCACCGCAAATCGATTCGGGCTGGGTATCTCGATGTCCCTGATTCTCGGCACTGGCCGTCTAAAGTGGTGAGGAAGAGAATAGATGAGTCAGCAATGAAT
>CALCCD010000034.1 GCA_937899645.1 uncultured cyanobacterium | reverse complement strand
TCACTTCCACTACTCTGACTCCTACCTCTATTTCGCCTATTTCGCAACAGGTCTAACGTGAGTTCGGGATAAGGAATCGGCTGAAAGCCTCGTAGAATCGTTATTCTTGACGGATTGGCTCAAGCAACGATATGCGGTCGATCCAGAAATTGGCGAGATTCACTAAGAATTCGAGTAATTTGCTCAAGCTCATCGCCTATTACATCAGCTAGAACCCATGAGCTACCGATGTTAAAGCGAATCTGCTTAACCCGAACTCACGTTATTCAAGCGTTGTCAAACAGATCTCCGAAGCGACCTGGTGATGCCATTGTGCTAACCGCATCGCCGCCATATCGAGTCAGCTGGCGAGGAAAGGCTTGAGCTGCAGAACTTACGGCAGCACGGATAGAGGCACAGTAGTGCGATAGATTTGCATTAAAGCTTCCACGCGCCCGTACTGCTCGCTGCCGTCATGCCAAAGTTTGCACAGATCGCGAATCCCAACACCGAGTGGCTGGTTCGCGGCAGCGCAATCGATCCGCGACTGCTGCATGCCGATGCAGACGACGAAATTTTGGTCTATCCCGACGATTGGGGATACCGTCAGACGATTCCGCTGCAAGACGGTCTGTCGCTCAATATCATCGATTACACGCTCGATCGCGACACCATCTTCCAGCGGCAGAGGGGCGAAAATTCGCTCGCCTTTGAGTTCCAGCTTACGGATACGGGCATTGCACAAAGCTGCTGGAAACATAGCTTTGACGAACACGTATTGTGGCTGACACCGGGAAAGCAACGAGTCTTTGAGCTAGAGGTCGTCCTAAAGCCGCCGTTTGTAACGCGGCACTTGCAGCCTATTCTCGAGCGGTTGTCCGAGCGCGCGCGATCGGCCTTTCGCGCACTGCTCGAACACGCCTGCAATCCTCACCAGCGGCTCAGCCACCTGACGGAAATCGAGCTGTTCGAGCGCTTCTTGTACCAACGATCGCGTGGGATTGACGATCGAACGTTGGCCGAACAATTCCCCACATCGCTGCTGGGAAACGGAATCGAATTGTCCAATGCGATGAAGTTAACCCTCACACCGACGATCCAGCACCTCGCCGCGCAGATTTTAGATTGTCCTTATCAAGGGGCGACGCGTCGCCGCTACCTGACAGAGAAAGCTCTGGCACTACTCTCCCAGTCCATCGAAACCATACACCGCCCGTTACTGCCCTCACCGGACTTAGACGCAATCTACGAAGCGGCCAAAATCCTACGGGATAACGTGACCAAGCCGCCCAGTATCGAGCAGTTAGCCAGACGAGTCTACGCCAACCGTTTCAAGCTATATCAGGGTTTTCACGCCGTTTACGGCATGACACCGCTAGATTATTTGCGCTACTACCGTCTCGTCATGGCTCACCAACTGCTATACACATCCGAGCTGTCGATCGGCGAAGTGGTGGCGGCAGTGGGCTACAGCAATCGCAGTCGCTTTGCGGCGATGTTCAAACAGTTGAGTGGCATGAATCCAAAAACGTTTCAGCTACAGCTACAGCAGCTCGATCGAGCGGCCAGCTAAGGCACGGTGCTCGATCGAGCACCGTGCCGTAAAAGGATGCAGCTCCGTACCAAAATCGGTAGTATCCGTTCGCCGTTCTCCTTACCCTAGCTAGGAATCATTTGCATCAGCTCGAGCATTTCGGGCAGCACTTACCTGCTGTCGCGGAGTGTTATGGGCGGGCATCAAACGGTGTTGGGAGGTCAAATTTATGGCAACGTGGCAATCGAGTCTGAATCTGCTGGCTTTCGTGGCGATCGTCGGCACTCAGCCTACTTGGATGAAGGCAGCGCTCGCGCAGGATGCAACGACAGTCAACACGGCAGTCAGCGCCGAGCTCGGAGTATTAGAGGCTGAGTTCGACTTCGCTGACTTAGCTTTTGACTCGGCCTTTGACTTGGCTCAAGCGTCGATCGAGATCTCCGATATTCAAGTGGAGGCGACTGAAGCCGGACTCGATCTAATTCTCGAAGCTAGCGGCGAGCTGGCGACTCCGAGTCAAGCTGTAGCGGGCAATGCTCTGGTGTTGGAGATCTCCAATGCCACGCTGGCTGAAGAGCTAGAAGAGTTCGCCCCTGCCGAAGGGATCGCGCTCGTGCAGGCGACAATGCAGGACGACACCGTCCGGATTGCCATCACGGGTCGCGACGCTCCACCGACGGTTGAAGTCAGTTCGACGGCCAGCGGGCTGACGCTGAATTTTTCGCTGGGAGTCGCTCGGGCTGGGGCGGACGATGATGCCATCACGCTGGGCGTCACGGGGGAAGATATCGATGACTACGTCGTACCGGATGCCAGCACCGCCACCCGCACCGATACGCCACTGCGCGACACGCCCCAGTCAATCCAGGTGATTCCGCAAGCGGTGTTGGAAGATCAAGGCGTTGTCGGCCTCAACGACGCGATTCGTAACGTTAGTGGTGTCGTGACGACAAATGTCGATCCGCGCTCCCAAACCTTCTCAGCGCGTGGCTTTAATGGCGTTCCCGTTCTGCGTGATGGCATGCGTTCGTTTAACAGTTCTGGCTCGATCGGTTTTGCAGAGCTGTCCAATATCGAGCAAGTGGAGGTGCTGAAAGGCCCCGCCTCGATCCTGGTCGGCGCTGTGGAACCGGGCGGTGCAATTAACCTCGTCGGCGAGCGTCCCCTCGGAACACCGGCATACGAGCTGAGTCTGCGAGTGGGCAACCGCGAGCTAATCGAGCCCAGTCTGGATCTCACTGGGCCGCTGGATGAGGCCGGTCGCGTGCGCTATCGCATCAATGCCCTCTATCGCAACGAGGACTACTATCGCGATTTCGAGCAGCCGATCGAGCGCTTTTTCGTTGCGCCGATGGTGAGCGTGGCGATCGGCGATGACACCGACCTGCTGTTAGAAGTCGAGCACCGCCGCGACGAGCGTCCCTACGACCCCGGTATCGTCGCTGTGGGCGATGGAGTCGCCGATATTCCCTTCGATCGAGCGCTTGCCTACCCCGACCTAAAATCGAGCTCGAATTCCACTCGGGTAGGCATCCAGCTCGAACACCGCTTTAGCGATAGCTGGCGCATCCGCAACTCCACGTACTACACCCGTTTCGACACCTCCACATTCACCAACAGCGCTTTTACGCTGCTCGGTAGCTTCTTTGATGAGGCGAGCGGAAACGTTTCACTGATTCCCGGCACGTTCGATCAGCCCTCCAGTAGTTTTGAGGTGCAGACTAACGTGGTCGGTGAATTTTCGACGGGTTCGATCGAACACACGCTGCTGGCAGGAGCAGACTTTTACGTGCGTCGCGATCTGGGGACTGAAGGAAACGTGGCTTTGGGTCTGGCCGGTGGTTTTCCTCGCCCGACGGTGCTGGATTTCTTGAATATTAACGATCCGGACTACAACGCCCTCACTGATTTCGACGCCGATGATTTTCTCACGGCCAGCTTTACCGAAGGCCGTACTGAAGGCTGGGGTTTCTACCTGCAAAACCAAGTCGAGCTGCTCGATAACCTAATCCTGCTCGCAGGGCTGCGCTTCGATACGGTGTTTCAGGATTTAACTTTAGAAGCTCCTCTGTTTGGCATTCGCAACCAAAGCGACAGTACGAGCGATGCTTTTACGCCCCGCGTCGGTTTGGTTTACCAGCCGAGTGAAGAAGTGTCGCTATACGCGAGCTACAGCCAGTCGTTCCAGCCAAATACCGGTGTTATACCAAATCTCTAAAGACCAGCTACAGATAGAGCCTCCAGGATAGAGGCTCGACCGGTAATCGATGCCACCGTCGCCTCACTCAAGCTCAATAGTTGCTCCTTGATGA
>CALCCD010000033.1 GCA_937899645.1 uncultured cyanobacterium | reverse complement strand
AAGGGTTTCTTTTTGGTCTTTTTATTGCCCTATTTTTATCTTTCTCTTCAATTTTTTTAATTATTGCTGGGGTTTGTGTTGCGCTTTCGCCCACGACTCCCAGCTGCATTTCGGGCCTGGCCTGCAAATCGCGAACGTTTCGCGTTCGGTCGTTCCCGAACTAACCGCACGCCTCGTCTGGACTCCGGTAAGCTAGATCCGGTAAGTGAGTGTGGTTCTTTACTTAGCCCATCTCTTCGTTTTTTGTTTCGCTTCATGCCGCTCCTAGCGAAATCTAAGCCGCTGCCATGGCAGCAGCAAAAGTACTCCGCGATCGCGCGTCAGATCGACGTGTTTTCGGCGACGGTTCAGTTTGCCGTCGGGCTATGGTGGGATGGCCGCAAGCAGCGCAGCACGCCCGAGCAGCGTACCAAGCGCGCCGAGCAGCTCGTCCGGCAGCTCCTCGACCTCGGGCCGACGTTTATCAAGATTGGGCAGGCGCTCTCGACGCGCGGCGACCTGCTGCCGCTGGAGTATATTCGCGCGCTAGGTCGGCTCCAGGACAGCGTTCCGCCCTTTAGCTCTACAGCGGCGATCGATATTATCGAAGCCGACCTCAAGCAGCCGATCGACAAGCTCTATGCCGAGTTCGACCCGATGCCGCTGGCGGCAGCCAGCCTCGGACAGGTGCACAAAGCGCGGCTGTTTTCCGGCGAAGAGGTTGCGGTCAAAGTGCAGCGCCCCGGCCTCGAGCAGTTGTTCCAGCTAGATTTTCAGGCGCTGCTCCAGCTCGTTAAAGTCTGCGAGCGGCTGTTCCCCAACCTGCGAAATTTCGAGCTGGAGGCGATCTACGAAGAGTTTCGCCGCACGATCTACTACGAAATCGACTACCTGCACGAGGGACGTAACGCCGATCGCTTCCGCGAGAATTTCCTCGACTATCCCGATATCCTCGCGCCGAAAGTCTACTGGGACTACACGAGTACCCACGTGCTGACGCTGGAGTATTTGCCAGGGATTAAGATCGATCGTCGCGAGCAGCTTGAAGCCGCTGGGCTCGATCCGGTGGAGATTAACAAGGTTGGTATCGGCTGCTACCTGAAGCAGCTACTCGTGGATGGCTTTTTTCAAGCAGACCCGCATCCCGGCAATATGGCCGTTGACGGCGACGGCAACATTATCTTTTATGACTTCGGCATGATGTCGGAGATTAGCTCGCTGAACCAGGCGGAAATGACGCGGGCGCTATTTGCCGTGGTTCGCAAGGACGCCGACGAGGTGGTCGATACGCTGGTGTCGATGGGGCTGGTGTCGGAGATGAAAGATATGACGCCGGTGCAGACGATGATCGAGTTCGCGCTCGATCGCTTCCGAGAGCGCCCAATGAATTTCCAGGAGTTTCGGGCGCTGAAGTACGAGCTGTACGAGATGTTTGAGAAGCAGCCCTTTCGCCTGCCCGCGCAGATGACCTTTATCCTCAAGGCGCTGGGGACGCTGGACGGCGTGGCGCGCAGCCTCGATCGCGACTACAACTTGATGGCCTGCGTGCAGCCGTTCGTGAAGAATTTCGCCGGGCGGCAGGGCCAGAAGCAAATTGCGGGCGAGCTGGTTCGGCAAGCGAAGAGTTTTCTGACTAGTCGCTTCGATCGCCCGAGCCGCACGGAAATTCTGCTGATGCAGATCGAGCGGCGGCTCGATGACGGCGAGCAGCGCTGGCGATCGCAGAAGATCGAGACGGAACGAGCGATCGAGCGACTACAGCTGATGCTGAAGGCAACGATCTACGGCATTTTCTGCGGCTTTAGCTTTATGTCCGGCGCGATTTTTGCCTCGTCGGGGTCGATGTCAATTCCGGGTTTTCTGTGCTTTGGGTTCGCGGGACTAATGGGACTGCTGTTTCTGCGAGCGTTCGGCAAGTTCCTGATGCGCGACAAGCTCGACTGGCTCTCGGATAGTTAAGCCTGCGTGGCCGATGATGCCGCTCCTGCCAGAAATCAAGTTTCTACAAGCCACTGACGCAAACCGAGATCGAAAGAAACCCGGTTTCTGGCAGATTGCTAAACCAACGCGCCGCCGCAGCTCGAGCCCGCACCTGCCGTGCAGCCGTAGCAAAAGTCCGCCGTGCCGACTTGTTCGATCGCGTCGAGCGTTCCCAGCTCCAGCAGCCGCGCCACGGTCAAAGGCCGACCGCTGCGATCGCGCGCCGGGATATTTTCCATTTGGTTGAAGTCGCAGTCGAAAACGTTGCCCAGATAGTCGATCGACAGTTGGCTGCGACACATCAGGCCGTCCACCGTGGCGAGGTTGAAGTTCTCCGCGAGGAAGCGAGTGTAGTCGCGATCGAGGCCGCGCCGCGACAGAAACAACTTGGTGCGACCGATCGGTAGGTTGGCAATCGTCAGCAGGTTGTCGAACCGGATGCCGAACTCGCGTTCGAGATAGTCGTGGTAGGCCACCGACAGTCCGGCTTGGTCGGGTGGCAACCGGAAGTCGTCTTCGACCAGCGGCAGCGGCGGGTTGTACACCAGATCGATAACCATATCGGGATGGGAGCCGTAGCCCAGGGCATTCAGGCGCTGCAAGCCGCGGATCGAGCCATCGAAGACGCCCGAGCCGCGCATCTTATCGACATTGTCGGCCAGGTAGCAGGGCAGCGAGGCGACGACGCGCAGGCCGTGGTGGGCAAAATAGTCCGGCAAGTCTTCGTAGCCCGCGACTTCAAAAATCGTCAGGTTCGATCGCACGATGACTTCCTTGCCGCGCGATCGTGCGGCCTCGACCAGGGGACGAAAACCGTAGTTCATCTCCGGCGCACCGCCGGTCAGGTCTACCGTTTCGATTTGCGGGAAGCGATCGATAACCTCCAACAGCCGATCGCACGCCTCCATCGACAGCTCCTCAGTGCGCGTCGGCCCTGCATCCACGTGGCAGTGCTTACAAGCCAGATTGCACTTTTTACCGAGGTTCACCTGGAGCGTGGTGATGCGCTGTTTGGTCAGCGGTGCGGCGAGCTGGCGCTTGAAGGGCGTGTAGGGAACGGAAACGGAAGCAGGCGTAGAGGCGGAGGTTTGAGTCATGCTATCAAGAGGGAAACTTCACGCGCTCGGCAGCAATCGCCGTACGTTCGGAGACAGACTCCAAAGAACAACAGTGTAGTCAATATCCCGTTGGAGCGGCGCGAGGGAGCGGCCTTATGAATACGCCTCGAACAATCAGTCAGTTTTACCGCCGACCGGTCACCCGGATCGCCCTGGCGCTATGCGTCTTCGCGATCGCGGTGCTGCTGGGTTGCGCTGCTGGTTCTGATGTCCCCGACGCGCCGCCCGCCGAGCCCGCTCTCGAATCGACTGACGATTCCTCCCCGCTTGCCGCCATGACTCCCAATCCCCTACGCGTCGATCGCGAGCGTCTGATGGCGCGTATCGACGAATTCAGCCAGCCGCGTTTCACTGCTGCCGAGCGCGCTCGCGCTCGCGAGTATCTGGCCGAGCGCTTGCGAGGACGGGGCTGGTTGCCACAAAACGAAGCGTTTCAAATCTCCGACGACAATCGCCCAACGATGGACGGCGTCAACCTCATCGCCGAGAAGCCCGGAACTGACCCGAGCCTGCCGCCGCTACTGATCGGCGCGCACTACGACACCGTGCGCGACTCGCCCGGAGCCGACGACAACGGTAGCGGCTCGATCGCCCTGCTGGAGATTGCCGAGTTACTGGGCGATCCCGATTTGCAATTTCCGCGCGGCTTGCGTTTGGTCTGGTTCGATCTCGAGGAGGTCGGCCTGCTGGGCAGCTTCTATCACGTGGGCCAGTTTGCTAGCTCCGTCTCGGATGGCACAAGCGACTCGACCGATGCGTCAACCTATCCGCGACCGTCCGGCGCGATCGTCCTGGAAATGCTGGGCTACGCCTGCGACGAACCGGGATGCCAGTCAGTCCCCTCCGGCCTCGCGATCGTGCTGCCCGATCGCGGTACGTTCCTGGGCGTGTTGGGCGACGCCGACCACCCCGAGCTGCTCGCCCCCTTCGTGACTGCCGCCAAAGCTTCTCCCGAAGCTCGCGATCGCGCCGAGCATCCGCCCCTGGTCACTCTGCCCGTGCCGACCCAGCTCGCGATCGCGCCCAACCTGCTCCGCAGCGATCACGCTCCCTTCTGGATCGAGGGCATCGGCGCGCTGATGGTCACCGACACCGCTAACTTCCGTAACCCTCACTATCACCAGCCTAGCGATACCGCCAGCACTCTCGCTCCGGAGTTTTTCGCCCGCTCGACTCAGGTCGTTCTCGACGCCGCGATCGCGCTGCTGAACGACCCGACCCCCGAACCGAACCCCGAACCGAACCCCAAATCGAACCCCGAACTGCCCGCCCAATAGTTCGCCCAACCGTTACAAAAACCGACGGACTTCCAAGACCGCGAAACTCTCGTGATAAAAGGGGAACAGATGTAGCGCCCGGTTGAGATAGTAATGACCCCGGACACGACCCAATCTCCCCCAGCCTGCGCGTCCGTCTTGATCGTCGAGCCCGACACCGCGCTCGCTCAGAAAATAGCCCGCGACCTCGAAGAGGCCGGATACACGCCCGCGATCGTTTCGGCAGCAGACCGAGCCCTCGAGCGCATCGAAGACAGCGCGCCCGGCCTGGTCGTGATCGATCGCCGCCTGCCAGAAGAAGGTGGCCTCCAGCTTTGCCGCACCCTGCGCGGCCAGTCGCGGCATCTGCCCGTTTTGATGCTGTCGATCGCCGACACCCTACAAGACCGTATCGCCTGCCTGGACTGCGGCGCAGATGACTACGTGATGCAGCCCTACCGCAGCCATGACTTCTTGAAAATGGTCGAATTTTATCTAGAGGTCGATCGCCAGGACAACCAGCAGCTGCGCTTCTCCGATCTCATCCTCGACCTCAATAGCCGACAGGCCACCCGCAGCGGCAGAACGATCGAGCTGACGATGAAGGAGTTCGAGCTGCTGAAATTCTTGATGCAGCACCCACGGGAAGTCATGCCCCGCGAGCAAATCCTCGAAAACGTCTGGGGCTACGAGTTTATGGGCGAATCAAACGTCATTGAGGTCTACGTGCGCTACCTGCGTCTAAAGCTCGAAGAGGGCGACGCCAAGCGCGTTATCCAAACGGTGCGCGGCGTCGGCTACGTTCTGCGCGATGCTTGATTCGATACGGTTCGCTCGGCTCTCGCTCGGATAGTCTGTCGCTCTTCGATCGCGAAGCCGATCGCAAATCCCAACACAGCTTAGAGTTCGTCACTGTGCGTCTGCGCAACTTCGCGGTCTCAGCAAGGCGGATGCGCCAGCTCTGAAGGATTACAACGGCGATGGCAACCCAATAAGAAAGGCTGGTAAACATAAAGCTTACCAGCCTTTCTTAACAGGCCTGGAGGGATTTGAACCCCCGACACCGTGGTTCGTAGCCACGTGCTCTAGTCCACTGAGCTACAAGCCTTTGCGTTTTTTGGCGTGGGATAGAATATAGCAGCTCAATCCAGGCATTGCAAGCGCCTAACCCAAACAATCTCAAAGCTAATCTCCAAACTCACCCCCCGCAAAGCCATCCCCATGACCTCCTCTCCGCTTTCCCACCTTAATGCGGCTGGTGAAGCCCATATGGTTGATGTCTCCGGCAAGACGGCGACAACCCGCGAAGCGATCGCGGCTGGAAGCCTCGCGATGTCCGCCACCACGCTCGAGGCCGTCGAAGGTGGCAACGCACCGAAAGGAGACGTGCTAGCCACCGCGCGGATCGCCGGTATCATGGCGGCCAAGCAAACGGCGAACCTCGTCCCTCTCTGCCATCCTCTGCCAATCTCCAGCGTCACCGTCGAGATCGAAGCCGATCGCACCCTTCCCGGATATCGCATCCAGGCCCGCGTCAAAACAAAGGCCGAGACCGGCGTCGAAATGGAGGCACTTACCGCCGTCTCCATAGCAGCATTAACGCTCTACGATATGACTAAGGCGCTCGAAAAATCGATGACGATCGGCGACATCCGGCTCCTGCACAAAACGGGTGGCAAGTCGGGAGACTACGAATACGTCGAGCGCCACAGCGATTCGAGCCGAATGTAACCTAGGGGATGACCGCTGGATTTCGGTGGATCTAGATCGCGCCCAAGTCGCTTGAATTCTGAGTGCTCTACCCGATCGCTTCTCGCATCGCGACTTCGCCAAAACGCGACTTCGCCGAAACGGGCGATCGCCCACCGAATACCGACAAAGTGCTACGGTACGCTTCCAGATTTATGACTGCCGCAAACTCAAGCACCACGAACGAGACCGTTCGTGGCTAAACCGAAACCTAAGAAATATGAATCAAGTTGTTAAAGTCGTCGAGGCCGAAGGAATTTTAGATGGCAGCAATGCTACGCAAATTCGCCGCCAGATTTCTCAGTGCTTGACAGGTGGTGCCAACGTTATTCTGCTCGATTTCAAGGCCGTTACGTTTATCGATAGCTCGGGCCTGGGAGCGCTGGTCGCCTCGCTCAAAACCGTCCGTTCTTCAAAAGCGCAGCTCTATATTTGTTCGATTTGCGATCAAGTCAAAATCCTGTTCGAGCTGACAAGCATGAACCGAGTGTTTCGCGTCTTTGCCGATCGCGCCGAGTTCGAGCGCGAAATCGTCCGATCCTGAGCACTAAGTTCCATCAGCGGTCTTATCGCGCGATCTGCCGGTCGTGCCCTTTTTGGGAGACGTCGTCAATTTTCGCCCGCCCCTGGGTCAGGTCAGCGATTCACGTCCGACCCAACAAAAATGCTAAGGGCAGTCGCCCTTGCCGAATGAGGGTTGCAAATTGAATTAGGACAAGTCCTGGCGATCGAAAAAACGCACTCGCATCAGCGATAGATCGTCATTGAATGCCCGCTCGCGGTTCTGCTGGCGGGCGCTTTTAACGATATCGTCCAGGGAGCGGCGGCAGGCCGGATCGGTGGCGAGCAGCTTACAAAACGCGTCGAGCCCCCAAGCGACTTCATCGTCGGTAAGGAAGTCATAAATGCCGTCGCTAAAGACGTACAGCGCGCTGTTCGGTGCCACCTCAACCGACTCGGACTGGTAGTCGGCGTCGGGAAACAGCCCGATCGGCAGACTGGGAGCCCCGAGGGCGCGGACTTCTGTCTTCCCACCCGTCGAGGTTACGAGCTGGGCCGGTGGGTGTCCCGCTCCAGCGTAGGTCAACTGGCGGGTTTTGACGTCGTAGACGCCGTACCAGATCGTGAAATATTTCTCGTGAAAGAACGAATTGGTCGTATTCTCACTCGTTTGCGTTTTGCTCTGAAACGCGTCGTTGAGCGCCTTGAGTATCGTATCCGGCGAGAAAAAATCGCTGTCGGGTAACAGGCGCGCATGCAGCAGATTGAAGACCGAAACCGACAGCAACGCCGCCCCAACCCCGTGGCCAGAGGCATCGAGCAGGTAGATCGCCAGGCGATCGTCATCGAGCCACTGGAAGTCGTAGCAGTCGCCGCCGAGCTGAGCAGAAGGAATAAAGCAGGTCTCGACGCTCAGGCGCTCGTAGGCAAAAGGGGGCGGCAGCAGCGTCTTGACGTAGCCCGACGCTTCGGACAGCTCCTCGCGCAGCTGGCGGGTCTGGAGCTGCAACACGCGGCTCAGCTCTGAGATACGCAGGCCAGCCCGGACGCGCGCCTGAAGCTCGCCAATATCGATCGGCTTGGCAAGAAACTCGTCCGCGCCCGTATCGAGGCCGACGATGCGATCTTCAAGGCCGCCGCGCGCAGTGAGTAAAATGAAAAAGGTTGTGGAGAGGTGTAGCGAGCGTTTAACCTGCCGACACACTTCGAGTCCGTCGATCCCAGGCATCATCCAGTCGCAAATAATCAAACCGGGCTTCGCGTCCCGCGCGATGTCGAGCCCCTGCTGCCCGTCATTTGCCACAACGATGTCGTAGCCTTGCCGTTGCAGTGCGCGCTTGAGGACGAGACGAGTCGTCGGATCGTCATCGATCAGCAGGATCTGAGTCATTAACCTTGGGCTGTTAACATACGGAATCTATCACGGTGTCCGACTACCAGTGCTCTTGGAATTGAGGTTCAAAACCGAGCGATGTCTGATGATTCTAAAACACTGCATTACTCTCTTTCCATTGAGAGTAGCCTTGCCAAGCTGGTGGATGTATTGGGCTGGTTCGAGTCTTGCCATAGCAGTCGTATCCCCGTCGCGTCGTGGCTGTCGATTAAAATTGCTCTCGCCGAAGCTTTTACAAATGCCGTGCGCCACGCTCACGCACACCTCCCTCCGCAGACACCGGTAGAGGTTTCAATGACGATTTCTCCCACCAAACTTAAGTTTGAAGTCATCGATCGCGGCAAGCAGTTTGACTTACTCGCCCACCTTGCTCGATCGCCTACGATGCCAGACGTACACGCCACCCACGGTCGCGGCCTGCACTTACTCGCCAATATCGCAGACCGTTTGGACTACCAGCGTTTGAGCGACGATCGCAATTGCCTTTACTTTGAAAGGAGCTTCGACTCGGAGAATTTCACGGGTGATAGTGCCGTTTGACCGGCGAGGTTTCGATCGCCGTTCCGATTCGGATTCCGAACTGGCTCGCTTACTGAGGTTTGTTGACTGTGATGCGATTGCCGCGAGCTGCTAACTGCGGTTTAACATGCAATCTAACAGCTTAAAAACGGCGACTGAGATATTGTGAATCTGAATGAATACATCCTTAGTCTAGTTGGGATTTTAGGTGTCGTAAATCAAGCATCTCGATCGTGCATACCTACGCAAAGAAATATTCGTAATTCGAGATTTGTATGCGGCGATCGTCGCACTTCCGGTGCGGAAAGTTCTGGATATCGTGCTGAGAGATTAAGCTCGCTATCCTCTGATTTTTTGAGTTTTGAGAGTTGGGGTTTGAGAGTTTGGCTCTGAGAATTGGGCTTTGAGGGTTTTGCTTTGAGAATTAGACCTTGAGAAGGCGACGCTGAATTCGACTAGATGCCGAACACTTCAGACTTTAGCTCGATCTGGCCTGTAATGCTGACTGTAAATCGCCGATCGTGAATACTGCATCGAAAGCCAAACCTTCTTTTTCGTAGAGTTCCGCACCGCCTTGCTGCCGATCGACGAGGGAAATAATGCGATCGGCCGTGTAGCCTGCACCGCGCAAGCGCCCTACGGCTTGCAGCGCCGAGTTGCCTGTCGTAACGACATCTTCGAGCACGATGACATTCGCACCCTCGGCAAGCTGCGGCCCTTCAACGTATGCTTGCGTGCCGTGGCCTTTGGCTTTTTTGCGGACGATCAGCGCCGGGATCGGTTTGTCTTCGAGGGCGGAAATGACGCTGACCGCTGAGACGATCGGGTCGGCCCCGAGAGTCAGCCCCGCTACGGCTGCGGTTGCCTCGGGCAGCATCGAAAAGATCGTCCGCCCCGTGGCCAGCGCGCCGATCGCATCGAGCGTCACCAGTTTGCAGTTGATGTAGTAGCTGCTTTTCTGGCCGGAGGAGAGCGTAAAGTCGCCTTCGCGGTAGGCGCGATCGAGCAGGAGGTCGAGGAGCTGTTGGCGAGCGTCAGTCATGGCGGCGATGGGGAAATGGTTAAGGCTCGAGGCAGGTGAGGGCTGCGGTTGTTTTCGCGTTTCCTTACGTGGTGCGGGCGTCTTGCCGCAATTCAATTAGCACGGAAGCTCGCAGAGTGGAGTCGGGAGCCGACCTCGGAGCACTCCAAGAATATATCTGTCCGGAAGTCGCCCATGAACTGAGCCTGTCGTCCGCGTAGCGTTGCCTTGCCGATCGTCCGGGCGTGCCGCACTACTCGCTTCGCGAAGGCTGCGCCAAAAATGACGCTCGGCGATCGAATCTTGGACGGTCAGCGTTTATTTCCGTGGAGTCCTCTCAGTCAACCGAATATTCCTGCAATACGGCCAGCGGTACGTAGCGCAGAGCGGCTTCATGACTGGCGTTTAGGTCGATCGGCGGTGCGACGCCCGCATCGAGAGCTTCTTTCCAGCGCGAGGCGCACAGGCACCAGCGATCGTTCGGTTTGAGCCCCGGAAAGTTGTAGGCGGGTACGGGCGTACTCAGGTCGTTGCCGCGATCGCGAGTGTAGGCCAGGAAGTCTTCTGTGACCTGGGCGCAAACCACGTGAATGCCAAGATCCTGAGGCCCGGTCTGGCAAAAGCCGTCGCGATAGAAACCCGTGACGGGTGAGGTGCAGCAGCACTGTAGGGTCTCGCCGAGGACGTTTTTGACGTTCCGATCGATGGAATTAATCATGAGTTTCAGAAAAATTGCGATGGAGAATACGCTTGCAGGATTTCGTCGCGATCGCCGACAAGATGCAGCGCTATCACCCGAGATCGATCTCGACCGTCACGGGCGTATGGTCGCTGGGCTTGGGCAGCTTGCGCGGCTCGACGTCGATCGCGCAGCTCGTTGCCGCCTCGTACAGCTCCGGCGTTAGATAGAGATGGTCGATGCGCCAGCCGCGATTGCGGCGGAACGAAGCGGCGCGGTAGTCCCACCAGCTAAAGATTCCGCCCGCCGACTCGAACTTGCGAAAGGCATCGGCCAAGCCGAAATTCAGCACTGCCGCCAGGGCCTCGCGCTCGGCGGGCATCGTGCCGACCACTTTATCTGCCGGGGTTTTGGGCGTGTGGATGTCGCGATCGTCCGGCGCGATATTAAAGTCGCCGCACATGCAGATATCGCGATCGCCCGCCGCCAGCGTCTGCTCGACGTACTGACGCAGCATTCCCAGCCAGCGCAGCTTGTAGTGATATTTATCGCTGTCGTAGTCGCCGCCGTTGGGCACGTAGAGGTTGACTACGCGCACGCCGTTGAAGGTGGCCGCGATCGCGCGCTTTTGCTCGTCGAGGTCGGCAACGACCGGCGCGCCTAGCACGTCCGCAAAGCCGACACTCAAATTCTCGGCGGGCTGACGGCTGAACAGCGCTACGCCGTTGTAGGCTTTCTGGCCGGAAACGTAAACGTGATAGCCCAGCTTCTCGAATGGGTCGCGGGGAAAGTCCGGATCGACGACTTTGGTCTCTTGTAGGCACAGTACGTCCACCTCCGACCCCGCCAGCCAGTCGCGTACGATGTCCTGGCGCGTACGGATTGAGTTGACGTTCCAGGTGGCAATTTTCATGGTGTGGCGACAGGAGGTCGGGTATCAGGCGCTAGGGACTACTGTTAATTAGCTCTGTAGCGCCTAATCCATAGGAATTACATTTAGCACTGCTTTTAAGGTGGGGCGTGCGCTTGCTTACCTCGTAAAGGTTCTCGTGCGAATCGATGGCACGCCTTAGGGTTGCACGTCAGCCAGATCGGAGCGCGATCTCGGCGCGTGCGATCCCCGCCTAAAGCGACGGCATTGTACTGCCTTCTTTGTTAGGATATCAACCAAATTAGACGCGCTAATCATTAGTTCGCTATCGCTCGATCGGAGGTGCGCGTTGGGACGGAATCGAGCTTCGATCGCCTGCAGCCCGACACGCGAGCCCGGATAGCTCTCCGCAGTTTGCAACCTAGGGCGCGTTGTCAAATCTTTGTCAAATCTATTTACCCCTCGCTCTGAGGCAAATGAATGTCTGAAAAAATCCGCGATGTTGCGCTCGATACGATTGACGCGCCCGCCGACGCCCCCGAAGTGGGCTCGTCCCACGAACTGATGCTGGCAACCGCCCGAGCGGCCGCCGAACGCAAGGGCTCGAAAATCGTTGCGCTGCACGTTGCGGAAGTTTCCTTTATCGCCGACTACTTTACGATCGTCACCGGGTTCTCGCGGGTGCAGGTGCGCGCGATCGCCCAGGCGATCGAGGCCGAAGTAGAAGAGAAGCTCGGCCGTCAGCCGCTCCGCAAAGAGGGCCTGTCGGAAGGAACCTGGGCGCTGCTCGACTACGGCGAAGCGATCGTCCACGTCCTGCTGCCCGAAGAGCGCGAGTTCTACAATCTCGAAGCATTTTGGGGTCATGCCGAGCAGGTCGAGCTGCCCGAGGAGCTGTTTGAATAGTGCGGGCCGCCCTTTGGAGCACGATGCTCCCCTATACTCGGTTCTACCCCGACTGTCGTGACCCCTCGCTATGAAACGCGCTTTTGTCTGCCCCGTCCCCGAAGAGCAGCAGCCGCTGAACGAATATCAGGAGCTAAACGAGTCGGGCTTCTTTCAGTCGTGTAGCGCGCCTCTCGGGCAATATTTCAAGACTTTGGCCTGGGTGGCGTTTCCGAGCTTGGCGATCGCGCTACCCGTCTCGGCGGCGAGCTTCAGCCCGGAAAAGTATCCGCTGGAGTTCGTACTGGCAAGTCTGGCGGGGGCTGTCGTGTCGCTGACCTTCGCGGTCGTGCGGCTCTATCTCGGCTGGGACTACATCCGCAACCGCCTCGAGAGCCCGACGGTGTTTTACGAAGAATCGGGCTGGTACGATGGCCAAACCTGGACGAAGACGCCCGAAATTCGAGCGCGCGATCGGCTGGTCGTGGAGTACCAAATCCAGCCGATCGTCCGGCGCTTGAAGCGAACTTTCCTCGGCATTACCCTCTCGTTCGTCCTCGGCACGATCGTTTGGGTCGCGTTTTAGGGTCGGCTTAGGGTCGGCCACCAGCTACAGCTAGACGCTTTATGAGTTAGGCTTTGCCCGACTCGCAAGCAGAAAGTGGCCTGGAACTCGGGCTGAATAAGGGATACGAACTTAATTGATGACAGCCTACTAGGGCGCGCAACCTCCTCTCCGCCGTTACCGTTACATGGACTTTTCCCCCGCTCGGCAGCAGCTTTACCAAGCATTGCAACGCGACCCGATCGACCTAGCCCAAGCCGCTCTCTGCATCGCCCAGCGCGAGTACCCCGACCTCGATCCCGAGCCATATCTCGCACGGCTCGACACCTGGGCGGCGGAGCTGGCCGATCGCCTGCCAGACGAACGCTACCCGCTACGAGTCGTGCGCGAGATGTCGCGTTACTTAGCCGAAGATTTAGGATTTCTCGGCAACTCCGAGCGCTACTACGACCCGAAAAATAGCTATTTCAACGACGTACTCGATCGCCGCACCGGCATTCCAATTACGCTGTCGCTGGTCTATCTAGAAATCGCCAAGCGGATCGACTTCCCGATGGTCGGGGTTGGTATGCCCGGTCACTTTCTGATTCGCCCGGACTTCGAGGACGCCGGTATCTTCGTCGATGCCTTCGGCAATGGCGAGGTGCTCTTCCCCGAAGACTGTCAGGAACGGCTGAGTGAGATCTACGGACGGGCGATCGAGCTGCGTCCGGAGTTCCTCGCTCCGATCGACGATCGCCGCTTGTTGGTGCGGATGCTGATGAATCTCAAGGGCGTTTACCTCTCAAAGCGTGATATCCCCCGAACGCTGCGGACGATCGAAGACATCTTGCTAATCTGGCCGGACTCGATCGAAACGCGGCGCGATCGCGGTCTGCTGTACTTGCAGCAAGAGCGCCACGTCGAAGCCCGCCACGACCTCGAGGCTTACTTAGAGCACTACCCGAACGCCCCCGATCGCCAGCAAATCGAACGGCTGTTAGCGAACCTAAAGGACGAAGAGCCGTAAGTCGATCGCCTCAACAGCGCTTCACCCTAGCCGCGGCCTAGCGCCCTGCTGTCGCTTCGAGGCTCTGGCCGCTGCCGCCAGCCGCTCGTCCCCGACGGGCTTGGGGGGCAGAGCCGTCCCAGAACGAACGCGATCGACGGGCAGAGTCGCAAGATCTACCGGCAAAGCCGTTGGAAAAATAAGAAGATTATTAAAAGCACGACGCGAAATTCAGCCGCGCGAACACCTTCCGAACGGAAGCGATCGCACCCATTACACATCCCCGTCGCTGCGGATAGCCTCGCACCATGGCGCGATCGCAACCTTCGAGGAAGACGTACGATCTAGGCAGCGCAAATCTTTGCGCGGCACGTGGCGCGGCGTTTTCCCCCATTCGCCTCGTGGCGCGAGCAGCGATGACCGTACGAAAAATGGCGGGAGGCCGATCGTCACAAGAGACAAGAACTTGCGAGCCAGCGCTGTATTATGGGAGCTGACTCAGTGCGCTTAAGAGGAGGAGATAGTCATTCCTGAGCAGCTCAATTTGACCGTAAGCCTTCGAGGCACGCGAGAAGTCAAAGGTAACTATCAAATTTTTCGTCTGACTGGCTTGCTGGACGCTTTTTCCGAGCCGAACTTCCGTAAGGCTCTCGATAAATTCGTCGAGCAGGGGCCGAGCAACATTATTCTAGACCTGTCGAAAATCGACTTTGTCGATAGTTCCGGTCTGGGCGCTCTGGTGCAGTTGGTCAAGAAAGCCCAAACCGCCAACGGTGGCCTACAGGTGGTTACGAACCCCCGTGTGACGCAGACCGTCAAACTCGTGCGCTTGGAGAAATTTCTATCACTCCAAGAGTCGGTTGACGCGGCGGTCGCGAATCTCTCCAAATAGCTGCGGCTCGGGGCGGTCGCGACGCCCAATAGACGAGACCGGTTCCCTGCGGACGCAAGCCAACCCGAAGCCCTCAGCCTCGTGGATGCTTGCCCCGATCCGCAGTCGTCCGGTCTCGACCCATGCATTGCTAGGCTCATACTGCTTGCCTTTACACCCTGACTCGATGTCTCGGTTTAGTACGGATCGCACGCTAGTTTCCTGGTGCTTTCTCACGTACTCGCTACTCAAAAGTCTTCAGGCCCGAGATTTCTCAACTGGTTTCAAACGATTGCTCGAATCGTGCAATCGCTTCAATCTTCTGGGTTCTGTCCGCTCGTTCGGTCTTTTCAAGACGGGCCGCCGCAAACTATTCGCAGCGGCCTCGCTCGGTTAAAACATAAGAATTTTTAATATCGCTCCACTGCCTCGCGCTGTCGGCTATTCTTGTTCGTCCTGCTTCGATTGCTCAGGCAAATGGCCTGCGTGCTTTACGCTCCGTTAACCACGAGTTCGGACGATCCCAAACTTGAACGCCCCGCTGTTATCTGCTTCGCTGAGCAATCGCGAAGCGCGTCAAATTTCTCCCGGCATCCTCGCTTACGTTGGCGATGCCGTGTACGAACTGTACGTGCGGCGCTGTTTCCTGGAGCCGCCGCGCCGTCCGAACGACCACCATCGCTGTGTCGTCGAGCAAGTCCGCGCCGAGCGCCAAGCCCAGCACCTGGACGCGATCGAAGCGCGCCTGTCGGAAGCCGAACTCGACGTCGTCCGTCGTGGGCGTAATGCTACCGGTCGCGTACCCCGCCGTGCCGATCGCCAGACCTATCAGCGCGCGACGAGCCTCGAAGCACTCGTGGGCTACTTATATCTCTGCGACACGTCGCGACTAGATGAGGTTCTGAGCTGGCTCGACCTTTCGATCGCGGATTAGATATCCCACTTACCTTTACTGCGCTGTGGAGACCGACTGCTCTCCGCCAAAGACTTCGCTTCCGTCGAGCCAGTTGAGTCTCCGGCCAACCAGAAGCGATTCCCAGAAGCGATCTCTGAAAGCGCACTCCGCATTTACCCCACCACCCCCCCCGAGGCTACTCATGACTTCTGATAACTCTTCCCGCGATGCTAACGGCGATCGCGAGCGCTCGGACGACCGACGCCGCTCCGACGGGGATCGCGAGCGCTCGGACGACCGACGCCGCTCCGACGGGGATCGCGAGCGCTCGTGGGGCAAGAAAAAGGGCGGCTACCCCAAGCGCGATGGAGATCGCAAGCCCTATGGCAAAAAACGCGACTATGGCGACCAGGGCGCTCGCGAGCGCTCGTGGGATAAAAAAAAGAGCGGCTACCCCAAGCGCGACGATCGCAAGAAACGCGACTATGGCGATCGGGACGATCGCAAACCATATGGTAAAAAACGCGACTACGGCGATCGGGACGATCGCAAACCTTACGGCAAGCAACGCGACTACGGCGATCGCGACCGCCAATCCTACGGTAAGCAACGCGGCTACGGCGATCGCGACCGAAAGCCCTACGGTAAGCAACGCGACTATGGCGATCGCGACCGAAAGCCCTACGGCAAGCAACGCGACTATGGCGATCGAGACGATCGCAAAAAGCGCGATTACGGCGACCGGGACGATCGCAAGCCCTACGGCAAGCAACGCGACTATGGCGATCGAGGCGATCGAAAGCCCTACGGTAAAAATCGCGACTACGGCGATCGCGACCGCAAAAATCGCGACTACGGCGATCGCGGCCGCCAATCCTACGGCAAGCAAGGCAATTACGGCGATCGAGACCGAAAGCCCTACGGTAAGAAACGCGACTATGGCGACCGAGACGATCGCAAAAAACGCGATTACGGCGACCGGGACGATCGCAAACCCTACGGCAAACGCCGCGATCGCT
>CALCCD010000032.1 GCA_937899645.1 uncultured cyanobacterium | reverse complement strand
GAATAGCCCCCTAACCTACACCAATCTCGCCCCCTTTTTAGATGCGTTTACCCTGTCCCCTTACCGACCTCTTTTGTCGTAAAAAATGGGTTGAAGATTTGCGCCTGCGTCTCGGCGCTCATACCGGCACCGTTGTCGGAAATCGCGATCGACACCGCACCGCCCAGCGCCCGCGTCCGAACCCGAATCGTCGGCGCATCAACACCTTCTAAACTGTCGATCGCGTTGGAAATAAGATTCATAAACACCTGACCGAGCTGCCCCGTAGAGCAGTTCACCAGCGGCAGCGCGCCGTAGTCTCTCAGTACTTGAATCGAGTCTTCGCGAACCAGACGCGTCTTCAGGATCGTGAGCGTGTCCTCGATCTGAACGTGGAGATCGGCAGCCTGCCGGTGCGAGTCGTCCGCGCGCGAGAAGGTCTTGAGCGATCGCACGATCGATACGATGCGCTCCGACCCCATCCGCATCGAATTCAGCATCGCGGGAAGATCCTGCTGGAGAAACTCTAAATCTACATCGTCCCGTAAGTCCTGAAGCTCTGCTGTTGGCTCCGGGTAGCTTCGGTCGTAGGCTGCCAGCAGCTCCAGCACCCCGTCCGTATACTCTTCAACCAGCTCGAGGTTGCCGTAGATAAAGTTCAGCGGGTTGTTAATTTCGTGGGCGATGCCTGCCACGAGCTGACCCAGCGCCGACATCTTTTCCGATTGGACGAGCTGGGTTTGCGCCTGCTGGAGCTGCTGCAAGGCCCGCTCGAGTTCGCGGCTGCGCTGCTCGGCCTTTTCTTTTTCTCGCTGCAGCTCTCGGGTGCGATCGCCCACGCGCCGTTCGAGGTCTTGGTTGAGCTGCTTGAGCTGGGCATCGGTACGCCGCTGGATAATCGCGCCGCCCACCGTCCCGGCCAGCGCCGTCAGCGCCGCTTGCTCGACCTCGTTCCAAATTCGCTCGCGCCGACAGTCATCGAAGCCAATCACGCCCCAAAAGGTGTCGCGCACACGCATCGGTACGAGCAGAATCGACTGGATGCCCTGGGCTTCGAGAAACTCTCGCTCGCCTTCGGGAAAGTCTTTGACTAAGCCCGAAATCGTCTGTTTCTCAAGAAAAGCCGCATACCAGCGCGGCAGCATTTCTTCCCAAATAATATTTTTGTTGTTCGGGTTGTCTAACTCTGGCGTGATGCCGCGAGCGACCCACTCCCAGCGCTGGCTGATGGTAGGGACGCCTGTTTCGGGGTGGGGGTGATTTTCAAAGACATAAATGCGATCGGTCTCGGTCGCGCGCCCCAGCGACACCAGCGCCTGCTGGACGGCATCGCGATCGTCTTCGATAACGAGAAGCTGGTTGGCGGCGATCGCGATCCCTTCCAGGAGAGTTTGACTCGAAGTGTCGTGCGTGGAGGAAGTCAAGGTCATACCGCAGCGGCGCGATCGGTAAAACGGTGTTGGCTCGTACTCAACACTTTAGCAGCGGAATTTTCCCGCGCGATCGCCGGAGAGCCAGGATGTTGGAGCCGCGATTGTCATACCGGCGGCGAGCCGATCGCACGGGTCGCTTCGGTGGGCGCGTCGGGCTACACCGTGGCGTAAACTGGCTCGCCCGAGAGGCTGAACGCACGCGCCGTGTCGATTTTGACCGGTACGGTCTTGCCCTTGAGTTCCTCGATCGAGCCCTCGAAAAACGTCAGGCGGTTGCCGCGCGTCCGGCCCATCACCTGCGAGGGGTCGCGATCGTTAACCCCCTCAACCATCACCTCTTCGATACGACCGAGGTAGCGCTGCGATCGTTCCATCGCCTTCGTCCCCACCAAGCGGTTCAAACGTTGGAGCCGATCGCTCTTGGTTTCTTCATCGAGCTGGTTTTCCCAGTTGGCCGCAGGCGTTCCGGGGCGGGGCGAGTAGGCCGCCGTGTTCAGCATATCGAAGCCAATATCGTCCGCCAGCTTCAGCGTATTTTGAAACTGCTCTTCGGTTTCGCCGGGGAAGGCCACGATCGCGTCGGCGCTGATCGCCGCATCGGGCATATAGCTGCGGATCGTGTTGATAATGCGGCGGTATTTCTCGTGGGTGTAGCCGCGCAGCATCGACTTGAGCACGTCGTTATCACCCGACTGGAAGGGAATATGGAAGTGCTCGCACACTTTCGGCAACTCGTGACAGGCGCGGATCAGCCGCTCGGTGAAGTAGCGCGGGTGGCTGGTGGCGAAACGGATGCGATCGATGCCCTCGACATCGTGAACGTAGTGAAGCAAATCGGTCAGCGTGTGTTTGCGCCGCCCCGAGCCCGCAATTCCCGGCAGGTCGCGACCGTAAGCGTCGATATTTTGGCCGAGTAGCGTCACCTCTTTGTAGCCCTGGGCCGCCAGTGCCTCCATCTCAGCGCGAATCGCTTCCGGCGTGCGGGATTGCTCCAAGCCGCGCACGCTGGGCACGACGCAATAGGAACAACGCTCGTTGCAGCCGTAAATCACGTTAACCCAAGCAGTGACTTTGCTATCGCGGCGAGGCTTGGTGATGTCTTCGATGATGTGGATCGGGTCGGTGGCGACGACCTGGTTGCCGTCGAACACCTGCGCCAGCAAGTCATCTAGGCGATTGGCGTGCTGCGGCCCCATAACGAGATCCAGCTCGGGTACGCGTCGCAGCAGCGACTCGCCCTGCTGCTGGGCGACGCAGCCCGCCACCACCAGCGTTAGGTCGGGCTTTTCGTGCTTGCGCTTAGCCTGACGACCCAGGTACGAGTACACCTTCTGCTCGGCGTTGTCGCGAATCGTGCAGGTGTTGTACAGCACCAAATCGGCGTCGTTGGGGTCTTCCGTCCACTGGAAGTCCAACGAGTCGAGGATGCCTGCCATACGCTCGGAGTCAGCTTTGTTCATCTGACAGCCGAAGGTGGTGATGTGATAGCGGCGTGGTGCAGTCATGGGTGTGGGGCGCTTCGGATGCAGAAAAGGCGGCGATCGCACGGTGCAGGCAACAGAAGACGAGCTGCGTGCGGATTTCCGCGAGTGCAAGCATTAGTTTAAGCCAGCGTCCGGCGATTGCAAGCTTCGTAACACCCAATCCCAGGGCAAACGCATACTAATTTTCGACGCTGCAGAAGCGATATTTCGAGCACTGAGCGTAGTCGAAGTGCGGCCACTTTTCGCGACAACACCCAGGCTTCGACTCCGTTCAGCCTTCGACAGACTGGCTTGAAAGTGAAAATCGGGAGTATGCGTTTGCCCTGCACCCAATCCACACGCGACTGCCTGTGCCTGCCTACGGTTCCGGCTCGCCCTCGGGTTTGCTTTGGGACTCGAACCAGGCGATCGTCTGTTCCACGCTCAGCGCATCCAGCGTCGTATTGTTGGCTCGACTCGCGGCCTCCAGCTTCGAGCGTGCCGCCAGCACCAGATTGGTAAAGAACGAAGCGAAGCTCGCATCCACATCGACAGTCTCTCGAACCGACGGGTCGCGGGCGATCCAGTCGGCGACTTGCGGCGTGCCGATATCTTCGATCTGCATCTCCAGCTCGCGCGAAATCTGATGCAGCGATCGCTGAGCGTAAATCGCCAGCCGCGCCAAAAACTTATCTCGATTGGTCAGCAGCGCCGCATCAACGCGAGCGGCATCTTCCGGCGAAAGAAACGAAGCAGACTCGAGGCTTTGCATGGGGAGCTTGAGGCTTTGAAGTGGAGATTCGAGACCGCTAAAACTTGGGGAAACATCTGAGGCGCAGCTAGCTGGCGCGATCGGCAGCTCGATCGATTTCCAGCGCTCGCTCGCGAATCGAATAGCCGCAGCGATTCTCACCGTCGATCATCCAGTGAGTACGCTCCACCTTGCAGTCCGGCAGCACTCGGATAAACATCAGCAGCTCGTGGCCGCACACCGTCGGATAGGACTCCGCCACATTTGAAATCGCGCAGTTATATTCCGCAATGCCGAACTGCGCCTCTCCGTCCGCATCGACCTCCACCACCTCGGCCATATAGCCCTCGTCGCGCCGCAGCGCCACCAACCTGTACAGGCGCTCGCGCACCGAGCCGCCACCGATGCGATCGCGGTAATCGCGCGCCTTCTGTTCCCACTGCTTGCCGAGCACCTTACCGACGCTCTCCTTACCAACCGTCTCGGCCATCGTGTCCAACAGCGACAGCGCGAAGTCGTCGTAGCGGTGGGGGAAGTGCGCCCGCCCCGCTGCCGTGAGCTGATAAACGTGCTGCGGGCGTCCCATCCCCTCGCGGACAGACTGATACTCGATCGCGCCTTCCACTTCGAGATCTTTCAGATGGCGGCGAACGGCCTGGGGGGTCACTGCGAGCACCTCTGCTAGCTCCTGGGCTCGTGCTCGCCCGTGCTTGAGCAGATACTTCAGAATATCTTCCTTCGTCGAGGGATTTTGACTGTTGACCTTCATCGTCACTGGATCTCCGAAGCAGGAGTACGAAAACAGATATCAGGCAGCGCCGCAAAGAATTCTGAGGCGGACTCTGCTGCTGGGAAAAACTCGAATGCGATCGCGGCACTTGACAACCCGCAAAGCGCCCACACACCACTAAAAAAAGCGGCTGGATCGGTCATTCGCCCCGTCATAACCTGCACCCGAACGACATACAAAAAAACTTTGACAACGTAACTATTGCTAAAGTACCTTACGGGTGGGGGTTTGACAACAGCTATGTTGCTTAATAACCTTCGCTACGCATCTCGGCTAGTCGTTCGACCCGACCGAGCTGCATCCAGAGGGTGTGCTCTAGTCGATTGGCTCGCGCCACCCTGGGAAGTCTACGTCGTTAGCGACCCGACCATGACCGCATCCGCAGTCCCGCAGCAAGCCAGCGCTAGAAGCCTCACGGCCATGCGCCAATTTGTCGAGCAGTACGCCCAACAAACGAACACGTACTTTTCCTCGGATCTGAGCATCACCGCATTCGTGGTCGCCGGTCTTGCCAAAAACGAAGAGGAGTTGGGTGCACCCCTCTGCCCCTGCCGTCACTACCAAGACAAGCAAGCCGAGGTCGAGTCCGCCTTCTGGAACTGCCCCTGCATCCCCATGCGCGAGCGCCGAGAGTGTCACTGCATGCTCTTCGTACAGCCAGACAATGACTTCGCGGGTGACCGCCGCGAGATTTCGCTAGAACAAATCTACGAAGTCATTAACGCCGACTATTAGGCGCTGCCCTCAGCAAGCCCCCACACCGTCCGCTACCGTTCGCGATTGCCCCTGCACTGTTTGCACTATGAGCGCTACCGTCAAGACTCTCGTCAATCAGCCTTACAAGTACGGCTTTGTGACCGATATTGAAGCCGATGCGATTCCGCGCGGCCTCAATGAGGACGTGATTCGTCTGATTTCGGCGAAGAAGAACGAGCCGGAATTCATGCTCGAGTTTCGCCTCAAGGCGTACCGCAAGTGGTTGCAGATGCAAGAGCCCACCTGGCCGCACGTCAACTATCCGCCGATCGACTACCAGGATATCGTCTATTATTCCGCACCGAAACAGGAAAAGAAGAAGGCGAGCCTCGATGAAGTCGATCCGGCGCTGCTAGACACCTTTGACAAGCTGGGCATTCCGCTTTCGGAGCAAAAGCGCCTAAGTAACGTCGCCGTCGATGCGATTTTCGACAGCGTTTCGGTCGCGACCACCTACCGCGAAAAGCTGGCTGAGTCGGGCGTAATTTTCTGCTCGATCTCCGAAGCACTCCACGACTATCCCGAACTGGTGCAAAAGTACCTCGGCACGGTGATTCCCGCCGCTGACAACTACTTCGCGGCGCTGAACTCGGCGGTGTTCACGGACGGTTCGTTCGTCTACATTCCGAAGGGCGTCAAGTGCCCGATGGATCTCTCGACTTACTTCCGCATCAACAACGGCGATGCGGGTCAGTTCGAGCGGACGCTGATCGTTGCTGAAGAGGGCGCGTCGGTGACGTACCTGGAAGGCTGCACTGCGCCGATGTTCGATACGAACCAGCTCCACGCCGCGATCGTCGAGCTAGTGGCGTTGGACGACGCCGAAATCAAGTATTCGACGGTGCAAAACTGGTTTGCCGGTGACGAGAACGGCAAGGGTGGAATCTATAACTTCGTGACCAAGCGCGGCATCTGCAAAGGCAAGAACTCGAAGATTTCTTGGACGCAGGTGGAGACCGGCTCGGCGATCACCTGGAAGTATCCGAGCTGTGTGCTGGTTGGCGACAATTCGGTGGGCGAGTTCTACTCGGTGGCGCTGACGAACAACATGCAGCAGGCCGATACGGGAACCAAGATGGTTCACATCGGCAAGAACACCAAAAGCACGATTATCTCGAAGGGGATTTCGGCGGGTCGATCGCAAAACAGCTATCGCGGCCTGGTGAAGTTCTCGCCGAAGGCAACGGGCGCGCGGAACTATTCGCAGTGCGATTCGATGCTGATTGGCGATCGGGCGGAAGCGAATACGTTCCCGTACATCGACGTGCAGAACAATGCATCGAAGGTGGAGCACGAGGCGTCTACGTCGAAAATTGGTGAAGACCAGCTGTTCTACTTCACACAGCGCGGTATCTCGGAAGAGGACGCGGTGTCGATGATCGTCAGCGGGTTCTGTAAGGACGTGTTTAACGAGTTGCCGATGGAGTTTGCGGCGGAGGCGGATAAGCTGCTGAGCCTGAAGCTGGAAGGTGCGGTTGGTTAATCGCGATTCGGTAGGGTGCGTCACGGCTGCGATCGATTATCGAAATTCGCGATAGCGTCGCACAGCCGTAACGCACCGCGATCTCGTTCCACATCCAGCGGTGCGTTATGGCGAAACCAAGGCGATCGAAAAAGCCGAAGCTTAGCCGTCGCCATGACGCACCCTACCACTTTGTCCTATCTATGCTCGACGTATCACAGTCAGATTTTATAGGTAGAGCATTTTCTGGCCTCCTCACAGGACTAGCAATTGTCGCAGCTAACTCCTGGCTAGATAGACTTCGGCGTAAAGCTTTGGAGAGAGATATTTCGCGATTGGTTGTATTTACGCTTGATGGCAATATCAACTCATCCTTGAGTTTTTTGAATAACGTCAGTAAATCAAGAGAATACCCTCCAGAAGCTCAGGAAAGTTCAAGACTTACAATCAAAGATATTTGTGAAAACTACAGGAGAGAGCTAGAAGACAATCCTTTTTCCTCTCAGGTTACTGAGGGCATCAAAGTTTTTGAAGGAGAAACTTTTGAAAGCTTAATAGTCTACATACAGCAAGCAAACTTTTTGCTGAGACGCTTGCTTCGTTTCGATAGCTGGCTCAAGACCACAGAAATGACGCTGAGTTCACCACACATAATATTCGAGCAGTCAAAACTGGAGAACAATGTTCGATTAGTTTTTCTTTTGTCAATTTACATGAAAGCGAAACTAGCTAAGATAAGCTTCTCCGAAGCTCAAGGATACGTTGAGGAATACTCAATGATTGACATAGACTTTTCTGCGAAGGATGAGATGGAGTCCAGAACCTTCAATTCGCTCTTTCAATATGAAGAGAATAGAGAAATCATAGAGACATATCTTCGTCCACTGTTCTTGAAAGCCTACAAATGGCTTATCTTTACTTCGACTTCTTTCGATTATCCAGATAAGTCAGCTATGTCGAGAATCCGCTCCTCACTACTATTCGCATTTAGAGCTAGAGGAGATTGAGTCTAATTGATTTCTTTACTAGCCTTTTATTGACGCTAGCTCAAGTCCTTCGCGCTTTTTAAACGTTTGAAATCGTAACGCTCACATGCTTGTCGAAAACGCAACCACAGTTCTCTCCGTTAGAAGCCTAACCGCTAACATCGGAGACACCCAAATCCTCAAAGGCTTAGACCTCGAAATCAAAGCCGAATCAATTTACACTGGTAGGTGTGTCTCGCGAAATTTTAATACACCTGGCTTCGATCGCAACGAGGAGAGAATCGGACTGTGAATACTGCTGAAATTTTCTTCTACTCTCCGCACTTCCCCGACGACCTGGCCAACCTACCTGAAAGCGTCAATGAGTCGTGGGACTGGTTTTATGACGTCGGTCGTCCGAAGCTGGACATTACAGATGGCGAGTATGCGTGGATTTTTCAGACATATATTTACCTCAAGAGTAGAGGCTTCAACTGCACGGCAACACGCGTTATGCCGACGAATGGAATCGTTTTTGTCCACCGTAATTTTTTGCCATTCTTGCAGCTTCCCGAACGAGATCAGCTCTTCGTCTGCGTCCAGGCGGACAAGGCCCCTCACCCTTTTTCCCAAGCCAGCGTCGTCCTGACAGAGGCAGGGCGCTATCTACGCTGGGCTCACCGAATGTCCTTCACGAATCCGCCCGTATTGTGGCGGCAACGCAAACCTTACAGAAATCGTTTTTACATTAAGCACTGGCCAGTCCCAAATCTCAAGCCGCGCGATCCAGCTCGTGGCAGCACCGTCAAGAACGTGGCCTACATGGGCGTGGCTCACTCCCTCGCGCCGGAGCTACAGACGGAAGCTTGGAGGGATGCGTTAGAGAGAAGCGGATTCTCGTGGATTTGGAAGAAGGGCTGGAGCCGATCGGACTGGACGGACTTTAGCGAGATCGACGTCATTGTTGCCGTGCGATCTTTTGAGACTCAGAAGCATGAGTGGGCCTCGAAACCGCCAACGAAGCTGTTCAACGCATGGCTCGCCGGTGCGATTCCCATTATTGGTTCGGAAGCGTCCGTTCGTGAAGTTGGCAATCCCGGCGTTGACTACATCGAAGTGAATTCGGAACCGGAAGTCTTGGCAGCGCTCGAGCGCTTGCGGGATGACAAAGATTTCAGAGCGAAACTCTTGGCCGCCGGTCGGGAAAAAGCGCGTGAAATTTCTGTCGATGCGATCTGTAGCGACTGGATGGAACTCGTGGCTCGGCTACAGAACGAACACAAAAGATGGAGCCAGCAATCTGCTGTCTTCCGAGGGGCCTTTTATTTGAGGTCGTGCTTTAGAATCGCGTTCGACAAGATTTTTCATACGATTTCACACAGAAGGAAGTGAATTTTAACTTCTAAAGATTAAGCTTCGGGATGTTGCCGGTTGAAGTTATTCAACAGCTATTCCCTCCATTAACACTCAGTGCTCTAAGCCTTATTACAGGATCATGATTATTGAAGACGCAACCACAATTCTCTCCGTTAAAAATCTAACTGCCAACATCGGAGACACCCAAATCCTTAAAGGCTTAAACCTCGAAATTAAAGCTGGAGAAGTTCATGCCATTATGGGCCTTAACGGCTCTGGTAAAAGCACCTTCTCGAAAATACTTGCCGGACATCCCGACTACGAAGTGACTGGCGGGGAGGTTGTTTATCGCGGCCAGAATCTCCTCGAACTCGAGGCCGAAGATCGTGCCCTTGCAGGCATCTTCCTCGCCTTTCAATACCCGATCGAGATTCCCGGCGTCAGCAACCTCGACTTCCTGCGCGTCGCCTACAATGCGCACCGCAAAGCTCGGGGCCTCGAAGAACTCGACATGTTCGACTTCGAGGATCTCGTCCACGAGAAACTCGATATCGTCAAAATGGACGGCTCATTCCTGAACCGCAGCGTCAACCAGGGTTTCTCCGGGGGCGAGAAAAAACGTAACGAAATCCTGCAAATGGCGCTGCTCGAGCCGACGATGGCGATCCTCGATGAGACTGACTCCGGCCTCGACATCGACGCACTCAAAACCGTCGCTGGTGGCGTCAATCAGCTGACGAACGAAGATAACTGCACGCTGATGATCACCCACTATCAGCGCCTGCTCGACTACATCGTTCCCGACTACGTCCACGTCATGTACGACGGGCGCATCATCACCAGCGGCAACAAAGACCTGGCGATAGAGCTGGAAGAGAATGGCTACGATGACACGATCGCCAAATATGCGGGTGCGGGAGTCTAGATGATGGCGATTTCTACGATGACGAGTAACCCGCTGAAAACCTGGCTGGCGGCGCGCGCGGCGACGGACGATGCGGCGCTGTTGAAGCTGCGCGATCGCGCCGAGGCGTGGCTGCAAGAGTCGGCGCTACCGACGACGCGCGATGAAGAGTGGCGCTTCACCGACCTGAGCGCGATCGCCAAGCTGGACTTCGCGGCTCCGGCAGTGCTGACTGCACCGGAAGTTGAGTCGCTTTGTACTGAGGCCGAGCTGCGGCTGACGTTTGCGAACGGTCGCTACTGCGAAGCGCGATCGAGCTTCGACAAGCTGCCGAGCAAAACCTACGTCGGCGTCTGGTCGCAGGCGAGCCAAGAGATTCGCGATCGCGTTTCGGCGTTCGTCGCGCAACACACCAACGTTAATAAGCCCTTTGCGGCGCTGAATGCGGCCAGCGTGGAGGACTTCGCGATCGTTTGGCTGGGTGCGGGCGCGATCGTCGAGACGCCGATTTCGCTGCTGAACGTGGCGGCAGCGGCGGGCGATGCGATCGTCAATACGCGCGTCGTCGTCGTGGCTGAGGCCAACAGCAGCGCCACGATTGTCGAAGAGTTTGTTTCCGAGGGGCCGGGAACGAGCGGCAACTGTCTCAGCAATGCGGCGATCGACCTGCATCTGGCCGACAACGCCGAGGTCAACCACCTGACCGTTCAGCGCGAAGTCAGCACCACGACTCACATCCATCACATCGATGCGACCCAAAGCCGCGACAGCCGCTACGCCAGCCATATCGTCACGCTGGGCGCGGGGCTGTCTCGACAGGAAATCGAAGTGGTACAAACTGGCGCGGGGACGGCGACGACGCTCAACGGCCTGTCGGCGATCGGCGACAAGCAGCTTGCCGACACGCACACCGTCGTGAGCTTGCAGCACCCGCACTCGACGATCGACCAGCTTTGCAAAAACATCGTCGGCGATCGCGCCCGTGCCGTGTTTGACGGTCGCATCGTCGTCGCGCAGAAGGCGCAGCAGACCCGCGCCGACCAGCTCAATCGCAACTTGCTGACCTCGCCGAAAGCCCGCGTCAACACTAAGCCACAGCTCGAAATCGTCGCCGATGACGTCAAGTGCAGCCACGGCGCAACGGTCAGCCAACTGGAAGCCGACGAGCTGTTTTACCTGCAAAGTCGCGGCCTCGATCGCTCGTTGAGCACGAAGCTTTTGATCGATGCTTTCGCGGCGGAAATCCTCGAAGCGCTACCGGTGGCGTCAGTGGGCGAGGCAATCGCGGCGATGACGGCCAGCGCCAATTTGAAGAGCTAAAATCCAGATCCCAGCCCCCTGCATCCGTACGGTTTGAGGATTCCGCTCGCCCTTAATTCCCCAGCTTTCCGATGGATGCCGTCCTAAATTTCCACGCGATCGATCCGAACAACCTCGGCGATTTTCTCTCGTCCCCGTTCGAGTACTTCGACTTTCCGGGGTATCGCACCGAGCGCCTCGATATTCTCGAGTTCGAGACGTACCTGACCGAGCCCGCTCGCGTGTCTGAGCTGCGCGATACGCTCGATGACGTTCGCAAAAGCTGCAAGCGGCTTCACGTCGTCCTCGGCGGCGGCGGGCTGCTCGCGCCCCGGTTTGAAAAGGCGGTGGCGGCACTGCGCGATCGCATCGCCAAACCGAGCGGCGGCACGATCGTTACCTGGGGCGTGGGACAACAGTCCTACGGCGTTGGGAACGTCGGGCAACGCGTCGATCGCGATGACCCGAAAGTGGCCAAGCAGATCGCGGAATTTCCCTACGAGCGCTACGTAGCGGACTGGGATCGGGTCGGCGTACGCGACGTGGGCTACGGCCTGAACTTGGAGTGGTTGCCCTGCGCGAGCTGCATGCACCCGGCCTTCGAGCGCAAGCGGGCGATCGAGCGCGACTTCGTTGTCTATTCCCACGCGAAGTACGAGCTGTCGCTCCCCGGCATTCCCGAGCTGAGCCATACCGAAAGCTCGCTCGATCGCGTCCTGGACTTTCTCGGCTCGGCGGAAACCGTCATCACCAGCTCCTACCACGGCGCGTACTGGGCGACGCTGCTCGGACGCAAGGTGCTGGCGTTTCCGTTCACGTCGAAATTCCTGACGCTCCAGCATCCCGTCGGTCTCTACCCAACGCCGAACTGGAAGCAGCCGGGAATCTACTGGCGACCGTTTACCAAGACGTTCCTGAACAAATTTCGCGTCGATATCAAGTTCTCCGAGCGCTTCCGCTGTCAGCCTGACGACTGGCGCAGTCACACCCGCGACCTGCCGAGCCATCCGGAGGCGCTGCGCGAGTGCCGCGATCGCAACCGTGCGTTTCACGAGTCCTTTTGCGCGGCGATCGACGCGATCGTCTAGCTCATCCAAACATCAACCGCCATGCAGACCCTCACCTTCAGAAACGGCGATACGATGCCCGCCCTCGGCCTCGGAACCTGGAAATCAGCTCCGGGCGAAGTCGGCCAAGCGGTCGAGTCGGCGATCGAGCTGGGCTACCGCCACATCGACTGCGCGGCCATCTACCGCAACGAGCCCGAAGTGGGCGCGGCGTTTGCCTCCTGCCTCGATCGCAGCATCGTCCAGCGCGAGGAACTGTGGGTCACCTCCAAGCTTTGGAACGACTCGCATCGTCCCGAGCACGTACAGTCGGCAATCGAGAAAACCCTCGCCGATCTCCGGCTCGACTATCTCGATCTATATCTAATTCACTGGCCGGTGTGCCTGCCCCACGGTCAGCTGTTGCCGGAGAAGGGCGAAGATTTGATTGCGCTCGACGAACAGCCGATCGCCGACACCTGGCAGGCGATGGAGGCGCTCGTCGAAAAGGGGCTCTGTCGCCATATCGGCGTCTCGAATTTCAGCATTAAGAAGCTGAAGGCGCTGCAAGCTGCGGCGACGATCGCGCCGGAGATGAATCAAATCGAGATACACCCGCACTTGCAGCAGAATGAAATGTTCGACTACTGCCTCCCCAACGGCATCAACCTAACGGCCTACTCGCCCCTCGGCTCCGGCGATCGCCCGGACTCATTCAAGGCCGACGACGAGCCGGTACTGCTGGAAAATCGGACGATCGCGGCGATCGCCGAGAAGCGCGACTGCTCGCCCGCGCAAGTCCTGCTGGCCTGGGGGCTGGTGCGAGGCGGGGCCGCGATTCCCAAGTCCGTCAACCGCGAGCGGCAGGCGCAAAACCTGGCCGCAGCGAAGATCGAACTCACGCCCGAGGACGTCGCCGCGATCGCCCCGCTCGATCGGCGCTACCGCTACGTTTCCGGCAGCTTTTGGGCGCAACCCGGCAGTCCCTATACCCTAGAAAATCTCTGGGACGAAGCCGCCTAATCCCCCGCTCGTTCCCCGCTAATTCCTGGCTTCCGCTCTTTATCGCTCTACATCCGCTCGCTCCAACCATGACCTCAGCCGCCGAACCCCGCACAGCCCTCGCCGATCGTCTACGCGCCGACTTCCCCGTCCTCGAGCAAACCGTCCACGGCAAGCCGCTCGTCTACCTGGACAATGCCGCCACCTCGCAAAAGCCCCAGGCTGTCCTCGACGCGATCGCGCACTACTACTACCGCGACAACTCCAACGTCCATCGGGGCGTCCACACCCTGAGCGCCCGCGCCACCGACGCCTACGAAGCGTCGCGCGATAAGGTCGCCGCCTTCGTCAACGCGCGATCGCGCGACGAGATCGTCTTCACGCGCAACGCCAGCGAGGCGATCAACCTGGTGGCCTACACCTGGGGCAACGCCGAGATCCGAGAGGGCGACGAGATCGTCCTCTCGGTGATGGAGCACCACAGCAACCTGGTTCCCTGGCAGATGTTGGCGCAGCGGACGGGCGCGGTGCTGAAGTTTGTCGGCCTGACAGACACGCAAGAATTCGACCTCGACCAGTTTCGCTCGCTGTTGAGCGATCGCACGAAGCTGGTCGCGATCGCTCACGTTTCCAATACTCTCGGCTGCATCAACCCCGTCGGGGAGGTCATCCAGCTCGCCCACGATCGCGGTGCGAAAGTCCTGATCGACGCCTGCCAGAGCGTGCCGCACATGCCGATCGACGTGCAGGCGATGGGCTGCGATTGGCTCGTCGCCTCGGGGCACAAAATGTGCGCGCCCACGGGTATCGGCTTCCTCTACGGCCAGAAAGACCTGCTCGAAGCGATGCCGCCGTTCCTGGGCGGGGGCGAGATGATCGCCGACGTGGAACTGGAAGGCTCGACCTATGCCGGATTGCCCCACAAGTTCGAGGCTGGGACACCCGCGATCGGCGAGGCGATCGCCCTCGGTGCGGCGGTGGACTACCTGACCGATATCGGGATGGACGAAATCGAAGCCTGCGAGCATTACCTCTGCCAGTATCTGTTCGATCGGCTGCGCGAGATTCCCGAGCTAACGGTCTACGGCCCCGAGCCCAACGCCGACGGAAGCGGACGCGCGGCGCTGGCAGCGTTCACGACTGAACTCGTCCACGCGAACGATCTGGCGCAGCTCTTAGATGAGGCGGGTATCGCGATTCGCACGGGGCACCACTGCACGCAGCCGCTACACAAGATTTTGGATGTGAGTTCGACGGCGCGGGCAAGTCTGTATTTCTACAACACGGAGCGGGATGTGGATGCGTTTATTGCGGCGCTGAAGGATACGCTGGAGTTTTTCGGCAATATCCTCGGCTAATCGCGAGAAACCGTTTTTTGCATTGCACGCTCGATTGGTTTTCAATATCGGCTCGATCGCTTTGGCGTTGATGCTCTGCTGCTGGTGTGGCGGTTCGGGCGGTTGTCGATCGGTCGCAGTTCCAGCGACGATCGACACCACCGCAATCGAGTCACCCATGCAACAGATCGCCGAATTCTGTCCAAAATGGCTCGTCACCGAATTCGCTCTCTTCGGTTCTGTTCTTCGCGACGATTTTCATGCCGGGAGTGATATCGATATCCTCCTCGACATCGATCCCAACGCCACGCGCAGCCTCACCGAAACGCCGCCAATGCGCGACGAGCTGGAAGGGGTGTTCGATCGCAAAGTCGATCTAATTTTCAAAGCCGCGATTGGATGTGCCAAGCGCAATTTTTTTCACGATGTGCGCGTTTTCGCACTTTCAACGCCAGAACTCTCGGACGGATATTGTTGAAGGTGTTGTAGAAGGGAAGGGCACACCGAGAATCGATCGGCGCTTACTTTGCGATCGCGGCTGGTTATGGGCTGGTTCGAGCGACTGACTGGATTTCGCGAAACATCACCCGCGCAGGTGCGAGAGCGCCTGACGATCGCGGGCGACAAACTCACGTCGCGGGTCAACGGGCGATCGTGGACGTACGGCAAACTGACAACGCCATCGCTGAGCGAGCTACGGCGGGCGGTCGGAAAGCTCGACGGCGATCGTGGACGGCTCACCGTGCGCGAGGCGATCGCGGATGTGGGAGAGCTGCACGCCGACCCGGCCAACGCGGGCGCGACGTTTCAGGTAGCATCGCAGTTCAATCTACTGGAGATGGTCGATCTGGAGGTGACGCCGGAGGCCGGGGTGGGGATTTACGATGGCGACCCAACCCAGGGGCCGCGCTGTGCCATCGCAGCGGGAGCGGGGACGATTTACCGCAACTATTTCGCACCAGTCAACGGCCAGGTCGGACAGTCGGCGGAGAATCAGATCGACTGTTTGGCGGATTTAGGGGCGGCGCTGGGGAACGCGGACGGTCGGCTGTGGGCGATGCGGAATGGCTACGCGATCGCGAGTCGGGAAGGGCTGCGGGAGATTTCGAGCCGGTTGGCGGCGGCCTCAGCGGCGGAACTCGATGGGCTGCGCGAGCGGCTGCGGGTCGGGGTGCAGCACCACACGCAGGTGACGATCGGCGCGGCGGAGCATTGCGTCACGCAGGTGTATGGCTCGGCGCTGCCGGTGGCGTATTCGGATTGCGGGGCGGCGGAGGGGGAGCGGTTTGCGCGGCTGGTGTTGGAGGCGTCGTATGAGGCGACGCTATTGGCGGCGATGCTGAATGCGGCAGAGACGGGGAATCGGCGGGTGTTTTTGACGCTGTTGGGCGGCGGGGTGTTTGGGAATGAGTTGGGGTGGATTTTGGATGCGGTGGGGCGGGCTTGCGATCGGGGGTGGGGGTTGGATGTGGTGGTGGTGAGTTACAGGCGATCGAGGCCGGAGGTGCGGGCGTTGGTGGAGCGGTATCGGGGATAGTCTTTGAGGCGTTTAGGGATTGGAAATTTGCAGGCTTCGCTCTGCGCCCTCGGCGATCGCGTCTTCCATCTCGTCGAGGGTTACGGGGCCGCGATCGGGTTGGTGCAGGATGCCGGAGAGGGTTTGGACGGGTACGTCGAGGGGGACGATTTTGACTTGGCCGGATTCGTCGATGGGCGTTGGTGGATAGAGCTAGGTTATGGCTTTTCGGTAAGGTACGGGAACCTC
>CALCCD010000031.1 GCA_937899645.1 uncultured cyanobacterium | reverse complement strand
ATCGTAGATATCCGTCACCGTGAAGCTTTTCTTCTCGGCGAAGCGCCCGCCTTTGTTGTCTTTCAGATAGGTGTCGTTGAATTGGGTATCAACGTACGCGGAGGCGTCGATCAGTGGCTGTAGTGAGTCGCAGTCGCTGGCGCTGCCCATCGATGGATCGAGCTTCTGGCGCTCGATTAGGGGAATCCAGCCCGCTGCTACCGACTCGGCCACAAAGCCGCCGCTCCAGTCGGGATTGAAGCGGTAAACGCCGACGCGATCGCACTCCAGCAAGGCGCGCACCTCGTTGGTGGTGGTGTTGAAGATGTCGTCCACATCCAGCTTGCGGCGAATGCGGTCGATGGTTTGGGCGACGGCGCGATCGCGATCGGCAGATTTCTCGAGCTGGCGGGACTGTTTGCGCAACTGCGCCAGGTTTTCGGCTTGCTGGAGCGCGATACCGAGCTGCTCGGCGATACGCACCAGCAGCCCGACCTCGTCGTCTTCCCACTGGCGCGGTGCGTCGTTTTGGTAAGCCGCCAGCAGGCCCCAGAGCCGCTCGCCCTGGAAGATCGGCACGATCGAGTAGGAGCGGCACTGATACTGCTTGAGGACGTTCAGGTAGCACGGCGTAAAGCCCGCGTCGTAAATATCGGTCACCGTAAAGGTTTTCTTCTCGGCGAAGCGCCCGCCTTTGGTTACCTTCAGGTAGGAGTCTTCGTATTGGGGTTCGATGTAGCTCGAGGCGTCGATCAGCGGCTTGAACGAGTCGCAGTCGCTAATGTTGCGCTGGAGGTCGGGAATCTGCTCCTGGCGCTCGACCAGGGGAGCCCAGCCCGGCCCCACCGATTCGGCCACGAACGCGCCGCTCCAGTCGGGGTTAAAACGATAAACGCCGACGCGATCGCACTCCACGAGCGATCGCACTTCTTTGGTCGCCGTATCGAAGATCGTCTCGATCTCCAAGGTGCGGCGGATGCGGTCGATAGTCTGGGTGACGGCGCGATCGCGTGCGGTGGCCAGCTCGAACGTATCGGTTTCATGCTGGAACGATTCGCGCAGGATGGCGACGGTCTCGTCCACGCTGCGATCGAGGTCGAACTGCTGCATCATCACGGCCATCTCGGCGACCACCTGCCGCACGAAGACGATCTCGCGCTCGGCCCACTGATAGGAGCGATCGCACTGCTGCACCGACATCACGCCCCAAAAGTTGCGACCGATGCACACCGGCACGTTGAGACTGGCCTTGACCTGGTAACGTTCGAGGATTTGGCGCTGGTAGGGCGTCAGGTTGGTGCGATCGGTATCGGCGATCGACACGAACGGATGCGAAAGGTACTCGTCGGGCGTGTCGAACCCGAACCCGGTCAGGTGAACGGCCTGACCTCGAGTCGGCGTCCAGCCCCGCCCCAAGGATTCGGCCACCACCAGACCCTTATGCCCGGAAAATTCGTCGGCGTCCTTGCTGCCGTTGCGGTAGCCGTTGCCGCCGTTGCCATTACTGCGGGCGTTGCCGCCGTCCCCGACGTTTCCATCATTGCGGGTGCTGTAGAGATACGACAAAACGCTGTCGCGCGCATCTTCGCGAAACAGCATCTCCGACGAGAGTGAGGTCGAGATACCGTCGGTGCGAGGAGCGAGGAAGCGCAACATCAACACGCGATCGACGCGCAGCATCTGCCGCACCTGGATCGCCGCCATTTCCAGCACGTCTTTAGGACTGTTGGCACCGCGCATCTGCTCGACAACGGTGGCAACCTGCTGGCGCAAGTCTTTCAGCGACTGCTCGAAGGTGGACGCTTCTCGGGAAGACAACTCTTGGGGAGCCATGATGGACAATTTCCTGGAAAGTGACTGAGGTTCGGACGGGGTTGAAAAAGCTGGGAGACAGTAGATGTCGGCACGGAAGACACGGAAATCGGTGCGCGGTGCGGCGGGCGCGCCGTCGTTCAGTCACCCTGTTGCAGCGCGCTAAACACGGAGGGAACGTCGATCGCGATCGAGATATCGTTCTCGTCGCCAATGAAATATCCCGATAGGAAAGGCATCAAACTGGCAGGGAACAGCTGCGGGTCGGGCGGTTGCTGTCGCTGGAGGTTGTACAGCTCGAGGTCGAGCACCTGGGGAACGACAAACCCGATCGTGCGATCGTCGTGTTCGATGACGATCGCGATCGCCGTCGGTGGCGGCTTGCCTGCAAACAGCGGCGAGAAGCCCAGCGCCTCGCCGAGATCGACGATCCAGAGCATCTCGCCGCGCCAGTTGTAAACACCGAGCACGCAGTCGCGCATCTGGGGAACGGGCAGCACTTCCGGAATGCGAACCGTCACGATCTCCGAGATCGCCTCGACCGGAATCAGCGCGCGATCGCCTTGGCGCACGAGAAATTGCAAAAACTTTTGCACGACCTGCGGACTGTCCGCGCCGCCAAAGTTCATTGTCGCTGAGATGGCAGCGTCGGGAGCGAGCTCGTAAGGCGGACTGCCGCCAGGAGGTGGGGCGAAAGACATTGGCGAACCGAAAGCGAAGGAAAAGCGGTCGAGGTCGATGCGGCCGGAGCGAGATGTTGGCCGAGGCCGGGTGAGATGCTTGCCGGAAGCGGTAGCTGGATGGGTCGTCGAAAAGGGACTTATCGCTAAGCCAGCGGACGGCGGGCGCGATTCCGATGCCGTTAACGGTCGAGAAAAGCTAGGGCGATGATGGCCGAACGAGTTGGCTGAACCCAGCGGCCGAACGAGAGGCGATCGCCCGTGCGGTGGGGCTCGAAGCGCCGCACGAGCGAAAAAGACCTACCCCAGCAGGCGCTTGATGGTCGTCGTCAGCTCCGACTCATCGACTGGTTTGGTCAGGTAGGCGTCGGCACCGAGCATATTGCCCCAGGTCTTATCGACGTCCGTACCCTTGCTCGAGCAGATCATCACCGGAATCGACTTTGTAGAGTCGCTACCTTTCAGCTCGCGACAAATCTCGAAGCCGCTTTGACCGGGCAAAATCACGTCGAGAACGATGAGGTCGGGCTTCGTGGTGTCCAGGTAGGCAAAGGTCTCGTCGCGCGTTTCAACGTTGGCAACAATGTGCCCGCTTTGCTTGAGCAAGCGATTAATGCGCTCGCGATCAGTTTGCCCGTCTTCCACGACCAAAACAGTTCCCATCTAAATAAACCCCAAAAGAATCAAGAATGAAATTGAAACCGCGCCCACAACCGCAACATTCTCGGAAAACCGTCGGGCTCTCTTGTTTTTAACATTAGAGCTCTTCAGCATTTACCGGTGCAGGCTCCATGCGTAATCTAAGACCTGTAACTCGGTTTTTTGCAACGATCGTCTCGACGATTGAAAAGGCTCGGACTCACTGTAGATAGGCTAACAAAAAAAATTGTATCTCTCATCTTTTAACTCGTTGGTATTTGTTTGCGCGATATTACGGAAAAGTCACGGTAGCACGGTCGCGAAACCGCTCGATTTACCTAGGAGTTTCACCTAAGAGCTTTTGTCGATCGATCGGTCGAACCTTCGCCGCCGAGGCCACATGAGTTCAGCCACGCTGTTCCTTTTGCCCGTTTCGGGCTGAGTTTCGAGAAGTTGTACTGAGAGTCTGTGCTGGGGCATTTGATCGGGCTCTGACGGTCTCCCTTAAAAGGGCCGGGACAAGTCGGGCACAGGCTTTTAAATTGCGGGCGGCGCGCTCAGTAGTAGCAACCGTTCGATCGTGGCGAGAACTTTGTTTCTATCGACGGGTTTGCTGAGAAACTCTGAGGCTTTGACCATCTTTGCGCGCACGCGATCGACCACGCCATCGTTCCCCGTCAAAATCACGATCGGCGTCGCCTCGAATGCCGACATGCGCCGAAGCTGGGTGCAGACCTCGTAGCCGTTAGCCACCGGCATCACCAGGTCGAGAAAAATCATATTGGGCTGCTTCTCGAGCAAGATCGGCAGCGCCCGCACCGAGTCCGTTACGCTCACGAAGCGGTAGCCCGCCTCGGTGACGATCTTCTTCATCAGCTCGCAAATCTGAGGGCTGTCATCGACGCAGGCAATCAGGAGCTGGCGGCGATCTTCGGTCTGCGAGGTTGCAGGCTTATCGATCGGCGGCAAGGGGCGCGGAATATCCGGAGCGGGCAGCACCGAAATCCAGCCTTTGTGGATATAGACGGCGAGCGATCGCGCCAGCCGCACCAAATCGACATTGACAATGCAAGACAGCTCGCGTAAGGAGGTGCGCCCGTCGATGCGTTTGCGGAGCTGGGCGAACACTTTGGCTGGGACGTTCGCCTCGAGGTTGGCCGCATCGACGATCGAGGGTACGGCGTCCGGATCGATACCCGCCAGCTTGCTGTTGCGCCACTGCCTGTAATGAGCCTGGGCCTTTTTGATCAAGGCGACGACGTTGAGCGCGACGAGCTGCATGCGCAACATGTTGAGCGCCTCGTGTTTGAGCAGCTTGAACTGAAGCGCGCCCTGCTGCTCGTGGCGCAAAATATCGAACATGCAATCGACGATCGTCTCTTTGATCGCCATGCCCGCCTCTTCCATCGACAGGGTTTTGCGCTTCTCGAGTACCCAGAGCACCTGGTAGTCCCAGGAAAAAAAGCGATCGGCTTCGCGGACGACTAAGCTTTTAAACTCGAGCTCCGGACTGATGCGACTGAGGTGGTAGCGCAGAGCGCGGACGCTGCGGTTGTGGTGCGTCGCCCAGATGATGCGGCCGACGCAGAAGTAAACTGTCCATCGCTCGCCGCTGGCAGATTGAATGTCGAGCTGCCCGGTCAGTTGCTTTTTAGCCTGCTGAACGAGCCGTGCGATAAAAATACTTTCATGCTGCTTGGGAGAAGCTACTGTCATACGAGTTTTCCTTGCCTAGGTAACGTTCCTGGCAAAAGCTCTGGGGAGATGTCCGCGTGGTGTGCGCAAACGTTTACCCTGACGGGATTGCGAGCTTAGCGGCTGACTAGACTGTTGAAACCTTCGATGCACTCAACCCTCGTTCCGTAACTTTTTGGAGTCCGCGCCGATCGACCTGGGGCTAGCGGACAGCACGGACGCTGCCATGTCACTATTTACTATACAAAAGCCCAATCCCAGGGTGTCAGCGATCGCGATCGCGTGCAGACACGGTAAATGTCACCGAACGTCGCTCGGTCAGTACTTTCGCTTGCTTTGAAGCCCGCTCGACCGTCAATTTAAGGTCGAGCGAGTTCGCGGCAGCTTGGGTGGCAGCAATTAACAAGAGAAACAACGCTGCCGATCGCGCGATGCAATCGCTTGACTGCAGTCCTCTGTAAATACTAAAGCCAGAATTCAAGCTGTATCTCTGAAGTACGACGCGGTGTCATAACTGCTTAAAGCATATACGAAAACGGCGAATAAAAAGGCGTCGATTTACTTTTTAAACGTATGGATATGCGAGGAAAATCTCGGTCTTGCTTGCCGTTTAATTTGGGTTTTTGCTTGTATCGCTTGTGTCGTTTGTGATACCTGGCACGACGATCGCGTTGCGAAAAACTGCGGAGCGTTACAAGAAGATCGCGTCCGAGCTTTGCGTGGTTTCAACAGTGTTACGGGATGTGCCGCCGGGTGCGAAAACACCAAAAACTGATGGTCGGTGTGGCAACACCCAGCGAAACGCCAGCGAAACGCTCGCGATCGGTCAGCCAGAAGTTTGGGGACAGCTCGAGACGGTTTGGTAATGATTCGGAGATTGCTCGAGAACGACTCGTGCAACCGGTTCGTCAGACGGGTCTCGTAACGAGCTAGGCTATCTGCTGCTGTTGGAGCGCGTGCATATGCTCGAACAGTCGCCAGCAGTATTGCTCCGAAAGGCCGCAGGTCACTGCGTCACGCAGCACGACGTTGAAGTACCAGTCGTTCGGAGCTAGCTCGCGGGGGAGCTTGTTGACGACGCTGTACGTTCGCACGTCGGAGTAGATGCGACTGCCGCAGGTCACGGTGACGCTTTCGCGCTGGTAGCCACGGGTGGGAATCTCTTCGCGCTCGTCGAGGCGATCGCTCAGCCGCCAGGGCAGACGGTAGAGGACGCCTTCGACGTGGGTGCTGCGATCGGCCACGATATCGAGGACGCCACAGTTACGCCGGTCGGAGCGGCGGTTGAAAGCAAGGCGGTAGCGATCGAGGTGGGCCATTCCGATCACGTAGTCGCGGGTGCTTTCCTCGAAGGTGCGCTGGAGATCGACCGGGCACATGCAGCTACCGTAGGCGAAGTAGTAAAAGCTCGGCTCGGCTGCGGGCCGGTCGCGTTGGTTGGCGGAGCGAGCGGCGGATGACCTGGTGGGGTCAGGCATGACGGATAGCGACAGGTCGCTCGATCGAGCGACTTGTAACGGCGATCTGGGTGTCATTGACGGGCGATCCCTCGAACGTAATTGCGATGGTCGGGCGATGGCCGCGTGCTTGCCAATGGTGGGCTCGAAGATACGGAAGCGGCCTAGTATTTACCCTAGTGTCTCGGGTCGGCGTGGAAAAGTTAAGTTTTGTCGTACTCTGACGGGCCATCGAGCGCGCGGCCCGGGCTTCCAAGCTCGTTATCGTGCAGGGGATGTCGGTCGTCATCGCAAGGCGATCGGCCTTCGCTCGAATACCGGAGTAAGCGCTCTTAGTCGGCGCGTTTCTGCGATGGCGGCTGAGGATCTCCGACGAAAGTCTTCTGTGGGGAATTTCCTATTGAGGATCTCCCGCCAGCAATAGCTCGGCGAGGGCGGCTTCGTCAGCGAGCTTGGCGTCGGCATAGCCCAAGGAGATAACGCTGTCGTACTGGCTGGGGTGGATGGCGATCGCGTTCGCGCCCACCACCAGGTTCTCGGTCAGTTCGCGCATCGAATCGATGGGGACGAGCTGCTTGACGTAGGGCTTGTAGTGGTAGAGCTTGTAGCCGATCGCGCGTAGGGCGTTGCCGAAAGTGAGGTTTCGATCGGGGATATCGGGCGACAGGCCGAAGAGTAGCGTCGGCTGGAAGATCGACAGAAGCTGAGTCGCGCCCGCCAGCATTTCCAGGGTGCAGTGGGCGCGATCGATGCGAATAAAGTCAACGCGCGGCAGCTCTTCTCGGAACATCAGCGCGTCGAGAGTCAGGTGCTCGACGGTGTTGCGCGGCGCTGGCGGTACGGGCGCGCTGCTGGTCGGTTGAGTCTGCCATTTGTCAAAGCCCTCGTTGCTGATGTCATCACCGAAAGCCTCCGTGGCAGCATCAGCGAACCAGTCGGGCGACTCGTTGCGATCGCAGGCGATCGCAAGATAGAGCGTGAGGCGATCGAGGCGGTTGACCTTCTGGGTTTCCTTCAGACAGTTCATGCAAGCCGGGTCGGCTTCGAGGGCGATCGCACGTCCGGCGCTGCCGACTCGCTTCGCGGCGCTAATGGCGAACTGCCCGATATCCGCACCGACGTCGATCGCGATCGCGTCCGGCTTGAGCCAAACGCGCCAGAATTCGATCTCGCGCTCCGGCCAGTCGCCTTGGGCGAGCAGAGTGCTGGTGGATACGCTGCTGAGGCGGGACTCGACCGCTAAGGTGCAGTCGTCGTAGGCCACATAGGTCATCGAGCTATCGACATCGACTTCCGTCCAGCGCCACTCCGGCGGCGTGGTGAGTTCGGGAAACTGACAGGCGCAGGCCACGGTCTTCCAGAGTTCGGCATTTTTGAGATGGCCGCGATCTCGATACGCCAGCGACAGCGCCTGTAAGACATTCGGCGCGGCAGGGTCGGCCTGCTGGGCGCGGTGCAGGTAGAGCAGCCCCTCGGCGTGGCACTCGTGCAGGTGCGATAGGCCGAGCATCAGGTTGGTGTGAGGCGTTTCGGACAGCAGGCTGACGGAGAACTCGAGCCAGCGCCGCCCCGTCGCGCTCGCGCACATCAGCGGTTGCGTAAAGACCAGCGCCTGAGCTAAGAAAATTAGCGCTTGGTAGTGAGCCGACGGGCTGCGGAACAGCTCGCCGATCGTCGCCTCGCTGGCGGCGCGATCGAATAGCGGTGGCAGGTACACTAAGCCGATCGACTCGCTGGCCTCGCCCGCAGCGTGGTAGTGCGCGGCCTGAAAGGCATCGGCGAGGGTGCTGTTGGCGATTTCGTCGGCGGCCACGCGATCGCCGATTAGGTAAAACACGGCGGCCATATGGGCCGCGCAGAGCGGGTGCCGATCGCGCTCGACGCCTTTCTGTAGGGCTTCGAGCGCCAGATCGATCAGCAGCTCTCTTTCACCATCGTCGTCGGCATTTTCAGCTTCGATCAGGGCGATAACGGCGAAGTTATTCAAATCGAGAGGCGATTCGGGGTTGTCCCAGTGGGCGTTGGCAATGGACTTGGCGATGTCGCGCTCGAATTCCTGATAGACGATCGTCGGACAGACGGTCTCGAGGTGGGCGAAGTAGAACTCGAGGGGCGAAGAGCTGGTGAATTTGTTGGTCATGGTTGCCGTGCGGCAAAGGGAGGACGTGAATCGAGAAGCGGTCAGTCGATGCAATGCTGCCGCTGGCAGCTCTTCCCCGAGCGTATTCGGTCGCTTTCGACCGTTTCGCACCGTCATTTCAATGCTCGAAGCTGGATTGGACGATGACCCGAAGCGAGTACGGCGAACGATCGAAGTCAGACGATCGCGCCGATAGCGATAGCCTAAAAATCGTTCGGCAAACCCGTTGCTAGCGATTAGCAACGCTACGCCATTCGAGCCTGCAAATCCCGACGCCAAGCCGCGAGTTCGTCGGCAAACTGCGGCCGTCCGAGCCCGTTCTTCCAGAGGATTGCCGCGTCGTCTCCATTGGGATAGTAGCCCTTGCGGCACCCGGCCCGCCGAAACCCGATTTTTTCATACAGCGCGAGCGCAGCGTGGTTTTGGGTATTGACTTCTAGCGTAGCGCGCGTCAGTTGGCGCTGGCGGGCGATCGACAGTAGGGCGTGCAGCAGCACCTCGCCAAAGCCGCGCCGTCGCCGGTCGGGGTGAACGCCCAAAATCGTCACGTGAGCCTCATCGACGATCGCCCACAAGCAGCCGTAGCCCACGAGCGCTTCGCCCGCCGCTTGCGGGCGGGCGTCGCCCAGCAAAAGCAGGCTGCTATTGGGGCTGTCGAGTTCGCGGGCGTAGGTCTCCCGGCTCCAAAGCTGGCCGAAGCAGCGGCGATCGAGCTCGACGATCGCCTCGAGGTCGGCATGGGTCGCGGGGCGCAGCGACAGGCGCTCTGGTACGGGCGACAGGTCGAGGGAAAATTCGGGAGAAAAGCCAGGAGGAAGGCCGAAAGGGGGGTCGGACGGAGGCAAGGATTTCGATCGGAAATGGGTAGATATGGACGGTACACTAAATCCTGTGTGCGAGATCTTGCATTCGAGCGCTGCCCTCGAGTCGCCCGTTCGAGCCAATCGTTCGATTGCGCAGCTCCGAAAGACCGCAAAACGACCGCAAACTTTTACCAACGCCGCGAGCCCGACGCTCGACGACCCCGACCCCGACAATAATGGTTGCCACTTCCCCGATCGAACCGCAAAACCCGACGCAAACCTCCGGCCAGCGCTACCTCGTTAGCTCCGATCTGCCGCTCGCCGAGCGTTCGCCGAACCAGGAGCTGCTACCGCTGACGGCCAAGCTCAACGGGCGCGATCGCCTCGAAATCGGCGGCTGTGACGTGACCGAACTGGTCGAGCGCTATGGCTCTCCGCTCTACATCCTCGACGAGCTGAGCCTGCGCACTGCCTGCCGCCACTACCGCGACGCCCTCGCCAAGCACTACCCCGGCGAGTCGCTGGCCGTGTTCGCCTCGAAAGCCTGGAGTTGCCAAGCGGTCGCGGCGATCGTCGCCAGCGAAGGGCTCGGAACCGACGTAGTTAGCGGCTGCGAGCTGCAAACCTCGCTCACCGCAGGCGTCAGCGCCGATCGCATCGTCTTCCACGGAAACAATAAGTCGCGTCGCGAGCTCGAGCAGGCGATCGCGGCGGGCGTCACCGTCATCGTCGATAACTGGCTCGAACTCGAAACCCTGGCGAAGCTGGCGGGCGATCGCGCCGATCGCGATCGACCTCTGCCCGTGATGGTGCGCTTCACCCCCGGCATCGAGTGCCACACCCACGAGTACATCCAAACCGGCCACATCGATAGCAAATTCGGCTTCGACCCCGACGGGATGCGCGCCGTGTTTGAATTCCTCTCGAAGACCGCGAGCCTTGCCTGCATCGGCCTGCACGCCCATATCGGCTCGCAAATCTTCGAGACTCAGCCCCACGTCGATCTGCCGCAAGTGATGGTCGGCTGGCTCCAGCTCGCACGCGAGTTCGATCTGCCCGTCAACACGATTAACGTCGGCGGTGGCCTCGGCATCCGCTACACCGAAGCCGACGATCCGCCGAGCATCGACGCCTGGATCGAGACCGTCGCCAAATCCATGAAAACGGCCTGCGAACGAGCTGGCCTCACCGAGCTGCCGCGCCTGATGTGCGAACCCGGCCGATCGCTGATCGGCTCGGCCTGCGTCACGGCCTACACCGTCGGCTCCCAGAAGACCGTCCCCGGCCTGAGCCACTACATCACCGTCGATGGCGGCATGTCCGACAACCCGCGCCCGATCACCTACCAGTCGCTCTACCGCGCCGTCGTCGCCAATAAAATGACCGCCGAAGCGACCCAAGCCGTCACCGTTGCCGGGAAGCATTGCGAGTCCGGCGACGTCGTCATTAAAGAAGCGGCACTGCCGGACACCGAACCGGGCGATATTCTCGTCGTCATGGGAACCGGTGCGTATAACTACAGCATGGCCTCCAACTACAACCGCATCGCCCGTCCGGCGGCGGTACTCGTGGAGGGAGGCGAGGCTAACGTCATCATCGCCCGCGAGACCGACGAAGACCTGATGCGCTTCGATCGCCTGCCCGCACGCCTGACCTCGGCGCGCTAGTCCCGCCCGCACGAGCCTCGACAGCGGCTCGAGGTGACGGCTCCCATTCGCTGGCGATCGCACCCCGACCACCCAACCCTGGAGACCTCTTGCTCTGATGGCGCTCGCGCAACTGCTGTTGACCCAGGCATGGCCTCAAGTTCTCGTCGCGCGTCTCGGGCAGCATCTCGGTGCGGCGATCGACTTCGCGCTCGTGCTGGGTCTGCTTTATGCCTTTACGGTTGTCGTGTCAGAGCGACGGACGGTGTGGATGGTGCAGGGGTTGGCGGTGTGCGTGCTGGCCTCGGCGCTGAGTCGGGCTTTCGATCTGCTGCTACTGCATTTGGTACTCGACAAAGTCGCGATCGTCGCAGCGGTCAGCTTCGCGATCGCGCTCCAGTCCGAGACTCGGCAGTTCCTCGAGCAGCTCGGACGCGGCGACTTGCGATCGCTATTCCAGTCCGCCAGCCCCCGCCGCGAGCAGTCCAACTCCACGATCGACGAAATTGTCGAGGCCGTGCGCAAGCTCTCGCAAAATAGGACGGGGGCGCTGCTGCTGCTTGAGACCGACCGCCCGATCGACGAGCGCGATCTCTCCGTCCTTGGCGTCAAGCTTAATGCCGAAGTCTCCAGCGAGCTGCTGCAAACTATCTTCCAAACCTCAACGCCGCTCCACGACGGAGCCGTCTGGATTCGCGACTCGCGGGTGCTGTCCGCCGGGTCGATTTTGCCGCTCTCCGAGCGCACCGCATCGCGCCAGCTCGGCACGCGCCACCGGGCGGCAATGGGCATCACCGAACGCGTCCCCCAGTCTTTGTGCATCGTCGTTTCCGAAGAGACCGGCTCGATCTCGATCGCCGAGCGCGGCTGCCTCGATCGTCCGCTGACCAGCGCTAAGCTACGCGAAATCCTCGACACGCGCTTCACCGTCAACGCCGAAAGTGAGGTGAAGACGCCCGGCCTCCGCAAGTTGGGTAAGAAGCTGGCCTTCGGCGGGCTCAGCACGCTCTCCGGTCTCTGGCGATCGTCGCCGCGCCCCGACAAAAACGAACCGCGCCCGTAACTTTCAGCAGATCTCGGCGAGAAAAACCGGGTTTCTACAAGTTCTTAGCGTGGAGTACGATCGAGTTGAAAAAAACCGGTTTCTGACAGACGCTTCGGACGCTGTCGGCAGTCGGCGGAGAAACCCACGAACCCCGTTCGGCAGCCCATGCGCCTATTTAAAGCTTTGCTACGGTTTCTATCGCGATCGTGCGCTCGCTCGGCGATCGCGGCACTGCTCGGCGCGGTCGCCCTGGTGGCGACGCTCCAGCTCGGCGCAGTCGCAGGCGATCGCGCCCCCATTCTGCCGATGCTGCCGCGCCTGCCCTTCCCCGAGCGACTGTTGCCCGCCCCCGTCCTGCCACTGCCCGAACTCGACTGCGGCGAAGTCTCCGACACCTCGTTCTACGGCCACCTGCCCTACCCCGAAGCCGATCGAGGCGACCTGGTTTCCGTCGGCTCGGTGCTGCTACACCGCGATGCCGCCATCGACTTCAACGCGATGCGGCGCAGCGCGGCAGCGACGGGCGTCTACCTCACCGACCTCTCCGGCTTCCGCAGCGTCGCCATCCAGCAAGACCTGTTCTACGGCATCGCTGCCGCACGCGGCCAAACCCTCGCCCAGCGCGCCCGCGTCTCCGCTCCCCCCGGACACAGCGAACACCACACCGGCTATACGATCGACATCGGCGACGCCACCGCTGCCTGGGCGGATTTTCAGACCGGCTTCGATGGCACGACCGCAGGCCGCTGGCTACTGGCAAACGCGGGCGACTTCAATTTCGAGCTATCGTTTCCGCCGGAACACGACTGCGTCAGCTACGAACCCTGGCACTGGCGCTGGGTCGGTGACGATCGCAGCCGCGAGCTATTCGAGACGGCTCGCCGCTACGACAAGGAAGCCGGAATCGATCGCCAGCATTAAGCTTGAATTCCGAGCTTAAGTTCGAGTCCAGTCTACTGGGGCTTTTGCGTCACGGCGCTCAGTGTTAAACCGATCGAGCTGCCTAAAATTGCAGCCGTCGTCGGATCGCAGCCGCCGTCGAGAAGCATTTGGTAACTCAACCCAGCGAGCAGGATCGATAGGCCGATGGGTGAAGAGAGACAGTCAAAAAACTCTCCCATCAGCTCGACACCTTTGAGAAGCTGTAAGAAACCAGAGAGGATGGTTAGGTACACGATGGCTGCAGGGTAAGACGATAGAGAGAACCCAAAAAAGCGAGTAAAAAATCAGTTCGAAAAAGCCTGTATGTTCGTCCTATTTGAGAGCGAGATCGAGTCAAAGAGCGCCGAGCGTAGTTATTGGCCATGGCAGGTAAGTCCATATGTCCTATCCCCAAATCGAATGGCTGCAAACAGCAACAGACAACTAAAAAAGCTAGGTGGGTTGAAGGAGTCTTTGAATCGCTCGATCGAGGATGGAAGCGGGCACTTTTCCGACGATCGTGTCAATCGCCGAACCGCTGCGATCGAGGAAAGTTAGCTGGGGAACACCAGTCGCTTTGAAAGTGGCAACCTGTTCGCGCCACTGGGGATCGTCGATATCGAGCGCTACGAAATCAACGCGATCGCCGTACTCATCGTGCAATTTCTGGAGGCTCGGCGCGAGCGCCTGACAGCTCGTACACCAGTCTGCATAGAACTCGAGCAGTGTGGGCTTCTCGTCCGCGATCGCAACTGCGTAGGGGACACTCTCCCGCGCCATCGCTTTGAGCGACATGAGCCCCGACACCGGCGACATCGCACTGCTCGCGCCTGTCGAAGGGCGCGTTAGAAACAGAGTCGCGATCGCGAACACGACAGTAATACCGACAGCGAGGATTGGACTACGATGCTTCACGACGATTTGAACCCGGATTTGAGCCTTGATGAAAGTGCAACGATCGCCAGTTGCGGCGGAAATGGACTGGACTTACGCGAAGTAATAAACCAGGAATATGTGAATCGCCAGCATGACGGCAAACATCCACACCAGAAAAATATGGCTCGTCAACCAAATCGAGCGCAGATTGCGAACCAATACTCCTTTTGTCAAAGGCTTCGCGCTACCCGGCCAGGTACCGAACCGTCGCCGCGTCGATTCGAGCAGGCCAGTTTCGGCAACCGCACCGACTAGTGCCGTTAGCGTCACACCGAAGAACACCCACAACAGAACCGCATTAAAGTTCAGCCCGCGCGCGCCGATCGTATGCACTGCCACCAGCGCCAGCAAGATGACACCGGAATAAATGTGTACGCTGCGCCAGATTTTCATCGAGCCTGGTACTTTGATCGAAAACGGCCAGCTTCGGCTACGCTTGCGAACGGTCAGCAGTACCTCGACGATGACGAACGTTAGGGCCGCAAAACCGGTGGCCTGTTTGTATAGCTCGCCGCGCAGAACGTGGTAAAGCTCGATCGCCCGATCGCGCATTACCTCGACATACACCGGGCTGAAGACGAACGGCAGCAGCAGCAACACCGTCGCGAACGTCAGCAGGATCAGCGCCTTGAAGCTGGGCTGCACGCCAGCAGCGCGTTTCGGAGGACGCTTGGGCGGAATTCCAGGAAGGGAAGCGACGTCTGTAGAACCTGGGGACGAAGAAGATGGCGGCATGAATCCAGGGAACCCTTCAAGGTTCAAAAGTGGCGAAAAAGCGAGAAAAAAGGGGACGCGCGGAGGGAAACCTCAACCGGGACCTTGGGAAGTCAGACCGGGAGTCTCGCTCCGCGCTTGGGTCGATCGCGGATTGTATCGTTGGGCAGAGTGGCCGAGTCGGCCAGACCCACCGTCACAATTCGCGTCGAACGTACTGGAACGACCCTGAGCGTCGCGCAGAATTACGCAGCGTCGAGGGGGATGTTGATCATGATGCCGCCCATGACTTCACCCATGACGAACTCCTTATCGGGGTAGCGCTCGAGGTGAATCGGGTGGGTGTTGTGGCAGGTGACACAAGCTTCCGCAACCGCTTTGTCGGGGTAGAGCGCCGAGAAGTACTGCTGGCCACCGACCTCTTGGTAATCCTTGTAGGACTCGCCGGTTTCGATGGTGGCATCCATCGCAGCTTTCTCGAATTCGCTCTTGGGCTCGTGGCTGTCGTTGATATACCAGGGCGAAATCAGGTTGTATGTGAAGGCGCTGCCGGATTCGCTGGCGATGTCTGCGCCGAGGCGGAACATTTGAGCGGGCAGAGGGATACCGTCAGTTTGTTGCCAGCCTTCAGTCGCTTCGATCGCGAGAACACCTTTTTCGTTGTCCTTGCCTTCCAGCTTGGCAACGCGGCTGACCACGTGCTTAGTGTAGGCCGTGCGGTCTGCTTGCATGACCGTGTGGATGTAGTCCGCAACCATTTCAGGCGCGATGCCCACAGAGGCTTGGGTTCCGCCACCAGCACAGGAGACAGCAATCACTGCGATCGCGCAGATGGTGCTGAAGAAAGCGACGGTTCGGGTACGTAGGAGCTGCGTCCAGCGTTGAACGAGAGTCATGAATGTGTCCTTCGGAATAAGGCCAATAAATTGCGTAGCGTGCGAGAGATATGTTCGGGAATCGAACGGGGGATTTGACGAGGAGGGAAGCTCGATCGCGGCAAACACGGGCTGATGCCGTCTCGGGCAGCTCAGCGACGAGGGAAGACCCATAACGATGGGTGGCTATTCGCCGTCGCCGTTGTCACTGCGCCGCTTTTCAAGAGCGCGAATCAGATCGAAGGTTTCGAGTTCCAGGTGCGGCGGCTTATCGAAATTCGCCGTCACCAGCTCGTCGTCAAAAATGCTGTTGTAGCTGTACTCCACGCCGTGGCAGTTCATACACACGTCAGCCACCATGCGATCGCGAGGCTTGAGGTTGTACGTGTTGTTGTGGTTCACCTTCACGACCTCGTTGCCGCCAATTTCGATGGTGTGGCGCGGAAGGTGACAGGTGGCACAGCTCACGGAGGCATTCGATGGACGCGGTAGGTCGCGATCGGCCTCAAAGAGCTCGGCGTGTTTCGAGTTGAAATAGTTGTTGGTGTGAGTGTCGTTATGACAGGTCATACAGGAGTCGGTAGATGCCTGCAGCGTGTTGACCGTATGCACGTCGTGGCACGTGTTGCAGCTCATCGATTTCTCGAAGGCCGCTTCGTGCATGGGGAGTCGCGCCAGCGCCGGGGTTAGCGCGCTTTCCCCCTCGAGGGTGCGAATACCGTGCTTGCCGAGCAGGAACGTATCGACCGACTGCTCGTGGCAGGTGCGGCAGCTTTCCTGGTTGGGGACGGCCACGAAGCTTTTCGTTTCCGAGTCCTGGTGGCAGCTGGCGCAGTTCACGTCGTTGAGGGCGTGGAGGCTGCCTTCCCACTGTGCGGTGATGGTGTCGAGCTGCTCTTGGGTCACGCCATCCGCCAGAGCGGGCGGAACCGCGAGACCGAGCGTCAGACCCACCGCCATGACGAGCGCGAGGATGCGCTGGAACAGTCGGCCCGAGAAGCGTCTGGCTTGCCAGAATCCAGCCTCAGAGAAAAGTTGGGAGAAGAACGAAATCACGCTGCACCTCCCAGGAACTCTTTGGACAGATCCGGTTCGGGCGCTTCATCGAGCTGGGTCTCAACCTCGATCGTGGGCATGGCCTGGACGGGCAGCATGGGCGGCTGGTCGAGGTTCTGACGTAAGAACCCAGTGGAGATCGAGCGATGGTCGTGGTAGTTGTGACACCCTGCCGTCCAGCAGCCGTCTGGCGTAAAGCCGTCATGGCTGGTGAGATCGCCTTCGATGATGCCCTGGTGGCAAGTCATACAGAGGTCGGGCTGTAGATGCACGCCACGATCGAACATATGGATGTGCTCGCTGTGGCAAGTCGTACAGGTCAAAACCTCCAGCTTGGCCAGTTCAGCCGCCCAGCGGGGGTCGCGAAACTTCTTCTGACCGTGAACGTCCTCTGCCATTTCAGCTTCGTGACAGCGCATACACGTGTCGTTGCTGACGGGCTTGAAGCCCTCGTGACAAGAGGCACAGGAGGCCTCAATGAGGTAGTGCCCCACGGAGGATTCCCCCGGCAGAAACACTTCCTTGCGATCGAGCGCCACCGCCGCCGTAAACCAGCCCATAAGCAGAACGCAGCTCAGCGCCACAACCGTGCGGAAATTCACGATCGCGCGCCAGCTAAAACCCCGCCTTCCACTAACTGCCATCGCAACTAACCTCCTCTGTTATCCCGCTTCGTCTTAAAGAATCAGCAGGAGCGAGATCGCCGCGACGACGATGCCGCCTGCGATGCCCGCGCCGATCGTCGGCGTCATTTTTTGCTCGCCGACGGGCATGGATGCCGCCGCCGAGTCGAGTTCGACCTCCGACTTGGAGTAATCTGCACCGTCGAGCATGACCTCGGTAATTAGGCCGTAGGCATCGACCCAAGCTTGTTTGACGTCCGGCGTCCAATCGCTGCCCAGGTACTGTCCGAAGGTTTTCAGCAGCGTGTTGCCCACTAGTGGGTAGTGCTCGGGCAGCGCGCCGTACTTCACGTGACGCGCGCCGAGACCTTTCAGCACGTCGGTGAGTTTGCCGGGGCTTTTGAGGTTCTCGACGACAAACACCAGCGAAGTCAGCAGTTTCTTGCCCTGCTCTTTCATGTTCGAGTGCGCGAACAGCGGCTCGGCCGCAGGGTAGTCCGTAAAGAGGTTGTTGTAGAAGCTATCGACGAAGTCATCCGCCTTGGGCTTCACCTTCTCGAAGCTGTCTTCGAGCAGCTTCACCTTCAGGCCAGTGGCTTCGTCAACTTCGGGCTCCGCCGCTTCGGGAGCAGCACTTTCCAGCTCGACCTCAGATTTAGAGTAGTCCGCACCGTCGAGCATAACTTCAGTGATGACACCGTAGGCATCGACCCAAGCCTGCTTGACATCGGGCGTCCAGTCGCTGCCCAGGTACTCCTCGAAGGTGTTGAGGAGAGTGTTGCCCACCAGCGGATAGTGCTCGGGCAGCGCGCCGTACTTCACGTGACGCGCGCCGAGACCTTTCAGCGCGTCGGTAAGTTTGCCGGGGCTTTTCAGATTCTCGACAACGAACACCAGCGACGCCAGAAGCTTCTTGCTTTGCTCCTTCACATCAGTGTGAACGAACAGCGGCTTCGCATCGGGGTAGTCGGTAAACAGGCGATCGTAAAAGCTGCTTGCGAACTCCTCTGCGCGCGGGCCGACCTTCGCAAAGCTAGTCTCCAGTAGCTCGACTTGGAGCCCCGTCTCAGACTGGGGTGCATTGACGTTTGATGTCATCGATCTTGTAACTCCTTTCTCTAAAAAAGTGCCGAAATTCTTGTCAGAAAAGACACGGGAAGTCTTGCCTGCACGAAACTAGACCCGCGCGAGTGAGCGGAGGGACGAGATGCCCCGTAATTCCAGTCGTCAAGCAAATCCTTATCAAATAGAAAGATGCCGATCTGACAGAACCTTAAACAAACCCGAGCCAACCGAAGTGCGAAGCGACATTCGAGCGGGTTTTAAACCCGAATCCCTCTAAGCCCTTGCTGCATCGATCAATTGGGTCACTGCTTTCCAAAGATAAATTATGCAGCAGAGGTTATCGACTTCCTCAGAGTTATTCCGTGTTTAGAGATACATAAACTACACGAGTACGGCCTGATTCTGCATAGATATGATGCAAGAATTGCTTTCGACCTTCAAAGCCCTAAAACCTTGCGGCCCGGATCTTTGGAGCGACGCGAGGCAAGCGGTAATACTTGTCTACCTAGAGATCTTTTGTGAATTTTATTGAGAGCTAGAGTCAATAAATTGAGGATTCTGTGAGCGATTAATCCTCTCGATTATGTATCAAGCGTTTGCTCTGTATGGTTTTTTAGGATAATTCGTGCTGAACTTATTTACTATTTAGAAATCCGTTGCGTGCGCGAAGCCTAAGTCTGGAATTGCCGTCTTTGTGCCGACTGATACAAAAGAAAAAAGCGAAAGCCGCAAAGGTGTTGGGCACAATTCTTCAATTGGCGGCTACATGTTGAATCTGGCAACGCAGTTCACGCGCTTTTTGGGATCGGTCAAGTTGGCGGTTCCGTTGATGACGGCGATCGCGGCGATTTTGATCGGGGCGACTTTTTACGAGTCGGAAGTCGGTTCGGCAACGGTTCAGCTGCAGATATATAAGAGCTGGTGGTTCGGTTTGCTGATGTTTCTGTTGGCAGCGAACCTTGGCGTCTCGACTCTGACGCGCTATCCCTGGCGTGGCGCGCGCAAGGTCGGCTTTGCGCTGACGCACTTCGGTCTGATCGTGCTGATTGCGGGTTCGGCAGCGGTAATTCACCTCAGTACAGAGGGGATGCTGCTAGTACGGACGGACAGTGCGGCAAACAGTCAGGTTCGCGTGGAAGGCGATCTACTGGAGGTGATTGCACCCGATGGTCGTCGCCAGCAAACCGATATCTTCGTCAAGCCAGACGGGTCGGTGTACCCGCCGCAGTTCGCGGGCATCGAGCTAGTCAGTTACAGCGACAACGCCATCAAGACGGTGGAGTTTCGCGAAGGTGGCGCGGTGGACAACCGGGCGGTGAGGCTCGAGTTGAGCAGCGATCGCATGGGTCAGACGTTGGAGCGCTGGCTGGCGATCGCTCCTGCCGCCTACAGCGACCTCGAAGTCGGCCCCGCCCAGCTTCAGCTGATGCATGCCGACACCGACGCCGAACTGCAAGGACTGCTGAGTCCACCGGTGGCGGAGACGCATCTGCTCGGTGTGCTGCAGATTGGCGCGCAAGACATCGACGTGGAGCAGCAAAGTTTTACGCCGATCGCGTTGCCCGACGGCGTCACCGTAACGATCGCGCAGCTCTGGCCGGACTTCCGGCTCGATCGCGACGGCCTGCCCAGCAGCGCCTCGTCGGAGTTTCGCAATCCAGCAGTGCAGCTTGAGGTGACGCAGGGCGAAACCTCCGAACGCTGGTTCGTGTTCGCGCAGACGGGCTTCGAGCCGATTCGCTCCGGCGAAACGATCGCGCTCGACCCCACAGCTCTGAGCTACACACCGCCCAAGCAAACCCCGTCGGACTTCTTCCGCGTGGTCGAGTCGCCCGATCGCGAGCTGTTCTACGCCGCGCTGTCTTCGAAAGGATTTAAGTCGGGATCGCTGGCACTGGGGCAGTCCGTGACGCCGGGGTGGGCGGACTTTGAAATTACGCTTGCCGAATCGCTCGATCGGGCTCGGGTGCAGCGCTCGATCGTGCCGGTGACGCCCGTTGCCGTTCCCGGTGGCGCGCCGCAAGGCTCTCCGGCGCTGCACGTGACGCTGGCCGACGGCACGGATACCTGGCTGCCCTGGGGTGAGCCGACCACCGTGGCCAGCAGCGCGGGCGACTACTACGCCGCCTTTAGCCCGAAACTGCTGCAACTGCCGTTTAGCGTCCAGCTCGATGACTTCATCGTGGAGCGCAACGAGGGCAGCGAGTCGGTGGCGATGTGGACGAGCGCCGTGACGCTAACCGACGCCCATCGCGGCGATCGGGTACAGCGCCGCGTCTGGATGAACCACCCCACCTGGTTCGAGGGTTGGAAGCTGGCGCAGGCGTCCTGGAACCCCGGCGACTTGCAGCAATCGACGCTCCAGCTCAAGCGCGAGCCCTGGTGGGTGACGGCGCTGACTTGGCTGGGATCGGTGCTGGTGGTGGTCGGTATCGCGACGATGTTCTACGCACCGGCGCTGCTGAAGCGATTCCGCAAGGCGCGCGCGGCTCGATCGAATGCGGTCAGCCCAGGCGCGACGACGGCAAGCGAGGTTTCCGAGACTGGTGAGACCCCGGCAACCGAAGCGATTCCCGATTTAGCCGGATAGCCCGAGCGTTTTTTGCTGGACGCGATCGAGTTGCGATCGCGTCCAGCCCCGATCTTTTCATCTCCTCACTTTATGAAACTGCTGAAATTTTTACTCGGTTTGGTGTTGGGCTGTTTGGTGCTAGTGCTGCCCGTCAGTCAGTTCCAGCCTGACACGCTCGACTCGGTTCGCAGTCTGGCCGTCCAGCTCGACGGTCGCAAAAAGCCCCTCGATACGGTGGCCAACGAAACCCTGGCGAAAATCCACGGTTCGACCACGTACAAAACTGCGGAGGGTACGACCGAGGACGCGCTGACCACCTATCTGGCGCTTTGGTTCAACACCCGCAACTGGAACGAAGAGCCGATCGTGCTGATGAGCTACCGCCCGCTGAAAGAGGCGGTCGGCCTCGATCTCGAGCGGAAATATTTCACGTTCCAGGAGCTGATGACCAATCAGTCGCTGGGCGAAATCGTCAAGCAAGCCCACTTAGACGAGCTGGACGACAAGACGCTCGATCGCGATGCTCGCGAGGCGCTGATCGTCGAAGATCGCTTGACGCTGCTGTTCGCGTCGGTGGGCGACAAGAGTCTGCCCCTCGTTCCGCATCCGGACGATATCAAAGGCACGTGGGTCAGCCTGGAAGAAGCCACGACGCTCTACGAGCCCGAGACCGTTGCGCCGCTGCTAGCGGAGTTCGCGATGATGCAGCAGGGTTTGTTGCGCGATTTCAACAGCCACTTAGAGATGATCGGGCAAATCGGCACGACGTTTAAGTCGCAGCTTTCGGAGCTGAGCCCGACGGTGTACCCGACGACAGCAACCCTCCAGCGCGAAGTGGGATTCAATCACTTTCATCCCTTCGCGAAAGCGTGGCAGATTTACGCGCTGGCCTTCGTCGTAATGTTGGTGGCGCTGTGGGTGAAGCCGTGGGAACTGTACTGGGGCGCGATCGGCATATTCTCGGCAGGGATTGCGGTCAACGCCTACGGCTTCTGGGTACGGATGCAGATTGCCGGTCGCCCGCCGGTAACGAATATGTACGAGTCGGTGGTCTGGGTTGGCTTCGGCATCGCGGCGATCGCGCTGGTGTTCGAGCTGGTATCGCGATCGCGCTACTACCTGCTCGCGGCCGCGCCACTGTCGGTGGCCTGCCTGATTTTGGCCGATAGCCTTCCTGCGGTGCTCGACGCCAGCATTTCGCCGCTCGTACCGGTGCTGCGCGATAACTTCTGGCTGAGCATCCACGTCCCGACGATCGCGCTGAGCTATGCCAGCTTCGCGCTCGCGCTCGGTTTGGGTCACGTCGCACTCGGCAATCGCCTGTTTGCGCCCGCCGCTACGGGCCGCTTCAAAACCCTGTCCCAGCTCAACTACCGCGTCCTTCAGGTGGGCGTGCTGCTACTGACCGCCGGGATTATTCTGGGCGGCATCTGGGCGCACTTCTCCTGGGGTCGCTTCTGGGGCTGGGATCCGAAGGAAACCTGGGCGCTGATCGCGCTGCTCTGCTACCTCGTACCGCTCCACGGTCGCCTGGTGGGCTGGATTGGTGACTTCGGGCTCGATGTCTTTAGCGTCGTATCGTTCAATGCCGTCTTGATGGCTTGGTACGGCGTTAATTTCGTCCTGGGAACCGGTCTCCACAGCTACGGCTTTGGAACGGGTGGTTCTGGGATGCTGATTTTGGGAGTGGTCGGTCTCGACCTGCTACTCGTGGCGATCGCTGCGGCACGCCATTACGGCTGGTTTACCCAAGCGGTGGCCTCCGCCGAACTGAGCTCTGCCGAAGCGCAGCCGGAGTAGGTCGCGTCTGTCAACTCCGCCGTGTTGGCTCTTTTAGAGCTGACTTGCAATTAATCCGGATTATCGTAAATGAAACGTCGTAACTTTTTGAACTGGGTTGGTGTGGGCTTCTTTGCCACGTCTTTGCCGGTTGTCCTCGCCGCTTGCCAAACTGACACCGGAACCGATACCGCCGGTGGCGGCGACGCACCGGAGCCGGTGGACACCACACCGCGCGAAGATGGCTTCGCCGCGATCGGCCGCGTGTCGGAACTCGATGAAACGGGCTCGGTGAGCAGCAAAACGCTGTCGGTGGCCGTGATCCGCGACCCGGCCAACGCCGAAGCGCTGATCGCCGTCAACTCGCTGTGTACCCACCAGGGTTGCGCGGTGGAGTGGGAAGCGGGTGAGGGCGCTTTTGCCTGCCCGTGCCACGGTTCGGCATTTGCGCCGGACGGTAGCGTGACCTCCGGCCCGGCCGAAGATCCGCTCGGTATGTTCGAAGCGAAAATCGAGGACGATCTCGTTCTGGTGAAAACGTAATTGCCCAGATTCCGATCTCGAGTTTAGAAAGAAGAGAGACCGCTCGTTGGTTGATAAGACAGGGCGGTCTCTCTTTTTTGAGTCTTAAAGATTGAGTGCACCGCGTTCGAGTAAGTCCGCACGCAGCTCTGCCGAAAGCCCCTTCGCATCGGTAAAGATCGCACCGGCCACGTCACAGTTGCTGAGGTTCGCACCCGTCAGGTCGGCTTCTTCTAAGTTCGCGTCCATCAGGTTCGCGTCGGCCAGATTGGCATTTTGGAGATTTGCGCCCTTAAGGGTCGCGCCGAACAACGACGCTTCTGATAGGTTTGCGCCAGTTAGGTTCGATTTCGTCAGGTTGCTAAAGTCGAGCTGCGATCGCAGCAAAATCGCACCGCTTAGGTTCGCCTCAGCGAAGTCCGCATTGATGGCGGTTGCGCTCGTGAGATCCGTGCCCAGCAGGGAGGCTCCGCCAAACGTGGCGCGATCCATCGCTGCTTCGTTGAGCTGAGCGCGATCGAGCGTGGTCTCGCTCCACTGGGAGTTGGCAAGGTTGGCGCGGGTGAAGTCAGCCCCGGTGAAGTCAGAACGGACGAAGACAGCCTGCATCGCAGACACGCCGGTGAAGATGGAGTTCGGTGCGATCGCCTCGCGCAGATCGGCCTCGTTCAGGGTTGCAACAGTGGCGTCAACGCCGGTCAAGTCTGCGCCGGTCAGCTTGCTGCCCGTTGCTTCGATCGCTCGTAGTTTCGCCCCGTTCAGATTACCCTGCATCAAGAAGACATTATTTAGGGTTGCGTTGGAGAGGTCGCCTCGCTCGAGCTGGCAGAGGACGAGGATAGCTTTCTGGAAGTTCGTACCGCGACAAGAGGCGTCGGTCAGCTTCGCCGATCGGAGGTAAGCCTCGGAAAAATCCGCGCCGTCGAGGGTTTGCCCCGCGAGGTCTAGCGTACTGAGTTCGGCTTGAGACAGGGACTCTCCTGCGGCGATCTTTTCCAGTACGTCTTCTGAAGTGAGCTGGGCCATGGCGATAACCGGATGTTGATAAGATCGCCATCATATATCACGAATTCTCGACTCGAACGAGCCAATTTGACCGCTCGGTATGTTCGGCTCAGCGCTTCACCAAACCACCTCAATTCAGCGAGCTCCCAAACGGCGCAGCATGTCTCCGATCGCCGTTCCCGGCTGCGTCAATACGCCATGTCGCGGACTCAGCAGCAGCGCCAGCACGAAAAACCCCGACGCCACCATCACGATCGCGGGGCCAGACGGCACGTTGAGAAAGTAGCTCAGATACATGCCGCTAACGCTGGAAACCACGCCGATAACCGCGCCCAGTGCCATCACTTGATGCAAGCGCGGCACGAGCAAATAGGCCGTCGCTCCAGGCGTAATTAGCAGCGCTAGCACGAGAATCACGCCCACCACCTTCAGGCTGGCGACGACGGTCAGCGCGATCGCCACCATCAGCCCGAAGTCGAGCCAGCGCACGGGCAACCCCGCAGCCTCGGCCCCGAGCGGGTCGAAGCAATAGAACAGCAGCTCTTTGTAGAGAACGACGACAGCGACGATCACGGCGAGCCCGACGATGGCGGTTTCGCGCACTTCGCCAAACGTCACGCCGAGGATATTACCGAACAGGAAGTGGTTGAGGTCGATTTTATTGTCTTTCTGGATTAGCGAGATCAGCGTCACCCCGGCGGCGAAAAAGGCGGAGAAGACAATGCCCATTGCGGCGTCTTCTTTGATCGGCGACTTCGTGCGAATCCAGGTGACGACGACGGTGCTGGAGACGCCTGCGACGAACGCGCCGAGGAAGATGTTAAAACCGAGCCAGAAAGCGATCGCTAGTCCGGGCAGGACGGAATGGGCGATCGCATCGCCGAGCAGCGCCATGCGCCGCACCATTAGGTACGTACCGACGAGGGCGCAGGTGATGCCGACGATGACGGCGATCGCCAGCGAGCGCTGCATAAAGCCGTATTGCAGCGGCTCGATGAGTGGGGACAGGAAATCCATCAGAAATAGCAAAGGATGCAATGGGTCTCGAGCTTGTTGTTGGCGTCGCGTCTGCAAAATGCGAGAGTACGCGAAAGAAGTAGACGTTCGGGAAAGGTAGGGGCGTCACGGCAGTGCGCCCGCCGAAATTTACCGACAAAAACTGAATTTTTACGCTATTTCGTCCAATTTTCGGGCGCATGCCATGCGCCCCTACGCGGGATGCGGCCTCAGGGCTCATTAGGCTCATTGGCCTGCTCGATCGTGTCTTGTTTCGGGACGCTACTGACCTCGAAAATGTCGCTGAGGCTCGCGCAAAACGGAACCATCCCCAGCTTAGCCGGGTCGATCGCGCCGTCGTAGACAAAGTGCCGATAGTCCAGGCAGAACCGATCCCAAGACGCGAGCTGGATATTGAAGATCTTGATGACCGCTTCCAGCAGCCACGATCGCAGCTCAACGCGAAAGCCCACCGACTGTCCGCAGTAGCGACAAATCTCGGCCAGCGCGTCGTTAACGCTGTAAGGCTTGCCGCCCAACACCCAAGACTGCGGCGCGTATTCGCGATCGGGTTGCGTCACCAGATGCGTCACCACCTGGGCGATATCGCGCGCGTGGATGTTGTGGAAGCTGCCATCGAGCTTGATAAACCGCAGCAGCCACGACCACTTGAAGATTTCCGGCAGTCCGGCGTTGAGGTGCGACTGGCGCTTGCGATCGTCGCCGCCCCACACCAGCGTCGGAAACAGCACCGTCAGGCGATCGGCCAGGGGCGATCGGCGAATCTGGCTGAGCGCGTCGTACTTCGTGCGGATATAGTCCGTGCCGAAGTGAGCGGCCTCGCGAAGAATCTCACCGCCGCGATCGAGCAGGCTGGCCGTCGAGAAATAGATGACGCGATCGCACACCGCCGGGTCGAGCAGGTTCACGAGTTGGAGCGTGCGCGAAACGTTGATGTCGTGGGTGGTGGCCGCGCCGCCCCAGGCCGCCGCAGTGAGAATCGCGCAGTGCATGGTTGTCAGCAGGTCAGCGTGCTGACCGATGTCGTTCAGGTCGCCGACGATGATATGGACTCCGTCGCGCCGATCGGGATCGATCGCGAGCTTGGCCGGGTCGCGCAGAAACAGAAACAGCTCGCAGTCCGTCTGCTCGATTAGCGCTTCGGCGATGTACTGGCCGATGCAGCCGCTCGCGCCCGTCAAGAAAACCCGTGTTCGCTCCGATCGCTCCATTCGCCCGATGTCCGATCGCGCGCGGCGGCCGGACTTACCTCCTGCTAGGTTGTTTCGTTTTCAGCGAATTCGAGCTTACCCTACGGCGAACGCGCGATCGTGCGACATGATGGATAGACCGGCAGGACTTTTTGTGATGCCCTAAGGCCGGACCGAACATTGGCGGTGTTGACGATCGCGTTTCTCGCCTTTCATCCTTCCAGACTGTTTCCAGGGCGATAACGCCTTCCAAGCGTTGTCTCCCCCATCGATCATGACACTGCCCTTCTCTCGTTTAACTTTCCCGATCGCCGTGCTGGCCGCTGTTGCCGCACTGGCCGCTCCCGCGCAGGCCGCTCGGCCACTCGACACCGCCGTGCCAGACGCGATCGCCCAGACGGACGCAGGGTCGGACGCAGGGTCAGACGCAGAGTCGGATGCAGGAACGACAGGCGAATCAGCGGACTCGCTAGTCGAGCGCGGCGTGGCGGAATATCGCGCGGGCAACTATGTCGGGAGCATCGAGCTGCTCGATCGCGCGATCGAGCGAGACAGCCGCAGTGCCGACGCTTACCGTTTCCGTGGTTTGGCACACCACCAGCGGGGGGAATACGCTGCAGCGATCGCCGACTACGACCGGGCGCTGGCACTGACGAACGACGACGATATCCAGGTGACGCTCTACGGCGATCGCGGCTTGGCTTACTACTCCACCGGGCGCGCCGACCTGGCACTGGCGGACTACGAACGCGCGATCGAACTCGACCCCGACTACGCCCTGGCGTACAACCATCGCGGCGTGCTGCACTACTCCCAGCAAGACTACGAAGCGGCGATCGCGGACTACGACATGGCGATCGAGCTAGATCCGGACTACGCCCCGGCCTACAACAATCGCGGCCTCGCCTACGCCGCCCTCGACCAGAAGCCCCGCGCGATCGCCAACTACACCCAGGCGATCCGCCGCGACGATACCTACCGCGACGCTTACTACAACCGGGGCAACGCCCACTTCCTACGGGCGGACTACACGGCAGCACTGGCAGATCTCGACACGGTTATCGCGATCGACGAACTGTACGCCAATGCCTACTTCGTGCGGGCGGCGATCGCAGAGCAAGTCGGCAACCGCGAGGCGGCAGTCGCGGACTACCAGATCGCGGCGCTACTCTACGAGCGTCAGAGCCAAACGGACTGGCAAGAGCGCGCCCTCGATCGGCTGCGCCTCTTGCAGAATTAGCAAAAAAGCTGGTGGGAAACCGACTCGCACGGCTTCCCGACCAGGGCAAACGCTAGACGCGGCGCTTGCGGATTGCGCTCAGCGCACCGACGCTCAGCAGACCCAGCACGACACCGGGCTCGGGAACGTCTTTCGGGTCGGCTTCAAAGAGCCAGTCGGTGGTGTTGCCGGTGTTGCCGCCGTACCAATCGCCGCCTTTTTCATACTGCATCCAGCCGTAGCCGACGAGCTGGTCGTTACCTGGGAGGCGGTGGCCGTACTTGAGCTTGAAGTCGTAGTGACCGTTCGACTTCGATCGCAGGGTGTACTCTACACCGTCGAAAGTAATCGAACCTTCGCCACCGCTACCGTCAAGGGCACTGTTAACAACGACCTCACCATCCGTACCGGTGGCCTGGACGCCGCTATACCAGAAGTCGATTTGGGCGAAGCCGGAGTTGTGGGGATCGTACTCAGAGCCGGTATCTTTGCCGCCGAACGCTTGACCGTGGATGTGAATCGAGCCATTGACCACGTCGTAGTCGAGCCAGAGGCCAGCATCTTCGTGGTCGAAGTTGAAGGTATTGTGACCGTTGGCAATCAGGCCATCCATGCGTAGGCCGTAGAAAGGCGAGGCAGCGTTCCCGTCAGCGTGGCTGCGCAGGTCGTAGCTAATGATGTTATCGCTGGGAACCAGAGTTTTAACGCTCGAGTCGAAGCCTGCGCGCGCTGCGGGAGCCACGCCGACGACAACGCCGATCGCGAGGGCGGCAGCGCCGACGGTGAAGCGAATGGGGGTGTTGCTTAGTTTCATGGCGACCTCAATATAGAAAAGTTGGCGAGAGCACGTCCGCATGTTGCCAGACCTGAGTCCGGGTAGAAGCCGCATTGAGATCGCAAGTATCACGCAGGCTGCGCGTGAATTAAGTCGCGATCGACGGCGTCTCCGGGAAATTTGTAGCGAATATCACCGATCTGCTCGTCCGTATTGTATTGATTTTTACAGGGCTACTGATTAAAGCTTCCGTGAAGAATACGGTGATTTTGATGAAGTTCCCGTGAAGTTTGCCAGGATTTGGGGAATTTCAGGCCAAAAGCAAGTGAATCTACTTAGGGTGAGCGCTGTTGGGCTCTTTGAACTCCGTCGTTCGCGCCTCAACGGCGTAAGGTTCGATGCGCGCCATGTTTGGTGCTACGTATTTCTAAGCATTTCTAGCGACTCTCGCGATCGCAAACCCTTCCTCCGGTGAAGGCTCGGCGAAGTATTGCGCGACGGTCTCAAACATTTCTGCCGTATCGGTCGCGGCGCGCTCCGGCTGCTCGAGTCGTCGGTTGGCGATCTGTTGGAGGCAGACTTCGTCCGTGGCGTCGATGTAAACCAGTCGATGGGGCGCACCGACTTCCGTGAAAATTCCCCTGAACCACTCCCGCTGTTGCACCGTATTGGCGGGGAAATCCATCACGACGTTCGTGCCGGTCTTCAGAATCGACTGCACCAGCTTCTTGACTTGTGGCTTCAGCCGCTTGGAACGCTTTACGTAGTCTTCGAGCGACGAAATTTCGCCGGGAAAGAGAGCGGCCAGCCACTCGTCTTCGCAGAGCAGGACGGCGTTGGTTTCGCGCGCGACTTCTTTGGCTTTGGTGGACTTGCCCGCACCCATCTTGCCGCAGAAAAATGTCAGCGTTCCTGTGTTCACGATCGGTCTCCTTGAACCCATCCACATCGTTCGGGAATGCAGTGTCCAGCGCTCAGCGCCGCATGACTCGACGCAGAGCGTCTGTCAGGGCATTCCGACGCTCCGCGTCTACGGTGTATACACATCGTAGGTGCGAGCGAGAGACCAGCCGTGGAAGAGGTCGTGGAACTTCTGGAGCCCGCGAAAGAGAGTCCTCGCCCCAGGGGGACGCTGGCTGGACAACCCCGACCAGCCCCCCAAGCGAGCAATGCCCCAAACAGCCCAGGCAAGAGAGAGAGGCGTGTGTGGATTCTGCTGGGCAAGGGTTCGCCCATTGAGCGAAGGGGCAAGCTCGCGGAGGCAGGCGAGCTGGGCAGAGGAGAAGGCCACCGTAGCAGGCCAGGAATCATCATCACGTCCGTGAATCAGTTGAAGAACCCGCAAAGCTGCAGCCAAAGCGAGAACGGTAAGGCGTTCGATAGCCGGAGCAGAAGAGAGTTGAGAACTCTCGATGTCGAGCCCGCCTTGCTTGAGAGAGAAAAATAGCTGCTTGATGCGCCAGCGCCAGCCGTACCAACGAATCACCAGCAGGGCTTGCTCGATGCCAGTGACGCGGTGAGTCGTCAATAACCGCCAATGAATCGGGGTTGCCCCAGCGGGCGGTTGAACCTCACGAGCTTCGACAGCAAATACAGAGACGGAAGCTGGGTAGTCGGTTGCCCGCAGTCGGTAAGGACGCTGGAGTTCGACGCGGGCAATCCGAACGGCCATCCACGCTTCGCGCTGAGTTCGAGGGTGGCGAGCGTCTGGGGTGATGTGAAAGCAGTACGTCCCTTCCACTGGCTGCTCGCTCAGGTGTTGGAAGAGCTTCTGCCCGCTATTGCCAATGCGGCGGTTAGAACGAGCGCGCACCAAAATCTCGCTGGTGCGACCGGGCTTTTCCACCCACTCTTCGTAGATGTCGGCCTCGCGGTCGCCGATGTGAGTCACTCGGATGCTGCCTCCCGCCTCCAGGCAGCGCTGGCTGTTTTGAGCCGAGTCGAGCCACTTGAACGATTCTTTCTCTCCCATCGGCAGGTTTTGATACTGGCGTCCTCGTTTGTTTGGTGCGCCTTTGGCTCGGCTCCACACTCTCACATGGCTGATTCCCAGTGGGAAACCACTCTGGCTATCCAAAACCAGACTCGGGTGAATCAAGAACCCCGGGCTCTGATGGATTCCCACGATTCCCTGCCCTTCTGCCTTTAGCTTCCCAGCGTTCCTTTGCAGGACGATTTCGCTCGTGTCGCTCACTGACAGCACGTGGCGGCCTGACACTTGCTCTTGGCACTGACTCCCCAAGCTTCGGCTCAGTTCGCTCACTCTCACGCTCTCGTTGTTCAAGAATCGGTAGTACCCCATTTGCTCCGCCCAGTCTCCGCCCAACTCCCGGATGCTCACCGATTGAGTCTCGCACAGCGCTTCGTACAGGTTCGCCCCCTTTTTTCCAGTCGCTTGTCTCCAAACACTGCTGTCTTCACGCCTCGACCGTGTAGCGTTATCGGGTTTACAGCCATTTCGTCTTTCCTCTCACTTTACTCGCTGACTTCTGTATACACCGCAGACGCAGAGCGTCGGAACGATGATTGCGAGATATACGATGCGAGATTACGATGCGCTTTTCGGTAGCTTTAGCCCCAACACCTGCGTGTACGCACCCCGCGCCTGAGTCACGCCGATCGTTCGCATCGATGCCTCGATCGTCGGACGCCGCAAACTCACCACCAGGAACTGCGCCTGCTCGGCCTGCCGCCGGATTGTCTTCGCCAGCCGCTCCACGTTCGCCCCATCGAGGAACATATCCACTTCATCGAAGGCATAGAACGGCGACGGGCGGTAGCGCTGGAGCGCGAAGATAAAGCTCAGCGCCGTCAGTGATTTTTCGCCGCCGGACATCGACGCTAGGCGCTGTACCGGCTTGCCTTTCGGGTGAGCGACCAGATTGAGGCCGCTCTCGAACGGGTTCTCGGAGTTGGTGAGCTGGAGGTAGCCGTCACCCTGGGATAGCTCTGCGAAAATCCGCGAAAAATTCTCGTTGACGGCGTCGAAAGTCTCGGTAAAAGCGCGCACCCGCAGCGTCGTGAAGTTCTCGATGCGGAGCAGAACTTCGGTGCGCTCGGCCTCTAGGGTTTCGAGCTTTTCGGTAAGGCTGTCGAGGCGCGCCTGGGTTTTGTCGAACTCTTCGAGCGCCAGCATATTGACCGGCTCCATCGCTTCGATGCGCCGCGAGAGGTTTCGGATGCTCTTTTGCAGCGCTTCGATTTGGTTCGGGTCGCGGACGGCGGGGGGCAGCTCCGGCAGAGGATCCGGGAGATCGGCTTGACGCTCTTCGAGGTCGCGACTGAGGGTTTCGAGCTGCGATCGCCGCCCTTCCTGATTTTCGATCGACTTTTGCAGTCGCCAGTCGGTTTGCTGCTGGGTGGTCTGCCGATCGCGTAACTCGGTTTCGGCGCGATCGCGGGCTTGCTTTTGCGCCAGCAGCTTCGAGTCGAGGGTGGCGATCGCGGCGCGGATCTGCTCGATAAGTTTGGCGAACCCGGCGAGGCGATCGCGATTGTTTGTCAGCTTGATGCGATCGTCGGCCTGAGCTTGCTGGAGTTCGGCAATCTGGGCGGTGGCGCGATCGATGCCCTCGCGCAGGCGCTCCTCGGCGTCGCGGGCGTCCTTGCGTCGCTGCTGCGCCTGCTGGAGTTCGGCGTCGCGCGCTTGCAGGTCGGCCTCCTGTTGGCGGATGGTGGCTTGTAGCGTCGTCCACTCGCTCTGACTTTGGGAGGCTTCGAGTTCGTCGAGCTGAGTTTGCAGGGTTTGGAGCTGCTCGATGAGTTCGGGTAGGGCGCGATCGATTTCACCGAGGCGGGTTTCGGCGGTCTGGCGATCGGTGGTGGCGCGTTCCAATTGGGCAGTGGCGCGTTCGAGTTGGGTTTGCAGCGCTTCGATATCGCGATCGGCGCGTTCCAGGTCGCGCCCCAAATCGCGGGCGGTTTGGCTGGCCTCTTGCAGCGATCGCGCTGTCTCTTTGACGCGCAGCGCCCACTCGGCAATCTTGACCTCGCCGCGATCGAGTACCGTCGAAATCTGCTCCAGACGTTCGCGCAGCTCGCGCAGTTCCTTCGGCTCGCCCGCCGCCGCGTCGCCGAAACGCAACTGGCTGCGATGCCGACTCGCGCCGCCCGTCATCGCACCGCTGGCTTCGAGCAGCTCGCCGTCGAGAGTGACGATCCGCGCCCGACCCAGAGCGGTACGGGCGTTCGCCAAGTTATCGAAGACCACCGTGCTGCCGAAGACGTAGGCAAACACGTCGTCGTATCGCGGCTCGCAGTCGATTAGATCCAGCGCTAGATCGATAAATCCCGGCGCGCGTTTGACCTCGGGGTTGAGGTTGATGCGCGGCGATCGAATTTTATTGAGTGGCAAAAACGTCGCCCGTCCCGCCCGTCGCTCCTTCAGCAGCCGAATTCCCGTCGCCGCCACCAGATCGTCTTCGACCACAAGCTGCCCGAGCCGCCCGCCCGCCGCCGTCTCTAGCGCCATGCGAAACTCGTTTTCGACGCGCCCGAGCTGCGCCACCAGGCCGCAGATGCCCTCGATCCCCGACTTCACCAGGAGCTGCGTGGCCTGACTGCCGGAGGCCTCCTGCATTGCCTGAGCGCGGGCTTCGAGCTTGTCGAGGCGGCGCTGTTTGTCGCGCTGTTCGTTCTCGAGGCGGGTGCGGGTCTGCTGCTGGACTTGTAGCTCGGTTTCGGCTTCGGTGGCGGCGGCTTCGAGCTGCTGCTGGGACTGTTGGGCAGCGTCGCGGTCGCGAACGATCGTGGCCTGCTGGCGGCGGGCGGTGGCGAGTTCGACGGTGAGCCGATCGCGGCTTTCAGTCAGTTCGGCAAGCTGGCGATCGGCTTGGCTGAGGCGCTCCTGGAGCTGGGCGCGCTCGGCTTGCTGCGGCGCGATGCGGTTTTGCAGTTCCTCGGTTTGGTGGCGCAGCTCCATTTGTTCGCGCATCCAGGCATCGGCAGTGGCGGCCATCTCGCTGGCGGTCTCGCGATCGGCTTCCAGCTTGGCGGCGGCTTCGTTACGAACCGTTCGCAGCCGCTCGACTTCGCCGTCTAAGGCCGTCTGGCGCGTGGTGAGTTCGGCGATTTGCAGCCGATCGCGTTCGATCTCGGCCTCGATCTCGGTGACGCGGTTTCCAGCGCGCTCGATCGCGGTTTCCAGTTCATCGCAGCGCTGCTGGACGCGGTCGCGATCGGCCTCCTGGCGAGCGAGCTGGGTTTGCTGCGCCAGGGCTTCGTCTTCGCCCAGGGCCTTAACTTCGGCGTTAAGGCGCTCTAGCTCCTCGCTTTTCTGTGCGATCTCATCACCGAGCTTAGCGAGCTGTTCCATTAATTCGAGCCGCTCGCGATCGCCCGACTCGATCTGCTCGCGCAGCCGCACCGTTTGCGCCTGGATTTGCCGCCACTGCAAGACCTTTTCCCAGGTTTGTTTTTCGAGTAATTCGGCCTTGAGCGCTTTGTACTTTTCGGCCTTGATGCGATCGTCGGCCAGCTTGTCGCGCTGGGCGATCAGCTCGCGCTCGATAATGTGGCACTGCTCTTCGCGCTCCTGGACGGCCTCGAACTTGCGTTTGGCCTGCTCGATTTTGCGATCGAATGCCGCTACGCCCGCCAGCTCGTCGATAATTTCGCGCCGTTCGCGCAGGTTCATTGAGATGATGCTGGTCACGTCGCCTTGCAGCACGACGTTATAGCCCTCAGGGTAGATCCGTAGCTGGCTGAGCTTTTCGTGCAGCTCGCCCAATGTGGCCGCTTCGCCGTTGATGTAGTAGCTAGAGGTGTAGCCGGATTTGGTGACGCGCAGGCGGCGGGTGACGCTCCACTCGGGATCGCCCTGGCCGATTTCGGCGATCGCGGCAGCATCGACCACGTTGGCGGGCGTGCCGTCCGGCGCGAGGGGAAATTCGCTATCGAGATCGAAGGTAACCGTAACGCTGGCTTCGGACGTGCCCTTGCGCTGCGCTTGGTTTTGGTTGACCAGATCCGGCAGGCGATCGGCGCGCATCCCCTTTGATGACGAGATCCCCAGGCAAAACAGCAGCGCGTCGAGAATATTCGACTTCCCCGAGCCGTTCGGCCCCGACACGACAGTGAACTCCGGCGTCAAAGGAACGTGAGTCGTGCCGCCGAAGGATTTGAAGTTGGTAAGGTCGATCTGCTTGATGTAAACCAACGGTCGCGCGGGATTGGCGGGGCGATAGGGCTGCGAAAGAAACTTCAGACTAGCACCGGAAATTTGGCCGGGGTCGATCTTTTCAATCGACTGTCTCAATTTGTAATGCGGCTCAACCTTTGCCCGTTTTCGTGGCAGTTTTGGACGCAATTTCGGGGCTCTACCGCGATTTCGAGGCTATTTTCGCGCGATCGCGTCGTCACAGCATCTTCACCCGTAGGGCCGATCTGTAGAGGCTAACCGTAGAGCCTCGTCGTGCGGTTCGGTGTGCGAGTTCCGTGCGGCGGGGCTTTGGCGATCGTCGTCAAAAAAACAGCACTCTTTGATTTTCGCAATAATTTCTAAATTTCTGCAAGCAAGGCCCGAAAAACAGCAACTGTATCGCGAAGCGATCGCCTGCGCCGAGCCAGCAACCAACTGTCACCACTCGTTCTGTAGAATAGTCGAACATGACTTACCGACCAGAAGCGAGCGCCAACCGCTCGTAAAATGCTGGCCGCAATTGCAATCCACAGACCATGACGGAACCGATTACGCCCCAAAACGCCACCGACTCGAATCGCAAGAAAGTCGAGCTGTCCGTACAGGTCGATGCCGAACTGGTCGAACGTATGAGCCACCTGACCAGCAACCCCAGCAAGCTGGTCGAAACCGCGCTGCGTCAGTGGCTGCGGGGCGAAGCCAATCGCGATGACGAACTCAGCCGCCGCTTGCCGCGCAACCCGCCCGTGCCACCGCGCGGTGAGTGGAACGATTAGCCCCAGAGATCCGGAAGCGTTCGGTTATCCTGAAGCCGTATCCGGAGCTTATGGCTAAAACCTGCACTCTGAGCCCGAGCCCCAAATCCGCAGCCCCAAATCCGCCGATCGCGCAGACTTTGGCAAGTGGCCATCAGGCCCAAAGCTCCAACCCTGCAGCCAGATCCCAGCGAGCCTTCGTTATCGCAGCCGTTTTTACCTGTTTCGATGAATTCCTCGGCTGAATCTCACGTGCCCGACTCCTCTTACCCGTACGACCTCTCCGTACTCGGTACGGATCTTGCCTTCGTGCAGACCTGCCAGGGTAGGTACGCTGCGTTCCATTGGAAGCAAGCAGACCGCTACGACATTTCACCGACCCCGATCGAGTCAGTGTCCGAGTGGTTTCGGCCGTGCGACCTTCAGGCATACAAGCAGCTTCTGAGCACTGTCTTTCGCGAAGGTTTCCCGCAGCGCAGTGTTGTTTCCTTCACCTGTCAGAATTACGTCCTTTCGTTCGATCTAACCCTGACGCCGATCGCCGACTCTACAGCGACGATCGATCGCATCCTAGCGATGGGACGGCTTTTACCGCGCGCCAACGCCGACGGCGAGCGCGAGCTCCGTACCCTCGGCGGCTACGCGGTTAGCGGCTCGGCAGTCAACCTGGGCAGCAACGGCAACCTGCTTTCGCGCGTCTCCTACCCGCGCTTTCTGACCCATATCGCCCGCAAGATCCGCCAGACCCTCGACTTCGAGACCGTCTGGGCTCAGGCTGCCGAAGGGCTCAACGAAGCGTTTAACCTGGCTGCCTGCCATATCTTCACTTTCTCGCCCGATGCCGAGCAGCTCCAATGCATCGCCTCCTTGGGCGACATCGACCCGGTGCTGGTTGACGACGCGCTGCCCCTAGCTGACTGGCCCGACTTCGCCCACGCTATCGAGCGCCTGACCCCGACGATCGTCACGCTCAAACGGGGCGAGCTGCGATCGCGCTTTGCGATCGCGACCTCCCACCAGGGCATCGCCAACGGCGTAATCGTCCTCGACCGCGAGATTTCGCGCACGCCGCGTCGCAAGAGCACCCCGACACCGCCGCAGACGCCCTGGTTTCCGATCGAGATCGAAATTATCGAAGAGATCGCCAACCAAGTTGGAACCGCCGCCGCCCACGCCACCCTTTACCGCGAGCTAGAAGCCGCCCGCGTCCAAGCCGAAGAACTCTCGCAGCTCAAGAGCGAATTCCTAGCCAACACCTCCCACGAGCTGCGCACGCCGCTCAACGGCATGATGGGCTTCCTCAAGCTCATCCTCGACGGCATGGCCGATAACCCCGAAGAGCAAACGGAATTTATCGAAGAAGCCTACCGCTCCGCCGTTCACCTGCTCAATATCATCAACGACATCCTCGACGTCGCCAAAATCGAGTCCGGCAAAATGGAACTGGACTTCGAGCTGGTCAAGCTTTCGGAGTTGTTCGAGCACGTGCGCGACTTCACCCAATCGCAAATCCACTCTAAGGGGCTCTCACTCGAGATCACGATGCCGCGCACGGACGACGAAATCATCCTCTACGGCAACTACCAGCGCCTTTTGCAAGTGCTGCTCAACCTGGTGGGCAACGCGATTAAGTTCACCCACGAGGGCGGCATCACCGTCTCCTGCGAAATCCTCAAGCGTCCGGTGACGGTCGATGGCAAAGATCTACCCGCCACGCTCAAAGTCCTCGTTTCCGATACGGGTATCGGCATCGCCCTCGACAAACAAGACCGCCTGTTCGAGTCCTTCAGCCAGGTGGACGGCTCGCGGACGCGCACCTACGGCGGCACCGGGCTGGGCCTGATGATTTCCCAGAAGCTTATTGAAATGATGGGCGGCAAGGTGAACTTCTTCAGTATGGGCGAAGGGCTGGGCTCGACGGTGACGTTCACTGCGCCGCTGTTCCACGAGCCAGTGATCGTCTCGGCAGCGCAGAGCGTGGCGGATATTCTGGTCGCGAAGGAAAGCGGCGAGGATACCGACCTGCCGTTCGATCGCAACGGTCGAATTTCGGTGCCGGACGCGGTGTCGGAGATTGCATCGGAACTCGAAACCCAGGCGCAGGCAGCGCTCGATGCCGATCTCGCTCTCGGACTCGATACCGATCTCGATCTCGAAGACATCAGCAGCAGCAACCTCGACTCCGAAACGCTGAAGCTGGCAGCGGAGCTAAACGTGACCGAGGATGGCGATCTCGCTTCGTAGATCGCTGCGGGCCGTCGCTGCGCTCGACGCGGCTCTAGTTCTCTAAGATTCTGCGTCCGCGCGTGATCTCGTAGCCGAACACGCCAAACGGCAGGGTGTTGTTGCGCGCGACCCAGACGGTGTTCTCGCGGCGCTCGATCGTCGTCCGCGCCGAGGTCTTAAGCTTCGAGTCCAGGTCGATCGCATCGAGCAGCTCGCGGCGGAACGTCAGGCGAAAGTTGCTGGCATAGTAGGTCGCCATCACCAGGAAGTGGCGCTTGAGCTGGCGGAACGATCGCGAGTCGCGCTCTTTGAGGGCTCGCAGCGCCGCCTCGAGGCGAAACTTGCTCAGCTCGGGCTTGAATTGCTGCACCGTCACCTTCTCGAGCTGGAGGTGAATCGAGAGAGCCTTCGAGGTGCTGGCGTTGATTCCGGCCAGGTCGAGGCCGAACATTTGCAGTAGGCCCAGTGCCCCACTGCCCGACCGTTCGGCCTCGAGGCTGCGCAGGTTGATCGCGGCAGGGTGGCGCTCGGTCTCAAAGGTCGAGCGATCGAAAGGCGGCACCAAAAACGGCTCGATCCGCCCGACGCAGCGATCGATGCGGCGCGACTCGAGCAGCGCGCCCGGCGTGATGTCTGGTGTGGCCAAGGTCAGAAGGTTCAGCTCGGGAATGGCGCGTTCGAGCGCCGCTTCGAGATCGAACATGGGGCGAAACTCCACGGGAAGGCGGCGATGGATGCGGTCGCAGGGCACGCGATCGGCCGATTGAAAGTCGGGCTCCGATTCTCGGCATGTCAGCGCGATGGGGTTGCTCGAACCAGTAGATAACAGCTTTTCACGCTAAAAAGCCCCCTATTGACTAGGAGGCTTCTAAATTCTGCGATTCGCTCTTAAATCTGTCCCCTAATCCGCACGCTGGCTGCAACTCTAGCAGAACCGCGCGACTGCGCAACATGGCGGGCTGTATCTGCCCTTACCAATTCAGCGAGCCAGATCGATACGATAGCGCTATCAGATAGAGGGACTACCGCAATTGAACGAGCGCCTGAGGACAGTCCGGGCGAGTCGCATCAGTTACGCTGCAGCGCTCGACGCGAAGAAGGCGATCGCAACAACGGCTGCAACTACGACAGCGCCGCCAACACCAAGGATGAGATAGTTGCGTTTCTCGACATTCGTGGGCGGCTCTGCCATGTACACTTTGGGCTCGACGGCATAGTTGTTGAGGCGACCACCATCTTCGCTGACGTAAGGCATAAGCTTTGATACTCAAAATGTTTAATCTTGGTGACGATATTAACACGCAAATATAATTTTCGTATCAAATCTTTACATTCTTGATGTTGCGATCGCGATTCCGGTCGATTTTGAGAACCCAGTATGGAGCGCCCGGCGAACGGATTCGTGCATCACTCACTCATTAAGGTCTGGCAAAAGATCTGGCAAGTTTTGGCGAACCCGTCCACGGGGGTGGCCTCGCGGCGAGTCGCGCTGTTCCAGGCTTGCACCATCGGGATCGTTTCCGGGCTGGCAGCGTTCTTCTTGCGGCAGGGGATCGGTTGGGTCGGCGGCCTGCGGGTGGCGGCCGCCGAAGATATGGCGTGGTTCGTGCTCCCGCTGTTCGGCGCGATCGGCGCGGGATTGGCGGGGATCGCGATTGTCGAACTCGCGCCCCAGGCAAAAGGGAGCGGCTTGCCCTATATCAAGCTGGCGCTGGCCCCGCGCGGGCTAGCGCAGTCGAAGGTGGTGATGAACCTGCGAACGGCGATCGTCAAGCTGGTCGCGACGATCGCCGTGGCGGGGTCGGGGCTGGTGCTGGGACGGCAGGGGCCGACGGTGTATGTCGGGGCCACCCTCGCGGCGGTGATGACGCGCTGGTTTCCCACTTCACCCGCGTTTCGTCGCCAGACGATCGCGGCGGGGGCGGCGGCGGGGCTGGCGGCAGGCTTTAACGCACCGATCGCCGGGGTGCTATTCGTGATCGAAGAGCTGCTGCGAGATATGTCGAGCCTGACGCTGGAGACAGCGATTTTGGCCTCGTTTATCGGGGCGGTGGTGTCGCGGCTGCTGGGGGGCAACACCTGGAGCCTCGATCCAGAGGTGCTGCCGCAGTTCGAGGTGACCTTCGAGGCGATCGATATTCCTTTTTTGCTGCTGCTGGGAGTGATGGCAGGGGTGCTCAGCGGCTGGTTCAACCGCTGCGCGATCGCCAGCCTGGAGTGGAACCGCCGCCTGAACTGGAGCCTGCCCAAACGGATGGCGCTGGCAGGGCTGCTGTCGGGGACGATCGTCTGCCTGCTACCGGTGGCCTTTCGCGACAGTACGGCCCTGCGCGAGCTGCTGCAAACGGGAGATGTGGGCCTCGGGACGCTGGTGCTGGCCCTAGTGGCAGAGTTCGTGATGACGACGATTGCCTTTGGGTCGGGGGCTTCGGGCGGGGTGTTTGCGCCAGCGCTGACCCTGGGCGCAGCCCTCGGGGCGCTGATCGGGACGCTCACTCAGCTCTGGCTCGGCCTGGGCAACCCCACCACCTACGCCCTGGCCGGGATGGGGGGCTTTTTCGGGGCGGTCTCGAAGGTTCCGATCACGGCGATCGCGATCGTCTTCGAGATGACGATGAATTTCAATATCGTCCTGCCGCTGATGGTGGTGGTGCTGGTGTCTAACGTGGTGTCGGAGCGTCTTTGGAGCGGCTCGCTCGACGACCGTATCTATAAGCTAAGCGGCCTCAAGCAAAACGAGTCTCAACCCGAGCGTGAGTACCTCAGCGATCTAGAAGCGGGGGCGGTGATGCAACGCCGCGTCGAAACCCTCCCCGAAGATCTAAAAATGGGCGAGGTGCGCCAGCGGTTCGCGCGCTCGAAACACCGGGGCTTTCCCGTGCTGCGCGACGGCAAGCTGGTCGGGATGGTCACCCACAGCGACCTGATCGATCGAGTGCAGTCTCGCGACGAGGTTCCCCTGAGCCAGGTGATGACGCGCAACCCCGTCTCCGTCCAAAGCAGCGGCACCCTCGCCGATGTGCTCTACCGGCTCAACTACCACAAGATCGGTCGCTTGCCGGTGGTCGAAGGGCGGCGGCTGGTCGGGATCATTACCCGCAGCGACATTATCCGTACGGAGTTTCGCCAGCTCGACCTACCCAAAGAAATCGACGATCGCGTCGATCCGTCGTACTTGATCTACCGCACCCAAGCGCCCTCTAGCGGGCGCGGGCGGATGCTCGTGGCTTTGTCTGACCCCGCTCGCTCGGCGGCGCTGGTGCGGCTAGCGGCGGAGGTCGCGCGATCGCTCGACTACGAACTCGAGTGCCTGCATGTCGTGACGGTCCCCCAGCACATCGAACCCTCGGAGGCGGACGTAGATTTCAATCGCCACCGCCGCGACATCGAAACCGTTGCTGCGATCGCGGGCGATTGCGGCGTCGCCACCCACGCACAAATCCGCGTCGCCCACGACATCGTACCGACGATTCTGGAGACGCTGCGCTACCGCCGCATCGATCGCCTGGTGATGGGCTGGAGTACCGAAGAACTCGCGCCGGGGCAGTTTGTCGGGGCGCGAATCGATCGCCTGCTGCGCCGGGTACGTTGCGATGTGATGTTGGTGAAGTGGGGTGAGGCGGTCAAGTCGGCGGCGCGCAACGGAGCCCACCCCCATCAGTCGCGCAACGCTCCCGCCGAAGCCGAAGCTCTGGTCCTCGATCGCTGGCTGGTGCCGGTCGCAGGCGGCCAGAATGCCAAGCTGGGCCTGGACTTGTTGCCCGGACTGTTGAGTCTGGCGCAGAAACCGGCGGTACGACTGTGCCGCGTTTTCGATCCACAGCAAGTCGATTTACGCGGCCAGGAGCTCAGAGATATCGCCCGCGACCTGAGCGAGCGGATCGAGCTGCCGGTGTCGGCGACGCCGCTGGTGGGGCACTCGGTCGTCGAGCGGACGATCTCGATCGCCCACCGCCACAAATACGACGTGGTGCTGCTGGGGGCGAGCGAGCAAAAGTCGATCCAGCAGGCATTGCGGGGCAATATTCCCTACGAAATTGCGCGGGGCTGCAAGGCGACGGTGATTTTGGTGCGGGGTGCGCGCAGCGAAACTGAGGCCGAAGCCTAGGGCGCGATCGAACGGCGAGATTTCGCTCGAATCTCTGAGACTTGCCATATCGGAAGTTTGCGGCGATCGCGCGTCGGGAGACGCAATGACCCGGCGACGTGAGTTCGACAGCAACGGTTTATCATGGACGCCTTCAGAAATAGAGCGCGTTTATCATAAGAAGTGGGCATCGCGGTAAACTCACCCGAAAAAAAACCGCTGCTTCCCAACCGCGCCCGCAACATCCGACGTACCGAAACTGATTGAAGCCCATGTCGATCCCCGAGTCCCTGCCAGAGTGCGGCGTTGGTTTGACCGGTCGCCAGAAACACATCCTGCGGGCGACAGTCCGTCACTACGTCGCCACGGCGGAGCCCGTCGGGTCGAAGGCTCTCGTGCGCGACTACAACCTAAGCGTGAGTTCGGCAACAATTCGTTCGAGCATGGGTGCGCTCGAGCGGGCTGGACTGCTCTACCAACCCCACACCTCGGCAGGGCGCATCCCGTCGGACTCGGGCTATCGGGTCTACGTCGATCGACTCCTCGACCTCAGCGAAGCTTATAGCGACGCGATCGCCCGATCGCTCGACGAGCGGCTGGACTGGAACGGCAACGTCGAAGCAACCCTGCGCCACGCGGCCCAGCTCCTCTCGCGCCTGAGCGGCTGCATTACGCTCATCACGCTGCCCCAGCCCGACGGCGCAAAACTCAAGCACCTGCAGCTCGTACGCGTCGACGATCGTAAGGTCATGGCAGTGGTCGTGACCGATAGCTACGAAACCAAGTCCGTGCTGTTCGCGCTGCCCGACAGCGACGCGACCCTCGATAGCAAACAGCGCGATCGCCTGGACGAACAGCTCGATCGCGAGCTGACGATCCTCTCGAACTTCCTGACCGAGCACCTGCGCGACTGCCCCGTTTCCGACCTGGCCCAGCTCGACGATCGAGAACTCGGGCGCGAATTTCAAAAATACAGCGACGGGATCGCCGCGATGCTCGCCGAAGTCACCCAGCGCTTCGCCAGCGTCACCCACGCCAATATGACCGTCGGCGGACTGTCCCAGGTGCTCGGCCAGCCGGAATTTTCCGAGACCATGCAGGTGCTGCCCCTGGTCAACTTGATCGAAGAAGAGCCCGATCGCCTGTTTCCCTTTGTCTTCGCCCCCCTTCTCGCGCCAGACTCCGCGCCCGAAGCAGACGAAGCGACAGCGGCAAGGCCGCGCGCCACGATCCGCATCGGCACGGAGAACCCCCTCGAACCGATGCAGAGCTGCGCTTTGGTCTCCGCCTGCTACCAGCGCCGCGATCGCCCGGTGGGCAGCGTCTCCGTCCTCGGGCCGACTCGGATGCTCTATGAAAACGCGATTGCCACCGTCGAGGCCGCAGCGGCCTACTTATCGCAAACCCTGACGACCTTGGCCAATTAAGAGCGGCCGTCCGAGTCGAGAGTGTCGCGCGATACAATTGCGCGATATGGCGCGCTTACTGCGCCCCACGAAGCCGCACCCGACGCATGGTTCGTTCCGATATTTTTTCCCAGGCTCAAGGCGGCAATCCCGACGCGATCGCCACCCTGATGAATCACTCGCTACAGCGCAAGCAGGTGACAGTGCGTGCGGCTCTGCAGGCGGGCTGTTTGACGATCCTGGCCACGAGCCGCGAAGGCCCGGACGCGACGTTTATGGCGAACTTCGTCCGGCGCGGCCTCGATCGTCTGCGCCCCCAACAGGTCGATCGCGTCGTGATTCGCGGCTATGCCCTCGGTGGGGTGAGTTCGCTGTGGACGGCGGAATACGACCCTCGCCGCAATGCCCCGCTCGAGATTATTTCCAACCCGAACGAGACCGCATCGACGACCCGACAACCGACGACCCGCCCGCCACTTTCCGGCTTGTCCAAGACCGGAGGCTTGTCCGAGACCGGAGGCTCGCCCAAAACCGAAGCCACCTCGCTGCGGCAGCGTCGTTCCACGACATCGCGCCCCGCAACCTCACGAACCGCAACCTCGCGCTTTGCTAAAGCGCCACGCTTCGCCCAGCAGTTGCTGACCGGCCTCGCCGCGATCGTCTTCGTGGCTCTCTCCGTCGCGACGGTCGTGCTCGCCTTCCAGGTCAAGCAACTGACGGCCCGGTTCACCGAAATCTCGCTCTATCAGATTCAGTTCCTCGGCGACCTGCTGCGCGGCGTCGAAGCTTCAGAGGTATTTAACGTCGTCGTCTTTGCTATCCTCGGCCTCGGCCTGGGGTTGGCGACGCTGCTCGTACCACGCGATCTGGGTATCCGCGTCAACGCCACGGTGGGGCTGCTCGCGCTGCCCGCGATCCTCAGCATCAGCAGTACCATCCGCTACGAAAGCTGGCTTGACGAGTTCGCGCGGGCCGAGGAACTGACCACCGAGCAGGCGATCGCCCAAACTGACATTTATCTGCAAGATAAAGTCGATCGCACCGGCGCGCTGGGCTTTTATCTCCACACCGCTAAATATCCCGGCCTGCCGACAACCCAGATACAGATGGAGCGCATCGACTCCCTCGAATCCCAAGCCGCCGATCGCTTAGAAAATATACTGACGCCGCTGCCCTTTTCGCTGGACTTGCCCCAGGTGTTCGCGATTTGCATGTGGGGAATTCGCATTTTCTACTTCCTGCTGTCGCTGCTCACTGCGATCGGTAACTTCGCCCAGGGCGTCCGCTGGGCCGATCGCCTCGGGCAGCGCGCCGACTGGCAGGACGTGCAGGCGGACGAATCCTGACGGCTCGCTCGACGGCCCGATCGCTCGACTGACGGATATTCCACAGAGGTTTTGACGTGCCCGACCCTAAATCCGACCTCGCCCACTTCGAGTATCGCTGCGACGCTCGTTGCCCCGACACTCAGGCCCGCGTCGGCGTCTTCAACACGCCCCACGGCATCGTCGAGACGCCGCGCTTTATGCCCGTCGGAACCCTGGCCAACGTCAAAACCCTGACGCCAGATCAGCTCAAAGGCACGGGCGCGCAGATGGTGCTCTCCAACACCTACCACCTGCACCTCCAGCCGGGAGAGGCGATCGTTAAAGCCGGGGGCGGCCTGCATGAATTTATGGGTTGGGACGGGCCGATGCTGACCGACTCAGGCGGTTTCCAGGTCTTTAGCCTCAGCAAGATGCGTACGATTGCCGAACACGGCGTCAAGTTTCGATCGCCCCGCAACGGCGACATTATCGAGATGACCCCGGAAAGCTCGATCGCCATCCAAAACGCCCTGGGTGCGGACGTAATTATGGCCTTCGACGAGTGCCCGCCCTACCCAGCCACCCGCGAAGCCGTCGAGCTGGCCACAGCGCGCACCTATCGCTGGCTCGAGCGCTGCATTGCCGCCCATGCCCGCCCCGACCAGGCACTATTCGGCATCGTCCAAGGCGGCACGTATCTGGATTTGCGCGCCAAGGCGGCGGCCCAGCTGCGCGATCTCGACCTGCCGGGATACGCGATCGGTGGAGTCAGCGTCGGCGAACCGCCAGAACTGATCGAAAAAATCGTCAGAGCCACCACACCGCAGTTGCCGGAGAATAAGCCGCGCTACCTCATGGGCGTCGGTACGTACCGCGAAATGGCTCAGGCGATCGCGGCGGGCGTCGATCTGTTCGACTGCGTGATCCCGACTCGCCTCGGCCGTCACGGCGCGGCGCTGGTGCGCGGCGAGCGCTGGAATATTAAAAACGCTACCTTCCAGCACGACCACACGCCTCTCGACCCCGACTGCCCTTGCTACACCTGCACCCACTTCACCCGCGCCTATTTGCGCCACCTGCTTAAAGCCCACGAGCAGCTCGCCTACACGCTGATTTCGATCCACAACATCACCGAACTGGTGCGCTTTACAACCTCGATCCGGCAGGCGATTGCCGAAGGCCGCTTCGCACGGGACTTCGCGATGTGGCTGGCCCCGAAAGCCGCAAAGGCCGCAGCGGACAGCCACAATTGAGGGAACGGCCCCTTCCAGAGGAGGCTGGATGCGGTTGATATAATACTGGCGAGATTACACAGCATTTCGGCGCGATTCGCGCGGCCCTCTTCCCCCACGTCATGACCCACGCGCCCCAGTCCGATGGCGATTTCGAGTCCTGCGTCAAGCAGTCGAGCGATCGCCTCAGCGAACAGTTCGATATTGTTCTCGCCGCCCTCGATCGCCTCGCAGAGCGCGACGCCACCGCCGCCGACTCAGCAGCAGACTTCGAGACGATCCGCCGCGCCGCCAAAGATATCGGCCGCGCCGTCCAGCTCGATCGCCGCGTCCAGCACCAGCACCACAGCGATCGTCACCAGAACGACCCGGCGAGCTGAGCCTCGATTCACGCATATCTCTAGGCAGGCTGCGGGTCGTCGTCTGTTTCCGATGCGGCGGGCAGGTCGGTCGTCGGCGACGGGGAACTCGTCACTTCGATATCCAAGCTCACCAAGACGCGGTAGCAGTTGCGTCCCTCCTTTTTGGCCAGATACAGCGCCCGATCGGCTTCTTCGATTAGCTCTTCGGGTCGCTCGAACACTCCCAAACTGGTCGAGGCAATACCACAGCTAATCGTCACGTGGGGCGCGGCGTCCGAGGCTTGGTGATCCAAACTCAGGTCGCGCACCGCCTGACACATACGCTCGGCAACCCGCTCGGCAACCTCCAGCGGGCAACCGGGCATGACGATCGCGAACTCTTCGCCACCGTAGCGCGCCACCAGGTCGTTACTGCGCACGGCGTTGGACATGGCACGGGCCACCGAACTCAAACAAACATCGCCCGCCTGGTGGCCGTAGGTGTCGTTATAGCGCTTGAAGAAGTCCACATCGCAGAGCAGCAGCGAAATTTCCTGGCGCATGCGGCGGTCTTTCCAAGAGCGCTCGATAAACTCGTCGAAGTAGCGGCGATTGGCGAGCTGGGTCAGGTCGTCGGTGGTCGCCAGCCGCGCGAACGAGTTGCGCTGGCGGACGAGGACGGCAAGGCTCGCCATCATGCCTGAGGCGATCGGCGAAAAGGTCGGTAGCCACAGGTGCATCAAAAACGCGCCGTAGCTGGTGGCGATCGTGAGGCCGGACAGCACGACCGCGCCGAATGCCAGCTGCGAGGTCAGGGATTGAGCCTTGGCGTGGGGCTTGTCGCTGGCGCAGGCGATCGCGACGCACAGGCTGTGAAAGACGATCGTCCAGCTCCAGAGCCACAAGAACTTCTGCGTTGGCTTCGCGGCCTGTAAAAAATTGCGACCGTCGAGCACCGCGCTGAGAATCTGGCTGACGATATTGGCGTGGACGTAGAGACTGGGCGTCGCGTCGAGGTTATCGAGCGTGCTGTAAGAAAATGGCGTGTGCCAGCGAGCATCGAGGCTTACTGCCGTCGTGCCTAAGATAACGACGCGATCGCGAAACAAATCGGCGGGGACATCCCCCTCGAGCACGCGCGCGAGCGAAATTGACGAAAAGGTCTCCGGCGCGACGCCGCGATAGTCGAGCAAAATTTGGTAGCCCGGAATCCGACCGCTCGCATAACCGCCGCCGTAGCTGAGCAGCGGGCGGAACGTCGCCTCTCCCCACGCGATCGTCGGCGAGGCCGCCGAGGCCGCCGACAAATCCGGCAGCAGGCCGTCGCGCTCCAGGTGCAGCAGGCTGAGCTGCATCGCGAAGCTCAGTTGGATATCGTCGGGCAGATCGAGCTGGGCGCGGGGCCGCATTTCGTTGGCACGCAGGCTGAGCATGGCGCGGCGCTGGCGACGATCGAAGTCGATCGGCAGGTCGCTAAAAGCAGCGCGATCGACCTCCGCCAGAGCCTCCGGCGCTTCGACGCGCGGAATCCCGAGTTTGTAGACGCCGATTAGGTTGTCGGTACTGTGGGCCACCGTCCGCCAGAGGGCGTGTCCGGGCTGCACCGGCAGGTTGCGGTAAATGTTCAGGCCGATCGCGCTGGGCTTCTGGGCGGCGATCGCCTCGATCGCGCGGGCCAGGTCGAAGTCGGAGATCGGCCAGTGCTGCAACCGCTCCAGGTCGGCTTCGTTAACCGTCACCAGAACGATGCGCTCGTCGCGGTCTGCCGACGGACGCAGTCGCATAAAAGCGTCGTAAAAACTCAGCTCGACCCCTTGCAAACCGCCGATATAGCCAAAGGCGGAAGTCAAGAGCGTCATCCCCGTCGAGACGGTCAAAATAGAGCGCCACTGTTCGAGTACGCGACGGAGTTGAATTCCCACGGGGGAGATCTGCCTCATAGCCCTCATCAACAAAAATACCCAGCCCAGATCGTGAGTGTAACCGAACTCGACGTTCGGGATTCTAGCGCGATCGCGTCGGGTTGTCGGAACGCAGAATCTCCCCCCTCGTGGCCATCTCGATCGCTCCAGAAGCTAGGGCATGATTAGGGTTTCGGCCACAATACCGGTTTCCGCCTCGAGCTCTTCGATTGTCATCACCGGCACGTCGGCTAGAGGATGCGCTTCAAAGTCCCAGTCGATCGACTCGAATACCGACTGCCAGTTGGTTTCGACTAGAGCGCGCTCTTCCGGCGTCGTCGCCATACGTCGTGCGTCGTCGAGAGCCGCTAGCGTATCGAACCAAAAACCGGCAGCAGCCAACGCTTGCGCGCGCGCCACGAGCGCCGTTGCGGTTTCTATTTCAATGCTGGCCGCGCTGGGGACATCAGCAAGCTCTAAAATTCCGAACTGTATATCGTCGATCTCCTTTAGTGCATCTTCTATCTCCTCTTGTGCGACGTCATCCTCTACGTCAATGTCATTCCCCGCACACAGAAAAGCTATCCATTCGTGTTCGATTTCTTCCGCTAGCGAAGATGCCAGCTGCACGCGCAAAATAACAGATTGGTCATCGGCTGGGGTGACCTTCTGTAAAGCAGTAGGAGCGGGAGTGAGTTGAGCGGCATCAGACAGAGCAACAATCAGGGATTGTGAGTCTCCACTGCTAGCTGCCGAATCCTCATCTATAGAGTCCTCTGACGTTACAGTTTTGGGAGCTACGTAGACGAATAGATCGAACGCCTCTCGACTGCGATCGACCGGCAGATTTTGAAACGCTTGCTGAGCCTGCGCGCCGCTGGAGCTCGGTACCATTGCAAACATGTGATTGCAGCCATCGCGCGTCGAGCCGCTGCCCGTTTCGCCCACCTCGTCATCTGTCGGCGGAATAAAACGCGCCGAGCCCGTCAGCGGCGAGCTGTCTGGCACGCCCGACCCCGGAATGGAATTGCCCGACTGAGCGACTCGCTCCGAAATTGGGGCCATGTCAGATTCTTCTGGGAGAAGCGCCCGCACCTCAGAGGCCAGAGCGCCCGCCACGGGTAAAGCGAGCAGACCGGCCAACATGGCAACCCGCAGGCGAGGGGGTGGGGAGAAGATCGAGGAGTAAAAGCGATTCATGGGAAGAAGAGGTGTATGGAGGGCGGCACGCAGGAAAAGAAAATGCCATAGTACGAACGGTAAAAGGCGTCGCGATCGCAGCACCGCTAAACAGCCTTACAAATGCACGTGAATCCTAGCTCCATCGCCATGCGCTGCGATTCAGGAGATCTATGGAGACCGAGCCGTCTCGATCGACAGCGCCCCCCCTCAAATACCAGATTATGTTCGGACAAAGTCGCTACGAATTTGCCTGGATCCAGCAGGTGAGCGAAGTCGAGAAAGCCGAGTGGGACGCTCTGGCGATGCCGCTGGCGACCCCGTTTTTTGAGTGGGATTGGCTCAACGACCTGGAGAAATCCGGCAGCGCTGTCGCCCAAGCGGGCTGGATGCCCTGCCATTTGACCGTGCGCCGCGAAGGCAACCTCATCGCCACCGCGCCAATGTACCTGAAGGGCCACAGTTACGGCGAATTCGTCTTCGACCAGCAGTTTGCCGAACTCGCCGATCGCATCGGGGTCAACTACTACCCCAAGCTGCTCGGCATGAGCCCATTTACTCCCGCCGAAGGCTATCGTTTCTTGATCGCGCCCAGCGAAGACGACGCCGAGATGACGGCGCAGATGGTGCGGCAAATCGATCGCTTCTGCGATCGCAACAGCATCTCCAGCTGTCACTTTCTCTACACCGACCCCGAATGGCGAGCGACGATCGAGCAGTGCGGCTTTAACAAATGGCTCCACCATAGTTTCATCTGGTCGAACGACGAATTCGCAGATTTTTCCGACTATCTCAAGATTTTCAACGCTAACCAGCGCCGCAATATCAAGCGCGAACGCAAAGCCGTCACCAAAGCGGGGCTCAGGCTCCAGGTGTTTGCCGGTGACGAGATCCCCGACTCGTTTTTCTCGCAGATGTACCGCTTCTACGCCAGCACCTGCGACAAATTCGGCTGGTGGGGCAGCAAGTACTTAATGCCAGAGTTTTTCGAGCGACTCCAGCACTCTTACCGCCACCGCATCGTCTTCGTCGCGGCCTACAACGAAGGCGGCAGCCCCGAGCGGCCTCTGGGCATGTCGTTCTGCCTGACCAAAGGCGATCGACTCTACGGGCGCTACTGGGGCAGCGACAACGACATCGATTGCCTGCACTTCGACGCTTGCTACTACAGCCCGATCGAGTGGGGCATCGATCGCGGCATCAAAACTTTCGACCCCGGCGCGGGCGGTCGCCACAAAAAGCGACGCGGCTTCCCCGCCACGCCTAACTACAGCGTCCACCGCTTCTACGCCCGCCAGCTCGGTAAGGTCATCGTGCCCTACCTCGGCCAAATCAACGAGCACGAACAGATGCAAATCGATGCCATCAACGCCGAACTGCCCTTCGCGAAAGAAAACGGCTCCCACACCGCCAACCAGTCCACGAAAAAGTCCGCCCAAAAGCCTGCCAGCGAACCCGACAGCCCAGTCACCGCCAAAGCCGACTAACCCGATCCCCCGAGCAGTCGTATCCTTTTAAAAAGTCCGGCTTCTGAATCTCTAGCCGGGATCTACGCCTCGCCCGCGTGATACGAGCTGCGAACCAGCGGCCCCGATCGCACGTGAGCGAACCCCAAGTCGCGGGCGATCGCACCGAGACGATCGAATTCCTCCGGCGTCCAATATTTCTCCACCGGCAGGCGATCGAGCGCCGGTCGCATATACTGCCCCAGCGTCAGGCGATCGCAGCCCACCTCGCGCAAATCCCGCAGCGCCTCGACGATCTCCGCCTCGGTTTCGCCCAGCCCCAGCATTAGCCCGGACTTGGTTGCGATCGTCGGGTCGGTGTCCTTCACGGTACGCAGCACCGCGAGCGATCGCTCGTACTTCGCGCCGCGTCGCACTGGGCCTTGGAGGCGGCGGACGGTCTCCAGATTGTGGTTATAGCAGGCGGGTTTAGCAGCAGCGACCGTGGCGACGCGCGATCGTTGCTGCGCTTCCGGCGTCAGCGTCGCGGACTTGCCGCCCCAAAAGTCCGGCGTCAGCACCTCGATCTCGATGCCGGGGTTGGCACCGCGCACCGCGTCCATCACTGTCGCGAACCAGCCCGCGCCGCTGTCGGCCAGATCGTCGCGTGCCACGGAGGTCAGCACCACGTAGCGCAGCCCGAGCTGCTGCACTGAGTCGGCCACCTTAGCCGGTTCTCCCGGATCGAGGGGCATCGGCGCGCGACCTTTCGACACCTGACAGAAAGCGCAGGCGCGGGTGCAGGTTTGCCCCATCAGCAGGAAGGTGGCGGTGCGGTTGGCGTAGCACTCGCTGCGATTCGGGCAGCGGCCTTCTTCGCAGATAGTGTGGATGCCGTGCTGTTTAACGAGGCGCTGCACGGTGGAAATTTCGCTGGCGTTGCCGATCGGGCGGCGCAGCCAGTCGGGCAGGGCAGTGAGTTCGGCACGTAGTTGTTGCCGAGTTTGCTGGCGTTTTTTTTGTCTGGCCTGCTGGCGATCGGGGGAAACGGTCATGGCGGTTTCGTGTAAGAGATGCCGGTCTCGATCGTAGCAAAGCCGTCGCCCTACCAGCCTCGGAGCATCGTCGCAACGGAGAGCGCTAGCTCGGGGAAGCAGACGGGCGAGACCGTCCCGGCGGTGAGGGTTTGCCGTTGGCGGTAGTCGCCTGCTTCGGGTTGCCAGAAGCGGATTAGTTCGCGGCCTTCGAGGTTGGCGACCCAGTATTCGGGGATTCCGGCTTCGGCGTAGAGGAGGCGTTTGATGTCGAGGTCGCGGGCGAGGGTGGTTTTGGCGTATTCGACGACCCAGAAGATTTCGTCGGGTTGGGGGTGGCGTTGGCGATAGGTGGCGCGATCGGGATAGGCGATCGCCAGGTCGGGCTGGGGTTCGGAGCCGACGGCAGGCAGTGTGATGGGTTTGGCGTCGCGGACGATGGCGCGATCGCGAAGCTGTTGACGGAGGTAGTCGGCGGCGTCGGTGCTAATTTGGGCGTGTTCGGGGCCTTCGGGGCTCATTTCGATGAGGCGGTGGGCGAGGAGTTCGACAGGGCGATCGTCGAGGAGGCCGCTGGCGATCGCGGTGTGGTAGTCGGCGATTTGCCAGCGGAGGGTGGGGAGTTGGGAGATCAGGCGATCGACTGAAGGAGACATGGCAATAACCTCCTCAACTGTTCTGAATGTTTTTGTTATTCCCGACGTTGTCGCCATCGCCGAAATTGTTCTGATAAATGTTGGTCACGACCTGTGGGGGGCGCTCGCTTTTTTGCTGAGCCTCAACAGAACCGACAGAATCATCAATCAGGCCGCGAACGTTGACATCTTCGTAGCTTTTGTAGCATTCCACCGTTTGCTTGCCACGGCGGAGTCTTTCTCGAAGATGTTCGAGATCGTACATATTCGGGAACTGGCTATCTTGACAAGAATTACAGTTGCAGGGAATAAGTTTCTTATACTTAAGCCGATGCAAGTTTTCGTGAATTTTGTCGATTTCATGAGCGATCACTGTCAGAAGATCGCGTTTGTTTTTTCCCTGCAATCGAATATCGATCTTGCGTCGGTCGTGAAACTCTATCACTTCCGCAAAGGTTTGATTTTTAGCAAGAATGACCCCAGTACGCCAAACCATTTGTCTTTTCCTCGTACGAAGTGTTGCGATGGAACGGTGCAAGGCAACAATAAGGCGAGTCAGAATACCCTTTGGCATAAACTCATAGCTATAACGGAGAAGCAGGTTGTTGGATTCATTCCAAGGATATCGAGGTTGATTGGGATTGAGGAGTTGTGGAGCAATATAACTTCTAGGATGGCTCGGCAGCTCATAGCAGAGCTGGAACTTCATCATTAACTTAAGAAGCTCGCCGTGCAAACCAACATATTCTTCTGCAAACCATACACGTTCGATGTCTTGGCGAGTAAAACGGCCTTGATTGCGTCTAACAATCGGATTGCCGAGAACTTTATAAACGGCATCAGTTCCCCAAGTAGGCTTCAGGATAATTGTTTTAGTGAGAAGATCGTCATCCTGAAAATGTAGAAAAACGCCAAGATCGTGTAGATACCGTCCAAGCTGAAGAGCATCTCGACGCTTCTTAAAGCCATTCTCCTCACAAATCTGAAGATAAGTATCGAGCGAAATTGTGTTGCGCGGATCGTCTTCAAGTGCTTTGCGGACACGCACCCAAGTTTTAGGTAGCTCATCTCCAATATGCGGAAGATTTGTAAGGTGGTAGCGGATCCGACTAAGGATTGCGGAGAAACCACGATCGGTTTTGAGGTTTGTGGCAAGACTGTCTTTGAGCTGTGGAAACTCGCCGCGCATTTGATTGCAATTTAGATCGCGCTGACGATCGCCTTTCTCATTTTTGACGACCAGAACAGGACTGTCTTCTGCAAGAAGTTCGACAATACTCAGCCAGTAGTAAAGGTTGTCATCTTCTTTGCGATTGTCAGCGACCAGGACATAGCAAGAACGTCTAGTTAGGAAGAATTGGTGGGTCGAATGATAAATTTCTTGTCCACCAAAGTCCCAAATATTGACTCGAAAAGAAGAGCCGCTAGAGTGCTGGAACTGCCAATGAAGAATATCAATTCCTTCAGTGCTGGGAAGAGTGTCGAGTTGGTAGTCTCGATTCTGGATTTTCTGAGCGAGCGTTGTTTTCCCAGCTCCAGCTTCACCAACAACAAGTAGCTTAGCTTCGTAAAGTTTTTCCGTCCCTTCTTCTCTAAGCTGACGATAGTAGTTGCGAGCCGCTTCTATTCCTTGAGCCAGAACTTCTTGGGGTGGTGTCGTCACCGGATTTAGACCGATTGTCAAGGCTCCTTCACCGCTGATGTGCTCGTGATGTCTGACCCTTAACTTTGTAAAACCTGGTAAGTTTAGCAAAAAGTCTGGGATTTCGGTGAGTTGGTTCCCAGATAAATTTAAGGTGTTGAGCTTTGTTAGCTGTGAAATGAATTCCGGGATTTCAGTTAGCTGATTTCCACACAGATTCAGAGTGGTCAAGTGCTCTAGAGACGTGATTTCCTTAGGGATTTCTTTTAATCCCAGTCGGCTCAAGTTTAAATCTGTTGCGCTTTTCTTTTTTGCCTCTTGAATTATCTTTGATACTTCTTTGAGCGTTGGATATTTAGCTATCTCAAGCCACCGATCGTACGGTTCACCTACATCCACCATCGCCTCACCCTTCGATAAACTATCGTTTCATGATTTTAGCCTCACCACATCAATCAAAACAGCCTAAAAAGCGCCGCCAGTCAGCCCGCACCTGCCTCCCCCTAAAAGAGACTCCCGCGAACGAAACTGGCGGCGCTGCGCAACTGTGCGCGATCGCAGTGACCTACACGCGACCTACAGATTCTCTTCAACCACCGTCGGCCACACCCGATCCGCCGTCGCGATAAAGCCCGGAATGTCGCGCTCCCAGCGTGCCTGGATTCGCGCGTCGTAGTTCAGATACAGGCGATCGTCCACAATGCTCCAAGCCGTCGGGTCGATGTCCGCCACGTAGCCCTGTGCCGCCGCCCAGGCGCAGTGTCCACCGTACTGCGGCGCGTACTTCTCCGGCTCAGCAGCGAACAGGTCGCGATTTTCGGCGCTCGAGAAGTGCCACTGCGCCCCGTTCCACTCATGGGCGAACTCCTCTGAGCCAGCCACCGGCGCGCCTTCGGTGAAGTACGCTACCGGATCGGTTCCCTCGATCGCCACGTTGCCGGATTTATTGATAAAGCGCGCAACCGCATCGCCCGTGTCAGCGCTTGCCATTTCAGCACCTGCCCCATCCGGTGCGTCCGCCGCTGACTTTGCGGGTTCGACGCCCGGCGTGTCGGCGCTCGTATCCGCCGCGACTTCAGTGCTTGCGCTGACGGGCTCGTCTGCCGTGCCGCTCTGTCCGGGCTGACTGCACGCGCCCAACAGACCGGCGGTCATCAGCAAACCAAACAGTGTCGTCTTCTTCAGGGAGAGCATGAGAATACCGATATTTTGTTTCTTATCTTGATATACGCCGGACGGCCTTGCGAGGATTTGCTTTTGGGTTGGGGGCTATTTCGACACCGCATCGAGCGGGATGATGACGTTGGTGGGGTCAAACGGCGCATCGAACGTCAAGCCGCGATCTCCCGCGTCTAGGTCATCTGCCGTAGCGTCGAGCCCGGAGTTTTCGCCGCCGACACTGCCGCCCCCGAACGGGTCGGCAACGCCGCCGAGCGCCTCTCCGATGAACGAGTCAGCGAAGCTGCGTTGGGCAAAGCCGCGCTCACCCTCTTCAGAGAACGTCGGACGCAGGCGGATCGGCACTGGACACTCGTCACCGTTTTCGGCGTCGCGGAGGCAGACCTCTTCGCTGTAAGCGGGCGGGCTCACGATCGTCAGAGCGGCGATCGCGCTAAGGGCGAGGAGTTCGAGACGGACAAGCCACAGGCGAGTTATCGCATTCATGGTTTGAGACTGAGGGTCGTGACGACAGATCGGGAGGCGCAGTCGCGCGGGTGGTACTTCACGCGTCTATTGTAGGCGCGGCACTCTACCGATCGTGCGTGGGGCAAATTTAGCCAAAAAAAACCTGCCGCACAAATGCACGACAGGCTTTCTTGGGGGTAAATCAAACTGTCACCGCGTAGGCGATCTCTTCTCTAGAATCGGAGCGGCGGGATTTGAACCCACGACCCCCACTACCCCAAAGTGGTGCGCTACCAAGCTGCGCTACGCCCCGGCAAAGTAGTCTGCCTTCGTTTAAAGGCACCTAACAGTAGCATAGCAACGAGCGCCTTGCCAGACTCACCGACAATTTTCTCGTTCCAGCGCCTCAAACGGTCGATATGACGAACCCTATCGTAGTTTCCCAGCGGCATCTAAGCCTGTTCGAGCAGTGCCCGCGCCGCTACCAGGCCGAAATTCTCGAGCGCCGCGAGCTGCCGATCGAAAGCAATGGGCGGCAGGCGCTCGATCGCGGTCAGCGCTTCCACCATCTGCTCCAGCAGCGCGCCCTCGGGCTGACGGTCGGCGGCGAAGACCCGCAGCTCGATCGCTGGCTCGATCGGCTGGCGCAGAGCGCGATCGCCACCGACGACCCGAGCAAATACCACCTCGCCGAACACACCCGCATCCTGGCGCTGCCGCCCTTCGAGCTGCTCGTCCGTTACGACGCCCTGCTCGCCAACGCCAGCGGCGCGGACATCATCGACTGGAAAACCTACGCCCGACCGAGGCAGGCACAAAAGCTGACGCAAAACTGGCAGACGCGGCTCTATCGCTACGTTCTGGCCGCGACCAGCGACTATCCGCCCGATCGCATTGCAATGGTCTACTGGTTTGCGGAGTCTCGGGAGGGTGAAGCCAGTAACATCGTGCGCCTGCCTTACAGCGCCGAGGGGTTCGATCGCGATCGGCACGAGATTGCCGACCTGCTCGAGCGGCTGGCGCGCTGCCGTGCCGGGGCTCACTTTCCCCGCTGCCGCGACCTCGGTCGAGAAGATCCCAACTGCGCCTGTCTCCAGCTTGCCGATGAGCCCGAAACCGACGCGATCGCGCTGCCGGACTTCGACGATATCGAAGAAGTCGCAATCGAGCTGGGTTGAGCCCGCTGGAAAGTCGAGCGCGATCGCCGATCGCGAAGAGCGACACCACGCGGATACAATAATTCCGTCGGTTCGCCGTCAGTCGTTCGCGGTTGCTTTATGTCTACCCTGCAAGACGCCCCGTTCTCGCCTGAAGAAATCGCTTCCGAAGGCATCAAGCCCGAGGAGTACGACGAAATCGTCGATCGCCTCGGACGCCATCCCAACAAGGCCGAGCTGGGCATGTTCGGCGTCATGTGGTCGGAACACTGCTGCTACAAAAATTCGCGACCGCTGCTGAGCCAGTTTCCAACGGAGGGCGATCGCGTCCTGGTCGGCCCTGGCGAGAATGCGGGCGTGGTCGATTTCGGCGATGGACTGCGGCTGGCGTTCAAGATCGAGTCGCACAACCACCCGTCGGCGATCGAGCCATTTCAAGGTGCGGCCACCGGTGTCGGCGGCATCCTGCGCGATATTTTTACGATGGGCGCGCGTCCTGTCGCAGCGCTGAATTCGCTACGCTTCGGCCACCTGGAAGACGCTCGCAACCGTCGCATTTTTGAAGGTGTCGTCGACGGCATTTCCCACTACGGAAATTGTTTTGGTGTGCCGACGGTCGCCGGTGAGGTCTACTTCGATCCGGCCTACAGCGGCAATCCGCTCGTGAACGCGATGGCGATCGGGCTAATGGAAACCGATGAGATCGTCAAATCCGGCGCGTCCGGTGTTGGCAATCCCGTCCTTTACGTGGGCTCCACCACCGGGCGCGACGGCATGGGCGGCGCGAGCTTCGCCAGCGCGGAACTGACCGACGAGTCGATGGACGATCGTCCCGCCGTGCAGGTCGGCGACCCGTTTCTCGAAAAATGCCTCGTCGAAGCTTGCCTAGAAGCCTTTAAAACTGGCGCGGTCGTCGCGGCGCAGGACATGGGTGCGGCGGGCATCACCTGCTCGACCTCGGAGATGGCGGCCAATGGCGGCGTCGGTATCGAGCTAGATCTCGACAAAATTCCGTCGCGGGAAACGGGCATGGTTCCCTACGAATACCTGCTGTCCGAGTCCCAAGAGCGGATGCTGTTTGTCGGGGCGAAAGGCCGCGAGCAGGAGCTAATCGATATCTTCCAAGAGTGGGGATTGCAGGCGGTGGTGGCCGGTCGCGTCGTCGAAGAGCCAGTGGTGCGGATTCTTTGGCACGGTGAAGTGGCGGCCGATATTCCCGCATCGGCGCTGACCAGCAATACGCCGCTCTACAAGCGTGAGGTGATGGCCGAGCCGCCGGAGTACGCGCAGGAAGCCTGGAAGTGGTCGGTGGATTCGCTGCCGGAAGCGACGGAGACGGGCGTGGCGATCGCGGGCGAGACCAAAACCTGGAGCGACGTGCTGCTGACGTTGCTCGATACGCCGTCACTGGCATCAAAGCGCTGGGTCTATCGCCAGTACGACCACCAGGTACAGAACAACACGGTGCTGGTTCCCGGTGGTGGCGATGCGGCGGTGATTCGCCTGCGTTCCGTCCTCGGTGGAGCTGACACTGACACCGATCGCGGCTGTGCGGCAACGGTGGACTGCAACTCGCGATACGTCTATCTCGACCCGCTAGAAGGCGCGAAGTACGTCGTGGCCGAGGCGGCGCGCAACCTGAGCTGCGTCGGCGCGGAACCGGTGGCCGTGACGGATAACCTCAATTTCGGCAGTCCGGAGAAGCCGATCGGCTACTGGCAGCTCGCTTCGGCCTGTGCCGGTTTGTCTGATGCCTGTAAAGCGTTCGAGACGCCTGTGACGGGCGGCAATGTTTCGCTCTACAACGAAACGCTAGACTCCGACGGCAAACCGACGCCGATTTATCCGACACCGGTGGTCGGTATGGTTGGCCTGGTGGAGGATGTGGCAAACATCGTCGGGCAGGCGTTCCAGTCGGAGGGCGACGCGATTTATCTGCTGGGGGCGAAGCAAGTACCGACGCTGGGGGCTTCGGAGTATCTAGCGACGATTCACGGCACGATCGCCGGTAAACCGCCGCGCGTGGACTACGACGCGGAGAAGGCGGTTCAGGCAGTGTGCCGTCAAGGCATTCGCTCGGGCGCGATTCGTTCGGCACACGACTGCGCGGAAGGCGGCTTGGCTGTGGCGATCGCAGAGGCGTGTATCGCGGGCAGTGTCGGCGCGAGCGTGGATCTGACGAAGGTGGCGGTGGGCGATCGCATCGATGCGCTGCTGTTCGGCGAGGCGGGCGCGCGGATTGTCGTGTCGGTGTCGGCGGCGGATGCGGATGCGTTCGAGGCGTCACTGGCGGATTCGCTGGGTGAGAACTGGTGCAAGCTCGGAGCGGTTGGCGGCTCGAAGCTGGTGGCGGTTTGCGGTGGTGCGGTGGCGATCGAGGTGAATGTGGCGGCGATCGCGGAGTCGTACAACACTGCGATCGAGCGTCGCTTACATGTCTGACCGTGGCAAGCGATCGATGCTGCCTACGGTTACGCAGATTGGCCTTGTGGTGGTGTTGCAGCTCGCATTCCTGATACGCTTTGCCGGTCTCGATAACAAGCCGCTCTGGAAGGACGAAGTCTATTCGCTGACACGCGCGGCGGGGTATCGCATCGAACGGACGATCGCCCGCGAACTCCACCAGCAAAACGTTGTCGCAGGGGATTTAGCGAAATACCTCGACCCGGCCAACACCCCGCGCAGTTGGAACGAAACCTGGGTCGCGCTGAAATCGAAGCCCGAGCATCCACCACTGTATTTTTTACTGTTGCGAGGTTTCGTATCGGAGTTTCAATCAAACCCTGAGGCGCGAATATTTTCAGTGACGACGGGAGCATTCGCGGTGGTCGCAATTTGGTCTCTCGGCTGGACTTTGTTTCGCCGCGAGAGTGCGGGTTGGGGTGCGGTTATGCTTGCCGTCGCATCGCCGGTATTGCTGCGGTACTCGCAAGAGATTCGACATTATGGGCTGTGGCTGCTGTTCGGAATCCTGGCGACGATTTGTCTACTGAAGGCTCTCGATCGCGACTCAAATAAAGGTTGGTGGCGGCAGTACGGTTGGTACTTGACGCTGGCGGGCGCGACGCATTTGCTGACGGCTTCGCTGGCAATCGTGCATGGTGCGATCGTCGCGATTTCGACCCGTGCAGCCGCCACCCGCGATCGTCGTCGAGCGTGGCGAAGCTGGCTGACTTGCATCGCGATCGCTGCATCAATCGTCGCGCCCTGGCCGCTCATGGCACTCGGTAAGGAGGATTATCTGCGTAAGCCTGCTGCCTATGCCCGCTTTGCTGAAACATCACCGAGAGAGCTGGTGTCGGCTTGGCTACAACGGAGTGCGGAAGCCGTTGTCTTTTTGCCCGATCGCTTACCGTCAGGTGTTGCGCTCCTGGTGGCGGCTGGTGTGGTTACTCTGAGTCTCGCATCAGCAGTGTGGCTATGGCGATCGGGCGAGAGGCGAGCCGTAGCAGCGGCGGGTTGTCTAACACTGATTCCGTTTTTGCTGGTGGCTGTGCCGGACGTGCTGCTGGGCGGGGCGCGATCGATGATTCCGCGCTACTTTTTGCTCTCGTTCGTGGGCGCGATCGTGCTGCTGGGCGGGGCGCTGGGTCGAGTTTTCGATCGGGCAAACGTTCTGCAACGTAGTGCGATCGCCATCGTACTCGCGATCCTATGTCTGTCTAACGTCGTCGGCTATTCCAGTCGCGAAAGCTGGGAACCCGAACCCTTTCGCACCGTGGAATTCGCCCAGGCGATCGCGCAACAATCCGACGTAACGCTCGTCTCCGATGCCCCTCTCGCAGAACTCCTCACGATCGCGCCCCAACTTCCACCCGAATACCCGCTGATTTGGATCGACACCGATCGCCCGATCGATCTCGCACTCCCCGACACCGACCTCCTCATCCATAGCCGCGACAACGACGACCTCGACACCCTCATCCAACAACAACTCCGCCAACAACTCCACAAAACAACCCCACCACAAAAAACGCCCGAAGATCGCAAAATCTTCGAGCGTGATGACTACGTTTTATGGAAACTGTCTCAGTCGGATATCGACGAGACCGACCGGCGGCTTACAGGCCAGCCGTAAATCGATCTTCCGTCAGCGTCGCTGCCGTAACCCCCGACACCAGCGCGATCGTCGTGCCACCGGCAGCGATCGTCGCGCCACTGGTGGTATCGACGATGCTCAGCTCCGCAAATGTCAAGTCGCCGCTCAGACCGACGGTGTCGCCAGCCTGGAAGTCTGCGATCGTTACGGCAAGCGAGGTGCGCGACAGCAGGAACGTATCGTTACCCGCATCGCCCACCAAACGATCGTCCGTACCGCCGGTCAGCGTGTCGTCGCCTGCACCGCCACAGAGCGTGTCCGTACCGCGATCGCCGGTGAGCAGGTCGTTGCCCTCGCCGCCCCAGAGAATGTCATTCTCCTGGCCACCAAAGATAACGTCGTCACCCGCGCCGCCAACGAGGCTGTCCGCGCCCTGGTTGCCCGACAGCACGTCGTTACCGTCGTTGCCGAAGATCAGGTCGCTGCCCGGATCGGCAACGTTTTGGTCGATCGTGCTGCCGATGATGGTGTCGTTGCCCAGCTCGCCCAGCAACGTGTCGCTGCCCAAGTCGCCGTAGACCAGGTCATCGTTCTTACCGGCCAGCACCACATCGTCGTCCTTCCCGGCCAGGATGGTGTCGTTACCCTCGTTGCCGAAGATGACGTCGCGGCCTTCGTTGCCTGCGAGGAAATCGCGATCGTTCTCGCTGTTGGCATTGGCCGTTATACCCTTACCGCCACGAATAATGTCATCTCCAGAACCACCGCGAATCAGGTCGTTCCCTACATCGCCAACGATCGAGTCCGCTCCCGTGACGCCAATGATGGCATCGACCGCATCACCACCGATTTGTACACTGGCGAAGGTGTCACCAATTGCCACACTAGCGACGTCAAATGTTGGCTCGGCGGGACAGAGTCCGTCATCAGCTGCGCCGTCCCCACAGGAGATATCGGTAGTGAAGCGATCGAAGCTCAGCGACGACGCCGTGATGTTGGTGACAATCGCCAGCACCTCGTCACCGAGCTGGATTTGCAGGCCCGCGTTGGTGGCGAGGAAGGTCAGCTCGCTGAAGTTGACGCCGTCGAGGGCGATGAAGTCCTCGACGGTGCTGAAGTCCGAGATGGTTTCGACGCCTTTGCCGGGGCCGATGACGAAGCGATCCGAGCCCGCGCCGCCGACGAGGGTATCGTTACCGCGATCGCCCGAGAGCAGATCGTTGCCCGCACCGCCCAAAAGCGAGTCGTTGCCCTGACCGCCATAGAGGCAGTCGTTGCCGTCGCCCGCGTCTAGGATGTCGTCGCCGATGTTCGCCAGCAACAGGTCGTTCCCGGCGTCGGCAATCATGTAGTCGTTGCCGTCTTCAGCGCTGTTGAGGCCGTTGTGGCCGACCAGTGTGTCGTCGCCTTCGTGAGCGCAGATGGTGTCGTTGCCCAGGTCGCCGAACAGCAAGTCGTTGCCGCCGTCGCCGTAGAGCCGATCGTCGCCCTTGCCGCCGCGCGCGGTGTCGTTGTCCGCGCCGCCGATGACGGTGTCGTCGCCGTTGCCGCCGAACAGTAAATCTGTTCCCGCACCGCCGAAGATGATGTCGTCGCCGTCAGCATCGACGATCGTAAAGTCGGCGGTATCGCCGAGAATTGTATCGCTGCCTTCGTTACCGAGCAGCGTGTCTTTACCGCGATCGCCGTAGACAAAATCGTTACCGCTTTCGCCGTAAACGAGGTCGTCATCGCGACCGGCAAAGATGAAATCATCGCCGATGCCGCCTTTAATCAGGTCGTTTTCGTTGTTGCCGAATAGCAGATCGTTAGCGTCGGCCGGGTCGCCGCCGCCGTTCTCGCGATCGCCGACGATCGTGTCGTTGCCGCGCTCGCCCGCGATCGTGTCCGCACCCTCGTCGCCGAAGACGCGATCGGCGTCCTTACCGGCCAAAACGATATCGTCGCCCGTACCGCCCTGGATGGTGTCATTGCCATCGTTACCGGCGAGGAAGTCGTCCCCGGCATTGCCGAACAGCACGTCACCGGCCAGCGAATCGACGCTTCCCGGCGCGCCGTTGCTGCCCGCGATCGTGTCGTTGCCGTCGTTGCCCGACAGCGTGTCGCCACCGAGGTCGCCATAAATTACGTCGTCCTCCGAGCCGCCAAAGGCAACGTCGTCACCCTTGCCGCTGTAGAGCGTATCCGCGCCGACGCCGCCGTAGAGCAGGTCGTTGCCAGTGTCGCCGTGGAGAATATCGGTGTCGGTGGCCGCATCGCTGCCGGGGTCGCCGCCGTAGAGCGTATCGTCGTCGCGGTTGCCGCGCAGCACGTCGCGCCCGCCGTTGCCGAGAACGATATCGTTGCCCTGACCGCCTTCGACCAGGTCGTCATCCGCGCCGCCAGAGAGCGTGTCGGCATTGTTGTTACCGTTAAGGCTGTCGTTGCCGCCGCCACCGACGATTAGATCCGCGCCGCTGTCCGCCTCGGGATTCGGGTCGAACTCGCCACCTGCAATTTGGTCGTTGCCGCTGTCGCCGGATATCGTGTCGTCGCCCAGGTCACCCCAGACGAGATCGTCATCCTTCCCTGCGAAGACCAGGTCGTTGCCCTGACCGCCGAAGGCCGTATCTTCGCCCTCGCTCGCCAGGATGATGTCGTCATCTTCGTTGCCCGCGAGGAAGTCGCGATCGCGCGTACCACCCACCGGTGTATCGCTGGAGATCCCGCCGATCAGCACATCGCGGCCGCTGAGGCCGAGGATTTCGTCGCTGCCCAGCTCGCCGCGCAGCGAGTCGTTGCCCGCGCCGCCGAACAGGCTTTCGTCACCGTCGGTGCCGAGCTGACTGCTGGCGATTTCGGGAACGTTGGAGATGGCGATCTCCGGTAGAGAGATCGCGCTCGGTTCGGCCAACTCGTCGAGACGCTCGACCGTTGGCATGGCAGGCTCGTCCGGCGTATCGCAAGGCCCCGCAACGACGACCGTCGCAGCACCAGAAGCTCCCGATCCCGATGACGACCCCGCGTTCAACAGGGCATCGAACGACTGTTGCGGCGCGGGCGTACCGAGCGTGACTGTCGCAGGAGTCGGGTCTTTTAAGCCCAGGTTGTCGATCGCCGAGTATGTAAACGTCGTTCCGACGAAATCCGCTGTTGCCACGAATACCAGCGTGGCGAGTTCTGCCTGAGTCAGGCGATCGCCGACCTGAATCGTCCGACCGTTGGCCGGATCGCCGAGAAACAGTACTCCTTGAGCGGCTGCCGGGAGCGAGTCTATCTCGAAGAAAGCAACCGTACCGTCCGTGTCGCTTCCTCCCAGTCCCGCGAGCGTCACCTGCTGGCCCGCTCCGACATTAGCGCCGACATCGAGCGTTTCCGGAGCCGCGTTGTTGCCGCCGATCGAGACCGTTGCCGGAGTTGGATCGGTGTTGCCCTGGGTATCCGTCGCCGAGTAGGTAAAACTCGCGCCGCTAAAGTTACCACTCGCCACGAAGTAGAGCAGCTTGACCTGGTCGGGGGTCAGCACAGTTCCGGCAGTGACGGCTACACCGCCAGCGCTCGGCGGGCCACCCAGATACAGCACGCCCTGGCTGCTCGGAGGAAGCGTGTCGATGGTGAATGACGCGATGCCGTCGGCGTCCGTACCGCTCAGCTGTTCGCCAATGGGCACGATGGCGTTCGACAGCGCATTAGTCGAAACATCCGCCGTCTCCGGTGGCGCGTTGCCTTCGGTCAGCGTAATCGGCGCGGGAGAGGCGTCCTCGCGCCCTTGATTATCGACTGCCGCGTACGCAAAAGTCGCTCCGCTGTAGCTATCGGTTGCATCGAAGAAGATATTGCCGATCTGGTCTGCCGGAATTTCCTCCCCTTGGGTGATGATGCGTCCGCCATTGGCTGGATCGCCTAGATACAGAACCCCCTGATTCGCTGGCGGCAGCGTCGTGAATTTGAAGCCGCGAATGGTACCGTCTGGGTCGTTCCCTCCAAGCCCCGCGAGTTGAGTTGCAGCTCCAGCAGGCACGCTACTCGTGCTGCCGAAAGTGCTGGGAATCGCAAAGGTCTCCGGCGGAACGTTCGTCGGGTCGCTGGCCTTAATGTAGGCTCTGGCTGGGGTTGGGTCTTTAAGGTTATTCGCGTCGATCGCCGCGTAGGTAAAGCTCGCCGTGGAGCCTTCTTGCCAGATGCTGGTGTCTGTCGTGGGCGTAAACGTCAGCGTCCCCAGCTCGGTGGAATTGATCGTCGTCGCCGAAGTCACGGTGACCGTTGCACCCGTGCGGCTGGTGTAGGTCAGCGTGCCCAGGCTCGGATCGGGAATATCGTCGATCTCGTAGAGCAGAGCTGCCTCTGGAGTTACGTCGTCTGAACCGCCCAGCCCGGTCAGTGTGGTTGGTGTTCCAGCAGGAGCGGTCGTAATCGGATCGCCGATTGTCGTCGGCGGGGCATTGCCGCTGTTGAGGGTGACCGTCGCGGGCGAAGATGCCGCACCGTCGTTATCGATCGACACGAAGTTAAAGGTGGTCGGCCCCGAAAAGTTCGGGTCAGCCTGAAACACCAGCGTGGCTACCTGCGCGGGCGTCAGGTTCGTCGTGGTCGTCACGGGAACGAGGTTGCCGTTAACCTCTGCAAATAGCGTTCCTCCCGTCGGCAAAGAGGTGAGGCGAAACTGCGAGATGCTACCGCCCGCGTTCGTGTCCGTACCGGAGAGAATGTCGTCCGGCAGGGCGTTTTGCGACCCCGGCGTCACCGTCGTGCTGTCGTCGGTAGCTGTCGGTGGGGGATTGAGCCGCACCGTCGCGGGCTCGGACGTACTCCCTTTAACGTCAGTAGCCGTGTAAGTAAAGCTCTCGCCCGTGAAGGTACCGTCAGCTTGATAGAACACCGTGGCGAGTTGGGCGGGGGTCAGCTCGGGAGACTTACCGTTCGTGAAAGTAATTGCCGTGCCGCCATTGTTCGGATCGCCGAGAAAGAGCGTCCCCGTCGTCGGTCGATCGAGCACGAAGCCGCGAATATCGTCACCTTCAGGATCGGTGGCGAACAGGCCGGTCAATTGGACGGCTTCGTTTGGGCTGACTGTGTTGACAGCATCGACTGGAACGGGCGGCACGTTATTGATCGTCAGACTGTCTGAATCGCTGATAGAAGTGGTCAGCGAGCCATCTGGGTTAACGATCGTGAAACCATCCGCCGTAATGGTGATTTGGTTCGTAATCGTGTCATCGCCAACGAGTGAGGTGGCAAGCGTCCCCGTAATCGTGTAAGTGATGACCGAGCCGCCATTGAGGTTGTCGATCGTGTCGTTGATATTGCCAGTGCCGTTGACCGTCTGCGTCACCGTTCCGCCGGTCAGCTTGCCGTCGGTGCCAACCGTGTTGCCGGTGCTCAGCGTTCGCACCCAACTTGCGTTCTGCAAATCGCTGGGCAGCACGTCTTCGATCTTGATGCCGCTAACCGGAAAGTCAGTGACGAGGTTTCCCGTGACCGGGTCTCGTGCGCCTTTGTACTCAACCGAGACCGTGTAAGTAACCGCGTCGCCCGGATCGGCTGTCACCGTACCGCCATCGCTTTTATCGACAGCGAGGTCTAAGGCGATCGAAGGAATCGGGAAGCTCGCAAAGTCCGAGGGGTTAATGCCTAAGGTCGCCACCTGCGTCGCCGAGGCGTCGGAAGTGCTGACCCGAAATAGGCCGATCGGGTCGCCGTCAGTACTTCCCACCCGACCGCTGAGATACAGGTTGCCATCGCTCCCAAAGGCCAAAGTCCCCGCACCGGACGAAGTGACGCCAGGGAAGCCCGAAGAGTCTGTGACGTTGCCGATCTTCGTGACCGAGCTGATGCTCGGCGTGCTGCCAGAGGTATTGAGATTGACCGTATACAAACTGAAGCTACCCGACCCGATCCGCGTCACGAAGAGCTGGTTGGGGTTATTCGGGTTGAACGCAATATCGCCGCCGCCACTGTCGTTGGCTACGTCGGGAAAGTCGATTTGCCCGATCGCGGTGACGATCGCGATGTTCGTCCCTGGGTTTGCGGGGTCGTCAACCGGTACGGGGTTGATGGTGTAGAGAAAGTTATTGGTTTGAGTCGCGTAGAGCGTACCGTCTTTGGCCTGGGTGAACTTCTGAAAGTTGTTGGAGTTGGGAGCGGTGACGGGTGCGTCATTCAATCTCAACTCAACATCAACGGCTGGAGTCGCTGCCGGATTCGACGGATCGAACGAGAACAACCGAGCGTTGCCCGTATCTTGGACGAGCGATATGCCAAACAGTGTCCCCGGGTCGCTCAGATTAACAAACTGACGCGCGAGCGAGTTGGTGCGATACGGAAGGTCGCCAACTTTCGTAGCCGAGCCATCGGCAAGGCTAATCGTCGAGATTTCTCCCGCGGTGCCGTTGCTGCTCGAGATGAAAACGGAGTTTTGTAGCTGAAGTGTTGCGGGATACTGCGCCTGGCCGATCGCGCCTACCGCTAGCCCGACGCGCCGATCGCCGATCGCCACGTCGAGATCCCACCGGCCGCCGCCCGTCGCCGCGCCGACTGTGTGGGAGGCTGCCGCCACCGTCACGCCCAGGCTCTGCCCGAATGCCTCGACGAACTGCCGCCCGACGCGACCCGCCGCCAGTTGACAACCGTAGAACAGCCACTCGGCTTCTGCCGCCAAGGCCGATCGCCAGCGACCCAGCCGCGATCGCCAGCGACCCAGTTCCTCAAGGCCGACCTCACCACCCGCGAAGCCCAACACGCCGGGGCGCGCGTGGGAGATGACGTCCACGGCCCGCAGTTCGGACTCTTGGCTCAGGGCGCAATCGATCTGCTCGAACGCGCTACGCCGCGCGTCGAGGAAGACAGCCTTCGTTCCCGGACGTAAATGCCGCGCGAGAAGGTCGGCCCGTTCGACATTCGTGTCGATAAAGGCAATGCGATCGTATCGGGAAGTAAGGCGCGGAGAAGTGGTGTTCATGCTATCGGTAGATCGATAATCTGCGGGGAAACGTTGGAAAAGAGCGGATAGATGCGAAATTTTTAAGTGGGCTCTATTGTGCCCAAATCGCCTTCAGGATATCCACGTGCAGGAATACGGGGCGAAAACCCCCCAATCCGTTTAAACGACGTTAAGACTTGGCGAAATCTGCGCAAATGCTTCGAGCAGATGCGATCGAGCCCCGTATGCCCCCTCGGAGAGAGGCAATACGGCGAAGGCGATGTTGATGTAAACCTGCTGGCATGAAAATCGCGCTGGAGCTAGGTGGCATCAGCGCGTTCGGGATTGCAAGCTCAGTAGTCACACGGTGCAGAAAGTGCGGCTTAGTGCTCGCCCTCCCTACTCAGCATGAGGTATTGACCCGATTGATACGGATAAAGTTTCGGAGTTGTTACTTTTTTTGCCGACTCGAACCTTCGCGCACGCAGTCATACGGAGCAAAAGTGCGTAAAAACGCGCAAAAGCAGGGATAACGGCAACATTCGCACGTTACAGAATATTACGGAGATTGGCGTTGAGAGCGCTGCAGTTTGCAGCCTGGCGATCGCGCCTCGCTTCTGAAAAGCGAGATCTCGAAGCTTAGATTGGGCTCATACCAAACCCAACCTAGCGAAGCTCGATTGCGCCATGCTGGAAACTGCCCCATCTGCTGCGCAGAGGCTACGCCAACGACAAGCTCGGGGCTCATCGGCGTACCGACCCAATCGAAATCGGATATCGAAATCGGATTGCGTATCAGATATCGAGATCGACGAGGTTGAGCTTCGGTCCTTCGGTTTCGATAAATTCGCGGCGCGGCGCGACCTTGTCGCCCATCAGCACCGTAAAGATACGATCGGCTTCGGCAGCGTCTTCGATCTCGACGCGCTTCATCATCCGCGTTTCGGGATCCATCGTCGTTTCCCAAAGCTGCTGCGGCATCATCTCGCCTAGCCCTTTAAAGCGCTGGATATTGTAGTTAGCATTGTCGGGGAACTCGTTTTGAATCAGGCTAGTTAGCTCGCGATCGCTATAGCAGTAATAGTGATTGCGACCGCGCTCGACCTTGTAGAGCGGCGGGCAAGCGATATAGATATGCCCGCGATCGACGAGATCGCGCTGATAGCGATAGAAGAAGGTCAGCAGCAGCGTGCGGATGTGCGCGCCGTCCACGTCTGCGTCGGTCATGATTACGACGCGGTGATAGCGCAGCTGCTCGACGTCGAACTCTTCGCCTTTGATGCCCAGACCCAGTGCAGTGATTAGCGACTGGATCTCGTTATTCTTGTAAATCTTCGAGTCGTCGGTCTTCTCGATGTTGAGGATCTTGCCGCGCAGGGGGAGGATCGCCTGAAAGCGACGATCGCGGCCTTGTTTCGCCGAGCCGCCCGCACTGTCGCCCTCAACGAGGAAGATCTCGGATTCGGTGGGGTCTTTCGTGCTGCAGTCGGCCAGCTTACCGGGCAGCGTTGAGGATTCGAGTACCGACTTGCGGCGCACCAGCTCGCGGGCGTGGCGGGCGGCTTCGGCGGCGTTGAACGCCTGAATCGCCTTGTCCAGGATCGTATCGGCCACCTGCGGGTGAAACTCGAGGTACTCGTTGAGCACTTCACCGACCAGCGAATCGACGATGCCGCGCACCTCGGTGTTGCCCAGCTTGGTTTTGGTTTGGCCTTCAAATTCCGGGTCGGGAACCTTCACGGAAATCACCGCCGTCAGACCTTCGCGGATATTCTCGCCGCCGAGGTTGGACTGGTTCTCCTTAATCTTGTTGCGCTTGCGGGCGATCGAGTTCATCGTCCGGGTCAGGACAGTTTTGAGCCCTTCTAGGTGCGTGCCGCCGTCGATCGTGCGGATGTTGTTAGCAAAGCCGAGGATGTTATCGCTGAAGGCGTCGATCGACCATTGCAGCGCCGCTTCGACCTGCACGTCGTTGCGCTCGGAATTAACGTAGATAATTTCCGGGTGCAGCGCTTCCTTGTCGCGGTTCATGTACTCCACGTACTCGCGGATGCCGCCTTCGTAGTGGTAGGTCTCGACGCGAGGCTGGTTGTCCTTGAGGCGATCGACGCGCAGATCGCTAAAGGTGATGCGGACGTTGGCGTTTAGGTAGGCCAGCTCGCGCAGACGGCTCGCCAAGATGCCGTATTCAAACTCGACGCCCGTGGTGTTAAAGATCTGGATGTCGGGCATGAAGCAGACGCGCGTGCCGCTCTGTTTCTTGTTTTCGCTGGGGGACACTTGCAGCTCGCCCTCGGGCTTGCCAAAGGCGTAGCGCTGGACGTGCTGTTTGCCCTCGCGCCAGACGGTGACTTCGACCCACTCGGAGAGGGCGTTGACCACGGAGATACCGACGCCGTGCAGACCGCCGGACACCTTATAGCCGCCGCCACCGAACTTACCGCCTGCGTGCAGCACCGTCATCACGGTTTCGAGCGCCGACTTGCCGGTTTTCGGGTGGATGTCGGTGGGAATGCCGCGCCCGTCGTCGGTGACGCTGACCGAGCCGTCGGCTTCGAGGGCGATCGTAATCGTGGAGCAGTAGCCCGCCAGCGCTTCGTCGATCGAGTTATCGACCACCTCATATACAAGGTGGTGCAGGCCGCGCGGGCCAGTGGAGCCGATGTACATCCCCGGCCGCTTGCGGACGGCTTCGAGCCCCTCGAGAACTTGAATCTGGTCGGCCCCATAATTGGTGCTCATATATTTCTCCTTGATTCGGCGTTAACGCGACCTCGGACGGCTTATCTGCGTCTTGTTTGTCAAAAAGCATAGGAATTTTAACACGAAACGCTTACAGGGCGATTTTAGCGGGTTCCGCGAGACGATCGTGGCTGGGTTGCATCCCCACCTCGATCGCGTGTGAAGCGCCGCCACAGAAAAAGAGGCGTTCGCTGCAATGTTGCTGCTCGTTGCGGCGTTCCGACGCGGGCTGATGCAAATCTCGAAATTGGGGGCTTGTGTTAAGTTCGAGGCTAGCGGTCAATCGCGCACGAGCACACGAAAATAACGCACGAACTATGTGGAAGCAACTAACGATTAGCTCGGGTGTGCTGCCGCTCGTGTTGGCGAGCTTGATGACGCCAATGGCGCTCGCGACGGAGCCGGTTGAGCCGGTTGAGTCGGCAGCATTGGGGGTGAATCGCGACTTGCCCTGGTCGGAACCGGTGCAAATCGACGACCCCTTCGAGGGCAGCTTTGTGGGCGTGTTCGATCGCCACTATTTTTCCGACCTACTGCTGAATTCCAGCGTGCGTATTGAGGTGCAGAGCCTCTGGACGCGCGAGTTCGCGCGGGTGCTGCTGACGACGCGCGATCGTGACTGTCTGAGCGCTCCGGCGGGGGCGGTGCTTTCGTCACGCTGCTCGGAGTTCAACAACCCGCGAAACATCACTCAGTTGCTAATCAAGATCGATAACGAAATTTTTCAGCTCGATCGCCAGGGCAGTGTCTTTCCCATTAGCGAGCCAGTCGCGATCGCCCTGCAAAATGCGTCGGATGAGGTCGTTCGGATTCGGCTGATTAGCGACACGGGCGAGATGATCGACAGCGAGATTGGCGCGGGCACGGTGGCCGCATGGGAGACGATTTACGCCCCAGAACCGATTGCCAACAATCCTTAAGAGCACTCAACGGAAAACGTTGTTCTGGAGTATGGGCGGAGGGCAGGACAAGAGAGAGAGCGGCGATCGCACCGAAACCGAACAACAAGCACTCGATTGCCAGCGCCTCGAAGCCGACACGCTGGCGCTACGCAAAGCCCACACCGCCGCCCTGCTCCGCTGGCGTGACCGCGCGGTTCTGCTTGCTGCTTGATGTCTGAATAGATTCCCGCACATCTGCGCCCCCACCGTGAACTATCTCACCACCGCCTTACACCACTTCGATCGCGCCTTCCCCAACGCCGAAGTCGTTCCCTGCAAGCCCGCCGAGATCGATCGCCTCGAAGCCTTGCTGCCCGAGCCCTACCGCCTCCCCGCAGCCTACTGCGAACTCCTGGCCTACGGCGGTCACAAACTGGGCAACCTCTTCCGACACCTCGACTTCTCTTACCGGCAGGTCAAGTTCCTGCTGGAGACCGGCTACGGCGATATCCGCAGCTGCATCGCGGGTTGGGAAGATGAAGACGAGGACGAAGATCCCGAACTGCCCGACAACCTGTTCGTTATTAACGAATGGCTTGGCTCTAGCTTTACGTTTATGCGGCTTGATGAAGGTGACGATCCGTCGGTGTACCTGTGGAGCGAAGAGAACGAGGGCGGGCTGGAGGTGGCAACCGCCCAGTACGATCGCTTCTCCGATTTCCTGACCGCGCGGGTCGGCAAGCTGGCCGCGCAGGAAGCAGGGCTACACGGCTTTGCAACGCGAATTTGCCAGAGACCGGAGGTTCCGTGCGATGGGTGAAAAGTCCGAGCTTTTGGGAAAGTCGGACTTCTGGAGCGCTTCTAAAACGTGGCCTCTAGTTCCTCCAGTCGGCGCTCTACGTAGTCCAGCGCGTTGACGATCGTGGCCGTATCTTCCAGATCGACACCGACATGCTGGCGCAACAGATCGAACTGATTCGCCGAACTACCCGACGCTAACAGCTCGAAGTAGCCGGGAATAAAGTCTTTGCCGCGCTGCTGGTACTGCTGATAGCAGGCGAGGCTGACGAGGCTGGAGGCAGTGTACTGGTAGCAGTAGAACGGCTTGAAGAAAATGTGACCGATGCGTGCCCAATCGTACTGGTGGAGCTCGAGGACTTCGACGGCGTCGCCGCACAACTCGCGGTAGCAGTCGCGCCAGGTGGTGTTGATAAAGTCGCGATCGAGCGTGCCTAGGGCGACGCGATCGTGGAGTGCCTGCTCGAAGCGACTAATCGTACTCTGGCGGAATAGCAGATTTAGCAGGTCTTCGAGGTGTTGGGTCAGCAGTGTTCGGCGCAGCGCCGCATCGTCGCCCGCGCGATCGAGCAGATAGTCCAGCAGCAGCAGCTCGTTAAACGTCGAGGCCACCTCCGCCGACACCAGTGGCGGGTTGCTGTTGAAGTAGTTCTGGCGATCGTCGATCCAGGCGAAGTGCAGCCCGTGCCCCATCTCGTGCGCTAGCGTGAACAGCGAGCTGTAGTCCTCAGTGTAGGACAGCATCAGGTAGCTGTGTTTCCCGTGATAGTAGGCGCAGAACGCCCCGCCGCGCTTGCCCGGTCGGACGGTGGCATCAACCCAGTTTTTCAGGAAAAACTCCTCGGCGCGGCGGGCATAGTTGACATCGAACTTCGTCAGGGCGTCGAGCAGCGTCGCGACACCGGTGTCGTAGTCGATCGGCTCAGTGGGCTCCGTCGCCCAGGGCGAGTAGATGTCGCAAATCCGGCTGGGCTGGCCGAGGGCTTTGCGTTTCAGGGTGTAGTAGCGCTGGAATAGGTCGAAGCGCTGACGCGTGCCGCCCAGGATGGCGTCGAACACCGGGCGCGTTACCTCGTCGGACACGAGCTGTTTGTGCAGCGTTGAGTCGTAGGAGCGCATCTGACTCTCGAGGCGGTGGTCTTGCAGGACGCTGTTGAGGATGTAGGCGTAGAGCGAGTTGTGTTCCTTTAGAACTTCGCGCACGGAGCTGTAGGCGGCGAGGCGGCGATCGGCGTCGGGGTCGAAGAGCAGGGCGCTGAGTTCGGCATCGCTGCTGGCTTCCGTACCGTCAGCGCGGGTGACGGGCGCGAACTCTCGCTCGCCCAGATGGATGCCCCGGAGCTGTACGAACGCCTGCCGCCCGGTGAGGCTGTCTTTGTTGCGAGTTTGCTCGACGGCTTCTTCGAGCTTGTGGGGGCGCGCCTCGATCGTCCGATTGAGGTAGTGGTGGTAGTCAGTCAGCGCCGTATCGGCCTGGAGTGTTTTTAGGCGATCGACGCTCAGATCTTTCAGCTCCAGCTCGAAGAACAGCAGCAGATTATCCAGGTCGGTGGCCGCTTCGCGCAGACGAGCTTGGGCTTTCTTGGCGTCGGCGTCGCGGGTGTTGGCCGAGAAGGTCAGCATCGGGTAGGCGACGATATATTCGAGCTTCTGGCCGATTTCGGCGAGTTTCGTCAGTGCGGCGGCGATTTCGCCCGCGCCGAGGTTCGCCACGTTGCCGCGATAGGCGATGCGGAATTCGCTGGCTTTGTTCTGCAGTGCGGCCAGGTCGGCATCGATCGCCGGGTCGTCGAGTCCGGCATAGAGATCGGAGAGATCCCAGTCGCGATCGAGCGGGGTCGGCAGCGTGCGATCGGGCGAAATCGTGGAGGTCATGGGCTTGCGTTCGGAGCGACTGGACTTATCTTAAGGAAAACTTCGGATTGTGCGCTAACCTTGGACGCTTCAGACAGTTGTGCAAAAACGTCGAGATGCGAGCACTGAGCGGAGTCGAAGTGCGGCCACTTTTCGCAGGTACACCCAGGCTTCGACTCCGCTCAGCCTTCTACATTCTCAACGGGCTGACGAAAGTGGGACAATGCCTCAGACCTCGTCGCGCCTACCATGCTCTCCACGATTCCCCCCACCCTGCTCTGCCTGAGTAACGGCCACGGCGAAGACGCGATCGCCGTCGCGATTTTGCGCCAGATCCAGGCGATCGCGCCGGATATCGAGCTGCTAGCGCTGCCGATCGTCGGGGAAGGCCGCGCCTATTCCAAGCTTCCTGGCGTCGCAATCGCCGGTCACGTCAAGGCCATGCCCTCTGGCGGCTTTAACTATATGAACGGGCGCGAATTTTGGCGGGACGTGCGCGGCGGTTTGCTCGGCCTGACCTGGGCGCAAATCGCCACGACGCGATCGTGGGCGAAGCGCGGCGCGGTGGTGTTGGCGGCGGGGGATATCGTGCCACTGGCAATGGCGCGGCTCAGCGGCGCGGATTTCGCCTTTGTCGGCACGGCTAAATCGGAATATTACCTGCGCGACGAGATCGGCCCGATTCCGCGCCCCGGTATCAGCGACGCGATCGAGCGGCTTTCCGGCTCGGTGTATCTACCCTGGGAGCGCTGGCTGCTGAGCTCGAAGCGCTGTCGGGCAATTTTTCCCCGTGACAGCCTGACGGCGAAAGTTCTGAATAAATTCAATCTACCCGCCTACGACCTGGGGAATCCGATGATGGACGAACTGGAGCCATCGGAGCGCTGCCGGAACGCGATCGAGTCGCGATCGCTGACGGTGCTGCTGCTGCCCGGATCGCGATCGCCTGAAGCCGCAAACAATTGGGAAGTAATTCTGCGCGCTGTGCCGCCGATTCGCGAAGCCTTCGCCGATCGCGCCGTAACGTTCGTGGCTGCGATCGCCCCCGGCCTCAATCTCGACGATTTTGCGCTGCCGCTGGAACGCTATGGCTGGCGACCCGTCCGGGATGTACCAGACTGGCTCGACGACGCTCGCGCCCGGTGCTTTAGCCTCGCTCGCGCTCAGCTTGTCCTGAGTCAGCACGCCTACGCCGACTGTCTGCACCGCAGCGATATAGCGCTGGCGATGGCCGGGACGGCGACGGAGCAGTTTGTCGGGTTGGGGAAACCGGCGATCGTTTTTCCCGGTGCGGGGCCGCAGTTCACGCCCGCGTTTGCGGAGGCGCAGGCACGTTTGCTGGGGTCGTCGCTGATTCGGTTGCCGCGCCCGGAGGTGGCGGTGGATACGGTGGTGCGGCTGCTGAAGTCGCCGGATTGGTTGCAGAATATTGCCGACAACGGGCGTCGCCGGATGGGGGATGCGGGCGCGGCGCGGCGGATTGCGGAGTGCGTTGCCGACCGGCTATTCGACAAACAAGTCAACGAGCGCTGAGCGGAGTCGCAGTGCGGACTTCGCTAGACGCGACAATCTCGGAACTGGAGATGCTTACGCTCATTTTGTATCAAAGAGGCTGGTGCAACAGGCTTTACCCCAAAACCACACTATTGGCTTCGCCAATGCTTCGCGAACGACTCCGCTCAGTGCTCATCGATCTTTCCTCGCCCTTCAGCCGATCGAGAATCTGCCCGATCGCGATCGCGACCCAGTCCACATCCGCCAGTGTCGTCGAACGACCCAACGTCAGCCGCAGTGCCCCGCGCGCCTCGCGCTCGTCTACGCCCATCGCCGTCAACACCCCGCTCGGCGACAGCGTCCCACTGTTGCACGCCGACCCGGAACTAGCCGCAATCCCGGCCAAGTCGAGCTGCTTCACCAGCGTCCGTCCCGAAATGCCCGCCTCGATCGAAGCCTCATCCTGCAATACGAAACTAACGTGGTGGGGCAAACGGTGGACGCGATCGCCCGTTGGGCGCAGCTCCGTACGATGCGCCAGTCGATCGAACAGTCGATCGCGCAACGCCCGTAACCGCGCCGACTCGGTTTCCAACTCCGCCGCCGCGAGCTCTGCCGCCACGCCAAACCCGGCAATATTCGGCACGGCTTCCGTTCCCGATCGCGCGCCCGACTCCTGTCCGCCGCCCAGCAGCAGCGGGGCCAACGCAGAGCCCGGTCGCCGGTATAGCGCTCCCGCACCTTTCGGTCCGTAGAGCTTGTGACTCGACAGCGACAGAAAATCTACGGGTAGCTCGGTTACGTCGATCGGCACGCGACCTGCGACTTGCACCGCATCGGTGTGGAAGAGGACGCCAGCACGACGCGCGATCGCGCCTAGCTCGGCGATCGGCTGGAGCGTACCAACTTCGCTTTGACCGTAGATGATTGAAATGAAAATTGTTTCAGGATCGATTGCCGCTGCCAGTGTTTCCGGATCTATCCGTCCGGCGGCATTCACAGGTAAGCGCGTCACCCGCCAGCCGGATTTTTCCAGCATTGTCGCCGGTTTGCTGACAGCTGAATGCTCGACCTGCGAGACGATCGCGTGAGGCAAATCAACCCGTTCCGCAGTCGCAGCAACCCCAGCAAAAACCCAGTTATTAGATTCCGTACCGCCACTCGTAAAGGCGATCGACTCTGGCGGCGCGTTCAGCAAACCCGCCACCTGAAATCGCGCCGTTTCCAGCACCGTCGCTGCCTGCCTGCCCCAGTCGTGAAGGCTCGACGGATTGCCCCAGTCTGTCTCGAGGGCGTGCTGCATAACTGCGATCGCCTCCGGACGGGGCGGTGTTGTCGCGCTGTGGTCTAGATAAATTTGCACGATCGATCGAGCGACCCCCACGAGACAGCCGTAGATATCATCGCAGAACTGTCGCACAGCTGTCGCAGTGACGAGGGAGAGGACAACAAATCGCGGGATTCGCTCGATCGCGGCCCGACTTAAGCTCCAGGCTTAGTACGGTTGTACTCTTCGTGGGAAACAACGCTCTTTGGCGTAGGTTTTCCATCTATATCGTGACAGATCATCCGATAGTCCCGATTTAAAGGAATACTGATCACTTGCCGATCGTAATTCAGCCGTTTTCCGCCGAAATCTCGGTAGTCTTGACCATCGTGTAGTGAGTGAATAATATTTCTGGCTTTAACGACAAGATTTGGCATTAACCCTGTCAGATCGATCGGATCGCTCTCAAAAGTTTTCTTCCATACCTGCTTCGCTTGTTTTTTTTGCGCCTTCACCTCTTGAGCTCTCTCTTTGAGCTTCGCCTCCTCGGCACAGCGATGGCAGATCTGTCCGTAGCCTTTGTGTCCACAGGGGAAAGTTTTCTTACGCTTGCGGGCCATAATGTTCTCTCTGATACGTGTCGTGAAACGTCGTGCGGAAGCCGCAGCTAAGACGCGATCCCCAAAGATCGAACTCGAGCGGAGAGCCGGAAAATCCGAGTTCCGATCGCTTTTCGATCGCTTTTCGAGGAGTCGATATCTAGCCTCCCTAGACTATCAAGATCTCACGAAAAACCGCCATTCGAGATTTAGTGTTTCCCGCAACCGTTATTAATCTTAATCTGCCCGATCTGCGATTTTATTCGTGACGATCGCCTCCTGCTGGCAATGGGATCGCTCTTCCCGACTGCGTTGTGCGGCTTCACGAGTTCAGGCAGCTTCGCTTGCTACTGTCGCCGCCATGCCGGAGAGGTTCGAGGTTTTGCGGCGTGAGATCGGCAGAGCGCCAGCAAAAGCTACTGTCTGGCGATCGGGCGATCGCGCGCACGAATACCGATCGAGATTGACGCGAATACCGATCGCGACTTCCCTTCTACCGACGGGCTCATGCACTGACTGCCGCAACCTCGCGCTCGGAGCGCTATCAAAATTGGGAGATCGTGACGAGAGAGCGAATGAGTTTATCTCTGATTTTTACTTAGCGTGGCAATAAATTACCACGTGTGTTAAGTGCACTAATTCGGCATTTACAACACTTAAAAGCTCGAAGTTTGACATTGAAGTCGTTCGATTTGGTCGGCATTAATCACATCTTTAGTTCATGTCAGCTGAAGCGGTATCTCACTCCTCCGTCGAAGCTGGGGATCGGTCATAGCGATCGCAAAATCACAGCCAGCAGTCAGCTATTGAGTACTGAGGAAAATAACTTTCGAGCGGCTTCCATTGCCGTGCCCCAAGTAGAAATACTCAGTCAGGTTGCTCGGTCTGTCGGCTGTTGTTGGGGGGCTTAGCCAAGACGGCTCGTGGGTGGTGATGCAGCGTAATGGCGCTGAATGGCTGAAACCACCATTTGCCAAGTGCTGCACATCGGAAATTCTGTTACCTTGCATCACTACCGGCTCGTGTTGAGCCGAGGTTTCGCTGTGCTTCACGCTGCGATCGGGGCGAGGCCGTAGCATCTCGACGTGAGGATCGCCGGTCTTCGAGGTGTGGCAGAACGTGCGGCGCGATTTCGGCGAAATTTCGACAGAATAGTAAAAGAAACGCGAATTAACATCTCAGCATCGGGCGAGCGCCAGCTCCCGATCGTCACCAACCCGTCTTTACAGTCATGAACTACCCCGAGACCAAAACGATCGATTGCGTCGAGCAATACCACGGCACGGCGGTGGCCGATCCTTATCGTTGGCTGGAGGATGGAGACAGCGACGAGACGGCGGCCTGGATTGCATCACAGGTGGAACTGACGACGGGCTATCTTGAAGGTCTGCCCGATCGAGAGCGGCTGCGGGAACGGCTGACGGAAATTTGGAACTACGCCAAGTACAGCGCGCCTTCCAAGCGCGGCGATCGCTACTTATTCTATAAAAATGACGGCCTGCAAAATCAGAGCGTACTCTACGTTTTGGAGGATTTAGGCGGCGAGCCGCGCGTACTGCTCGATCCGAACACGCTCTCGGAAGACGGCACGGTGGCGCTGGGGGGCGTGTCGATCGACCCGAGCGGTAAATACATGGCCTACGGCTTGTCCCAGGGCGGCTCGGACTGGCGCACCTGGCGCGTTCGCGACATTGAAACGGGCGAGGATCTAGGCGATACGCTCGAATGGTCGAAGTTTTCGGGTGCGGCCTGGACGCACGACGCGGCGGGCTTCTATTACTGTCGCTACGACGCGCCGACCAGCGAGCTACAGGACGTAAACGAGTTTCAGAAGCTCTGTTACCACCGCCTCGGCACGCCCCAAAGCGAAGATGCGCTAGTTCTGGATTTTCCAGAGGAGCCGCAATGGGGCTCGGGCGCGGATATTAGCGATGACGGGCGCTATCTGGTGGTGGCGGTGTGGCGCGATACAACGCGGACGAATCGCTTCTACTATCGAGACCTGAGCGATCCGAGCGCCGAGCTGGTGGAGCTAATCGATAACTTCGACGCGGCCTACGACTTTATCGATAACGACGGGACGCGCTTTTGGTTCGAGACGAACGATGGCGCGCCGAAGGGCAAAGTCGTTGAGATCGATGTTGCAACGGGCGCTCGCCGCGAGCTGATTCCCGAAACCGGTAATACAATTCGCTCGGTCAGCACGCTGGGCGGACGGTTTTACGTGGCCTACCTGGTGGATGCGAAAAATCAGGTGGAGCATTTCGCGCTGGATGGCAGCGATCGCCAAGTCGTGGAGCTGCCGGGAATCGGCTCGATCGGCGGATTCTCGGGCAAGCGCACCGATACCGAAACGTTTTATGTCTTTACCAGCTTTACGACGCCGACGACGATCTACCGCTACGACTGCGCTACGGGCAAGAGCGAGATTTTCCGCCAGCCAGACGTAAATATCGACTGCGATCGCTTTGTCACGGAGCAAGTGTTTTACGAAAGCAAAGACGGGACGCGCGTGCCGATGTTCGTAACGCATCTCAAGACCCTGGAGCGCGACGGCACGAACCCAACTTATCTTTATGGTTACGGCGGCTTTAACGTGTCGCTGACGCCGAGCTTTTCCGTAAGTCAGCTTTTGTGGATCGAGCAAGGCGGGATTTTGGCGATTCCGAATCTGCGCGGCGGCGGCGAGTACGGCGAAGCGTGGCATGAGGCGGGAATGAAAGACCGAAAGCAGAACGTCTTCGATGACTTTATTGCAGCGGGCGAGTGGCTAATCGCTGAGGGCTACACCACGAAAGAAAAACTGGCGATCGGCGGCGGCAGTAACGGCGGGCTGCTCGTCGGAGCCTGTATGGTGCAGCGCCCAGATCTGTTCGCGGCGGCGCTTCCGGCGGTGGGCGTGCTGGATATGCTGCGCTTCCACAAATTTACAATCGGCTGGGCGTGGTGTTCGGAGTACGGCACGCCGGAAGATCCCGACGAATTTCCGGCGCTGTATGCTTACTCGCCGCTGCACAACCTGAAACCGGGGACGGCCTATCCTTCGACGATGGTGATTACCGCCGATCGCGACGATCGCGTAGTTCCCGCACACAGCTTCAAGTTCGCCGCCGCGCTCCAGGCCGCGAATGGGGGCGATCGGCCACAGCTAATCCGTATCGAAACCCGAGCGGGACACGGCGCGGGCAAGCCGACCAGCAAGCAAATTGAAGAGGTGGTCGATAAGTGGGCGTTTTTGCTCCAGGCGCTCGGCCACACGAACGGACTGACGTTGACATCCCGAGAACCCTAGCAATGGGGTTTGCAAAGATTCATACCTAAAAACAAGAATCGCAACGAGACAGGCCGGTATCGGGTCGCGTAACCTGCTCCTTCTACCCGATTTCTTCCGACCCGTCTCCGATTTTTCCCGACCTGAATGAACCCATCGACCAAAATCAAGCGCGTCCCAATCTCAAAAGCAACGTTGAATTTGCTGCGCGATGCTGGCTGGGTGCGCGAGCTGGCCGCTACCAAATTCCTGACAAACGCCCATCCAGCCGGGTTTCAGCGCAGTTAAACCCGTCGCGAGAATTTTTTTTTGCTCCAGGCGATCGCTATTTAGCTCGAGCTGGGTAATCTAAAATCACGAACGAACTCGCAACGAACTCCTACGCAACATAAGAGGTCGCCTCAAAATGAACGCCAACTTCCAAGCTAAGTTCCTGCAACACTTGAACAGCAAGAAAGCAGCCAACGAAGGTTTCACCCTGATCGAACTGCTCGTCGTTATCATCATCATCGGTATTCTGGCCGCGATCGCGCTGCCTTCGTTCCTGAACCAAGCTGCGAAAGCGCGCCAGGCTGAAGGTAAGAACAACGTTGGTGCCGTCAACCGCGCGCAGCAGGCGTTCCGTCTGGAAAATCCCGCCTTCGCGACCGACTTCGTGGAGCTTGAAATTGGTATTCCGACTGAGGGCAACAACTACACCTTTGGTATGACTCCGGCTCCGACGTCCGAACTCGCGACCGTCGTGGCGGAAGCACGAGACCAAGAGACTGTCCGCGACTACATCGGTGCCGTGATTGTCTTCCCCGATGGCAACGATAAAGCCGGTCAAACTGCTGCAACGGCCTGCGGTGAAACCGAGCCCAGCGCTGGCGTCACCGTTAGCGTTGCCGATGCTGGTGCTGACGATCCGGCTAGCCGCTGCGCCGGTGGTGAAGTCGTCGAATAGGCCACGGTTGACTTGATGGCGCGTGATCGCCCGAAATTGATCGATCGCCTCAAAACTGGGAATAAATGCAGCTGGGAGTCGTGGGCGGAACCGCAAGGAAACCACAAGAGAATAAGGGGAGGGCGGAGAAAAGCGCTCGGTTAAGGGAGGGTGGTTAGAGGACGAACAGCAACCC